>JAPLTF010000063.1 GCA_026398275.1 Verrucomicrobiota bacterium
AGATGCCGCATCGTCGCACGAACGCGCTCCAGGGAACGATCCCGCCGTAGGGCGTCAGCGCGTCCCCGCTCATGCTCAGCCGCACGGTCCCGCCTGCCGTTGGAAACACAAAAGTCTCTTCACCCTGCGGGTGAACCCTCAATGCTCTCGTTTTCTTCATCAATCCCCATACTACCAGCGCGTTGCGCTCACTTCACCTCTTCTCAACTGCTGAAATTAGGTTAATGTTTTCGTTCGGGGTCATGACTGTCTTTTCAAGTAATCGAAATTCTCAGCAAATCCGGCGCAGCCATGACGGACCGCGGGCGTCGTTGTTGAGAGGAAGAATGGGATTAATGGGGACGATGAGACCAAGGAAGGCGACCGTTGTATTTCCTAGAGGCTGCCATCCCATCAAACAAACGCCCCATTCGTTAACCTATTACCAGTCTCTGATTAACCCGGTCGGGAGGGTTCGTTTTGAGCTTTTTTGTCATAGGTGGCCATCAGACTGGTGAGGATGTGAATGCCAAGGAGGATGTCGGCGGAATCCCGGGCGTCGCGGCCATGGATCATCCAGGGCTCATCGAGAATCTTGAGATACCATACCGTGATACCGGCCTGGCGGTCGCATTCCATCAGGTTCAGCATGGCCTGATCGGCGTCAAGAGTGAGTTGGAGGCGGTGGATAAACTGGATCAGATGCAGCCCGAGGTGAAGGAGGAGGCCGGAACATTTCGGGATGTCATCCCTTTCGTATGCAGCCTCCAATTCCTCAATCGATTCGAGTTGGCGGAGCGCTCGCGGGAAATGTTTTTTGATCCTCCGGGCGAGGCGACCGAGCGCCTTGGATGCACCGGTTCCAGAGGTTTCGCGGTCAAGGATCAGTAGTTGATAAAAAACTTCGCGCTCTCCGAGGAGATCTCCCAGAGCCAAGGAAAGCGCCTGTTTGAGCGCACGGCTTTCGGTCTCACGCATCTGGGGGATGATCCGATAAGCGGCCGACAACTCACCCAGCAGCGCAAGCGCCTCGCTGCTGACGGCCAGCAATTTGCTGTCGCGCGTTTCCTTCATGAGGTCGAGGATGCCGAGAATGGCCCGTCGTTCCCCTATGACTCCGAGCGCCCGCACACTTTCGATGACAACTTCGCGGTCTGCGGATGTCAGTTGGCCGATGAGAGCATCCACGGCGCGGGGATCGGCCGCTTGACGGAGGGCTCGACAGATTTGCGGTGCTATCAGGGCTGCGGGGTCATAGAGGCGGGCCAGCAGCGCATCCACGGCCTGCGGCGACCCGATGGAACCGAGCGCCTCGACCGCCTCTTCCTGCAAGTCGAGCGAGGGGTCGTCCAACTTTGCCACGAGATCGGGGACAGCAAGACGTGTGCGAGTGCCACCAAGTTTGCGGGCCGCACCGGCCCGTTCCCGCCGCGTGGCTCCGGTGGTCATAAGGCTGATATTGTAAAAATTACGAACCACCTGAACCGGACTTGTCAGCAACATTTCGGAGACGGCCGCATTGAATGGCATCTCACCCTCCGGCATGCGAACGCTGAGAAGAACCGGCAGGGCCACCCCCCACGCCACCACCAAAAATATGAGAATCTGCACATGATAGAATGAAAACTCGATCCCGCCCGGCAAATCCCAGCCGATCGGGTGGGCCGTGAACCAGTCCATCACGACGCCACCCGCCAACGGACCCAGCGCGGCGAGCAGGCCGATCAGGCACGCATGCACCGCCATCCACATGGTCCGGCCGGAGGCTTCCGACAACACGCCCAAAAGCCGGATCTGGCAGAGGCCAACGCCCGAGAAGAGCGCTCCTCCTGCAATACTCGTTAAAAAGATTACGAAGGTCACGCTGGAGACCTTGTAGCCGGCAAACTCGTAAAATCCTTCCCCGATAAAAAAATATCCCAGCATGCTGAGCGGTGCCGTCAGAAAGAGGAGGCCGGCTGAAATGCGCGAACCCACACGGTCGATCAACCGTCCGAGGAAGTAGCTAGACACCACCGAACCGACGGCTCCCGCTACCGTGAGGGCCGCCAGTTCGGAGTAGCTCAGACCGAATTCTTTCTTGAGGTAAACGATGCCGAAGGTTCCCACCATGGCAAACCCGAAGCTCCACACGCCGACGGCCAGCGTCAACCGCCGGAAGGCCTCACTGCGCACCGGGGCCAGCAGGCGTCCCCAGATCGATGTCCCTTTCTGGACAACGGCGCGGGCGGGTTCCGGAACTCCGAGGTGGATGATGATGTCAAGCAGTCCCAAAACCGCCGCCAGCGCAAAGACGACCGCAAAACCGGCGAGGCTCGCGGACTGTTGGCGTCCATCATAGGAATCCAGCAAAAAGCCCGCCAGCCAGAGGCCGCCCAATGAAACTGCCGTGATCACGCTCTGCCGGTTTCCCCAAAACTTCCCGCTCGATCGGCCGGGGATCAGATCGGTCATCCAACTCAGCCAGGGCGCTCCGCTCGCGTTGCCGAGCAATTCGCTCAGGGTCACGGCCAGCACGACCACCACGGGAATCCATGGCTCGCCGGTGTGCGCAACCAACGCGAGGCCGGCTGGAATGAACCACAAGGCGCGGTGCGACAAGGCCAGGGCGGCCCAGACCCGCTTGCGCGAGCCCATGGCTTCGGCCAGCATCGCCCCCGGAATCTGCGCAGCCATGCTGGTCAACCTCACCGCGGTGATCAACCCGATGAGCACACCACTGGCACCGAGCGCCTCCATAAACATCGTTAGGGGCAGTCCGACGGAGAGCGACATCCAGAGCATCCCGAGCGACCCTGCGAAAATGCTCAGTCTCATCGACCGGGCAACTTGCCGATGGGAAAGTGCTTCCGACGGCCCGGTGGCTGATGGTTCTTCTTTATTCACAAAGTCTGGCTGATGCGCTTTTCCTGTTTTCCTCATTCGAAAGCAATGATTCGGAGTTTACTGAGGAAAGCAGGAAGGCAGGAAACAAAAGCCGTTGGGCAGAAAATTTCTTGCAGGCATCGTCCTCTACACAGGCGCCCAGCTTGTGCCCTTGCCGACACCCTGGGCGAATTGAGAACAATCAAGAAAACTCAAATCCCGGGATCCCATCTGCTTTTCAGGGGTTGGGCAGCTCAGACCGCTCGTAGAGAAATGCGGACAACCGGTCGAGATAGGCCAGGGCCGCACGGTGGCGCGCCTGAAGATCGGCCAGGCCGTTGATCCCGCTCTCTGCCATCAGCGCATCGAAGTGCGGGCGATAGCGTCGGCGCAAGACGTTGTCCCCGTCGTTTGCGATGGCGCTGTGGTAGGCATAATGCAGGAAATGCACGTAAAGGAACGCCTCCCTCGCGTATCCTGTCGAGACCATGCGATCGATGCCCGCGAGCGACTTGCTAAGAATCAACGGATCGAGTTCGAAGCTGCCAAAGTATTCGGTGCGGAACACGCTGCGGGCGTCCTCCTGCATCGCAGGCAGGATGCGGACATGCCGTTCGACCTGTTCCGCCGTCAGGTCGGCGCTGCCGAGCAACCCCAGCAACTCCTCGTGCAGATCTCGCCGGCCGTAGCCCGCAAGGATGTCGCCGGCATATTGAATGCACCGGCGCATGGTTGGGTTGATGCAGGCGGCAATGGGCAGCAACGCCGCGATGTTTCGCAGACCCAGGATGAACCCGAGGTGATGCGGCAAGGCGTCGGTGCCTCTTGCGTCCTTGGCCCAGGTGAGTTTCCCCACCGCATTGCCGCGAACCCATTCCAGTCGCTGCCGAACGTGTTCTGCGCGGTGGTAGCGAGCCTGAACCGCCGCACACGTCCGGGCGAGCTGCCCATCCACGTCGGCGAGGACGCATCCCTTGAAAAAGTTATGAGCATCGTAGGGGTTCCCGAGCAGACGTTCGGGATCGGCGATGGCGTCAATGTTGCTCGGTGATGGCTCCAGCACGACGCCCTCGTAGCGCAACTTCTGGTGCCTGATCGTCTCGTGCGGGTCGGCGAAGTAGATCGTGACGTCGACGTCCGAGGCGTCATCCCACGGCTCGTCGTCCTGCATCCACACGGTGGAGCCCCGCAGCAAGGCACCGCGAAAGGAGTGGAAGGACGGGGCCTTCTCCTCCACCCAGTGCCGGGCTGCCCGTTTGGCGTCGGAGACACGAAGGAGAGGCAAACCGGGCTTCTGAAAATGCTGTGTGGTCATAATCATGCACGAGCAACAGATTCGCCTTCGCGGTAGATGGGATTTATCTCGTGTCTCATGCTAATCATGTTCGTCTCGTTCCTTATCCGCCCGTTGCCAATGTCCCTGCACCATGGTGTAAGCCGGATGACGATACCAATCCGGATGCTCGAGCCGGTGCCGGGTATCCCGAACGACCAGAGCGGCACAATGGTTGATTGCCAGCAGGCCTTGTTCGGGAGTTGCATCCTGTGGTGCGTGCTGGCCACCAACGCCGACCAGCGGTTCGCCTTTGGCAGGCAGCGTCGAGAGGTCAACAGTTTGCGGATAAAGCGCCATGAGGTTCGATGTTTCCCATCCGCCTCCATGATCCCCGACATTCCAATTTTCCTCCAGTTGCCCCCGGAGTGTGGGCTCACTGAAAGCCCAAGGCAGCAAATTGCCGGAAGAGCCTGCAGGCCGGGCCGGATTGAGGAATCGCGTCTGGGCAAATTGGTGCACCGCCGCCAGCGCATGGCCGATCAGCGGGTAATGCCCCGCTATCAACACGCCGACTTTGAACTCGAGGATTTCTGCGAATTCGAGGATGTTAAACAGCGCCCGTTGGTAACGTTCATTGGCGGCCCGCACCTGTTCCTCCCGGTCGGCCAAGACAAAGTTTTCCACCGGCAAAGCCATTTCACGGGCGATGCCGGCCCTGTCGTTCTCGATCCATCCGGTCGTTTCGTGCAGCGGCGAAAAATACCAGAGCGGCGGCAAAACGAGTCCCCCGCCTTCCTGCGCCGCCCGGATGGCGATTCCCTCGGCCTGCAGCGTATCCGCCCCCAGCGGGTTGTGCGGGCCATGCCATTCCAGATTCCCCAGCGGGATATAGGCAACCGGAGTGGCTTCGCGCCGTTGAACGATTTGCGCGGGGCGCAACATCTGGTAGCGAACCTCGGGTTCGGCCAGCGAAAAGGCGGGTTTTGTGCTCATGCGGGAAGAGGCCAAATCCGAAGGGAAATTTCTCCGAGGGTCGTCTGCTCCGCGAACGGGCCGGGCGCGACTCGCGATGACCCGCGGGGCCGCCCGAAATAATCGGTATCGAAGCGCACGGGTTGGCCGTCCGCCGATTCAAACGGAAGGCCGGGGATGGCAGCGCGTCCGAGCCTTTCCGTAGTGATCAGGTCGAGGGAACCGGATGCGCCTGCGTCGTAGTGGAAGTGCAGATGGCGACCCTCTTTTCCGTCACTCAACCCGGGAGTTCCTTTGAGCGAAACGTTGCCTTCGAGCAAAACCGGCAACGGGGCTTCGCGGTAGCTTTCAAGATCCTCGAGGTCGAAGAGGATATTGTTGATAAAGCGGTCGTCGCCGAATGGGAGGCCATTCATTCCGCCGAGTTCAGTGGAGTGGGGGCGGAGCCAGGGAGTCAGGCGACCTTCTTTCGGGGAATGGAACGCCCAGATTCTCCCCGCAAACAGGTTATGCACGTAGGCGCCGCCTTGGGAGCGGTCAATAAGGTTCAATTTCGAGAGAAAAATATTGTGATCCACGACGAAGGGCCCGTGGTTCACTTCAAGGCTCAGATCTTCACGATTTTCGTGAAGGAGATTGCAGGTGACGCGCGTGCCCTGGGTCATCCAATCGAGCCAGATGCCGGTGTGGGCGCGGAAGATCTGGTTCCGGGCAATGAGGACATCGACGGCACCGTGAAATTTGATTCCGCCCTGCTCGGCTCCGTCAAAATTCTTCTGCTGGTGGATGTCGTGAATCAGGTTGTCGGTGACCTCACTGAAGATCGCGCCCAGGCTGCCGACAATGCCGGCCTGCTCGCAGTGGTGGATGTGATTTTTTCGGACGATGTGATGGCCAACATTCTCTTTTTTCCAGTCCGCCGCCCATGCGCGCTGGATGGTTTCGATGTAACCCTCCGCCGTGTCGGCCGCTTTGTTGTCAAATTCGTCGCCGTATTTTCCCAAGGCAATCCCAGTGCATCGGGAGTGTGAGACCTCGTTGTTCTCGATGATCCAACCCTTGCTCCAGTTCGTGCCGATCAGTCCGATTTGCTCGGCAGTCGGCGGCGCCCAGGGAGTCGCCGCCTGGCTCATCACAAAGCCGCGCACGGTGAGGAAATCGATCCCGGGCTTATCGGGATAAAAAACCGTCCGGCGTGCGTTGACCTCCACCAGCGCCTCATTCGGATTCACCCCGGGGCACCTCACCCAGATCGTCGTCACGCCATCCTGAACCTCCGCATGCCAGAGATTCTGCGAGCACGGATGATAAACCATAGCGGCGGCCCAACTGGTGGATTGGGGTAACTCCACGCCGTTGATGTAAACCGCCCCGCTGTGATGGACGCCACCCTTTGCAAAAAACCAATCGCCGCAAAGAGGATCGGCGAACGGATTGAAACCGTGAAAAAACGCGTCCGGGACAGAGGCGGACCAGACATCGCGTCCGGCTTTTGTCCAACCCGTGACAATTTCTGAGCCCTTGATTTCCACGCGCTCGCCGGGTGCCGCCTGATAAACGATCCGGCGGGCGTCGGACTCTCCACCACATGGTGGATTGACGCGCTCGCGATAGACGCCCGCGTGGACGGTGATCGTGTCCCCTGGTTGGGCAACGCGGGCGGCGGCCATGATGGTTAAAAACGGTTTCTCGGACGTGCCGGCATTGGAGTCGTCACCCTTGAGTGCGCAGACGTGAAATTCAGAGGGTGGCTTGGGCATGGTGGGGTTTTACGGAGAAGGCTGGCACACGAGCTCCAGCAGATCGATATGAGTCGAAGCGGTATCCCCGCTGTTCGGTCCGGTGAAGAGCGTGAAGGTGCCGGGATCGGTGCGTTCGGTGCCTGAGGCGTCGTGGTAGGCAAACGCGCGCGGGGCAATCGTGATGCAGGCGGTGACGGTTTCGCCCGGTGAAGCTTCGACCCGGGCCCAGCCGGCGAGGCGGATGCGGGGAAGCGCGACGGCGGCGAATTCGTCGCGCAGATAACACTGCACGACCGTGCTGCCGGGGCGTGCGCCGGTGTTGGTGACCTTCACTTCCACGGTGACCGTCTCGCCGATGGATGCGGATTCCGGTGCGGTCGGTGTGGCGTAGGCCCACTCGGTGTAGCCAAGGCCGAAGCCAAACGGGAACGCGATCTTCGTGTCGCGGAATGCGTATTCGCGGGCGAGGCCGAGGGGACGCTGGTTGTAATGAACCGGAAGGCTGCCCGTGGTGAGCGGGAGCGTGAAGGCGAGGCGTCCGCGCGGTTCGCAAAGGCCGAGCAGGACGCGGGCGAGTGCGCTTCCGCGGGCCTCGCCGCATTCCCAGAGATCCACGATGGCATCGGCGAGCGGCACGACTTCGCCGAGCGCGAGGGCGCGGCCGTGGCAGAGCACGACCACCACGGGGGTGCCGGTCGCGACGACGGCGCGGAGCAACTCGAGTTGGTTGCCGACCAGACCGACATCATCGCGGTCGCCCCGGCGGGCGGGGCTGTAGTTTTCTCCCGCGCAATGTTTGCTATCGCCGAGGCAGAGGATGGCGACATCGGCGTTGCGGGCTGCCTCGACCGCCTCCGCGATCCCGGCGGCTTCGGCCTCGAGCGGCAGGACTTGGGCGCGTTCGTCGGCGAAGAGTGCAGCGGTGGACGGATCGACATCCATGCGCTGCAAGGTGGTGAGTCCTTGGTTCGCTGTCTCTGCCAGGTAGGTCGGGGCGACGTCGTCTTTGGTCGTGAGCCGGCATCCGGGCACGACGGCCAGTGCGACCTCTGCGGGCAGTGCGGCACGCAGGCCTTCGGCGATGGTGACCCGCGCGGGCCGGTCGTCGCCGAGTTGTTTCAGCGCCGCATGGGGCCCGAGCAAGGCCACGCGCTTGAGCTTGGACGGATCGAGCGGGAGGAGGTGCTTCTCGTTTTTCAGCAGGATCACCGAGGCCAGTGCGGCTTCTTCGGCCAAGGCGTGATGGGCGGGAGCGCCGGTTGTGGCTGCGGCCCGGTCCGCATCGGGATACGGATTTTCAAAGAGCCCGAGCTGGAATTTCAATTCGAGCACTTTCAGCACGGCGGCATCCACGCGTGCGCGGATTTCCGGATCGTCCATGAGCGGGATGAGGTGCGGGAAATTGTTTAGCTCGGGCAGGTCCATATCCACGCCGGCTTCGAGGGCGAGGCGGGCGGCCGCGGTGGGGCATTCGGCAATCGCATGCGGGTCGTGAAGATTATTTATCCCGCCGTAGTCGGCGGTGACCAATCCCTGGAACCCCCACTTCTCGCGCAGGACCTCGTGCAGCAGCCAGCGGTTGGCATGGCAGGGTGTGCCGTCGATTTCCGGGTAGGCGGGCATGACGGCTGCGACCCCGGCCTCGACGGCATCGCGGAACGGCGGGAGGATTTCGTTGAGCAGGGCGGTGCGTCCGAAGTTGACCGTGCCCATCTGGCGTCCGCCGTCGCTCTGCGCAAAGCCGGCAAAATGTTTCACCGTGGCGGCGATGTGTCCGGGCTGCGGGCCGTCGGGGCCGCCTTGCAGTCCGCGCACGGCGGCGGCGACCATGGCTCCGGCGAGCATCGGATCTTCGCTGAAACTTTCGCACGAACGCCCCCAGCGCGGGTCGCGCGCCAGATCGGCCACCGGCGTGTGGGCCAGCGAACCACCGCGGGACTGACACTCGACTCCGACAGCGCCGTAGCAGCGCTCGACCAGATCCGGATCCCATGTCGAGCCCATCGAGGGAGGTTCCGGCATGGCGGTGGCGCCGATGGCGACATGGCCCCACGCGCACTCCTCGCAGAAGAGCGCCGGGATGCCCATGCGTGTGTTTTCGACGAAGTGACGCTGGATCAAGTTCACCCAAGCAACCCCTGTGGCCGGCGGATGCCCCATGTTCACATAGCTGATCGTGCCGAGGCCGTTGGCAAAGGCCGCTTTCATGGCGTTGTCCAACTCCGGATCCGCGCCGCTGCGCAGCGCATACGGCATGATCCAACCGCCGAGTTGGGCGATTTTTTCTTCGGGTGTCAGGTGGGTGAGAAGGTCTGCCGCCCGGTCACGGTGCGCGAGGGTTTTGTTTTGATGGGGTTTCATTGGAAAATCGCGTCATTCGATTTTGGTGATGATGGAAAAACCTCCGAGAAGGTGGCCGTTTTCCAGACGCACGAGGATGCGGTTGATGCCGCGGTTGAGGCGGATTTTCCGGAGTCCCTCACCCGGGTTCCAGCCCTTGAGGATGTCGCTGCTTTTCCACACGAGTTGGTCATTCACCCAGACCTTCGACTGGTCGTCGCTGCCGATGGCGATCCAGCGGTCGCAGTCCGTTTCGGAGCGAAGTTCGGTAAATGCGTAGTAGATTTGGTATTCGCCCAGCCCAGGCGGCACGATCATCTCCCCTCCCGATTGGTGGAAACGCCATCCCAGTTTTCTGCCGGATTCATTCTGGTAGATGGCGTCGAGGTTGATGATGGATTCCGGGGGGAACTTGGTGTCGATGTTCCGGCGATTTTCATTCGGCCAGGGGCCGATGAGATACCAGCTGTCGAGGAACATCCAGGTTCCGTCCTTGCCTTTCTCGATGAAGGCCGGGCCGGATGCCAACGTGCGTCCGGGCACGGACTGGAATTGGCGTGGAGGAGACGGGGGTTGGCCGCCGGGCGAACTCGTCGCGCCGGGGGGTGCTTCTTGCGGGGTGCCCGCCGGGGTTCCGTCCTTTCCTCCCTTTGCCATTAAGCTGGTGAGGTCGCGCGCGGGAGTGCCCTCGCTGGCCATGGCTGCATTTTCCATTTCGCGGGCGTGGTCGCCCAGGGACGCGAGCGATTCGGCGGTGACGCTCACGCCTCCTTCGTCCGGGCGGACCTGACTGAGGATATTGTTGGCTTGGGCCAGCATGCCTGCCACTTCCTTGCGGGCGGCAAGAATCTGCTCCTCCTGTTTTTGCAGACCGGCGGCATCGGCGGTGTCGCCGGTGAGGGCCGCACTGTCGAGTTCGGGCCGCACGGGTCGGGTCGTCTCGGTGAGCTTGCGGGCCTCCTCAATCGGGAGGTTCTGGATCGCAGCCAGCTCCGCGGCGCGGGCATCCTGGTAGGAAGCGGCCAGGGCATTTTCGATGCGGCGCGCCATGTCGTAGAGTTCCGGGATCGATTTGGCGGAGCCGATTTCGGATTTGCCGGGGTCGGTCGCAGAGATGGACTGCGCGGTGCCGGCGGAAGAGCCGTTTTTCTGGTTGAGTTCGTTCAGGCGTTCGAAGGCCTCCTTTTGAAATTCGCCCATTTCCTCCCTGAGGCGTTGGAGTTCGTTCACCTTGGCGCGCAGGGATTCGCTTTCCCGCGCACGGATGTCTTCCGCCACCTGACGCATTTTTTCCGGGCTGGCGGCCGACGGGGCCGGGGAATTGGAGGAGGGGAGGAGCGCGGTCGGAGAGGGAAGGAAAAAGAGCAGGGCGGCAAAGAGGCTCAGGTGGACCAGCAGCGAAATGATCCACCAGGGCCCCATTCCCTGCTCGGACTGGAGGCGCGTGTTCAACGGGGCGGGTTGTCTGAGCGGGTGCGGAGGCCGATGTCGCGCAGGTTGTTGAACTGGCAGAGCTCGACCAATTCGATGACATCTTCATACCGCGTGTTGCGGTCGGCATCGATCCGCACGCGCGGCTTCACGCTTTGTTGGCCCGCCTTGTCCAGGGTGCGGATCATCTCCTCCTTGGAAATGGCCGTGCTGCCGAGGTATTTGTTCCCGCGTTCATCAACACCCAGGATGAGCAAATTATCCTCCGCATTGGTGGAGACGGCGGCGGTGGAGACGGGCAGTTCGATGGGCAGTTCCTTGTCCATGTGTTTCAAGGTCGTGGCGACCATGAAAAAGATGAGCAGGATCAGCATGCAGTCGATCATCGGGACCAGGTTGATCTCGAACGACTCATCGTCATTGCGGCGACGCGCTCTCACCGGGAGGCGTCCTTGGATTTCATGAACCACTCGACGATCAGCACGGAGATCTGCTCCTCGAGCAGGAGGGCATAGCCGTTCGTCTTATTTTTAAAATAGTGGTAGAGCACGAGGAACGGGATGGCCAGGCCGATGCCGAGGGCGGTGGTGGTGAGAGCCTCGGAGATGCCCGAGGCCAGCTGTGCCGGGTTGCCGAGCGCGCCCGCGAGGGCCACGGTCTCAAAGCTCTCGATCATGCCCATGACCATGCCGAAGAGCCCGAGGAGCGGCTGGATGGTGGCCACCACGCCGAGCGGATAGGCGCGCTGCAGGCTGGCATCCATCTCGCGGGCGATCAGGTCGTTCACCGTGACGGAAAGATCGGCGACCGGATGGTTGCGGTATTGGGCCAGAAGAGAGACCGCCCGGGTGAAGGTGCTCGGCTGGGATTGGGCCAGGGCTTCGATCTCGGCGAATTTCCCCTCGCGCCAGAGGTCCTGAACCTTGGTGAACAGGCCCCTGGGCGAGATGTTTTTGCGGCGGAGGCGGAGGAAGCGCTCGACGGCGAACGCCCCGCCGAAGATCGAGACAAGGACCTGGACGATCCCCGTTTCGCCGGAGGCGCGGAAGCGTTCCATCAGCACCTGCCCGCCGGAACGATGCGGGGCAGCGGCTGTTGTTGCGGGTGCTGCTGTCGGCGATGGAGAGGGAGTTTGAGCAGGCGCGGAAAGGGTCAAAAACAACGACAAGGGGAGAAGTAAAACGTAGAGATTCATAAATTGGAATGTGGAGGCTGCTGCGATTTATGCCGTCTAAGGCTGCGGTTTTGGATCCGCTTCTATGATGAGCGTGCCGAACTGGTCGGGCTGGGTGAAGTTGTCGGCGGTGCCCTGCCAGACGACTTCGCTTTCCACGCCGGTCCCGCTGTCATCGTCTTTGATGCCGATGTCGAAGCCCATGACGCCCGGAAGATTCGAGGCATCGAAGGCGAGTGCCCAGTAGTTGAGCCAGAACTCGGCGGTGTAGCCATCCTCGGTCAGGGTGATTTTGCCCTGATGTCCGAAGCCGCTGGGGGCTACGAGGACGGCGTTATACCATTCTTTAGTCGGCGCAATCCCGACCACGCGGTCATCGAAGTTGTAGACCTTCTCGCGGTTGTTGAGGACATCGAGATAGACGAACAATGAGTCACCTTCGGCAATCTTATCGAGTTTCACATGGCGGTCGGGGTCGATCACCTTGATGGCGACAAACATGTTCCCGCCATTACGAACGATGTCAAAGAAAGCTTGGACGTTCGTGGTTTCGCCCATGACCTTTTTGGTGATCGGTTCCTTCAAGTCCCAGAACGGTTCGTCGAGCACGCCGTCCACCGTCGGATCGGCGCTGCCTGCAGGCAGGGCTCGGACGCGGAAGACGCCGGGGCCGGGCGGTGTGACTTTGAGAGTGAAGGTTTGCGTGGCCGATTCCGGGGTCTTGGCATCGGCATCGGCCACTTTGAGTTCGAACGAGAATTCGCCTTCCTTTCCCGGAGAACCATACAGCGTGCCATCGGGGTGGAGCATAAGCCCGGGTGGCAGACCGCCTTCACGCGGGACCGGTTCCCATTGCATCGCGCCGTTGCCGCCTTCGGAGGTCAGTTTCAAGGTGAAATTTTCACCCAGCCGTCGGTCGGGCAGGGCGGCTGTAGCGGTGATCGCGGGGGTGGTGTCAGGTTCGACATTGATCGTCAACTCGCGGGTGGCCGTGCCACCTGCCGCATCCTTGACGGCAAAGGTCACCTTGTAATCGGCGGGGTTGCCCGAGGCCGTTCCGGCGAGCACGCCACTGGGTTCGAGCGTGAGACCTTCGGGCAGATTGCCCGAGGCCACACTCCATGCATACGGAGTCTTGCCGAAGGCGGGCAGCAATGTGGTCCGATACGGTTCGCCCTGCACGCTGTGCGGCAGGGATGCGGTGGCCACTTTCACTTTTTCATCGGTGGTGACGCCAGTGAGCGGATGGGTGGACACAACTTCCCAGACCGTCTCCTGGATGACCTTGGCCAGCTCGTCGGAGATGGGCGTGCGCCTTTCGTTGCTCTTGGGATCCGCCTGATACTCGCCGATCGGCAATCCGACCGGACTGGTCTTGAAAATCGTGGAGTAAAACGTGCAAGCGGTGATGTAGGAGCCGACGTTGTCGAGGTGGACCCCGTCGCCATACATCTGATACGGCGTCGTGTAGCCGGGAACCAATCCTGCGCGCATTTTGCTGTCGAGCAATTCGATCACATGGCCGACCGGGATTAGCTTGACCGGATTTTTCATCGGCACGCGCCCGCGCAGTCCCTGCACGATGAGTTCATATTCGCTCTTGAGCGAGCGCTCGAGTTTGACCGGCTCGCCAGCCGCCTGGCCTGCGGCGGCCACGTTTTCCAGCCACGAAGACTCGGCCACTTCCTTCTTGTAGCCGCTGCGCCAATCGCCGGCCGCCAAGTCTCCCATCCCGACGTAATCCGCCTGCTTGGTGAAGTCCGCCGTCCAGTCCCCCGTGCGCCGCCCGTGCCACTGGGCAAAGATATAGAGCTGGGTGTCCGGCTGCTTTTCCTGGAGAAACTTCGCGAAGTTTTCGCTCGCTTCGTATTCCAGCTCAAACTGCGCGAACGGTTGCAGCGTCACCACATCCCATTTTTCGTCGGTCAGTTTCTGCTCCCAGTTGGGTTTGGCTTTCCACCAGTGATTGACCGGAACGCCCGGAGCCATTTCCCGTTTCCACTCCAGCGGATGCCCGGCATTGTCCGACAGATTTTTGAAGAAGCCATAAAGGAGCGTGTCGGTGAGGCTGTTGCCAAAGTAGTGAATGCGCTTGGGTGCGGGCTGGGCCGGCGGTTCGGCGTGGACAATCACCGGCATCATTGACATAGCGAGGGAGACTGTGGTGGAGAGCAGGGCGGGCAAGAGTCTTTTCATAAGTTCATTAAGGAGGGAAACGGTTGTTTATGCCCTTGTGGTGAGCTTCACCGGTCCCATCACTCCAGAGGGCAATTGATCGGAGGAGAGAAATGCCGTCGGGCTCCAGGCCTGCATCCACGGTGCGAGCGTGTTGGTTACGAGAAGCTCGATCGTGTTTTCGCCGGGGCGGAGGGGCAAATCGAAGGTCCATGGCGCGGCGAAGCGCATGCCCGCAGATTGCCCATTGCACCAGACTTCGACGGTGCCACGCACACTTCCGAGATCGAGGTTCGCTTCGTGCGCTTCGTCCGAAGAAATCGTCTGCCGCATCCGAATGGCTCCAGAGTAATTGCCGAGCCCTTGCGTGTGCCAGGAACCGGCCAAGAGTGTGCCGCTTCCAAAGTTGTAAGAGATCGGGCCAGTAAAAACGCCGCCGTCGAGTTGGGTGGAGCGGACTTCCATGCGCGCCGCGCGGGCCGGTGCGGGCGATTCTCCAAGTGAGACGGAACCATCGCGTGGGATGACTTTTTTGTCCTCGATGAAGAGTTCGGCTTCGGCTCCCTCGCAAAGCGGAATCGTCATCGTCCGGGCTCCTGGCGGAATCGTCCATTCGAAATTCTGAATGCACTGCGCGAGCCCGGTGGAGAGGGTAGGGGAACACACGATCTCCGCCTGCGGCCCCTCCAGCCATGCGGTGCCCGGCAGCGGATGCGGGCGGCGCCAGAGGCAGACATACGAGGGATCAAGATGGGGATTGCTGCGCACGGCCACTGGCGTGAACGACGCGTCGTCACGGGCGACCTCCCAAAGGGCATCGGACATCAACGTGAATCGGTTGCCGTCATCCAGTTCACCGAGCAGGTCGGCAAAGAGGCCGCCGGGCTGACCGGGGTCGGTGACTTCCACGATGATCTCATGAGTGCCGGGTGCGGTCGCTGGCAAATCATAAGGCTGCACGCGGAGATCCATGGCATAAGGGTCAAAGCCGCCCTGACGTCCGAGCAATTTGCCATCAAAATAGACGCGGCCCACGCCGAGGACGGCAACCTGCAGACGCGCCTGGGTGAGTGCTGACGCCAAATGGAAAATCTTCCGGAAGCGCAGCCGGGATCCTTTGCTCGGGGCATCCGCAGCGGCAATGCGCTCGAGGCGGAGGAATTCCTTTTCGGTGCCGGGCCGCAGCAACGACCAATGGAATCGCAGCCATTCCGAACGTCGGGCCGTCAGCACGAATTCCAGACGGTTCCGCCCCGCCTTCAACCGCAGCGGCTGGAGCCAGAGGCGGGCTTCGGATGCTTCGCGGAATTCCTCATCGTGCACGCGCAGTGATTTTTGGGCGGCGGAACCCGCCGCGAGCACGAACTCTGCCTCCGCATCCAGATCAACAAACGCGCATAAGCGAACCGACTGCCCGGCCTCCACCTCCCACAGATCCACAAATTCTTCGGGCACATGTCCCTTGGGGCCGAGCGTCCAATGGTGAATTCTATCCTTAAAAATCCCCCGCTCGGGTGAGTAAACGACGGGCTCCCAGCCCGGCGCGGGAAATGCCTCGGGCACCGGCGGAAGTTTCTCGGGCGCGCAAGCCTTGGTCTTCCAGCCATAAACGCCAAACCCGGCCCAAACGGTCCGTCCTTCGCTTCCGAGCGCCCAAGTGCGCGGAAGCTCCACGCCGGGATCGGCAGCGTCACCCATGTCAAAGAAGGCGTTCTTCAACGTCGGGACATAATCCATGGTCCAACGATCGGACAACGCGATGGCATCAGCATGCAGTTTGGGCATGGCCGGAGTTCCTTCGGCATCGTCCCAAGCGAGCACCACGTAAGCGCAGCCCTCGAAATCCACGCGGGCCGCGCCATCCGCATCGACCTCGACCGTGCGGCGCGTGCCGGTCACGGGATCCCAGCGCACGAGGCTTCCGGGATGCTTGGCAAAGCGCACGGTCGTATCCTTCGCATACCGCGTCGGATCCAAGCGGCAGGATTCGTATTCGAACCAGGCACCACCTTGCAGACGTTTGACATCCGTCCCCATCGTCATGCAGGCCGGGATGAACAAGATGTGCCCGGCCTCGGTGCGGCGGTGCAATCCCGGCAGATCGAGCGAGATCGCGCGGGGCATCGACTCCATCCTCACCCGCAATGCGGCCGCATCACGGCACAGCTCGATGCAATCCCGCAGCTTCGCCAGCAAGTCCGCGTCGCCGTCCAGAATCCGCGCGGGCAGTTCATGAAGCGCAAGGATCGTCCCGCCCGCCCTGGCAAACTCCAGCAAACGACGCGCCCCACCGGCCTCGAGGATTTCGATCGCCGGAAGAATCACCGTGGAAAACCGGCAGCCGCGCAGTGCCAATCGTCCACCCTCGACGCCCGCGCCGGCCAGGCTTTCGTCATCGAGAAAATGATAATCCAAGCCGACCTCGTCCAGCACCCCGGGCATGGCATCCATCCAACACATGCATCCCGCGATTTCGTTCGTCGCGGCATTGAGCGGACGGGCGTCCCCATCAACCCACACCTTGGCCTCGGGGGGCGCCGCCCAGCGACCGAGTTCGCCCTCGGCCCCCATCGCCGCCTGCGCGGTGAGTGTGGGGAAGAGCACCGCGACCTCCGCCTCATGCACGCCCTGGGCCAGCACCTTGCAGAGCCTGCTCACGGTGTCCGCAAACGGTTTGTAATGCAGCGCATACGGTTGACGCCAGCACATCGACGGCGGAGCCCATTCCCAGAATCCGCCGCGCGTGGAGTAGTAAGCCGCGTGCGGATTGTAAAAATTCGCCCCTGCCCGCAACCACGGCAGCAGCCAGTCAAAAGTCTCCTCGATCGTGCCTCCCCATCCGGTGGAATGAAAACCCTCCATCCAGCAACGGGGACGCCCATAAAGCCAGGCCAGCGAACTGTGAATTTTCGCGTGCCCGTGCAGGTCGGCACCCGGCGCGCCATACCAGCGATGCGTTGCCATGTAGTCCGCGTAAATTTGCACGCAGGCGGCAGGTTTTCCCTGCCGCGCCGGCCCCTGCTGGTCGAACCCGCAGATCAGCCCGTGCTTCTCATGCCAGTCGAAGAACGGACGGAACATCGCCTCCTCCGCCAGCCGGGAACGATGACGGTGATAGAACAATCGCAACCGCGACTCCTCCTCGCCTCCCGCCTCATAAAGCGCGTCCAGATGGTCGAGGAGATCGACACCAAACTCCGCCCGAAAGCTCTCCGCAAAAGTCGCGCTCCAGCTCGGGAGATGCGGCAACTCGTCCTGAAACGAGCCGACGATCACGTCGCCAAAATACTTTCCCGCCCGCCGAAAAAACTCGCCATGCACCGTATCGAGCAGACGCACGCAGGCCGCCTTGGAGAAATAATCAAAGCCCTGCCCGACCGCATAAACCAGCCGCAGGCGTGTTGTTTTTTCGGCCAGAAACTCCGCGATGCCGTCCCTGACTTCGACGCGCTGCGCCGCGCCGCCCCCAACGATGGCGTAGGCTCCCAGCGCCCGCGCATCCCCGGGACACACCACCCGCAGCCGCCCCGTGCCTTCAGCCAACACGCTCCCAAGGCGCTCGCCGGAAAATTCCGGATGCTCACTCACCAGTTGAGCCTGGAAATTCGCCCCGGAGAATCCAATCTGATCGTAAAAATAGACTCGCAAACCGATGCGGCGCGCATACTCGCAAACCGCCAAAAAAATCTCCCACCACGCCTCGGAGAGAAATGCCGGATCATCCGCATCCGAGCCGAAGAGCGGCCCGGTGGGCGCAAGGTTCATGATCACCACCTGCCAGATTCCCATCTCACGGAATTGATCCATCTGCCAGCGCAGTCGGTCCATTTCGAGTCGCTCCCCGCTCCACCACCAAATCGGAGCGGGCGAAAACGCAGGATCGGGCTTCGCAAAGTCGTCAAGCAAATCAGGCATTGAAGGCATAGCAGGGATAAATATCCCCATGCCGCATCGCGAGCCAAGGCGGCACAATATCAAGCGCTTTACGAATATGGGCCGATCTGGCGTGCGCGCGCTGGAATGCGCCTTGGAGCTGCGAGCGGTGTCGGGCCACTGGACCTCCAATTGCTGAGGGCATGGTAAAGGGCTTTACATTCCTGGCGGTTGCTTAATCGCTTCCCAGCCTCCAACGTATTTACATAAGCCTCCTCCTGTGATTGCTCTCCCCAAAGACCCAAGACGATTGCCGGCCTGTATGATGGATGTCGGGGAACAAAAATGCGCTTTCTGCCGCAGCAACGTTCGCGCAGGCTTTACCTTGGTGGAGGTGGCCATGGCGCTCGGGATTTTTGCTTTTGCGATCATTCCTGTCATCGGACTGATGGGAACCGGACTGAAGGCCAGCAAGGAATCGATCAATGCTTCGACCACAGCCCAGATTTTTCGAATTGCCGATGCATTGGTTGCCAGCGATGCCTCGGTCACAACGACCAACATGTTTTTTTCCAATGAGGGAGAGCAAACGGATTCTTCGGATGCAGTTTTCAAGGCTGTGGTTTCCCCTCTGAGTCCGAACGATGCTGCCGGGGGGCTTTTGGTCCGGAAGATGTGGCAGGTGCAGATCGTGAACCCGGCGGCCACGAATGTCATCTACAGCACGCGATCCATCCAAGTTTCACGGGACCTCAGCACAAATGACTTCCGGTGAAGGGATTTCCGGTTGCCGATCTCCGATTTTCGATTCGGGCGTGCGCTTCGTTCTGATGTCTTCGCGGTATTGCTCTGCACGCACCCCGTCAAAAGTCGCCAAGCGCCAATCGAAAATCAAAAATCAAAAATCCCCTGCCTTCACCCTGTTGGAGCTTTTGGTTGCCATGGCAGTTCTGGGGTTGATGGCCGTGATGATGCTTTCGTTGACGTCCTCCGCCCAGAAGATCGCGAAGCAGACATCGTCCCGCACCGAACAATTCCGCGAGGGTCGGCGGGCTTTTGAAAGAATCAACCAGCGGTTGTCGCAGGCGACATTGAACAGCTATTGGGACTATGTGGATTCGTCCGGCAGTCCACGCACCGCAGCCACCGCCACCTCGTTCACCCCCAACAAATACTTCCGCATCAGCGAGCTCCGATACCTGCAAACGAATGCCGCGTCCCTCACTGCGCCAAGGGGTGGAACCATGGTTGGGTCATCGGTCTTTTTTCAAGCCCCGCTGGGGAAGGCCGATGATGGCAACCTTTCGGGGCTGAACTCGCTCCTCAACACCGTGGGATTTTTTATCGAACGCGGCGACGATTCGAAGCTCCGGCCTGAGACGGTATCCGCCTCAAAGACACGTCACCGCCTCTACGAGCTCACCGAACCGACAGAAAACCTGACAATTTACACGAAAACCTCCGGCAATGCGACCTACTCAGGCAAGGAATGGTATGAGACGCCGCTGGACGAGCCCGCAAATTCCCACCGCCTCGCCGACAACATCGTGGCCTTGCTTTTTGAGGCGCAATACCGGAACGCGAGCGGCACGCCGACTACGGCATTCAACTACACGAGCGCCCCGCGCGGCGCAGCCACCCAGCCGATCGAGGAAAACAACCTGCCGCCCAATGTCCGCGTCACCATGATCGCCGTGGACGAGACATCCGGCCGCCGGATTGCGGATGGGAACATCACGCTCACCGACGCCACGGATGATGCCTCGCTCGCCCTGCTCGAAAAGGACCTCACCGACAACCGCCTCAACTACCGCAAATTTGAGTCCACGGTTAGCATCGGGCCCGCAAAATGGAGCTCGAAATGAAATTCCGCCTTCTGCCTGCGAAGCGTAGAAACCATACAGTGGCATGGGCATCCTGCCCATGTCTTGCTGGATTGCGACGCATGGGCAGGATGCCCATGCCACGGGCGATCTCTCCCGCCTTTTCACTGATCGAGCTTCTTGTCGTGATCGCCATCATCGGTCTGCTGGCCTCGCTGGCGTTGCCGTCGCTTGCCGGCATCCTTGGTGGATCGAAAATCAATCTTGGTGTGGAGTCCGTGAGCGGTGCCCTCTCCTCCGCGCGGCAGCTCGCCGTCACCAAGAACCGCGACGTCGAGTTCCGCCTCATCGAGATGACCGACCCTGCTTTTCCGGGTGCCAGCAACGCGATCCGCGCCGTGCAGATCCTCGAGATTCGCGAAGCGACAACAAACCCCATCGGCAAGCCCCGCGTGTTTCCGTCCGGGGTGATTATCGGAGCGAGCCCATCCATGACTTCGCTCTGCGATGCTGCTGTGACCAACAAGTCGGCCGTAGCGGGCACGGACACCGCCATCCCCGGCATCGGCACCACCTACAAATACCGCAGCTTCCGATTCCGGCCCGATGGATCGATGAATCTCAAGACCATTCTCCCCCCGACGGTTACCAACTACTTCCTCACCCTCTACGACGAAAAATATCAGTCGCAAGTTTCCGGCAATACCCCGCCCTCGAACTTCGCCACCATCCAACTCGAGCCCGCCACCGGTGCCTCCACCCTTTACAGGCCATGAAGAAGATTTCCGATTTCAGATTTCCGATTTCAGATTGGTTGTCCTGCGGCGTCCGGCGGGCGAAGTTGGCCATTCTTGGTCGGGAACACCACCCAGGGGAATTTCCAGCAATCGCCAATCGGAAATCCCAAACCGGAAATCCCGAACGCGGGGCCGCGTTGGTTGTCACGTTGGCGATTCTCGTGCTGGTCACCGTCCTGGTGCTTTCGCTCTTTCTGTCGGTCACCAGCGAGCGGACGGAGTCAGCCGCTGCTGCGAATCAGGGTGATGCCCAGCGACTGGCCGCAGGCGTGGTGGATTTGGTCAAATCCACGATCACGCAGGCCACGACCGGCTTCGAGTCGGACGCAGCGGGAGTTCCCAACACTGCCAGCCCGGTGGCGTGGGCCTCCCAGCCGGGACTCATCCGCACATGGAACACATCGGGCAATCCTTACCGCAGCTACCGGCTTTATTCGTCTGGAAACATCACCGTCACGGCACAGGGAGACCTCGTCACCGATACCACCGAACTCGCAAACTGGAAATCCGGCGCCCCCGCCAATGCCGGGTCCTACAATGCGCTCTGGTGCGATCTCAATGCCCCGGCTGCCAATCCTGCCAACGCCCTCACCTATCCGATCGTCAATCCTCCGGCTGACACCAACTCGGGCTCCACTGCAACGGACGCGACCAATGGTGTGCCGACGGACAACCCGGCCACAGCCTCGCAAGAAGGCGTTCAGGGCTTTGCCATCACCAGCCCGCCGGGCTTCACGGCAGGCAACGCCTCCGCCACCAACAACCCCGCCCCCATGCCCGTCAAGTGGCTCTATGTGCTCCAGGACGGTTCCTATGTCTCGCCCGCCGGCACGGGAAGCGTGGTCACAGTTCCAGGAGGAAACCAAACCAACCCGATCATCGGCCGCGCCGCCTACTGGACGGATGACGACACGTCCAAGGTCAATATCAACACGGCGAGTGAGGGAGTTTATTGGGATAAGCCCTACGCCTACAATCGCGAAGAGGCGGGACTGGCCGGAAGCAGCCCTGTGCTTGGCTACGCGCTGTCCATTCCAGCGCAGGATGAATTTCAGCGCATTGCGGGGCATCCGGCCTTTACTTCGCTAAGTGCTGTTCTTGGGGGTTGGATGCCACGGCCAGACATTGGCTTCAGTAACAGCGGATCCCTCGGCGCTACGGCCTACACGGGGGGAACGTTCAGTAATAATCTTTTGCCCTATTACAACCTCACACCCCGTGCGGGTGATGGCGGAACAAAAGGCGGAACACGCGCGGTTTTGGATCTTACCACCGCTGGAAATGCTGTCACCTTGGGCACGGCCCATCTCTACACAGGCGCGGAGGAACTTCTCTACGACGCCGACCGCAATGAGAACAATGCGAACCTGACCCCCGACAGGATCCGGAAGACCAACTTTTTTCTCACCGCAAACAGCAAGGCCCCTGAGACCACCCTTCTGGAGCAACCCCGCGTTTCGCTGTGGCCCATTCAACAGGGAGTCGGAGCCAGGAATGCCAAGGACAAGTTGCTGGCTTTTGCCTCCACGATCAATGCCTACCCCTTTTATTTTCAGCGCGCCACGGAATGGCAAAGTGATGATAGCCCGGGCTCTTCACAGTCCGCCACGGCTGATGCCTCGATACCAAGGAATGACGCCCTTCTCAAGTATCTTCTCCATTCCGCCCAACAGACGGTGCCCGGATTCGGTGCGAGCCTTTCCAATAAATATCAAAACGGAAAACTTCCTCAAATTCTCGTTGGGATGTTCGATACCATTCGCTCGCTGGTGAACACAACCAGCCGGTCCCTGGCTCCGGCATACACCTTCGCGCCGTATGGCGTAGGATCGCCGTTTAATGCAGTATCGCTCGGTTCCGTAGTCCCGGCAAGAGCAACGCTCGACGGAACCGAAGTCAAAGGATTCGGACGCTTCCCGGCAGTCAAGGAGGTCGTTGTTGTTTTTATGGCAAGCGAATGGAAGGATGAGACCACACTGGGAGCCGCAGCCCCATGGACGCCTACTCCAAACGCAGACGGCCTCCCTGATGATGTCGCGGCTGACAATGGAACCTTCAATGGTGTTGGTGATCCCCAAACGACCGCTATCCGGGCCTTTGTCTTTCTTGTGACAGAGAACCTTGCGCCGGGGCAACCTGATGCCCAAGCAGCGGTTCGCTACCAGATTGAAGGTCTGGAGGCCTTGCAGGTGAACGGCAAGAACCTCGGATTTCCGAGCGCCAGCAATGCCGTCCTGATCTCGCGGGGAGTTAGCAGCTCTACAACCCTTACCGCAGTTTCCCCTACCTATAGTCAGTTTTCCTCCGCTGGGCTCTATGAAAACTATACCGCAGCCGCAATCGCGAGGAAAAGTGGAGTATCAGATGGGGTCACAAGCTCGACGGGTCGCAAAGATCCGAAGGCGATGATCTTTCCCTTCATCGGCTCCTCTATCCCCTTGCCTGATGCAGGCGGAAATTCCACAACTGCCCAACCCTCCCGCTTCGGTCTGGACGCTTCAGGAAACTACCAGGATCTTCGGCCTTCGGTTGTTCCCACAACCATGGTTTTCAGCGGGGGAACGCTAAAAATACGACTCTATCCAGGAACCGGGAATACTTTTGCAGCGAACGACTACCTTCAGGAGATGGAGGTAATCCTGCCGTCCACGACTCTGCCGGTTCCGCAAATTACCCGATCAGGTTTCAGCGCGAGTCCGGGGGCGGATGGCGGGACGGTGGACTTTGATGCCTCGGCGGCAGAGACAGATCGCACAAAAGCGACCTTTTACTCCGGACTTAAGGGAGGGATCGCGGACAGCCGGAACTTCGATCAGCGCCTGAGCGCCCAAATTATTTATAATCTTAGTTGGGGGAATCCCCAATATGCGGGAGCCACAAGCCCACAGAGCATCATCCGCCGGGGCGATGTAATGCGGAGTGTCTATCTCGACCCAAGTGGTCCGGCACGCGGAGACCTTCGTTTGGCGGCAGGGTTGCGCCATGTGCCGGATTCGTTTTTCACGAAGTTTCCCGAGTATGATAATTTGAACAAACTGCAAGCCACCTCGTCGATGGCGTATCAGTCAACCACACTGGATACCAACCCTCAGATGTGGATGCGCCAGTTGAATCGCGATAGAGCTGACTATCAAGGCAAGTTGGTCAATCAGCCTTATGCATCAGGATTTCTTCCTTATGCCCCCAAGGGAATGACCGCCGCCAACCTTGGTTCGTCAGTGAATCCCGGGGACTGGAATACCGGTGTGGGTGGAAATTATGACGGAGCTTATATCAATATGGGCGACCAAGGGTTTGTCCTAAGCACAGCGGATATTTATCAAAACGTTTATTATCCGAGCAACCTCGTAAGTGCAGCAGGAGCAGCGAGCCTGGCCTCGTTTTCCCCAAACCGCCAGATCGCCTCGCCTGTCCTCTTCGGTTCACTGCCCTCCGGCATTACTCCACTATCAAGCGCGTCAGCATCAGGAACTCAGTCTCCCTGGCAAACCTTGCTTTTCTCCCCCAATCCGTCCGCAAAAAACAATCACCCCGGCCTTTCCGCTGGCGGAAATGGCACAGGGCCGGATGCCCGTCCGCCCTACACCACGGCTCCCGATCATCTTTTCCTCGATAAATTCTGGATGCCTGTCGTCGAACCTTACGCGATCAGCGAGCCTTTCTCCACGGCCGGAAAGGTGAATCTCAACTTCCAGATCGCGCCCTTCTCACACATTGAGAGAAGCACCGGACTCCACGCGGTGCTTAAAGCGATGAAGATGCCCGCTATCCCAGACGCACTTGCCGCAAACTACAGGAAATCCCAGGGCTGGACAGATATGATGAATACCGAACCCGGCACTCCCTCATGGCGCTACAATATTGATGTCGCCGCAGTCGTCGCGGGCATGAAAAACCGGCGCTTTGATAACAACGATATATTCCGTTCCGCCTCGGAAGTGAGCAACATTTTCATGGTGCCTTTGAAACAACCGAATGCAACGGCTGCCACCCCGGCCGGGCCATCAGGGACGGCGTTGCAAAGGTATAATGCCACCGCCAACTGGTGGGATGATAAAACGCTCACCGGCGACAACCTGCGCGAATCTCCTTACAATTACATCTACCCCCGCATCACCACCAAATCCAACACCTACACCGTGCACCTCCGGGTCCAGGCTCTCAAGCAGGTGCCGGGCTGGAGAACGAGCGCGGCGGATTGGGGCCGGTGGGACGAAACGAGGGACCAGGTCGTCTCCGAATACCGCGGCAGCGCTTCCATCGAGCGTTACGTGGACCCGAACGACACCTCCATCGCGGACTTTGCCCTTCCGGCCAACTACTCGAAAAACCTCGCTCCCTACTATCGGTGGCGGACGGTGACGGAGAAACAATTCGTGCCCTAAACCCGGAAATGGCGGGAGAGACCCGGCAACCCGCCGCACTCCAAATTGCGGGACTTTGAGTGAAGCGTTTTACACTCTGGCGGGTTGTTTTGAAGGTGGCCGACGATAACTTGCAAAAGACCATTACCACTCGGTCCCCAGCGTCTTTGTTTGCAAGAAAATCATCCCCCAACGCCTCATGATGCTTCCAGTTTCCAAGCACTGTTGCGACCCACGCGGTTTCCCCGTTTTGGGGAACTACCCGCATCAGTTCTGTCTCGTTTTCGTTGCCCTGTTTTTCGGGCTGCTGGGCATCCAATCGGCGCACGCCCAGGGTTACCCGGTCAAGGTGTCCGCGACGGCGGTTTCGGAGAGCCCTGCACAACTCCGGATCGAGTGGGATTACGAAAACTTTTATGGCACGCCGACGGTGCGGAAGGTCTTTCGCCGGGAGAAGGGGGACACGCCGTGGGGCACTGCGATTGCCACGCTCAATAATGCAGAGAACACGCTGAGTTATTCCGACACCGGGGTCGTTGTGGGGCAGGCATACGAATACAAAGTAGAGACGCTGCTGAATGGCAGCAGTTCCCCGACCAGCACGGGCTATGTGAGTGGCGGCATCCGGATTCCGATGCCGGAGAGTCGTGGAAAGTTGTTGCTGCTCGTCGATGCTTCGCAGGCCTCCGCGCTGGCGCCGGAGCTGGCGCAATTGCAACAGGACCTCACGGGTGACGGCTGGACGGTGCTGCGTACGGATCTGCCCCGCAGCGTGGTGGACCCGGCCACGGCCTACACCCCGCAGGTCGGGGCGGACCGTTTGGCGGAGGTCACAGCCGTCAAAAATGTCATCACCACCGCCTACCATGCGGATCCCACGAACGTGAAAGCTGTTTACATCGTCGGGCACCTCGCGGTGCCCTACTCGGGAAACACGGCACCAGACGGTCACTGGCCTGACCACCATGGTGCCTGGCCGGCGGATACTTTTTACGCTGATATCGATGGCACTTGGACCGATACCACAGTTGACTCCACCGGTGCTGCTGATCCCCGGAACAGGAATGTGCCCGGTGACGGAAAATTTGATCAGACGAACAACCCGACCAGCCTGGAGTTGCAAGTGGGGCGGGTGGATTTCCAGAACATGACCCTGTTCCCCAGCACTGCGGTGAATGAGACCGAGTTGTTGCGCCGTTACCTGCGCAAGGCCCACGACTACCGCAAAAAGAATGGTGCCTACGCGGCCATCGAGCGCCGGGCGATTGTGATCAATGCGTTCACCCCCGGCACCGGCTCGCCCTCTATGACGACCTCGATCGGCGGCCTGCTGGGCCGCGATCCGGGTCTGGTGGACTTTCCGACCGGGTCAAGGTCTCCCTGGTTTGCGTGGATGGAAGGCAATCCCTCCAAGACCTATCTCATCGGATCGGCTCAGACGGCGGGTGGTGCGGAAGGCAACGGGGCGGGTAGTTCCTACGATTTTGGGCTGCGCCCGAGCCGCTCGGTCTTTAATGTGCTTTTTGGTAGTTACTTGGGCGACTGGGGATATACGAACAACTTCATGCGCGCTTCGCTGGCAGGGAACGCCACTGGCGATTCGCTTGGTCTCACCTGTTTCTGGGGGGGACGTCCGAATTTTTACATGCAGTCGATGGGCTTGGGCGAGACCATTGGCTATTCGGCCCGCGTTTCGCAGAACAGCGATTACCTCCTTTATGCGTCGCAGATCGGAGCGCAGGGGATCCACACCGCGCTGATGGGCGACCCGGCCCTGCGTCTCTATTCCGTGCAACCGCCGCAGAACCTTCAGGCCGGGAGCAGCAGCGGCAGCGTGGCCTTGAGTTGGTCGGCCTCCACCGAGAGTAACCTTGTTGGGTATCTGGTTTATCGCGGGACTTCGGCGGCGGGTCCTTTCATAAAACTCACCGCTTCGCCGATTGCTCAAACGACCTACACCGATTCCACTGCATCGGTCGGCACGGCTTATACTTACCTCGTCAAGACGCTGAAATGGGAGACGACCCCCTCGGGCACTTTCGAAAATCCGAGCAGTGCCTCTGTCGCCACGATCACGGCCAGCAACGCGGCAACGTCCATCCCGCCCGCCCCCACCAACTTGCAGGTCGCGGCCGCCAACTCCACCACGATCAACCTGACTTGGAATGATGCCACTGGAGAAACCTCCTACCGCGTCGAACGCCGCAGCACGCCGTCGGGCAGCTTCAGCACGCTGACCACTCTCGCCGCCAACACCACCGCCTACACGGATGCCGGGCCACTCACGGCGGGAGCCACCTTTTATTATCGAGTGATCGCCGTCGGCAGCGCGGGAGATTCGCTGCCTTCGCAGGAGGTGGCGCTGAGCGGACACGCGGGCTCGATCAAATTCGATAGGGACGTCCCTCGGTTGAGCCGCGCGGCCGGTTACGTGGACGTGCCGGTGCGGCGCATTGGCGGCAGCACGGGGACTGTCACGGTGAACTTTGCCACCGAGGCGGGCGCGACCGATTCAGCCCGGCCCGGCGTCGATTATACAGCCACCAGCGGCACGCTCACCTTCGCCGATGGCGAGACGCTGAAAACCGCGCGCGTCCCCTTGCTCAAGCAGAGTCCGCAGCCGCTTCACATGTTCACCATGCGCCTGAGCAGCCCCACCGGCGGGGCGCAATTGATCAATCACCAACTGACCTATGCGGGCTCCTTTGCCACAGTGCTGGTCGAAGACCCCGCGGCACCCGTCACCTCGCCATGGCAGACGACAGTCATCGGAGGCAGCTTCGATCCCGGGGCGGTCGGACAGGTTGGCAATGATCTATCTTCGATTTTCTGGGGCGGAACATGGAATTCCAACGCCACGGAAGACGGGCGCTTCATCCACCGAACCGTCACTGGCGACAAGGTGATGACCATGAGAATCAACGCGCCCTCGGTTGAAACCGCCGCACTCATGGTTCGCGCCACGGCGGCCAACAACTTCTGCCGGATGGTAGCAGTGCGATTCACCAGCGGAGGCACTTCGAGCGCACAATTCTGGGCGCGGAGCACGGAAGCATGGCCATGGAATATTGTGAGTCTGCCGGCCACAGCGAGCCCGACGCAAGTGCCCTACTGGGCGAGAATCACGCGCTCGGGGGACACATTTATTGGCGAGGTTTCTCCCGATGGAAACACATGGACCGTGCTCGGGTCGGCCAGTGTCCCGGGTCTGCCCGCCACCGCCGAGTGGGGGTTTTTCCAGGGTGTTGGATTGTATCAAGGCCCGCAACGCGCCGAGCTCACGAATATCTCAATCACGGACTCCACCGCGCCATCGGCTCCCGGCAGCCTTGCCGCCGCCCGGACCAGCACCGGCGGACTGCTCACCTGGGTGAACACCTCATCCAACGCAAGCGGGGTGCGCATCGAACGTCGGCTTTCTCCCTCGGGCAGCTTTGCCCAAATCGCCTCTCTGGCCGCCGGCGTCATGACGTATGCCGACAACGCCGCCCTGCTGAATGAGACATATGAATACCGCATTCTGGCGTTCAACGACCTGGGGGATTCGAGCTTCAGCACCACAGCGATCCTCGGACCGCTCGCCGCTCCCGCCCCGCCGACCAACTTCTCGGCCGCAGGCGCGAGCCTCGGAAGCGTGGCCCTCACATGGCAAAGCGGTTCGCTTTCCACCGCCGGCTACAACATCGAACGCCGCGCAGAGGGCACAGCAGATTTTGTTCTGATCGGCTCGACTACCTCGCTAACATTCACGGATTCCACGGCAGCTCCGGATACCGGCTACGAATACCGCATCCGCGCCACCAACTCCGTAGGCAACTCGACATTTACCACTTCGAATGCCATTGCCACCCCGAACATCCAGCCCACTCCGGTCACCACGGCAACCGGGCAAGGGGCGGATGCGCACATCAGCGAGGCGGCACCCTCGACGAATTTTGGCTCCTCGCCAACGTGGGTGGTCGAGGACACCACGGTTTTCACCGATGCGTTTTTGCGCTTCGATCTCGCGAGTGTATCGACCGGCAGTCAGTGGCTTCTGGTGGATGTTGAACTTGAGGCGACGCTGACCAATGCCATTCCAACCGCTGGCCTCGAATCCGGTGCCCAAATCGGCTTCAGCGCGTATCTCGTCTATCCTACGGCTCCAGCATGGAGCGAATCCTCCATCACATGGAACAACGCACCATGGCGATCGTCTCCCTCGTCATCCTTCACCGGCGGAAGCGATGGCCGGATTCTCGGGGAAATGGTTATGGCGGCCTCCGGCTCTGATGTTCCCGCCGGAACAGTCGCAACATTGCAGATCTGGTCGGCATCCTGGAAAACAACTCTGCTCAACACGATCACGACTGCGCTGGCCGGCTCAGACAAGAAGGTCGAGTTCTACTTCAACAGGCCAAACAACTTTCAAGCGGCAATGGCCTCGGCGGAAAACCCAACCTACGCCCCTCCCAAGCTCACGTTGAAGTTTCAAAAGCTAACCCCCAACCGTGCGACGAATCTTGCCGGATCGGTCACCGGGTTGGGCTCGATCAGCCTCACGTGGGCGGACACCGCCACCGACGAAACCGGGTATCGCATCGAGGCGAGCACGAACGGTGGAGCCAGCTACAGCACGGTCGCCACACTTGGCGCAAATGCCACCACGATCTCGACATCATCCATCCCGGCGGTCGCGGGCAACCACCTCTATCGCGTGGTCGCCTTCAATGCCCGCGGGGACGCCACCCCAGCGCTCACGGTCACGCTTGCTCCCGGCGTCGCTCCGATTCCCCCTCCATCGATCACCACAACCAGTCTGCCGGCCGGAAACCAGGGTAATGCGTATTCCCGAACACTGACAGCAACGGGCGGATCCGGTGCGCTCACGTGGACGATCAGCAGTGGCAGCCTGCCGGCCGGGCTGACCCTGAGCTCCGCAGGGGTCATCAGCGGCACGCCCGGCGGAACTGGCACGAGCAGCTTCACCGTGCGCGTTACCGACACCGCCAGCACCACAGATTCCCGCGCGCTCACGCTGACTATTAATGCTCCCGTGGTGACGAACGCTGTGTATGAACCCTTCAACTACACACCGGGAAGCGACCTGAACACGCAGACCCAACCGGCACAGTTTGGCGGGTGGAAGGCGGGCGCGGCTCCTGGAATCACCGCATCGGCCGGCAGTCTCGCCTATACCAATGGCGGCACCCTGGCCACAGCCGCCAACAAGATTTCTGGCGGCAATTGGCAATCCACCGGGATGGGGATCAATTTTCCCAACAGTGCCTGGGACCCCTACAAGGTGTCCGTCGCGAATCAGTGGGGCGGCACCACCCCGGCGATCGCACAGGGGACGATGTATGTGAGTTTTCTCATGCAGAGCACAGCAGGCAACGAAGCCGCGCTGGGACTTTACACCGGGGATACCAATGCGAGTCCGTTCAGCCAGTTGGCCGTTGGCACGGCCGTTCGCGTGACGGCCGGAGGGGCGGTCACGCTGAGGGTCGCGTCCTACAACCCGGCGAATACCAACTTTGATCAGGTGGTCCAGGATGGAACGACGGGGGCCAGCCACACCGTGCAGAATGCCTCGCTCTCCGTCGCGGCAAACAGCGTCAATTTTTATGTGTTGAAGATCGAGTTTGGCGCCACCACGGATACCGTGTCCCTGTTCGTCAATCCGGCGGTGGGGGGAAGCGAGGGCACGCCCAGCGCCACGATCACGACCCCTGCGGGTGAAACGATGATCTTCCGCTCGCTCGCCGTCTTCCTCGGCTACAATGCCAACGCCAATTTTGCGGACGAAATCCGCCTGGCCGGGACCTGGGCGGATGCCGTTCCGGCCGTTCCGCCCGCGCTCACCGGCATCGCGGCGTGGTTTGATTCGTATGGTCTGCCAACCGATGGCACCGGGAATGGTGCGCCCGGCGCGATCCTTGCCGGGGACGGGATCGCCAACCTCATGAAATACGCCCTCGGCATCGATCCGGAAGTGAGCGGCTATCAGGGTCACTACTCCACGGACATGGTCACGGTTGGAGGCGCCGATTATCTCAGCTTTACCTATATTCGACCCGAGCCTGCACCGGAGGGAGTGACCTATATTCCGCAGGCCTGCTCCGATCTGAGTTCCTGGTCGGGCAGCGGTCTGGCGGAAGTGTCTTCCACCGTCTCCGGCGGCTTGCGAACAATCACCGTCCGCGACGGAGCCGCAGCGGGGGACAATCCTCGCCGTTTCCTCCGGCTCAAGATAACAACACCTTAAAATACCAACACCTTGAATAAGTCATCGTTACTCCTCGCCGCACTCCTCGCCATTCACCTGTGCCCCTCAGCCAAAGCTGCGGATGCCGCCGGCGGAGGCTTTCTTGATGGTGGCCTCACCGGCCAATGGTTCCCGAATCCCGACCTGAGCGGCCCGCCCGCGTTTGAGCGCAGCGACATCCGCATCCGCTTCGATTGGGGCGACAAGCTGACCCCGGGGGGAGTGATTGCAGACGGCTTTCAGAAACTCTCGACCGACAACTACTCGGTGCGTTTCACCGGCACGCTCGTGCCGCGTTTCACGGAAACCTACACGTTCCACCTGACGGCGGATGATGGGGCGCGGCTGATCGTGACGCCCGAAGGCGGTCAGCCGGTGACGCTGGTGGACAGTTGGAACAAGGCGGGAACCCACGAGGCGAAGATGGATCTGGTTCGCGGCAAGAAGTATGCGGTGAAGCTCGAGTATGTCGAACGCACCGGCGACGCCCGGCTGATCCTGGAATGGTCGAGCGAGCACACCCCGCGCGAGGTGATCGAGGCCGCCGCCAAGATTTCCAGCAACAACCTTTATCGGGAATCACATTATACCAATGCGATCCGCACCGGGCGTTCCAACTGGGAAAATACCAAGATGGATGAGCGCGGATGGCCGCTTGGCGACGGGGATTTCATTGTGTCTGAGATCCTTGAGCCCACCCGCGGGGAGCCGCTCGAGCATGGCCGCATGCGCCTCACGTTCAAAGGCAGGGCGGATGTGAGTGTTTTTGGAAATGGCAAGGTCGAGCCGGACAGCTACGAATATGACGAGGCCACAAACACGTCTTCGGCGGTCATCATTGGCGACACCTTCTCGACCAGCAATGTGTTCAGCCTGCAATTCCGCAACACCTCGCGGGACGGCAAGCCCGGCGGCCCGGGCGGCGTGACGGACGTCAAGCTCATGCGTCCCACGACATTCGGCGGCGAGGAAAGTTTTGCGCCGGACACTCTCTTTCACCCGGCTTTCCTCAAAGCCCATGACATCTACAGCAGCATCCGTTTTCAACGTGTGAACGATCAGGCCCGGGAGTGGAAGGACCGGGTTCCTCCCTACTGGCCCTATGATGGGAGGACCATCCCCTACTTTTACAACCAGCGCTACAACGAGGGGAAATGGAACCTGATGGGGCAACAACAAAAGGCCCACGAGCATGAGATCATGCAGTGCAATGCGCTCGGTGCGGATTATTACGTCAGCTTTCCCCACCTGGCCACCTACGAAGGCGAAGGCTCCTACCTCCAGCAGCTCGCCCGCCTGATCCGCTATGGCAGCGACGCCGAGGGTAATCCCTACCGCGAACCGACCGCGAATCCCGTTCATCCCCCGCTCAACCCGAACCTCAACGTCTATCTCGAAGAGAGCAACGAGCTGTGGAACTTTGCCCAGCTCGCAACTTACGCGCCATTTTACGATTACCAGCAAGAGGTCGCGGATCTCCAGGCCGAGAATGGCAAGAAATGGAAGCTGATCGACTTTGACAACACAGCCCAGGCATACGGGGGCAAGCCGACCTACGACCATTTCATGCGCTGGTGGGGGTATCGGATTGCGCTGGCGAGCGATGCGTTCCGTGCGGTCTGGGGGGATGAAAATATGCCCATGACCAGCCCGGACCCGCGCATCCGTCCTTATTTCGGCTGGCAATACGCCAACACGAACCGCACGGCTTCCGAGCCACTCGGTTTTATCGATGCAGTGCTCAACAACCAAGCCGGAAAATTCGTGGAGAACCCGCGCCCGCCTGCCTACTACCTCTATGCCGGTGGTGGCGCAGCCTACTACAGCGCGGTCAATCCCTTCGCGCTGGTTGACTTTGGCGACGAGGTTTCCATTCCGGAAAACAGCGGCTTCGAGTCCCCTGTGGTTACGGGCCTCGTGACCAATCCCACGGTCCCCGGTTGGAAGTTTGAAGGCCAATCGGGCCTCGCAGGCCCCGGGACCCCCGACATGCCCGAACCCGCGCAGGGAAAGCAGTCCGCATGGGTCAAAGGGCCGGACGGTCGCATTAGCTTCCAACTCACCGTGCCCAAACTTGAGTCCCCCGTGCACGGCCTTGTTTTCCGCGCGGTCCTGCCGAAGGACTCCACCGCCACCGGCCCGCTCCTGCGCGTGACAGTCAACGGAACGGATGTCACTTACAAGGGTCCAGGGGCGACCCCCCGGCCTTGGGATGAAGCCATCAAGTGGAACCGCACGTCCTACTGGGTGGGGTCCTGGTATTTTACCGAAAATTTCGACGTCAAACCCGGCGAGCCTTTCACCGTTGCATTCGAGGGGCTCCAAGACACGATCGTTTTCATCGACGACATTCACCTGACCGGCCTCGATGCATTTTTTGCCAGCGGCATCCCGGCCAGCGGCGCAGCCATGGGGCAGGACGTGGTCGCCGGTGTGCCCTACGATGACTCGATCCACAGTGACGGATATTGGGCCGCGCTCTACGGATTAAAATACATGACCTACGAACACGGCTGGTCGGCTGGTGGGGACTCGGGGGAAACGCCGCTGCAGGATCATGCCAAATTCCGCGACCCGCGGGCGGCGGATTCCGTCGAACGGGCCATCGGATTTTTTCATGAGGCGGGCGGCATCAACCCGACCTTCGGCACCTACTCGACCTGGCCCTCTTTTGACTCCACGCTGCGCGAGGAGGGGATCCTGAATGTGAATGACTGGCCGCTCTATGCCGGCCAGAAGCGGGTTCTGGCCGGATTGCCCGGCGAGCCGACCATCGCACCAAGCGTTCCGGTGACCCTCGACGGCGCCGCTCCCGTCGCCGAAATCAACAACTTGGGCGGACGCTGGCTGGGCTACACGGTTTTCAGTGCCAAAGCCGCTTCCCTGCCAGTTCGCATCGAATTCTCCGAACCCACCGACGCACAGCTCTCCCTCAATAACAAGGCAATCATCGCCAGCGTGACCGGTGTGACCGAACTCGACACAACTGCTTCTTTGCAAGGCGGCATCAACAGCCTGAAGGTCCTCCTGCCCAAGGACTCCAAGGTTGCCGTTCGCTCGATCCGGGTTGGCGACGAAGCCACCCTCCTGCCCGCCCCGGCAAAGCCCACCGCCACCCTGGCCGCAGGCGGCACGGTCGAAGTCAAATGGACCCCGCCACAGGCCGGCCCCGTTCTTTGGTATGAAATCCGTCACACCGCCCCGGGCATTATTTCCGGCACCAGGCTCCACAAAGTCGAAAACCAGCTTGCTTGGACGGTGGACAACGCACCTCCCGCCACCGGGCACACCTTCGCCATCCGCGCCTACACGGCCAAAGGTCTCACGCAGTGGAGTCCGGACGTCTCGGTGGTCGTGCCCGCTCCACCCGCTGTCGACGAGGTCTTTGCTTTCGAGCCATTCGCCGGACCCGCCGGACGGCTGGAAAAGACCGAGGGCGGCCGCGGTTGGGCCTCGCCCTGGGGTGTGCAGGATGATGAAAAAGACAAGGAAGGCTTCGAGATTCGCACCGATTTGCCGCTCTCGCCCAACGGTGAGGCCTATGCCACCGGCGGCCAAGTCTACCGCAGCAGCGGACGGCTTTTCGCCCTCCAGCGCCTGCCCGCATGGATGATCTCGACCGGAGAAAAGAAACGCATCGGACGCCCAGGCACAGAAATTTGGCTGGGAGCAAAAGTCCGTCCGCAAGCCCTCGGAAAAGCCGGCGATGGCATTCTGGCCGTCAGCAGCTCGGACAGTTCACCTGAGGTGGGCGCATGGCGCGCGGGTGTCACCATCCGCAACGGGGCATGGACGCTCTGGGCAGCCGACTCACGCGAAGAATCCAAACGCGCTTATGCGGAGAGTATTGAGCCTGCAGGTGTTGGTGAAACCGCGATGGTGGTCCTCCGGTTGGAATTCGGGGTGAGTGAATCCACCGTCTCGCTTTATCTGAACCCTGCTTCCCCGGACGCCGCGCCGGCCGCAACCTTAAAAACGGCCGACCCCCTGGCGTTCCAAACCCTCGTCTTCAACCCAGGGATCGAGGCGAACACGGGCGACATCGACGACATCACCCTCGCCGGAACGTTCAAGGCCTTGTTGAAAGCCCAAGCCGGCCAGTGAACCGCCTCGACGCAAATGCCCATTCTTCGAAATCACTTATGAACATCACTATGCGCTCCCTCCTTCTATCCATCGCCGCTGCCGGCGTCCTGCTGCCCTCAACTTCCCGCGCCGAAGACGCCCTGCGGGTTTACTACATTGGCAACAGCGTCACGGACGCCCTCAACTACCCGGCCTTGGCGGAGTTGGCGCAATCCCGGGGCACCAAAATTGACTGGGGGCGCACGATGATCCCCGGCGCGCCGCTGGAGTGGATCTACACGCATCCCGGCGACGGGTTTCAAAATCCACCCTTTGGCACGTGGGAAAAAGCCCTGAACGATTTTGCCTGGGATGCCGTTTCGCTCCAGCCCTTCGACCGGCGGTTTAGCAACCCGAACGCGCAAACCGGCGAAGACCTCGGCGACCTCGCGCTCATCTGCAAATTTGCGGAGATGGCGGCCAAGAAGAATCCCGACGTGCAAATCTACATCCTCGCCCGCTGGCCGCGCATCACGTCGGACGGGAAAGATCCTGGGTTTGACAAAAACGACTACGATCCGTCAAAGCCGGGGAGCGGCGCGGACCTGTCCGCGGCTGATACCTTTCAAGAGCGCTGGAACGCGCCCTATAAAGCCGAGGGCTACGATCTGACGAATGAGGCGGCGGATTACTTCGACCAGTTGCTCGTCGCCGTGACTGATCAGGCGACCTTTCTGAAAAAGCCGCCGCTGCTTGTTCCCGTCGGGCATGTGATGGCGGCCCTGGATCAGAAAATGCAGGCCGGCAAGGTTCCGGGCTATACGAACATCTATCAATTTTACCGCGATCCCATCCATCTGAGCGAATCCGGTTCGTATCTGGTCGGCTGCACGTATTTTGCCTGCCTGCTCAAACAGTCGCCGGTCGGGCTTCCAACGGCACCTTATGGCACCATCGACCCGGAGCTTGCCAAAATCATCCAGGAAACCGCATGGGAAGTTGTCAGCAATCACCCGAAGAGCGGCGTGAAAAAAAACTAAGCCTAGTGCAGATCGAACCGAACAAACAAGCTGCCCTCGCGACATCTTACGACAACTCGGATGAGTCGGTCCGTTCCGTCACGCTGATTTGCAAGAACCACCTCGATGTCGGCTTCACCGAGTCCGCCGCCAAGGTCACGCATGACGCGGTGAATTGGATGCTCCCCGTGGCCATCCAGCAGGCGCGGGCACTGCGCGAGGAAAACGGCGGCGACAGCTTTGTCTGGACGACGCCGTCCTGGACGATCACCGAGGCGCTCGATCGGCACCGCGGCGAGAGCCTCAAGGCGGTCGAAGCCGCCTGCGCGGACGGCGACCTGGCCTGGCATGCGCTGCCCTTCACCACGCACACCGAGTTGATGGATGAGGAGCTTTTCGAATTCGGGCTGTCGCTTTCCCAAACCCTCGACGCGCGCTTCGGCCGCAAGACCATCGCCGCCAAGATGACCGATGTGCCCGGCCACACGCGCGGGATCATCCCCCTGCTCGCACGGGCGGGCGTGAAGTTCCTCCACATCGGAGTCAACCACATGTCGGCCGTGCCGGATGTGCCGGATGCCTTTCGCTGGCGCGATCCCGAAACGCGTGACGAAGTCGTTGTCTTTTATTGTCGCGGCTATGGCTCCACGCACCGCCTTTCCGGTGATGGCGCCGTGCTCTCGTTCCGCATGGTCGGCGACAACATGGAGGTGCCCTCGCTTGCCGATGTGCGCGCATGGTTGGCCGAGGCCCGTGCGACCTATCCGAATGCCGCCGTCCGTTTCGGCCGCATGGATGATTATGCGGCAGGTCTGGATGCCCACGTTTCGGCTCTGCCGGTGGTCGATCAGGAAATCGGCGACACGTGGATCCACGGCGGCGGCACCGATCCGTGGAAAGTCGCGCGCTTCCGCGAGGCGCTCCGTCTACGCAAGGAATGGCTGCGGGACGGCAAGTTATTGAAAAACTCGCCGCTCTATTTTTCGTTTTCCAAGCCGCTCCTCATGATTGCCGAGCACACGTGGGGTGTCTCAATCGGGCCGCATCTTCAGGATACCAAGAACCTCGCCAATGCCGATTTTCACCGGGTTCGCCACCGGGGGCAGTTTCTCAGCTGCGAAGCCTCGTGGCAGGAGCAGCGGGATTATTTGGAAGATGCGGCGGAGGCCGTTGCTGAAGCCGGATTGCCGCTGGAATCAGCCTGGCAGGCACTGGAACCGCAGCGACCAGACACGACCGGGTTTGTCGAATTCGATATCTCGGCGCTGCTCTCGCTTCCGAACCTCACGCTTCAGTTCGATCCGCAAACCGGGGCGATCCGGGAAGGCACGCTGCACGGACATCCGCTGGCGAGCCCTGGCCAACCCACGGGATTGCTTCGCTTCCAGTCCATCGCCAGTTCGCAACTCCAGAACTACCGCAATCAATACTGCGGTCCGGCCCATGCCTGGGCGGGCGTGGATTTCGGGAAGGAAGGCACGGATGATACGAACACGCGCGCGGCCTTCTGGCTGCCGAAACTCGGGCAGGCTTTACGCCGCGACGCGGGAGATCACACCACGCTTTTGTTCCAGCTTTCCTTCGAGGCCGAAGCGGTCCGCGACTACGGCGCGCCCGCCGAAGCATGGATCACATTGCGTCTTACGCACGCCGCTCCCGCGATTTCGTGGGATGTCCAGTGGTTCCAAAAAACCGCGTCCCGTCTGCCCGAGGCGCTCTGGTTCACACTGGCGCCGCCCGTTCCCGATCCGTCGCGGTGGCGCCTGCGCAAGATGGGACGCCTGATTTCTCCACTGGAAGTCGTCTCGCGCGGAGGCCGGAAGCTCCATGCGGTTGAGTCGATCACCAACACCGATCCGGCTGCGCCATGGCAGATATCTTCGCTCGATGCCGCGCTGGCCGCACCGGGATCACCAGATTTTATCAACTTTGACGATGCCCAGCCTGACCTCGCCGGCGGCTGGCACTTCAACCTTTGGAACAACGTCTGGGGAACGAACTTCCCCATGTGGTATGGGCAGGACGCCCGGTTCCGCTTCGAACTTTCACTTCACGAAATGGTATGACGTCCGCTGCAAAAACCAGCCGTCCGCCGTTCCGGGAAATCTGGGGAGCGCTCCCGCGCCACGATCAGGTTGATGAAATCAAACCGGTGCTGGCCCGTTACCGCGCGGCCGGGTTCACCGGGATCTGGGTCGAGAACGATTACCTGCGCTGGAGTTGGGCACCCGACCCGGATAGCGGGTTCGGTGGAAACTGGCGGCTTTTCAATTTGTTCGATTTCACCCGCAGCGTGGAGGCCCCGCGCTACCGGGCTTATTTGCACGAAATCGGAGCCGCCTGCCAAGCGGAAGGTTTGGAGCTGTGCATCTCGTTCTGGCTGCCGAAGCTCAACCAGGAACTTCGTGAATATTTTCACCGCCACGAACCCTCCTCGCTCGGCAAAGCGGTCTATGGCGTGGACCACGAACGGGAGACGTGGTGTTCCTGCCCGGGCGGGACGGGGATCACCGCCTTTGCGGGGATGTTCGACGAGTTTCTCACCGAGTTTCCTGAGGTGACCCGTCTGAAAATTTCGATCAAGGACAATTGCGCGTTCATCTGCACGGAGGAATGCCCGCACTCGCAGGGGGCCACCGAGGCGCAGAATGCAGCGCGCGTTTTCCAGGTTGTCCAACAATCCATTGCCGATGCGGGGCGTCCGCCGGAGACGTTGCTCGTTTATCCGTGGTTCTGGGAGGAGGGATTTGAAGAGGAGGTGGTCTCCGTGCTCAAACCGGGCCACACCCTCCTGACAAAATATGCGGTGGGTTCGGAACGCGCGATCGAGGCGGGGAGCCCGGCCGGGCAGCTTTTTGATTCGAGCCTGCTCGGCGAATATCCCGGTCCTATTTTTGAGCGGTGGCGCGAGCGGGTCGGAGGCGATCACATCGTGGATCTCCTGCCGTGGTCGAACAGCATGGACGCCATGTTTGTGGCGCATCCTCCCACCCTGATGCTCGTCTGGAAGCGTCTGGAAATGCTCCGCGACAAAGGGGTGCGCGGGATCATGGATTTTGAGTGCGGCGGCTCCCCGGCCCGCAGCACCGTCGAGGCCATCCGGTTGTTTCAGGAAACGGGCGGCACCATTGGCAGCGAGGAAGCGGCACAACGGATCGCACGCGATGTTTATGGCGTGGCAGACCCTGCTCCTCTGGTCGAGGCATGGACCTTGGTGTCGCGCGCTTGGGACACGATCCCGATGTCGCTGAGCGAAACGGGCATCATGGAACCTTACGGCCTCTCGCCCCGGCTCGGGCAGGCTTGGCCGGCCTGCGCCGCCAGCCCGATCGTGCGCGAGGCTTTCGCCGAGGGCGAACAAGGCCACCACATTCACTGGTTCTCGCCTTACAATTTCTTCGGCTTCCAATTGTCCGCGCGCTTGCGGCCCTTCTTTGATAAGATGGAGGCCCTCTTCGCCGGGGCCGACCAGCTCATGCAGACGGTCGCGGCCACCGAGAACGCTGTGGACTTCGCCCGCGAGGCGCGCGCCATCCAGGGCCTCCGACTTTGCTCGCAAGCAGCGATCAATTTTTGTGATGCGGCGCTCGCCATGAAATCCGCGAACGACACGGCCTTTGATCACGCGCGCTCCCGTCATGTGCGGACCCTGAAAGCCATGTCGGATCTCGACCGGCAGGACGCTGAATTCTGGGCCAACTGCTGCTGGCATCCGCACCAGATGCCAATCAGTCAACGCAACCTTGGCTTCGATCCGGCCAAAGATCGCAATGCTTTCACAGCCAGCCTGCACGTCATGCAAACCAATTGAAATTATGAAACGATCAACCCTCACCTCCCAAGTCATCGCCCTCGCGGCCTCCGTGTTGCTGGCTCCCACGCTTCACGCGACGAACTACAAACTGATTGTCATTTCGGGCCAGTCGAACTCCGGGGACTGGAGTTATTGGGGCGAGGGACCCTTCCCCGCCGGGGTCAAGGAGTGGATCAATGATCCGGCCTGCGATGCGCTGGTCCTCACCGACAACGGGGACGCCAGCGCCGCTGATGAATCGCTGGTCACCATGTATCAGCAGCAGTCCGTGGAAGGCTCGCAAGGTTATGCCCAGACTGTTGCCTATTTCGCCGACCAATACTGGAAGGCCATCGATCCCACCTCGAAGATCGTGGTGGTGAAAAAGTCCGTTGGTGCGACCTCGCTTGACTATTGGATCGGCGGCGGTCGCAACGGGAATAATCCCTACGCCGATGGGACCGCTCCGTATGGGCTTTACTACGCTCCGGAGGGAGCAGGGCACGCCTCCCTCTTCAGCCGGATCCAAAGGGCCAAGTCCCTGCTCGCTGGCTCACCCGTCGAGGGTGCCGGGTTCTTCTGGTATCAGGGCGAGGGCAATGCCGGCGACACCAGCGGGTATTACATCCGGAACATCCTCGATTTGCTCAATGGCGCAAAGATGGTGCACGACCCGATCCAGCCAAGCTGGGGGGATGACCCCAACGTGGACTTCACCAATGGGATCCGCCAGGAATTGGACAATCCCGACATGCCGCTCATCGTGACGCGGATCAGCAGCGAATTCATCGGATGGGGGAGCAACTTCGGTCCGCCCAACTGGGAGCCCGGACGGCAGGTCACACGGGCGGATCAGGTCAACGCGACACGCGAATTGAGTCCGGCCGCCTTTATTGATGTGGACGACCGCCCGGTGAACGATGGCTACCATTACCTTGGTGCCGACTATTCGGTCATTGGGGGCCGTTTTGCCGCGGCGTGGAAACAGTTGACCGATTCGCCGGTCATCCGTCCGGAGCGCACGGTGTTCACGGGCAGCGGACAGGAAGTCACAATCTCGGCTCCTCCCGGAGGTGCCACGGTTTTTTACACGCTTGACGGTTCGACGCCGACAGCAGGTTCCACCGTCTACAGCGCACCATTCACCCTGAATCACTCCGCGACCGTGAAGGCGGTGGCCTACCGTGGCGGTGTTGCCGTTGGCCCGGTGGTCGAGAAGCGATTCACCAAGCTGGCCGCGCTGCCCGCCCAGACTCCGTCCGCGACAGCGCCGGGAGTCCGCGTGCGTGCTTATCTTCCGGAAAACGCCGCGATTTTCCCCGGATTCGAAACCGCCGCTGCGCCCTTCAATCCCAGTGCAATCACCCAATCCCGCATCTCGCGCGGACTCCTGGCCAACTACGGTTGGAGCGTCCTCCACTGCACGGCCTACATCAATATCCCTCAGGACGATGTCTATGAGTTTCAAGTCACTTCTGGTGAATGGCGCGCTCCGGATCCGAGTTACCGAATCCTCATCAACGACACCCCGGTGGAGCGTTATGTCGCGCTGAAGGCGGGCCTCCACGCGTTCCGTTTTGACAAACGCCCACCCAACGGAGTTCTTGTGCTTCAGATCAAAGGCGGACCCTACACGGACTTCACCCTGCTTGCTCCGGAGATCTATTCGCACGAAACCACCGGGGGCAATCCGGTCTCCTTCGAGGTGTCACGCCTCGCGGTGAATCTTCCCGCCGCCGCCGGGTCTATCGAATCGGTTTTTGTGACAAGTGACGTCACCTCGTGGACCGCGGCTTCGGATCAGGGTTGGCTTACCGTCTCGCCGGGGGCGGGTGCCTTCCATGAAAAGCTCGCACTCACTGCGCAAGCGAATACCACAGGATCACCACGCACGGCCACGGTCACGCTCTCCGGCGCCGGAGCAACGACACGCACGTTCACGGTCACCCAGGCTGCATCGGACACAGCCCCGCTTGAAGCGGTCGTTGCCAGCGCCGCACAAGGCGCGACCACCACCCTTGCGATCACCGCCGCCGGGGCGTGGAGCCTCGCCAATGAAAGCAATGCCTGGTTCGATTGCATCCCGTCCTCGGGAACCGGCAACGCGACCGTCACGATCCGCGCGCAGAAAAATGATCTCACCACCGAGCGGATCGCCTGGGTGCAAGTGGACACCGGCGGGCCGACCGCCCAACGCGTGCGGGTCCGTCAGAGCGGCGACCCCGCCTTCCTGAGTGCGTCCACCACGGCGATCACACTCGCCGATGCTGCCAATGCCAACCCGGTCAATTTGGACAGCGTGCTCGTTCGCTCCAATATCAACTGGACGGCGAGCACTTCGACTCCCTGGCTCAATGTCAACGCCGCCGCGCAGCAATCCCTCAACGGCAGCAGCAACGGCCGCATCTGGCTGCTGGCGAATCAGGCGAACCCCGATGCACAGCCTCGCGAGGGCACGGTCACTCTCACCGCCGCCGGTTTGCCCTCACAAAATATCACGGTCATCCAGCCCGGCACCGCTCCCTTTCTGGCGGCGAATCCATCCGCAGTGGTGGTCAATCGCGGGGATGCCGCCACCTTCCACATCGCTTCCAACCAGGCATCATGGGACGGCAACTCGGACCAATCGTGGCTCACCGTTTCCAAGGCCGCCACGCCGAAGCTTTTTATCCTTAAAGCGACCCCGAATACCACCGGTGTGAAGCGCATGGCGAATGTAACGATCACTTCCGGAACCGCCGCGCCTATCGTGGTGCCCGTCACACAAAATGCCGCCGGCAAGTTCCTCGCCTTTAACCACGGCCCGGGAACTCTCGGAGCGGGCGCCAACCAGTCCGCAACCGTGCTTGTCGATGCGGATGAAGATTGGTCGGTCACCTCGGTGTCTGCACCATGGCTTGCTGCTTCGGCAGGTTTGCCAGTGGCCAATGCCATGACCGGGCCGCTCCTGCGCGAGCACACGCCGGGGCTGGCTCCAGCCACCGAGCGGAGATTGCGCCGGCTTCACCTGAGTGCGGCCAGCGCGAATGACACCGGTGCGGGCCGCCAGGCAGAGGTGGTCCTCACCTCCACCAGCGGGGCGACAATCAACGCCACCGTGACCCAATCGTCGAATGTCCTGTCGTTGGATACATCCAGCCTGCCAAACGGCACGGTCAACGCCGCCTATTCCCAGAGCCTTCAGAGAAGTGGCGGAGAAAGTCCCTTCACTTGGACGGTAACGGGCGGAAGCCTGCCTGCCGGGCTCACGCTTAGCACCGGCGGCGTGATCAGCGGCACTCCCACAACGCAAGGCACCAGCAACTTCACCGTCACCGTGACCGATCTGACCACCGCCACGGCCTCGCGGGCCCTGAGCATCACGGTGGATCTGGAACCGGCCATTCCGCCCACCATCACCTCCGTCAGCCTTCTCGGCGGCACCCAGGGCTTTGCCTACTCGCAAAGCCTTGCCTCGACCGGAGGCGTGGCCCCGCTTACCTGGACGGTCAGCAGCGGCACCCTTCCGGCGGGGCTGACCCTCAACTCCGCCGGGGTGATCAGCGGCAATCCCAGCAGCACCGGCACGAGCAATTTCACTGTGCTTGTCACCGACAGCTTGAATGCCACGGATACTCAGGTGTTCAGCCTGGTGATTTCCGCGCCGGTGGTCTCGGATGCGATCTATGAGGGGTTCAACTACAATGCGGGAAGCGATTTGAATGCGCAGGCCCAGCCGGCACAGTTCGGCGGGTGGAAGGCCGGAACGGCACCGGGAATAACCAGCTCCGCCGGCAGCCTCTCCTACACCAATGGCGGCACGCTCGCCACGGCCGGAAACAAGATATCCGGCGGCAACTGGCAAACCACCGGGATGGGGATCAATTTTTCGAACAGTGCCTGGAATCCCTACAAGGTGTCCGTCCCGAATCAGTGGGGCGGCACAGCCCCGGCGATTGGACAGGGGACGATGTATGTCAGTTTCCTGATGCAGAGCACTGCGGGTAACGAAGCGGCGTTGGGTCTCTACACCGGGGATACCAATGCCGGTGTGTTCAGCCAACTTGCCATTGGCACGGCCGTTCGCGTGACGGCCGGAGGGGAGGTCACGCTGAGAGTCGCGTCCTACAATCCGGCGGGCACCAACTTCGATCAGGTGGCCCAGGATGGAACGACCGGGGCCAGCCACACCGTGCAGAATGCCTTGCTCTCCGTCGCGGCAAACAGCGTCAATTTTTATGTGTTGAAGATCGAGTTTGGTGCGACCACGGATACGGTCTCCCTGTTTGTCAATCCGGCGGTGGGGGGAAGCGAGGGGACGCCAAGCGCCACGATCACAACACCGGCGGGTGAAGCGCTGATCTTCCGATCTCTCGCCGTCTTCCTCGGCTACAATGCCAACGCCAATTTTGCGGACGAGATCCGCTTGGCCGGGACCTGGGCGGATGCCGTTCCACCTGTCGCGCCTGTGCTCACCGGCTTTGCCGCATGGGCGGATACTTACGGCCTGCCAACCGACGGCACGGGCGACGGCTCTCCGACAGCGATCCTCGCCGGCGACGGAATCACCAACCTCATGAAATACGCTCTCGGCATCGACCCGGATATTGCGGGATATCAGAGCCACCTGACCACCGGCACTGTGAACGTGAGCGGATCGGATTACCTGAGCCTTACCTACACCCGCCCGGAACCCGCGCCAACGGGAGTTACTTACACCCCGCAGGCCTGCTCCGATCTGGCAGCATGGTCGGGCAACGGCACCGTCGAGGTTTCCTCCCCGGCCTCAGGCGGACTCCGCACGATCACCGTGCGCGATGGCACGGCGGTGAGTGCGGCCCCGCGCCGGTTCCTGCGCCTGAAGGTCACCGCTCCCTGATCGAAGTTCGCCTTCGCGTCGGGTGCATGGCCCGAAAAGTGCAAGCCAATCGACCTTTCGGCAGAAAGCCGAGTTCCACATTTCGGGCATCCCTCTTGGCCCGGCCGCCAGAACGTGATCGCGCTCATCCGGCCACGAAACGTTAACCCTTTTACATTCTCTTGGATTGCCGCTATCTGAGTCCGGGTTAGGCTGTTCCGCCTTTCCTCCAATCCTTTTTGCGCAGCCTTTACCCCATGAATAATCATCAACTGAAATCCTGCCTCCTCGCCCTGGCCCTTCTTGCTTCCTCTCTAATCCCTCAGGCGGCCGACGCTGCAGACGCGGCCGTCTTCAAGATCACCGACCAGGTCGAGCGCCCGAAAGAGAAGGTGCCGCCGCTGGGAGTCAACGGCTACGGTGGATGCGGATCGGTCGATTGGGCGCGGAACAATTTTGTGCAGAACATCGGCAACGAGCCGATTTACTGGCGGAACCTCCACCGGGTTGTGACCTCGGGGCCGAACTGGTTTGAGTTCGACGGAGCCGGCACATCCTGGTTTCAACTTTGGGCCACCGGATTTCTCAGCGGCGCGGACGTGCGGATCTACCGCCTGGTGGACAAGGAGGGGAAATCGGTATCGGAAAATGGGGCTGCCCCCGACATGTCGCGGGCCGACCATGTGGCCCTTGTTGGGAAGACAAAAATTCTTCCCGAGGGTGCGCCCGGCTACCCCGACGGCGGCTGGCTGGTGACAAAATATGGCGAGGTGCATCCGAATGTGAATATCGCCTGGGGCAACCACTCGGCCACGGACACGGCGGGGATCGTCAACGGGAAGACCTACTGGTATTCGGTCGTCGCCATCGGTGCCGATGGCACCACGTCGGAGCTCGCCACGGAGGTCAGCGCCACGCCGCAGGCCGGGTCGGACACCGGGCCGCACATTCTGGTTTTGTCACGCGAGGACAAGCTTCCGCCGGTTACACTCGGACAGACATTTTCCATGGAGCCGAAGGTCTTCGGCGGAAAGCCGCCGCTCACCTGGTCGGTGGTGGATGCCGAGGGAAAACCGGGGGAACTGCCGTCGGGATTGTCCCTTGATCCCGTGAGGGGGCTGATCACGGGCCTTCCGATCCGGGAGGTTGACCCCGGAACGCCTTTGCGCCTGATGGTCACCGACGCATCAGGCAAAAGCGACACCCGCACCTGGCTGATCAACCCTCCGGCACCCGCCGCCGAAGGTTCGAAGCCCGAGCCTCCCACCGACCTCAAAGCGGTCGCGGGCGACGGGTCCGTGACGATCTCCTGGACGCCGAGCAAGTCCCCGGGAGTCGTCGGTTATGCCCTTCGCAGATCCACGGCCCCGCTGGCCAAGCAGGAGGACCGGGTTTACGTCGTGGATGGCGGACCGAAAATCGAGCCATTTGATTACGTGGTCATCGGGCGGAAATTCGATCCTTTTGAAATGAAGTATGTGAACCAGCGGGTGCGCGGGATCGGGGGCGATCCGAACATTCTCGGCGGATATTGGCAGGGCGATCCGAAGCGGCTCCAGTTCAAGATGGTTCCCCATCCGGCTCCCGTGCCCGCCGAAATGGTGGATCCCGGAGAAACCTGCATGGAAGTCGATGCCCTCACCCCCGATGAGGTCTCCATCTGGCAGGTTGTCTTCTGCGGAACGGAACAGGGCGGCGAGTCGGTCTGGTATGGCCAGCTCGATCCGGGGAAACACTACCGCCTCGATGTCTGGCTGCGGCAGGAAGGCCTGCAAAACGGCGGCGAGGTCACCTTCAATTATGGAAATGGCGGGTCCGTCCCGGTCCTTCCCGACATTGAGACGAAATTCGAGGTCACCGGGGAGTGGAAAAAATTCACTTACGAATTTACCGGCCCCGAGCGTCCGGCCAGTCCCCTGCATTACGGGCACAAATTCACCTTTACGGGACCCGGCAAGCTTTGGATGGATAACGCGAGCGTTGCCCGCATTGACAAGCCGGAGGACGCCGCAAAGCCCTACGTGCCGAACGCCACCGTGCTGGACGAATATCTCTCCACCCAGCCGAAGGATGGACCGAAGGGCACCTATCGCTGCTGGGTTCTCCATCGCGATCTCAACATGGATCACATCCTGAGCTGGCACGGAAATTCGTCTGTGTCGCCGGACTGGCTGACCGGAGTTGGCAGCACCGGGGAAATGATGCTGCCGCAGGCCCTCGAGTGGTGCCGGCTCACCGGCGACAGCCCGGCCACCCGCGTTGTGCCGTGGATCGTGATCCAGCACGTCCTGCATTCCGAGGAGGACTGGCTCGCACTCGTGGAGTTCCTCGCGGCCCCTTACGATCCCAAGACCGACACGCCGCAGAGCAAGCCGTGGGCCTACCGCCGCACCCAGCAGCGCGGGGTCAACACGCCATGGACGGATGAGTTCCGCGAGATCGTCATCGAGTTCGGCAACGAGACCTGGCACAACGGCGCCAATGCCGCATGGCTCGGGTTTGGCGGGTTCAACCAGATCTGGCAGGGGGGAAAAGCCTACGGAATCTTCTCGCGCTACCTGATCGAAAACATGCAGCGCAGCCCGTATTGGAAACCGCAGAACCTCGACGGCAAGATCCGCTTCGCTCTCGGCGACGGCTATGTTTTCAACGGCGACGGGATTTCGTATGGCGAGGAGGCCATGAAGGAATGCCCGCAGGCGACACTCCTCGCCCGCGCCAACTACGTCGGGCCGAAGTGGGAGACCGGGGACGCTTCGAGCGGAGTCTTTGATGACGAGGGCGTGCAGGAGACGCTGCTCAGCTACGCCGCCGGCGAGCAGGAACATTTCGAAAAAAAGAAAGCCACGCGCGATGCGATGGCGGCGGCCGGACATGCTTATGACATGGCCGCCTACGAAAGCGGCCCCAGCGGCTATGCCTTGCCCGGCACCGCCGCCCCGGAAATCGTCGAGGTCAACGAGAAATATGGCAAGAGCCTCGCCATGGCGGTCGCCGCTCTTGACAGCTGGCTGGGATCCTACCAGCAGGGCTGGACCTACCAGAACTTCTTCAGCTACGGCCAGGGGAAATATTGGAACAGCCACACGCCGTTCTGGGATGGGTTCCGCCCGACCCCCGGCTGGCTGGCCATGGGTATGCGGAACCGCTTCGCTTCGGGCGACATGATGCGGGTCGAGACGATCTCGGTCCCCACAATCGACCGGTTGCTGAAAAATATCCCGCTCGTCGGCTGCTACGCGTTCCGCGACGGCAACAAGTGGTCGGTTTTTGTGCTCAGCCGCAAGCTCGGCGGGATGTATCGCGGCTGGGACCAGGGGGCCGGAAGCATCCCGGTCACGCTCCAGCTCCCGTTCAAGAAGGCCGGGAAGATCATCCTGCACAAGCTCACCGGCGACCCGCGCGAGGGCAACCGCGAATCGATGAAAATCGAGATCCAGTCCGCACCCGTTCCCGCCACAGCGATCAATGCGCCGGACGGTTCGTTCCCGGTGAACCAGACCACGGGCGCAAGTCCGGAGGGCATTCCTGCGGGCTCCATCCTGCTCTATGTGTTCGAGGATGCGGCCCCATGATCGCATAAATCCTATGAATACCCCCCCTAAACTCCACCTTCTGGCCGTCCTGCTCAGCCTTTCGATCTCCAGCTCTCTCGCAACAACCCCGCAGGCGCTGGAGATGGACAAGGCTGGCGTGATCTCCATCGTCACCGATGATCTCGATGGGGTCAGGCTCATCTTCGGGCTCACGGATACCTCCGAGGGCTACTGGCGGAGCCCCAAAGTCGTTCCGACATTCGAACCCGAAAGCGGAAAGGAAATCGAGCGCTCCGGCACATACGAGTTTCCCGATGGATCGACTGTCGAGGAAAAGACGACGGTGAAACTGAAAGGTTCCGACATCGAGTTCAAAGCGTCGTGGCCCAACCAAAGCCCGGCGACCGGGTTCGGGATGGCGGCTCTGAAGTTCCCACCGGAGATTGCCGAGGATCTCACGATCGAGGTCAACGGAGAGACCAAGGTCGTCAATTTCGACAAATGCGTTTTCTTTCCTGAGGGCAAGGAGGTGGTTTTCAAAAAAACCTCGACAGGCAAATTCCTCTTCAAGGTCACCGGGGAACAATCAGGGAACGCCGTCATGTTTCAGGAGGATAACAAGGAGGCCGGGCTCGATCTCCGGATGGGTGGCGGAGCGCTCACCACATTGATCTCCGAAATCACCGGGCAGAGCTGCACGATCTCCTTCAAAGAGTAAGCGCGGAGTTTTCCTCATAAATGATCATTACCCGCCAGCCCCGGATCCCCTTCAGTTGGCTCCTCATGACGATGGTGCCGTGGGTGTTTTTCTATTTTCTCATCACGGTGAACGGGGTGAACTTTTTTGTTCTCAACCGTCTCATCGACAACCCGGCGGCCCTGACCTTTGCGCTTTCGATCCCCGGGTTGCTTTTTGTCTTTCTGCCGCTCGGCCCGTATATTTCCTACCAATCCGACCGGATCTGGACACGCTTTGGCAGGCGCAAGCCCTTCCTGTTGGTGGGCTTCTCCGGGATGGCCTTCGTATTGCTGACTTACCCGCTTGCTCCGAACATCTGGGTCTTCATGGGGCTGATGTTTCTGGGGGCGCTGTTTGGTTGCTTCAATGCGCCGTTTGAGGCGCTGAAGCTTGAGGTCATTCCGCCCGCCATGCGGGGTCGCTCGGCGGCCATCGGCACATGGATCGTCACCATTGTGAACATCCTCTTTGGGATGATGGTGATCGGGCGGTTTGACGAGGTGATACCGTTTTTGAATTTCCCGCTGAGCGGGGACAAGATCATCTTCTGGAGTGCGGCGGTCGGGCTGCTGATTGCACTTTTCATCTATGCGTTCGGGATTCATGAGATGTCGCCGCACAGTGAAATCACGGGCGAAAAATTCAGCTTCAGCCAGATGTGGCATGTGCTCACCACGCCGCAGTTGCGCTACCTCTACATCTTCGGGATTGCCTCGATCCTGCTCACAGCGAATCTCGGGGCGCTCGGTCAGCTTCTCTACATCAATCAATGGGGCTACAGCTTGCAGGAGATGGGTTTCAACGTGGCGGTGGGCGGCGTGATCAATCTGTTCCTCATTCCCCTCGTCGGATTGTTTGCGGACAAGGGCAAGGGGCAGAACCGGATGAAAATCTGGATCACCTGCCTGGTTCTCGTCCTCCTGATGAACGTCGCCTATTTCAGCTATGTGACATGGTATCTGCCTGACCAGCGCCCCTCGCTGGTGGAGATCATCTTTTTTGGCGAACTCATTGCGGTGGTCGGGATTGTGGCGGGCGTGGTTTATTATCCGTTGGTCTATGATTATGTTCCGCGGAACATGATGGGGACTTACTTTGCGGGGGTTTCCATTCTGACCGGCATCTTCAGCTTTCTCTCGGTCAACGGCCTCGGTCTCTTCATGCTCGGCTGGGCGAATTTGTTTCAACCTCCCGCCGGTCAGATGGCAAGGGTTGGCCTGGCTCAGGAGACCAGCGCGAGGGAAATTCAGCAAGTGCTGGCCTCCGCCGGGTTGGCCACGCCGGATGGCGGGCGCGCGGCGGCACCGGACATCGTCGTCAATCCGTGGTTCGCGAACGGGATCGTCCAGGAGACCGGGATTTGTCAGGAAATCCGGCTTCGCGATGCCGACGGCGAACGCATGCGCAGCCGCAAGGAAGAGCTGAAGAAGAAAATTGATTCCGAGGAAGCCAGGGGAGCGAAAACCGACCAGGCAAAACTTGCGGCCTTAAATACGGAAAAGGAAACCCTCGTTAGTGACCTCACGAAGCGGGCCGATCTCTGGAGCGCGGAAGTTCTTCGTGCGCTCGATGACCGCCTGGCCAGGCCCGGAAGCGAAACGTTGGCGTCCGCCGAACTCCCGGCCGTGACCGCGCTCCTGCCAACCCTCCGCAAGGCCGGTGACCGCGAAGTGGACAAGCTCAACCGGGCCCTCCGCGCTGCTGATCCGGATTTTGTCGCCCTGCGGGTCATCCTTCGCGGTCAGGATTTTTTTCTGCAAGTTTCCACCCTGCTTCCGGCAAATATGGCTCCGGATGCTGTCATTGACACCGCCTGCCAACGCCTCATTGCGCTGGCTGACCAAACCGGCAGCGGCCTGATCGCACCCGATGCGCGGCCCGTGGAACTCACCACCAGGCCGGCCGTCTCGGCGGACATCGCCCTCGTCGAGGACCCGATCCCAAGTTTTGTTTCTCCGATATCCCGCGTGGTGAACCATGTGCTTTCGACGTTCACGGAAGTCCCGCCGCCCGATCAAAAACTCATCACACTCGCCCGCAATCTGGTTGCCGGGGAGGATGGGGGCGGTGCCCGGGTCGATGCGCTGCCGTCCCACAAAGGGGTGCATGTCGTCCGGATTTCCGGAGCCGATCCTGCGGAGGATCTCCCTGCCCGCGTCCAAGGGCTTGTCGAAAAGGTGCGGACCGAAGGCGCATCGCTCAAGCTCACGGTGCCGGCCTCCCTGATCGATGAAGGCGCGGTGCCGGTTCGCTACAACTACCTTGCGGGATACCTCTACGTTTTTCTGCTCGTGCTGGGAGGATTTGTCCTGGTGGCCTTTTTTCTTATCAAAGAAAAGGCGGGGCTGGTGCGTCGTTTGGGAGCCGAGGAAGTCGAAGCCGAGAGCGCGCTGGCCGAGGAAAATGCGCGCAAGGCGGAAGCGGTTGCCGCAGAAGCTGGCGAGCCCATTCCGCCTGCAGTCGTTCACACTTACACCCCGGGGCACTTCCTTCCGAAAGTTCTTTTTGCAGCAGCAGGTCTCCTTGTGGTGCTCGTGGCCTTGTTCCAGGTCTGGCCCCACTTGCGATTGCCCGCCGTGGGCGAGGCGACCCAGGCCGTGGCCATCTCCGTGCGCGCGGACAAACCCGGCCAACCCGAAGTGGTCCTGCACAACCAGGCGGAACTCGACGAAAAAATGACCGCTGTCCGCAATGCCAAGGACTACCACTGGACCTTCTATAATGACTTCCGCTTTGAAACGAAAGATGGCCGCGAGGTGGTTCTGCAGCGCGAAGTGGGCAGCAAACTCAAACCCTCCATGCCGCTCATCGATGAGAGCGGATTGCCCGCCACAACCAAACTTCTCTACGATCCCGCCAATCCCGCCATCGCCGTGCTGCCGCTCGAATTCAGCTCATGGTTCGTGCCGGGCCTCATCGGGATTTTCGGGCTGATGGCCTTTCTTGTCGGAGCAACCCTCGCTTGGTTCGCCCGGAAACCCATTCCGATCAGCGTGGACTAGTAATCCCCAGCGTCTCCCCCTCGATCCAGACCGGCTCGACCACATGTTCCATCGATTGCCGGCTGAGCCCGCGTTTGCCCCATCCGATCAAGTCCCGGAGGATGGTTAACGACTCCCGGGTCATATTCATGATTTGAAGGTCGCAACCGGAAACCAACGGGAGGCCGGGCAGGCGGTCGGTCACGCTCAGGACAGCCGCAAGGGGAAAATCCTCAGGAATCCGAAACCCCGCTTCCCGCAGCGGAACGATCATTTTCCAGTGATAAGCCACGATGACATCAGGGCGTTGTTTCCGCAGCCAGGCCAAAGTGTTTCCATCCAGAAAGTTGGCGTTTTTCACCTCGGCCTCCCGCCAGACGCAGGTCACACCGGTCGGAAGCTTGCGTTCCCTGAAATTCAACAAGGCCCCGTAGCGGGCGTCATCGTCCTCTTCGTTTCCGGTGTTTAAGAGGAGGACCGCCAACCGCCGATACCCCCGCGCCACCACCTGCCGCAAGGTCTCCGCCATGTAGTCAAAGGCATTCTGCTCGACCAGATGACAGGGCAGATCGGGCAGGGCCCGCGAACCTTTCACGAGTGAAAACTTGTCCCAGTCGAAGCGCTGGCGTTCCTCCGCCGACCATGTCATTCCACCCGGCGCAATCGACAGCCCGGAAATCCCGCGATGCCAGAGCGAGCGCGAACCCTCCTCCGGCGAACGGAATTCCTCGACCGCGATGTAGTGCCCCTGCAGATCGAGTTCCTTGCAGGCGACTATAAACTCGGGGTTGGTGCGCAAACTGCCCCCCAACTGCCCCACCACCAATTGTCTTCTGGCGGCGGACCTGGAACGCTGCCTCACCAGAAGCGAGGCCACCGGGTTGATCTGATACCCGAGGCGGGCCGCCACGGCCTCGACGTGAGAGCGGGTTTTTGCCGCCACGCCCGCCTGCCCGCGCAGGGCCTGCGAGACCGTGAACCCGGAAACCCCGGACTCACGGGCCACGTCATCCCGCGTGATTTGATGGCTCTTTCTCATATGCTACACGTGTAGGTTTCCGTGATCTTGCGCCTTTGGGGAAAAATTGGAAGTTTTATTCCGTTCACGCACTGCCCATTCCAAAAACAACACAGCTGAACCCTATGAAAACACCCTGGAAATCCCTCTCCCTCGTCGCTTTCTTGGCTGCCACTCTCGCAAGCTCGCACGCGGCCACGATCACGTGGGCAACCCCGACAGCCATCACTGCCAACTCGGATGTTTATAACTCTGGCACATTGGTCATGGCCTACAACGTCGGCACCTCCACGAGCACGACGGTGAACGGAGTCACGTTCGCGGGTTTCAGCACATCTGGAAGTTCCACCACTGTTGGCAACGCGACGCTGAGCACGACGACATCCTTCGGAAGTTACAACGGCTTTGGTGAGGGCGCTACAGGAGTTTGGCCCACTTTGTCGAGCAACTATCAGACTCTTCTGACCAACTCCACCTATGCCAATAGCGAGCCAGGCACCTTTACGTTAACCCTCTCGGGACTTACCAACGGTCAGAACTATGTCTTCCAGATCTGGCAAAACGATTCCCGCAATTATGGTTACGGTCGCGAATCACTCGTGACCGGCGGGGCCAACTCGGTCACGCTTAAATACAATGTTGGCAACGGCACTGGCTGGTTGGGTTATGTGGGGGGCACAGGGCAATTTGTGACAGGCACATTCACAGCTGACAGCACCAGCCAGGTGTTCACGATCCTGGGAACCGGATCGGGTAATTTCGGTGTTGCTGGACCATCCACCCAACTCGCCGCCTTCCAACTTCAGGCCGTCCCCGAGCCCACTACTTGGGCCTTGCTGGGCGCGGGCTTGACCGTTGTGACCATCTTCCGCCGCCGTCGCGCCTGATCATTTGGAGTGCGGTGGCTTGACACCGCTTTGGGACAACGAAGCAAAAGCGCGGTCCAGCCCGCGCACTCCAAATGATATCCGTTTTGGAACAAATCCGAATTTTCTTAAGGGTTTTACATTCCAGCCTGTTGCTATCGCCTCTGCGAGACTTCAGGATGACCCACCGTGCGCTTTGCGATCAAAAAAGATTTTCACCGCGCAGCACCTCTCACTTCGCCTAAATACAAAACTTATGTCCAACCCTGACTCTCCCACGCCGGAACCCCTCATCGCCCCCGACTTTACGTGGTTCAACAACGCCCGGTTTGGCATCTTCGTCCACTGGGGAATCTACTCCGTGGGACAATACGAAGCCTCGTGGGCGTTCTTTAATCACGGCGTGCCCGGCCAGGACCCGAAGGATTCGCTTCCGCTCGATGAATACATGGCGCAGCGTCATGCCTTTCTGGCCCGGCGTTTTGATCCCGTGGCGTGGTGTGAGTTGTTCAAAGCCGCCGGGGCGCGTTACACAATCCTCGGCACGAAACATCACGATGGGGTCGCGCTCTGGGACACCGCCGAAGGGCTCTCCACCGTGCGCGACTGCACGGCAGGCAAGGATCTGGTGGCACCCTTTGTCGATGCGGCACGCGCCGCCGGGCTCCACCTCGGCCTGTATTATTCACACTTGGATTGGAATCATCCGGACTATGCGACCGTGCGTCAACCGGGCGGATTCACCCACATCCCGAAGGACAGTCCGTCCTACCGCTACGCGTATCCCGAGGGGCCGGACGATCCGGAGCGCTGGGAGAACTTCCTCCGCTTTCACCGCTTGCAATTGAAGGAATTGTGCGAGCGCTTTTCGCCGGAGTTGCTTTGGTTCGACGGGCATTGGGAACGCAGCTCCGAGCAGTGGAAATTCGCGGAGCTGCGCAAGCAGCTCCTTGAGTGGCGACCGGGCGTGATCCTCAATGGCCGGATGGGCGGATATGGCGACTACGACACACCGGAGCAGGGCATCCCGACCATCGCGCCCAAGGGCGTGTGGGAATTGTGCATGACCATGAACAAGAGCTGGTCGATGGCGCTGCATCCCTCCTACAAAACCGCGCAGGAACTTGTGCGCACGCTTTGCGAATGCGCCGGGATGGGCGGCAACCTCCTCCTCAATGTCAGCCCGCTCGGCGATGGCACGATTTTCTACGAACAGGAGCGCCTCCTGCGCGAGATCGGCGCATGGCTCGCGGTGCATGGGGACGCCATCTATGGCACGCAGGCCGGGCTGCCATTCACGCATTTCTACGGCCCGAGCACCCTCTCCGCCGACCGCACCACGCTCAACCTCTTTGTCGTGGACAGGCCATGGAGCGAAGTCTCGGTCAAAGGCATCCGCAACAAAATCAAATCCATCACACTCGTCGGCCATGAAGGCGAGCTCAAGCATCGCATCAGCGGCGGAGCCGAGTTTGCCAACATCCCCGGCGTCCTCTGGATCAGCGTCCCGGCCGAAGCCTGCAACCCGCTCGGCAGTGTCGTGAAAATCAAACTCGACGGTCCGCTGGACTTCTATGCCAGCGAGGGCCAGGTGGTGACGCAAAACTGAGTTTGAACCATAGACCGTCATTTATGTCTGACTCCTCCCTAAACTTGCCCGATTGGCCAAAACCTCTAGCCGCCACATGGATCACGACACCCGTTTTGGGTGGCCCCCGCACGGTTTCGCCAGCGGTTTATTATCGACGCTCCTTTGCGATCGAAAAACCTGCCGGCCGCGCATTTCTGCACATCACAGCGCTAGGGATCCTTCAGTGTGAGATCAACGGCCGCCGTGTGGGCCATGATGTGTTTGCGCCGGGTTGGACGGATTACCGGAAGCGGGTTTACTACCACACCTATGAGGTGACGGATCTCCTTCAGCCCGGCGAAAACGTCATTGGCGTGATTCTTGGCGACGGCTGGTATTCCGGTCATGTCGCAGAGAAGGACCGTCAACTCTACGGTGAACATCCGGCGCTTCTCGCCAGCCTCGAAGATGATTCGGCGGAAGTGCTTCTTGCCTCGGACTCCAGTTGGTCCCGATCCATCGGCCCGATCCTCGAGAACGATCTGCTCATGGGCGAATCCTATGACGCCCGTCGCGAACTCGGGGCGTGGTCATCGCCCGGCTACGATGACGCCGGATGGTTGCCAGCGGTTGCGATGCCTGCTCCGTCAACAATGATCGAACGTTCGCCCGGCCCTCCGGTGCGCCGTCAGGAAATTTTGCCGGGCAGGCTGCTCTCCACCGGCCCCGACGTTCCCTGGGTGCCGAGCCAGCGGCTTTTCGATTTTGGACAAAACTTCACCGGGCGGGTCCGCATCCGGGTGAGCGGTCCGCGCGGCCTGCACTTGCGCATGCGTCATGGAGAAATCCTCAAGCCCGATGGTTCGCTCTACACGGAAAACCTGCGCACCGCCCGCGCCACCGATCACTACACGCTGAAAGGGGAGGGGATCGAGGAATGGGAGCCATGCTTCACCTTTCACGGATTCCGCTATTGTGAGTTGAACTGGCAAAAGTCCGGAGTTGCCCTCGCGATCGAGTCGGTCGAAGGCATTGTCCTCCACTCCGACACACCGCGCACCGGACATTTTTCCTGCTCGCATGCGCTGCTCAACCAGCTCGCGAGCAATATCGTCTGGGGGCAAAAGGGAAATTTTCTGGAAGTCCCCACCGACTGCCCGCAGCGCGACGAGCGGCTCGGCTGGACCGGCGATGCCCAGGCCTTTGTGCGCACGGCCTCCTTTTTCATGGATGTGCGCGGGTTCTTTCACAAGTGGCTTCAGGACATGCGCGACGCGCAGGGTGAGGATGGGGCGATCCCACCCATTATTCCCAATACACATTCTTTCGGACTCCCGGGGGACGGTGGTCCCGCATGGGCGGATGCGGCGTTTATTTGCCCATGGACGATTTACCTCTGCTATGGCGATACGGAAATCCTGAGCGAGCACTACGCGAGCATGGTGCGCTATCTCGATTATCTCGCTGCCAACAAAGTCAAAGACCACATTCGTTGCCACCCTGAAAAGGACGATTGGGGCGGGTTCGGTGATTGGTTGGCTCTCGATGGCAGCGGACGGATGGAAGGCGGCACACCGAAGGAACTCATCGGCACAGCGTTCTACGCGAACGGTGCGGACATTGTCGCGAAGACCGCCGAAATCCTTGGCCACACCGAAGACGCCGCGCGCTTCCGCGCCCTGCACGGCGAAATCGTGAAGGCCTTTGTCGCCCGCTTTATCACCCCGGAAGGCCACGTGATCGGCGGGACCCAGACCGGTTATGTGCTCGCCCTGCATTTCGGCCTCCTGCCCAAAGCGCTTCGCGCGAATGCGGCGAACGAACTTGTGCGCTTGATCGCCCGGAACGGTTTTCACATCGGCACCGGCTTCGTGGGAACACCTTACATCCAGCACGTGCTCGAAGCGACCGGCCACCTCGACACCGCCTACAAACTCCTCGAGCAGGAGTCGTTTCCTTCGTGGCTCTTCCCGGTGAAAAACGGGGCCACCACGATCTGGGAACGCTGGGATGGCTGGACACCCGAAAAGGGGTTTCAGGATGTCGGCATGAATTCGTTTAATCACTACGCCTACGGCGCGGTGGGTGATTGGATGGTTAGCACCGTCGCCGGCCTGCAGTTTGACCCCGCCCAACCCGGCTACCGGCACATCCTCTTCAAACCCCGCCCCGGCGGCACGCTGACCTGGGCCGAAGCCCGCCTGCAAACCCCGCACGGAGAAACCTCGATCCGCTGGGAACTCAAGGAGGGCCAACTCGTGCTCGACCTCGTCGTGCCCGACGGTGCCACCGCCACGCTTTCCCCACCAGATGGATGGAACCACGCTCTTGAAATTCTCTCTGCGGGCAGCCACCGGATCGTGATGGACTCCTCGAAAAGCTGACTGCAGCCAATCTGGAGTGCGCCAAAATGCATTCCATCCGGTAAAGCGATTAACGTCCGGCGGAGTTGGCCGCCGTCCGAATGTGCGGCTATGTTCCAGCTCTCGAACATTTCCCACAAAAAACGTCAGCAACTCCAACTTGATGCCTTCGTCCTTCCCTCTCCAAACCTCCCCGGTCGCCTCTCCAAACGCCGTGGTCCCATCCGGTTCTGCACGGTTCACTGTCCTGACCGACCGGCTCATCCGTTGCGAATTTGCGGCGGATGACCGCTTCAACGATTGCCCGACCCAGTCCGTGCTCTGCCGCGATTTTGCGCCTCCGGCGTTCGCGGTCGAAGAGACTGACGCCCTGCTTACGATCCGCACTGCGGCGCTCATGCTGAGCTTTAATAAGAGCGCTGCTGGCTTCGATGCGGCCAGTTTGCGCATCGAGGCCAATGACGGAAGTTTTTCCTGGCGCGCCGGGGATCCGGCCATGGACGATCTGCCCGGCACGCTGCGCACGCTCGATAATGCGAATGGCCTCATCAACATGATGACCGGTCAGCCGCACGAATTGCGCGGGAGCGTGATTTCGCGCAAGGGGTGGACCGTGATGGATGACAGCCGGACGCTGGTCTTTAACGAGCGCGGGTTTCTTTTGGCGCGCGAGACCAGTGGAAGCGATCTCTACTTTTTCGGTTATGGCACCGACTACGCCGCCTGCCTGCGCGATTACTACCGGCTTTGCGGAAATGTGCCGCTTCCGCCGAAGTTCGCGCTCGGCCTCTGGTGGAGTAAGTGGTGGCCTTACACCGATCAGGGCCTGCTCGGGATCATCGGCGAGTTCGCGACCCATGGCGTGCCGCTCTCGATCTGCGTGGTGGACATGGACTGGCACATTGTCTTCAACGAGCATCACACGGGCTGGACCGGCTACACGTGGAATCCGCATTACTTTGCAGATCCCGAAAAATTCTTCGCCGCGATCCATGCGCAGGGCGTCCATGCGTGCCTGAACCTTCACCCGCACGAAGGTGTGGCTCCCCACGAAAAAGCCTATGCAGCGATGGCCCGACGCCTCGGTTACGATCCGGCAGAAAAGCAAACCATCCCGTTCGATCTCTCGAACGAGAAATTTCTGGAGGCGTATTTCGAGGAACTCCACCATCCGCTGGAAAAGCAGGGCGTGGATTTTTGGTGGATGGACTGGCAGCAGGGTGAGACGTGTGCGCTGCCAGGGGTTGATCCGCTCTGGTATCTCAACCACCTCCACGCATCGAATCTGGCGCGCGATGGAAAGAAGCGTCCGCTCATCTTTTCGCGCTGGGGCGACCACGCCAGCCACCGCTATCCGCTGGGCTTCAGCGGCGATACCTACAGCACATGGGAGACGCTTTCTGCGCTGCCGTATTTCACCGCCGCCTCCGCCAACCTCGGCTACGGCTGGCGCAGCGACGAGACAGGCGGCTTCCAGCGCGGCAACCACAACGACCACGAACTCTTCACGCGCTGGAATCAATTCGCCTGCTTTTCTCCGACCTATCGTCTGCACAATTGCGGTGATCCGACGCTGGACTACCGCCCGTGGGCCAAGCCCGCCGAATTCCGCGATGCGATCCTCGCCACGATGTGCCTGCGCCGCGAGTTGCTGCCCTACATCTACACCGCTGCCCACACCAATGCCACCGGCGGCGCCTGCCTGTGCCGTCCGATGTATCACGACTACCCGGCGGCGGATGAAGCCTACCTCTGCCCGCAGCAATACCTCTTCGGGCCCGATCTCATCGTCGCGCCCTTTGCCAGCGCGGCCGATAAAACGACAGGTCTCAGCCGTCAGGTCGTCTGGCTCCCTGCAGGGACATGGTTCGATTATTTCACCGGCGAAACTTATGCGGGCGGACGCTTCCATGTCCGCTACGGCGGGATCAACGACATCCCGGTCTTTGCACGCGCCGGGTCTGCCATTCCGCTCGAACGTGATGGAAAGACGATCCTGCACGTTTTCCCGGGCACGGGCACATCGTTTCATTACGATGACGATGGAATGAGCCTGGCCTGGCAGTCCGGCAGCTTTGCGCTCACCCGCATCGAGCAAACCTGCGATGGAGCCACGCTCACCATCCGCGCAGAGCAGGCTGCGGGCGATTTGACCTCACCGGGTTCTTATGAAATCGAGATCGCCGGTCAGCCCGGCACCCACACGCTGGCCGGAAAGATTTCATTGGCGGTCCAGCCTGTGTCAGCCCGCTTCACCAAAGAAAGATTCATCGCCTGCCTGCAAACGTTCCACATGCTCGGGCACACGACGCGCCCGCTCATCGGCAAGCCGGGTATCGATTTTGATGGCACGAAAAACGAACCCTACCGGAAGATTGATGACATCCTCACCGATCCCACGGTTCTCCTGCCGTATCTCGGCGATTTCACCCCGGCCCAGACCCGCTGCCTGCTCGAACAACTCACCGACTCAGGGTTCCACTGCCAGCCACAGCCGGACAAGGCGGACGCGCTCTGCTTCTGGTCGAACCCGGACTCGCCGCATGCCGCGTCCGCCGCGCTGAGCATCCGGCTCGACTACAGCTACGATGCCGCCGCATGGACGCCCGCGAGTCCGCACGCCGTCCGCCGCATCGACAACCGCTCGCTCTTCACCAGCTGGCAGGCCAACATCCAATACCCCGGCCTCTGGGCCTTCACCGAAAACCGTGCCGGACGCTATTAAACCCAATGACCAATTCACACGCCACCACACCCGAACCCCTCATCGCGCCGGATTTTACGTGGTTCAACAACGCCCGCTTTGGCATCTTCGTCCATTGGGGCATCTACTCTGTAGGCCAGTATGAAGCCTCCTGGTCGTTCTTCAACCATGTCCCCGGACAGGGTTGGAACGGCTCGCTTCCGCACGATCAATACATGGCGCAGCGCCATGGGTTCCTCGCCCGGCGTTACGATCCGGTCGCCTGGTGCGAGTTATTCAAAGCCGCCGGAGCCCGCTATACGGTGCTCACCACCAAGCATTGTGATGGCGTCGCGCTTTGGGACACCGCCGAAGGACTCTCCACCGTGCGCGATTGCATTGTTGGAAAAGACTTGGTAGCCCCCTTCGTCGATGCGGCTCGGAATGCCGGATTGCATCTCGGGCTGTATTACTCCCACTGCGATTGGAATCACCCGGACTACGCGACCATTCGCCAACCCGGCGGATTCACCCATCTCCCGCCCGAAAATCCAGGCTACAAATACGCTTATCCTGAGGGCCCTGATGATCATGGGCGCTGGGAGAATTTCCTCCGTTTCCACCGTTTGCAACTCAAGGAACTCTGCGAAAAATTCTCGCCGGAATTGTTCTGGTTTGACGGGCAGTGGGAACGCAGCTCCGAACAATGGCGCTGCGCGGAACTCCGTAAACAGCTTCACGAATGGCGTCCGGGCGGCCTCATCCTCAACGGGAGAATGTGCGGCTACGGTGACTACGACACCCCCGAGCAGGGCTTCCCGACGATCGCACCACGGGGCGAATGGGAGTTCTGCATGACTATGAACAAATGGTGGGGGATGGCCTTGGATCCCTCCTACAAGACGGCCCAGGAACTGGTCCGCACGCTCTGCGAATGCGCCGGCATGGGCGGCAACCTCCTGCTCAATGTCAGTCCGCTCAGCGATGGCACAATTTTTTATGAACAGGAACGGCTCCTCCGCGAGATGGGTGCCTGGCTTGCGGTGAATGGCGAGGCCATCTACGGCACGCAGGCCGGGCTGCCGCTCACGCATTTTTACGGCCCGAGCACGCTTTCCGCTGACCGCACCACGCTCAACCTCTTCGTCCTCGACAGGCCCTGGGGCGAGGTCTCGGTGAAAGGCATCCGCAATAAAATCAAACGCATCACGCTGGTCGGCCATGAGGGCGAACTCAAATACCGCCTCAGCGGAGGAGCCGAGTTTGCCAACATCCCCGGCGTGCTCTGGATCAGCGTTCCGGACGAAGCCTGCAACCCGCTCGGCAGTGTCGTGAAGGTCGAACTCGAAGGCCCGCTGGACTTCTATGCCAGCGAAGGCCAGGTGGTCACACAGAATTAGACGGAACAAAGAAGGTGCTCCGAAGCCAGAAAGGTGGCACAATATTCCCATGACGGAATTGCAGCGGGCAGACATACGGCGTTCAGTCGAGGCATGGAAACGGGCCGGTCCGGTAATGGACCGCGTCCGACGCGAAGACATCCGTTCGGCTGACACGATCTCATCTATTGCGGCTTTTCGTGGAGCGGCGCTAACCAAGGTCATGACCCACCCGCCGACATTGACCTCGGGCCTCGTCGAACAGCAAATGTGGTTTCGGCTCTTCCGTGAAGCGTAATGACTGAGCTTTTTTCTCTCGCCTTGGAGATTCAGGATGCCTGTAAAAAAAAGGCTTGGCCGTTCTGCGTGATTGGAGGGCTTGCCGTTCAACACTGGGGGGAACCGCGTTTCACCAAAGATGTGGATCTCACCATTCTCACGGGATTCGGCGACGAGGAACCCGTGGTGGATGGATGTCTTGCTCTTTATCGTCCCCGCATCGAAAACGCCCGCGCCTTCGCCCTTCAAAATCGGGTGCTTCTGCTCAAATCCCCCGATGGACTGGGAATCGATATTGCGCTGGGAGCACTTGATTTCGAGCGGTCCGCCGTGGAGCGTGCATCCGAAATCGAAGTCATGGAGGGTAAATGCCTTCGCCTTTGCACTGCCGAGGACCTGATTGTCATGAAGGCGTTTGCCGATCGCCCGCTCGATTGGAACGATATTCAGGGGATCATTGAGCGGCAGGGGACAGGAAATCTTGAGTGGCCTTATATTTATCGGCATCTGGAGCCACTGTGTGAAGTGAAGGAGCAGCCGGAGATTGTTGATCGCTTGCGTCGGCTGGCGGCCCTTTGACCCACCCGCGCATGCAGCGGAGGTTCCAAGAGGGGAGATGCGCAAACACGTAAAGCCATTAACATCCGACACACTTGGCTGGAGTCCGGTTTTGCAGTTGAGTGGATCCATTCCATGAACCAAATCCCCGGCCACCTGTTTGCCAGCGATCCGACGTGTCGCGAACTTCCAGACGGTCGCTTCTGGATTTTTACGACGCACGACCAGTGTTCCAGCGAATTTCAGGCCCCGGCCGATTACTGGGACAACATGTATTCGTATCAGGCCTACAGCACGGCCGACTTTGTCGAGTGGCGCCAGCACGGCTCGATTCTCAGTCGTTTTGACATCGCCTGGGGCACGGCGAATGCGGTCTGGGACGGCGATGCGGGCATCCCTGCCAACGGGCGCTATTATGCCTACATACCGATTCGGTGCGCAGGGACAAAAGGCTGGGAATTCCAGATGGCGGTGTTGGTGGCCGACCAACCGGAAGGTCCCTACAAGGACGCGCTGGGGCGGCCGTTTCTGACCCGGGCGGAGGCGCAAGCGCAAGGCCTGGGGCATCAGGAACCGTGTGATGTCTGCCTCAGCCCGACCGTCATCATCGCCGATGATGGCTCGCCCTGGCTGCTCTTCGGGCAGTTCCGCGCCTACATGGCCCCTCTGTGCAGCGACATGCTGGGGTTTTCCGGACCGATCCGTGAGTTGAACATCTCGCTGTTCTCCGGCGAGGCGCATGAATTCATCGAAGGCCCGATGCTGCACAAAGTGGGTTCGCGCTGGGTGTTCAGCTACATGACTTACAAGAATTGGAAGGGAAAACCCAACGCCAACTTTCAGCCGGACGATCCGGAGGGGCCTTATATCCAAGTTTGTGAATCCGACAGCATGTTCGGGCCGTTTGATAATCCACGCCATTGGATTTACCCGTCGGCCCCGGACGACTGCAATATCCAGCACGCCATGGCGCCATGGCGCGGACGCTGGATCGTGGCCTATCATCTGCCGTGGAGGCAGGGGTCCGAGTTCCGTAAAATGCATGTCACCGAGGCCCGCCTGGATGCCGACCAAAGACTCCTGCCGATTTATCCGAAGGCAGATCCGGGGCTTGGTGAAACATCCCGGATCACCTATGCGGCGCATGCCAAACGCTTCGCGCAGGAATACTCGGCCGCCCAAGGCGCGCGACTGGAACAAGGGCCGCTCAAGGCGCATCACGTGGTCTTTCAGCCGGGTGGGCACATTCGGTTTGACGACTTGGATTTCGGATTAACTCCTCGCGCCTGCTCCGTAAGTTTGGAAATGCTTTCTCTTGAGGGCGACCATCCGCAGGGATCACTTGAGATTCGCCTGGATCGTTTGGATGGACCACTTCTCGGCTCTTTGGAGCCGGCGGCTTTTCGATCTGAAAAATCAGTTCTCCAGACGCCGCCAGTCTCTGGGCGGCATGCGTTGTATTTGCATTTAACGGGCTCCGCGGAACCGGAGACACACCCGCTCTGCCGCCTCCTCTCTTTCCGGATCTCAAATAACGATGAACTCTGACACTTGGAGAAACCAACTGCGCACCTGGGCCGACCGGTATGCCCGCGATTTTATCAAAAAACCGGGCATTCTCGGGGTCGTGATTGGGGGCAGTTTGGCACGCGGACAGGAGTGGCGCCACTCCGACCTTGAACTCGGCATTCTTGTTGAGGACAAAGATACGGCACTTCCCTATTTCAACGTTGACCACGGTCGCGGTGTTGAAGTCATTCAGCTCGTTCGTCCTCAGCTTGAAGAACAAATCAGCCAGGCTGAGGCGGGGGATTTGTCACCCGTCAATGTCTGGCCGATTCAACTATGGAAGTGCCGCATTATTCATGACCCCTCTGGCGTTCTTGGACGGTTTAAGCGTCAATTCGATTCCGGATTGTTTAATAAAGAACTGGCAGAAAAACGACTCCAAGGAGCGCGTCTCAATATAAAAAACATACTTGCTGAGGCACGCGACCATCTCGCGCAAAACCGACCTGCTGCCGCACTGGATAAGTCCCGATGGGCTATGAATGATGCCATTTTAGCGCTCCACTGGGCCTGCGGAGAATTGCCGAGAAGCCAGAATCGCACAGACAGCCGTTTGCGGCTTCTTTGCAAAAAGCATGGACACATGTCCTTCCACCCCCTCTATCGTGAGGTGTTCGCGTTGTCCGACACGAATCGTGTGATCAAAAATACCTGGCCACTTGTCAAAACCAGAGTGCTCGAAATCACCCGTCTTTGGGGTGACGATACCCGCAATTTTTTTGTCCACGCCGTGGATAGCGAATTCAAATGGCGACAAAACGCGGGGATCCTGACCGTCTACCGCCTGTATCTGCCGTTGATCGGTTCCATTCAGGGCAGTCTGGATGACGCAGAATGGGCGGAAGAAAACAGAGACCTGCTGGCTTTTCTGGGCCTGGCCGATCTTGACAATGATCTCGTCTCTCAACTCATGGATCGAATCGAGGAGAGCTGTAAACTCTTTGCGGCTGGCTCTCTATTGAAGGATGCTTAAGTTCGGCTTTCTGACCAAAGCTTCAGCGATCGCAAAGCCATTTTCGATCAGATCAGATATTCATGAACGCCATTCATTTGCTCTGCGAGGCGCTGAACAATCCTCTTGGCATTGATGCCCAGCCGCCCGCCTTGAGCTGGATCGTCACCGCCGACGGGCGTGATCAGGTGCAGACCGCCTACCGCATCCTTGGGGCATCCACGCCGGGGAAGTTGGCCGCCAACGAGGGCGATCTTTGGGACAGCGGAAAGGTCGTCTCGGACCAGACCCTTCACGTCCCCTACGCCGGCCGGGCATTGGCCTCTGGAGAATTCTGCCATTGTAAAGTCATGGTCTGGGATGGTTACGATTCCCCTTCGGGCTGGAGCGAACCGGCCTTCTGGAGCATGGGCCTGCTTGAGCCCGAGGACTGGAAGGGCAAATGGATTTCCGATGAGCACGCGCTGCAGCCCTGCGCCCTCCCGCCGGGACCGAAAGTCGTCCACAAAGGCCGGGGCGCTTGGGAGTGGTCGCCGGGAAAAAGGGGGGAGGAACGGGAAAGCATCCATGAGCCTTCGCGCACCGCACCATGGCTGCGCAAGAGCTTCACTCTTGATCAAGCACCGCGTCGCGCGATCGTCACCATCGCGGCGGTCGGCTACCATGAGCTTTACGTCAATGGCAGAAAAGCCGGCGACGACATCCTCAGCCCGGCGGTATCCAAACTTGATAGCCGCGTGCTCTATGTCACTCGCGACATCACGGACCTTTTGCAGAAAGGCGAGAACACACTCGGTCTCTGGCTCGGCCAAGGTTGGACGCCGTGGTCGTTTTATGGCTTGCGGCATGGAGCGGCGGCGAGGGGACAGCTCGTGATCGAGACGGATGGGCAACCGCCTTTGACCATCGTCACAGACGAGACCTGGAAGACCCACCCCAGCCCGATCACCTTCATCGGCAGTTGGATTTTTCAGGATTTCGGCGGCGAGTTGTTCGATGCCCGGCTGGACAACCCGGACTGGTGTTCGCCGAAATTCGATGACAGCGCGTGGAAAGCCGCCAGCGTTATCCCGGTCGGGTCGGTGACGCTTAGCGCGGAGAATGCCCAGCCCAACCGGATCACCGCCAGTTTTCCTGCGGTCGCCGTGGAAGCGTTCGCGGGCAATTGGTGGTCGCGGAGCGGCTACCGGATTGATATGGGACGCACCTATACCGGCTGGTTGCGGCTGCGGCTCAATGGCAGGCCAGGGCAGCTCGTGACCCTTGCCTACAGCGACCACGAAGACGGCACGCAGGTCGGCGAGCAATACGACGAGGTGATCCTCGACGCGAACGGCTGTGCGGATTTTTGCAACCGTTTCAACTACCGCTCGTTTCGCTGGGTTTTCGTGTCCGGAATCGACGTCCCGCCCAGTCTGGAGGACGCCACCGGCTGCATGGTTCATACCGACTTCTCCGAGGTCACCACCTTTTCCTGCTCGAACGAGTTGATCGTGCGGATTTTTGACACCATGGCCGCGACCCTCCGGGCGCTGACTCAGGGAGCCTGCGTCGTCGATTGCCCCCATCGCGAGCGCGGCGGGTATGGTTCCGAAGGCGGCGGCACCGCCGAGTTTGGCCTCACGCGATTTGACCTGCAGGCCACGCTAAACAAGTGGCTGCGCGACTGGCGCGATGTCCAGCACGAGGATGGATGGCTGCCCAGCAACGCTCCACATCAATGGGGCGATGGCGGCATGCTTTGGGGACTCCGGGCGATGATGCTCGCCTGGTGGCACTACAGCTACTACGGCGACCGAAGGATGCTGGCCGGTCAATTCCCCACCATCCGAAAGTTCTTCTCGTATCTGGACACCCAAACCGATTCCGACAGCATCCTCGTCTTCCAACCCGACGGCAATCCCTTCAAGATGCTTGGGGACTGGGCCACCGCCATACCGGGCACCGACACCGGTTACGACAGCGTGACCAAAATCCGGGATGGATCAATGCCGGTCCCGGTGCGCGAACGCGAACTCTTTGTGAACTGCGAATGGATCTTCGCGCTGAGAATCTCCGCCCGCATCGCCGAACTGCTCGACAGGCGGGAGGAAGCCGAAGCATTCCGCAAGCGTGCCGACGCGCTGCGCCAGGCGGTCCACGCCCGCTTCTACGACCACGAGGGCGGATTCTACGTTCGTGAGGAGCAGCCATATCTGGTGATGCCACTGGTCGCCGGACTCCCCCCCGACGAGGCAACGCGCAGGCGGGTGCTCGAAAATCTTGAGCGCAATATCGTGGTCACCCACAAAGGCCATAATGTCGGCGGCTGTCCCGGCTCCTACCATCTCTTCAAGTTCCTCACTGCCGAGGGCCGGGGCGATCTCATTCACACCATGCTCACCCGCACGGACTATCCGAGCTGGGGCCACATGCTCGACCAAGGTGCCACCACCTTCTGGGAATTCTGGAGCGGAGGCGATTCCCGCATCCATGGATCCTATACCCAGATCACCTGGTTCGTGGATGGCCTCGCAGGCATCAAACCCGACACCGCTCATCCCGGCTTCAAACACTTTGTCATCAAACCGGCCATCGTTGGCGATTTGACCTGGGTCCGATGCGCGTATGACAGCGCGCGCGGCAAGATCATTAGCAATTGGAAGCTCGAGAACGGCAGGCTGACCATGGAGATCACCGTCCCCGCGAATACGACCGCAACCATCCATATCCAGACGCCAGCCCCAGGCTCGGTCGAGGAAAGCGGCAGCCCTGTGGCTGTGGGTGAGGGGATTCATAAGGTCGAGATCCGTGCCGATGATGTCGTGATCGAGACTGGCGCGGGCACTTACGTTTTCACCGCCATGGCCCCCGGGCCGCAGGTTTGTGACGAACGAACAACGCCTCCCTGAACCTACCCGGGGGCAAAGATGTAAACCCCTTTATGTTTTTCCGGATTGTTCGGAGTTTCCGGCCGGTTACGATTTTTGAACGAAATAGCCTCCTGCTTCAGGTGATATTTTGATCTTCGAGTTTCCCCATCCCTATTTATGAAGTTACCGCCCACATGGCTGAACCCCGACGACGCTTCCCGCGATCCGTCATCTTCCCTCGACCTCTTCCCCACCGGCTTTGAGGCCGGCCTGCGCAATCTGCCCCTGCTCGCGCCCGCCGGCAGCCGCCTCGAGTGGATGCAGCATGCGACTGACACCTCGCTGCGTCTCCTCTACAAACCTCATGGCGCCCGACGAGCGGATCTTGCGGCACGCACCTTCAGTTCCCGGGATATCCACACCGAAATCTTTGCCGGCTTCCGCATCGCCCAGTTGCCCGATTCGGCCGTATCGGCGATCCATTATGATCCGTTCCACTGCGTGCTCGATACCGCCTTTGCCTCCGGCACTCGCGGACGCATTGACCTGCTCGCCTCGGCCGACGAGAACGCCTTTGCCCTGGCCTCCTCCACGCCGCTGACCGTGGTGATCACGCCGCGTGAGCGGTTTACCATCGAAGACGGCTGCCTTTGGGAACGCTTTGAGGATCGCGGCGAGGAAATCATCTCCTTTGTTCTCTTCACCTCGCTCGCGGCCAACCGCTTTCGCCGCCTGCGCAACGGCTCCGTCGTCCTGCAGTTTTTTGGCGACGAGTGCCTGATCTTTGGCGCCGAGGATTCTCCTGTCCAACTTCGACGTCTTCGCGCCTGCTTTGCTCCCCCGCAGCTCAAATCTTTTGAGGCCGCAAACGAGGCTGTCCTCGGCTCCCTCCTTGCCCTTGGTGCACCGACACTGCGCGACGCCAGCTTCCAGCAAGTCGCCGACATCAATCGCCGCATCCTGCTCTCAGGCTTCGACCTTGGCGGAGCCTGCAACAGCGGCTTCAACCGTGAATACAACCTCGTCTGGCATCGCGACGGTGGACTGGCCTCGGCAGAATTCGCCGCCGCCGGCAACCCGGAACTCGCGCGTCGCTGGGCTTCGCTCAGCGTGAGCCACCCCTCCAGCCGCATGGGCAGCGATGGTCAGCCCCGCCCGTTTTACAGTCAGCTTCTGGGCACCCGCTGGTGCAAGGATGAGGAAGACGGTTGGTATTTTGCCGTTCTCTCCGCCCACGCCCACTGGCGCGTCACGGGCGATGCGGCCCTCATTGAACCGCGCTCCCTCGACCTCCTGCTCGGCGGCTTGGATACGCTCCTCACCGACACCTACCTGCCATCCGGAACCGACCATCCTGCCGCCGGGCTTTTCCACTGCTCGGCCCGGTGCGAGATGATGCTCCCCTCCGATCCCAATCAGGGCAATGACGTCGTCAACGGTCGCTATCATGAGCGTCCCACCGACGTGTTCCACTTCCACGGGAAGCCGGTTGCCCGCCTGTGGAGCCTTTACATCAACACCCTCAATTGGCAGGGCCTCAAAATGCTGGCTGCACTCCTGCGCCTTGCCCCGTCCCAACACCGGACCGCCGAGGCCGACCGTCTGGAGGCGCTTGCCGCATCCCTTGAGAGCGCCATCCTTGAGCGTTTCCGGCAGTCCGATGGCTCTTGGCTCGCTGAGCGTCTCGAACTGGCCGATGGCACGCACCACGAGGTCTCCCTTGCCGATGCCGAGATGTGGGAAATGAACTGGGCGCTCGCGCTGCCTCCCTTCCTCTTCCACCCCGAGCTGACCGTGCCTGCCACGAAAAAACTCGTTGAACACTACACCGCCGCCGAGCGTCGCTGCTACTCGCCCTGGCCGCTGCAAGCCGCCCTGCTCAGCGAGTTCCAAGACACCGCCACGGCCGACGCCATGCTTGGCCAGATGGTTGCCGACGCGCTCACCATTGACGACCCGCGCTTTCCGCTCCAGGCCGCCATGCCCGAACGCGGTGGATGTACGGTGACCCGGGAGTGGCCCGCCTGGCGGCCGACGCTGTTCTGCGCCGCACCCTTTCTGCGGGCCCTCAGCGCGAATCTCCTTGCCCCGCTCCCCTTCGGCCTCGCCGCCCGCTCCGGTCAGCTCGCGGAGGGCCTCGAACGTTTTGTTTACCACGGCTGCGAAATCACGGTCACCACAACCGGCGCTGGCCCGGAAGTGGGCGCTCTCACCCTCAACGGAATTCCCATCAATGGCACTCTGCAACTGCCGGAATCCCTCCTGCGTCGCGGTGAACTCAACACCCTCGCCATCACCCGGGCCGCCACCCCGCCCGGCCCGCGCCTCCACCGCTCCGATGCCCTCCTGCGTGCCATCCAGACCACGCCGGACAAGGGGGTGTCTCTGATCCTTGATTTCCCTGTTGCCGGCACCCTTGTTTGGCAGGGCGACACAGCGGGCCTGACCGCGAGCAACGCCGGAGGCAGTCCGGTGAAACTGGACTTTGTCGTTGTCCCCGGCACCCGCGACCTCGCTGTCGCCCAACGGCCCGCCGGCCTGCTTCACCTCACCGTGGGTCCCTGATCTGCCCCCTGACGGAACAACGAGCAAGCGGGTGCTTGACAATCAAACCCCATCGCCCGGCATGGATCATTTTCACGCTCGGCACTAACGACAGCGCCCGCCAAATCCCGCTGGCGACTTTCGAGAGCGAACTCGCCCGCTACCTGTCCACCGCCGCCCGGGATGCCGGCACGCGCTTCCTCTATGTTGGCGGCTTCCAGCCGATGCCGGGTCTTGATTCCGAGAACATCTCCGCCATTTCCCGCAGCCTACCCTACTCCAAAAGTGCCGCACGGCTCGCGCGCGAATCAGGAGGCCTTGCCCCCGAGATCGGCGAAGCTCTGCGCCTCAAGGCGGAGCAACACTACGCGGCTTCCCCGTTCCACACGTATTACGCCGACGGCCTCCACTTCAACGCGCTCGGCAACCACGTCATCGCCGGTCTCGTGTTGGAAGCGCTCGGCGTTTTTTAAAGTTCAAAACGACTTACCCAAAGCCATGGCCACTAGCCAACCCCACTCGCCCCTCGCCGGGCTCGATGCTCCCCTTGCGATCACCATGTGGGATTTTTCCTGGATCGAACGCCGATGGTCCGGGGCCGGCTACGAAGATTGGGATCAGGCGCTCGATGAACTGACCGAGCGTGGCTACAACGCCGTGCGCATCGATGCCTTTCCCCACCTCCTCGGCCTGATTCACGGATACGCCGAAGTCGGACTCGCCCACAAACGCCCGCTCATCACCACCGAGTGCTGGGGCATCATTGACTACAAGGACTGGCCGTTGCTCGACTGGGGTTGGGTGAAGGAACTTTGCGAACTCGGCACCCTGACCGCCTCCGCCACTGGGCAATGGGCCGCCGTCGCCACGAGCAATTTCTGCGGTCCGCAGTTTGTCGGCATGTGGCGCGATATCGCCTGGCACCAACGCCTCACCGGGGCCATCAAATCCGCGCCCCTCCCAACCGGCCTGGGAGCCAGCTGATTGAGCTGATTTGGAGTGCGGGGGCTTGACACCGCTTTGGATTTCCAGACGATCAACGATTGTCAGCCTCATCAAACTGAGCGGCCAAATCGCACAAACCACCACCGCTATTTCACCGAGGAAAACCCCCATGAGCACACGATCCGACAGGCCAAGCCCTCTCAAAGAGGAACTCGCCCGCATCGTCGAGATCGAATACGGCGGCCTCCCGCCTGCCCCGCCCAATACCCGCAGCCAACTCCTGCATGACTATGAGGTCCCGCACTTTCACGGCGGTCGCTACCAGACCCACCGGCTGACGTCCGGCCAGGGTGACGGCATGAGCTTCGGTCTGAACCTCCTGATTCCGCCGGGCGCGGGGCCGTTTCCCGTGGTGCTCTGTGGCGATGCGTGTTGGCGCAATGCGGATGATCAGGTGGCTGACGAATGTCTACGGCGCGGCTTCATTCTGGCGCTCTTCAACCGCACGGAACTGGCCGTGGATGCAGATGGTGGCGACCGGAGCAGCGGGCTTTACCCGCTTTATCCCGGGTTCGAATTCGGCGCGATCTCCGCGTGGGCGTGGGGCTACCACCGGTGTGTGGATTTCTTGTGCGATCATGCAGCCGTGCGCCCCGATCAGATCGCGATAGTCGGTCACTCGCGCGGCGGCAAAGCGGTTCTGCTCGCCGGGGCCACCGACCCGCGCATCGCGCTGACCTCGCCCAACAACTCCGGCACAGGTGGAGCCGCGAGTTATCACGTCGTGGGAGAGGGTGCCGAACCCCTGGAACATCTCATCCGCGTCTTCCCCCACTGGCTGGGACCCGGGATGGCAGGCTACGCCAACGACCAAGAGCGTTTGCCCTTTGACCAGCACACACTCATTGCCGCCATCGCTCCGCGCGCCTATCTCTCGACGGAAGCACTCGGTGACCTCTGGGCGAACCCCTCAGGCGCAAGGCACGCGCATCAGTTGGCCCGCGATGCCTGGTGTGCGCACGGCGCGGAATCACGCGTCGCCATCCACTTCCGCGAAGGCAAACACGGCCACGAGCCCTGCGACTGGCGCATGTTTCTCGACTTTGCGGAGTGGCAGTTTGGACGTCTCTCCCACGCCCCGGCGCTCAACCAGGCAGGCAGGCCTGGCTGAACGGAGCCCCCATTTCGCTCCCCGCGTCAAGCGATTTACGAAGGGGGCAGTTGGCAGATGCAACGGCTTGAATCAGATTCCCGCCTTATGCGTCTCCCCTTTCTTGTTTCTGCCCTGCTCCTCTCAGCGAGTGCATTCTGCCACGCCGGCGCCACCCTGACCGCGGCCGCTTCTCCGGAGACTGCCACCCTGAATATCATCCGCAACGGCGAGCCCTATGTGGCTTTTGAGTATTACGACTGGGGTGATGGATGGAGTGGCGTCGAGCGGAAGGCGCAATCGGTGGAGGGCGACAAGGAGGTGCGTTTCACTTACAACAACACACTTCAGAAAACCAACACCCCGTTCAAGGTCGAGGGATCTTGGAAGCAGTCGGCGGCGGACACGTTTCGCTTTGAGGCCGTGCTGACTCCAGGGGGAAGTTCGCCGATCACGATGGCCCAATTCGGCCTGATCCCCGGCGCGGCATTTCAAGGGCGTGATGCCACGGTGGTGAGCGCCGATGGAACGCGCACGACGTCTCCGATTCCCTTCGGCATGGGGACGCTGGGGGCTGCGGTGAAAGAGCTTTCTCTGCAGGATGCCGACGGAAATGTCACAACGCTGACGTTCGACGCGCCTGCCCTGGTTTCCATGGACCGCAATGCCCGTTTGGTTCTGGTGGCCAATAACATGGAAGCCGGGAAAACCTATCCTCTGGCTTTCACGCTCAAGCTGCCTGACCGGGCGAACTTCTATCCCGGCTCCAAGTCCGTCCCGCCCTCGACGGAGGGATGGTACGAGTTCAAGGGGCAGAGCCCGATTCCTGCAGAGAGCGAGTGGAACATGAGCTCCTGGCTGGAGAAGCCCGCCGGCAAGCACGGTCGCATTGCGAGCAAGGGCGACAAGCTGGTCTACAACGGCAAGCCGATCAAGCTCTGGGGGGTGAACGTTTCCTACAGCGCCTGCGCGCCGGAGAAGGATGTCGCCGTCCGCCGCGCGGATTTTTATGCCGCCCTCGGCGTGAACTCGGTGCGTCTGCACAAATATGCCGACGGCTTCGGGTGGGCGGGGATTCAGAGCAAGGAAAGCGCTGCGGATTTTGATCCGTCAGAACTCGACAAGATGGATTTTTTCGTGGCCGAGCTCAAAGAGCGCGGCATCTATGTGAAGCTCTCGCCGGTTTTCATCATCAAGCCCGGCCCCGGTGACCGCGAGGCGGTTCCGTTTCTGGATGAACTCGGTCCGATGCAGGGCGATCGTGTCAATCCCAAGCACGGAAGCCTCTACCTCTCGCCCGAGCTTCAGGATCTCCTGATCAAGCAGAACACACGCATGCTCACGCACGTGAACCCCTACACCAATCTCACCTATGCCGCCGATCCTGCCGTGGCCTACTTCGAGCTCTACAACGAGGACAGCGCGCTCTTCGGCGGCGTGACGGGTGTCATGGCCCAGTCCCCGACGCTCCGGGCCCGTGCCGGGAAAATGTTCGCCGAGTGGCTGAAAAAGAAATACCCGAACGAGCAGGGTTTTCTGGCTGCCTGGGGCCAGGGATCGCTCAATTCAGGCATGCTTACGAACCAGGGGCTTCCCCTCGACGAGAGCTGGGCGGACGACCGCATCTATCCGGCGGGCAATCCGTGGTTCTTCGATCCCGACAATTTGAATGCCACGCAGAAGCCCTACAAGCGGCGCCTGCTCGATACGATGGCATTTCTCTATGACCTGCAAAATCAGGTCTATGCCCGCATGTCCAAGGCCGTCCGCGAGACCGGCTACACGGGCGAGATGATTGCATCCAACTGGCAGGCCGGACGGGCCATGAGCCATTTTTACAATCTGTCGTCGGATGCCATGATCGGAACGATCGACCGGCACAACTACTTCGGCGGAGGCGGAAATTTCTTCTTCAGCAGCAGCTCAATGAGTTCGGCTCCAGGCGGAGGTTCGCTCAGTTCCTCGCTCCAGCAGGTCAGCAATTGTCCGTTCATGCTCTCCGAGTGGATCCATGTGTATCCGAACGAATGGGGCGTGGAAGGCCCCGCGATTATGGCCGCTTACGGCATGGGACTCCAGGGATGGGATGTTTCCTTTCCTTTCCAGAATCGCGATGACGGCACTTATGCCAAAGCGGTCGGCCTCCAGCCATGGGATGTCGTTTCTCCCCAGTTCCTCGGCGTATTTCCGGCCGTTTCCCGTCAGGTCCTTCGCGGGGACGTGAAGGAATCCGACGTGGTCCACACCCGGAATGTGAACATCGCATCGCTCGATGAAGAAAACGTTGGCTTCGACGACAAGGTCACCCAGCAGTGGGACTTCAAAACCTTCGACTCCGATGTCTTTCCCGCACGCGCGCTGGCTGCCGCCCGGGGCGTGGTCAGGTTCACCGATTCGTTCGAGCCAACAAAAGCGTTCGACCTTGCCCCCTATGAAATGGACGGGGTCATCACGGCCAGCACCGGCCAGCTCCGCTGGGTGCAGGGCAAGACGCCGCAGGACGGACATATCGAAATCAACACCCCCGGCACCCAGGCCGTCGTCGGCTTTGCCAACGGCCTCACCGCGAAACTCGCTGATGCCACGATCACGCCCGCCAGCCGGTTCGGCGCGATCTACCTGAGCGCCCAGTCCCGGGACGGCACCATTGCCAAAGATCCCGGCGTGCTCATCACCGCGATCTCCCGCGCCCGCAACCGGGATGCCCTCATCGCGGGAGACAACTTCCTCTTCGATGCCGGCATCCAAAAGAAACTGTGGCCTCCAACCGGCCCCGTCGTCATGGAACCCGTCCTCGCCGAGATCGTCTTCCAACGTCTTGGAAAACCGACCGTCCACATCCTTGACCACAACGGCGTCAAAACGGGAAAGACGGTTCCTGTGGAGAACGGCAAACTCCGCATTGACACCGGCCGCGACCAGACGCCGTTCTATCTCGTCACCTGGTAACCCTGATTCGCCACACCAATTTTTGCGCAGAGACGCAGAGGCGCATAGAATGGCCGGGATGGGGAGTTCGCCCTCAGCGAAGCTATGCTTCTTCTGGATCTGTCTTCATCCGTATTCTCCGTGACATCCGTGGTTTCTCCTTCTGTGGATTGTTGTCCGGAATCCTTTCCTGCTTTCCTTATTCACAAACTCAGAATCAGGCGGTCTTGAGCGGTTGAATCCAAAGCGCGGTCAAGCCCGCGCACTCCAAAAAAACAGGCGGGGCACCTTTGACAGTAACCCGCCCGCTTTAAGCCTCCTTGCAGAGGACTTTTCCCCCGGAAAATCTTATACCTTCAGACGGCGGCGCAGGAGCGCCAGTGCGCCAAGGCCGCCAATCAGCATCGCGAAGGTTGTTGGCTCGGGGATGATCGCGATGTTGTCGATGAAGGTGGTTTTGTCGCCAGAGTTATTCAATCCCGTAAAGAGGAGCGCTTTGGGGCCGGCCGACGACACGGTGAAGAAATCGCTTGTGATGGTGAGATACGAGCCCACGTTGGTCGGTGTGTAGGTCCCGTTTCCGCCAAATAGAATGGATTGTCCGCCAAGACTGATGCTGAATTCATTGCCCCCGCCTCCGCGGGCAGCCACGTCCAAGGTGAGTTGATACTGCTTGCCTGTCTCAAACGTGCCATAGACATCGGAAAAGCTCCCAGTGTTCTGAATCAAGGCTGCCGAGGTTCCTCCGCCCGGGGCAGCCGGATTGCCGAAAATGCTCCCATTTTTCACGATCCCGGCTCCCCCCGAAAATCCCCAGAGTGCGCCCGGAACGCCTCCGACGGAGCCCTGCTGGACAGAATTGGCTGCCACGGTGTTTGTCTCGAAGCTCGAGTTCATCCCCACCGGAGTCGCGCCGGTCACGGAGTATAGGCGAACATCGTCGAGGACCAGGGTGTTATCAAAGATGGTGCTTGTGTTATTGAGGACCAAACTGGCTGAAGAGCCCGTTGCTGTGTAGGCATCGCTGACCCGGAGTTGGAAAAGGCCAGTGCTGGCGACCGCGTGGTCGGCGACGATGGTGGACCCGCCGAGTTGAACACTCGAGCTCACACCCGTGTTACCAGTTCGCGCATTTTCGCGGTAGGTGATCCAGTAGGTGGAGTTTGCCGTCAACCCGGTAACCGTTTGGGAAAGGCTGGTGGGGCTGCCCACTCCCTGCAGGAACGCCGCACTGGTGCCCTGCGTGATGGGTGCATTGGGCAAAAACGCGTTCTGCTGAGGGCCGGGGCTTCCATTGATCCCGCCGTTGGCGGTGCTGGCGGTCCAGTCGGTGATGGCTGCAGGATTGCCTCCGCCAAATGTGCCGGGGTAAGCTGTGAAACTCAGTCCATTGGCTTCAAATCCGCCATTGGAGAGGACTTGTGCCGAGGCAGATGCTGTCAAAGCCGCCGCAGCGGCAAGGAGAGCGAGTTTGATTGGGTTTTTCATCGTGATTGAAGTTCGAGGTGGATATTTCAGACGAGCCCAAGTTACACCCGGAAAAATGCGCTGATCAACAACGAATATTGTGAAACGCTTTACGCCATTTCGAGTGCGGTGGCTGGACCTGCTTTGGATTGGTCCGTGGTGCCCGCCCGCGCACTCCAAATTGGCCGGCCGGGTAAAATGCTTGATTGTTCTGTCGGCTTGGCTGGCGCCGTGGGATTGTCGTTCTCAATCATCCCCCCGGTGCCTGGCCACCTCGCCCAACAATTCCGGCACGGGCGGCGCTGCGAGCTATCACGTCGTTGGAGCGGGAGCCGAGCCCTTGCAACATCTCGTCCGCGTCTTCCCCCATTGGATGGGACCCCGGATGGCTGATTATGCGAATGACCAACCCCGCCTTCCCTTTGACCGGCATTTGCGCGCCCGGCCCGCACCCGGAAACACAAATGGGTCAAGGCAAAGGTTGACCCCGATCATGGGCACGAGTGGCGCGCCGACCGTTTGGAGGGACATCCTCCGGCATGTCCCAAATTTCGGATAGCCAGCGTGCCGCGCCCCGAAACAAAGCGGGTCAAGATGGAGGCTGATCCTCGTGCGCGGCTTTTCTTTGGAGCGTCTCCCCTTCGATCCACACCGGCTCGATCACATGTTCGGTGGCATGCAGCGGGAATCCCCGCCGCCCATGCAGGATCAGCTCCCGCAGGGTTTCCACGGTCCGCCGAAGATGCTCTTGACCGCTCAAATCGCATCCGGAGACCAGCGGAATTCCCTCCCTCGTCTGCGTGGAATCCCCCAGCACCGCCGCCAGCCCCACCCCCCCCGGCGCTCAGCCAGGCAGGCAGGCCTGGCTGAACGGAGCCCCCATTTCGCTCCCCGCGTCAAGCGATTAACGAAGGGGGCAGTTGGCAGATGCAACGGCATGGACCAGATTCCCGCCTTATGCGTCTCCCCATTCTTGTTTCTGCCCTGCTCCTCTCAGCGAGTGCATTCTGCCACGCCGACCCCACCCTGACCGCGGCCGCTTCTCCGGAGACTGCCGCCCTGAATATCATCCGCAACGGCGAGCCCTATGTGGCTTTTGAGTATTACGACTGGGGTGATGGATGGAGTGGCGTCGAGCGGAAGGCGCAATCGGTGGAGGGCGA
>JAPLTF010000015.1 GCA_026398275.1 Verrucomicrobiota bacterium
AGTTCCTGCCGAAAACGCGCAAGGGGGTAGGTCGGCACTACAAGCCCTTTTGAGGACTACCCCACTGTGTTTATGCGGGTCTGCGGGCCTCGGAGGGCTGAAAATAGCTGATTTTCGCCTCCAGTCCGCGAAGTGGGGCTACAACCGCGGCCGGGGGCGACCTGCCTCCTTATCAAGAGAGCAGGCCGTCGGGCGAGCAGACGATGATTTCGAGGCCGCCGGATTTTTTCAGGTAAGGTGGCGAGGCCGACGGGCTGACAAGGAAATTCCGGCCCGTCGGGTGGAGGCTTCGGAACGCATGGAGAGCGGCGGGATCGAGGGCTTTTGGGTCCCATTTGCACTCGATCGCGTCCACGTCTTCCCGCCCCCGGGCGATCACGAAATCCACTTCGCGGCCGGATTTGTCACGCCAGTATCGGATGGGAAAACCGGGCAGATGGGCCTGGAGGTATTCCAGGACGAGGTGTTCCCAGAGGAACCCGAAATCTTCCGAGCGGAGCGGATCCCATCCGCGGATGAAGCTGACAAACCCGGTGTCGAATCCATAGACTTTGGGCTGCTTGACGAGCTCCGTCTGCCCTCCGCCATGAAACGGTCGTACAACCGTGATCGCGTGGGTGAGTTCCAGCGCGCGGAGGTGGGTTTCCACCGTCTGTCGCGCCACGCCGACGGCGGAGGCGGCCTTGCTAGACTGCAACTGCCCGCCGCTCTGCCGGAGGATGTATTCAAAAACGGTGTTGAAGCGGTTGAAGTCGCGGAACCCGAAAAGCCGCTGGATATCCCGGGCGAAAAAGGAATCCAGCCACTCGCGATAAAATGATGGCCGCTTCGTTCCTGCCTGGAGCGGCTCCGGAAGGCCGCCAAGATACAGCCGGTCCGGGAGCGTGGCCCCGAACGCGCCGAGTTCATCCCAGAGGACAGGAACAAGATGAACCGTGCGCTTGCGCCCGGTCAGGGTGTCGCGGAATTTTTCGCTGGCCGCCAATGTGGATGATCCGGTGGCAAGAATTTTCAGCGAGGGGAAAAGGTCCGCGCCGATTTTCAGAAGCCGGGTCGGATCGCTCAGTTGGTGGATTTCATCGAACACGATTACCGGCTGCTTGCAGGATTTGAAAAAGAGCTCGGGGTCGGCCACCCGTTCTTCAGTCGCCGGAAGATCACAATTCACAAAAAGGGCCTCCCCCACGCCCTGCGCCAAGGTCGTCTTGCCGACCTGCCGCACCCCGCAAAGCCACACAATAGGCGCCTCTTCCCAGGAAGATTCCAGTCGTTTGGTCCAAATCGGCCGTTCGATCATGGAAGCATTGTATACATAAAATGATACTATATGTAAAGCATGATCAACGGAGGCGGGTCGGGCTGTTCAACGAGGCGTCCCATGAGCGGGGAGCGAAGGAGGCAAACCGGAAAGGTGCGCCGCGGGCGCGTTCGTCGTTCTTGGTGCCTGGCTGGATTTTTTTGTGACTTCTTGCGCCTTTTTGTGGCTGGGGATCGTTTACTGGCATCCGGTCGGCGGCCGGGATGAATCCGGAGGGGGTGGCCACGAAGAGGCGCGAAAATGCGCAAAAAAAGAATGGGGGTGGCGGGGTGTTTTTTGCGACTTCTTGCGAGTTTCCTGTCTTCGTGGACTTCGTGCCTTCGTGGTGAATCTTGCTGCCGGATTCGGGTTGGTTCGAACAGGCGGTGACACACCGCCCCTACAACTGCGGCCGGGGGCGACCGCCGGCCATCTTTTTGCGGACGAGGACGGCGAGGGATGCGAGGACGACGAGGGCGAGGAGGATCGTTTTGACCGGCCAATGGCGGGCGGGCGGTTGCTTGAGCGGGATTCGGATTTCGGTTTTCACCGGAGAGATCGAGCCGTCGGACAAAATCGGGGAGATCCGGATCCGGACCGCCTGCTGTCCGGGCGGAGCAGGAAAGGCAGCCGTGAATATGCGGTTCCCGGATTCGTGGAGATCCACCTTTTCCAAAGGAACCCATGTCTTGACGACCTTGTCGTTTTTGCTGGCCTGCTCGAAAATTTTTGTAAATTTCAGTCGTTCCGCTGCGAATTCTTCTGCGGAAAACTTTTCAGTTCCGAGATCCGGCGCAACGGCCGCCTGCCGGGCGATCGAAGCCTCGGAGGTGATCCGGAGGAGTTCCAGGCGGTAAGTGCGGGGATCCGGGTTGGGATCGTGCCATGACACGATAACAGTTCCCTGGTCTTGAGAAATGTCCGTGATTCTCAGGGCCTGGCGGCGGGTCTCGGTGAGGTTGAGCGTGGGTTTGCCGGGCGTGGGGGTTGGGGAGGGGCTTGCAGGCGCTTGGGATACGGTCTCCACTTTGGCGGAGACCACGAGCTCGAAGAAATTTTTTTCCGATTTGAAGACGATGCGATCCCGGAATGCCCCGGGCCTTGCCCCCGCCGCTTCCAGGCGGATGGCTTTCTGTTCACCCGGCTTGACGAGCGTGCGTGAAGGCTCGACGAGGATCCAGGCCGGGGCTGAAATTTCGACTGCGGCGGGAGTCCCTCCGGAGTTCGTCATCGTCACCTCCCGGGAAAGGCTTTTTCCGGGCGCGATGGCCCCGAAGTCCACGCCTGACGCCGGGTCGAGAAGCAGCTGAGCCGGAGCGGGAGGGATGAGGAGATCCACATTCATGGACACCCGCTTTTCCCTGACGACCAGGGTTGCCCGGCCTCCGGGTTTCTGCTCCGCGTCCGCTTCCACGGATACCAGAGCCTGCTCCCCCGCAGGGATCGTCAACCGAGCGATGGGCCGAATGGCTGGCTGGCACTCGAACTCCACATCCACTGGGCGGTCGGTTCTATTGGAGACGGTCAGACTGGCGGCGCGGCGGCCATCCGGGGTCTCTTCCAGCTTGAGAAACGATGGCGAGACATCCAGAACGAAAAATCCGGCGCCGGCGAGCTTGGTGGTGAGGCCACCGGGACCATCAAGATACAGGCCCCCGGAAAATCCACGCGCCGCATCGGGCAAAAAATCGACCGGAAGGCCGAGAACTTCACCAGGCGGGATTTCGACCCACCCCATCCCCGACTCCCAGGGAGAGGACAATTGCAGGCGGCCGCTGTATTTCTCCCCGCCGGAATTCCGCAACGATACGACTCTCCTCGTGGAGGAGCCGACCGGGACGCTTCCGAAATCCACCAAGGCTGCCGCCTCTACGCACGGGGGACGGTTGATCACCATAATCGTGACTGTGGCGCGGGAGGAGACCGCAGCGCCCGGGGCCTGCACCGCGTAGGTAAAAGTATCCGTTCCGACGCCAAGCCCGGAATGATGCCGGTAGGTAATGCTGGCAAGGCCGTCTTCCGTCGTCACGATTTCTCCGAGCTGACCCATGGAGGGTGCCGAACGGATCAGGTATTTGGTCCCTCTCGCCGGGGAATTTGCCCTCAGGCCAATTTCGACTTCTCCACCGGTAAATACGACGGATTTGACCGGCTTCGCAAAAGACGGCGTGATGGGAAGCTCTTTCTGGGGCTTGGCCTGGAGCGATGCCAGGCTGAGGAAGAAGGCAAGGAATGCGAGATCATTGACGCGCATTTTTGTGGAACTCCTCATAGGGCTGGACCGAGCCGTCCATCATGATGATCAGCAGCCCGGCCCCGTGGTTGTTCCCAACCTCCATGGCCCATGGCATCTTCGGCCAGCGGTAGGGCGTGGCAGCGAATTCGTCAAACAATGACGGCACATAGTGGTTTTCCTTCAGTGCCTGCTCCATGTTTCTTTCTTTGGCCGTGCGCCGCAGAGTCGGGCACGTCCAGGACTTTTCCACCATGCCATACGGCAGGAGCGTCGTCCGCCACCAGGCGGATTCCTGCGGGGAATCCAACTCGACCCCCTCCGGAACCTGTGGCCACTTTTGATTGTCGATCAGGTAGGTGGACAGGGCAAGGTGCAGATTCTTAAGATTCACGATGCAGGCTGGTTTCTCCGCCCGCTGGATGGACGTGTTTGCCGCGACGAAGATCAGTGTGGACAGGATCGCCAGTATCCCCATTGCTGCCAACAGCTCCAGAAGCGTGAAACCGTGAGACCGGGCTGGCACTACATCACTGGCGCTCTCTTGCAGCAGGGGAGTTACCGGTTGACGAAGTCGGTGGTCGTAATGATCGAGGGGGCCTGAACGGCTTGTTCCGTAAATGTCTGGGCAGTGCTCGAAATACGAACGCCCTTAACGCTGATATTCACCGATGTCGTCACCAGGGCAGGCGGACTTAAATCAAAATTAATCGCGGTGAATTCCATCTTTCCTTTCCCTTTGAAAATTTGATTTGGAAAGGAGTTTTGAAGTTTTGCAGCGAACGACCCGGAGGCGTATGTGGTATCCTGATACGTGGATGTGCCGATTTCATCCACCCAGCCGAAGGTGTCAGCTGTAGTGTCTGGCAGATTGATGGTTTGGGTGAGCCCGCTTACGGTTGTTGTCACTGGAAGAGCGGGCGGCGCGTCGACCACAGTCACCTGATCCGGCAAGTTGACAACGGCAGTTCCGCCGGAAACGGTCTGAGTCCCCGTAGGCACATAACTGGATGAAATGGTGTTGACCGCTGTCCCGCTGCCCTGCCGGGTAATAGACGCCTCCATGGTGGCGGCGATCGAACTAGCTGCCGGGTCGATGCTGGCGTCCACATTTCCCACATAGGTCAGGCCCTGGTAAGAAACCGTGAACGACCCTGATGGCATCACCGAAGCGGCGACGTCTCCCGTGCTGAATGTTGCAACGCCCGAAAGATTCGTTCCGCGAATCGTTGTTTGGAATGTTCCTTCTGTGGAAAAGTAAGACCCATTGCCGAAAGGGCTCCCAACGGGCCCGCCAAATGCCATGGCAACCGGAGAAGTGGCGATCGGGACAAAGACCACCAAAAAGAGGGCCAGCAGCGCAAAAAATGAGTTTCTGCGAAATTCGAGGAGAACCGGTGTAGTTTTCATAAATAAGGCGTATTACGCTCGTATTTGTTTCCCGATTTTCTGTCAACAATATTTATCGCTATCCTGTCCTCCCATGTGGGGAGCCGTCCGGGGATCCCGCTCTCGGGCAGGCGTTACTTTTCGGCCAGCTCGTAGGAGATGGCCGGCAGCAGGCCCATGGACCAGCGCTTTTCCGACTGGTCTTTGTCGGTCGTGGTCGCGGCGCGGCCGGCAGTCAGTTCGACGATCAGGTTCCCCTGCGAGCCGGGCTTTGCTTTTTTCAGGTCGGCACGGAATGCGATTTCGACGCCGCCCGGAGCCGGCGAAACCTTGTCGATCCAAATGCCCTCGGGGGGATTTTTCAGCTCGGCCCGAACGCGGTTCCGATCGATCCCCTTGCCGAGAATCACGTTGGCGTTGCCCGCGCTATCGGCTGGGATTTTGACGGATTCGGAAGCCAGTTGCGGGGGTTTCCGCGGAGGGCGGTGCGGCAGCGGATAGGCGAGAAGTTCCGTGGCGGGCACCAGCTGGTGGTAGATGAACGCCTGCAGCATGTCGTCGGCAGGAGCTGCTTTTCGCAGGACCTTCGAGCCGGAGATGTCTGCCGTGCCATTGATTTCCAGAGCCTGCGGCATCCCCTTGGCGGTCTCGGGAAATGTGAGAGTCGCGGTCACGGAGTCGCTGCCCGCAGGGATGCGGCCGCCGGAAAGCTGGAAACCTTCGGTCGCCGCGGCAACATGGATCTCGCCGGCAAACCCGTCCTTGCGCACCGCGTAAATGGTCACGGGAACCGTGGCTCCCGGCGCGCCGTTGATCCCGGAGGGCACGACCCGCAATGCGAAGTCCGGGCGCGGCCGGTCGATGCGGAGGCGGTAGCCATACTCGGGGCCGCCCTGGCGCTGGGCATCGCTCACATGCACGTAATAAACGCCGTTCGAAGGAGGATCAAACTGGACCCGCGAGTCGGCGTGGTGAGTGAGCAGGCCACTTTCCTTGTCGTCGAGATCATCGTTGCAGGCGAGCTGCTTTCCATCCGGATCGGCAACCCTGAGAAAGGAATCCAATGGCGAGTTGAGACGCCGCGCAAAAACCTCGAACACCACCGGCGATCCCTTCTGGCACTTGACGGAAAAAACATCCACGTCGCCGGGATTGTCGATCCGCCCGTTGATCGTGGATGGAACCGCCCCGGCCCGCGCGTGTTCTTTGTCGTTGTCGGGCTCGGCCTCCAGCGATTCCGCAATCTCCCCGCGCGCAAAGGATACGTCCGTGGTCGCAAATCCATTCGCGAGCTGCGGCGGATTTTGAATCCCCTCTCCGCGCGGCACCGCCAGGGAAATCTTCTGGCGCGGGAGGTTCCATCCGAACACCTCGACTTTTGCCTCGGAGCCGGACAGTCCGCCGAGCGGAAAAATCCCGGTCACAAACGGGATCTTCCCCGCCGTGATCCGATAGACGAAATCCTCGCGCCCGCGATAGATGGCGTCGCGGATCTCGAGCATGTAATCCCCGGTTTCCTTGGGATCGAAGGCCAGCACAGGATCGGGAGCGAAGCGGAAGGATTGCGCGGAAACCAGAGGGTTCCCCGCCATATCCTGGATCGTCATCACGGGCTCAAACCAGCCTGGAACGGCGTCGGCAAGATACGGGATCAGATCCCGGGCCTGCGCGATGAAGACAAGACGCTCGCCGCGCACCGCATGAAAAACATACCGGTCGCCCTGGCCCGGCAGGATCTGGCCATTGAGGATGACCGGGAATTGGACCGTGGGCGGGGACGGCGGCACCGCCTCGGTGGAGCCGGGCTCGCTGGATTCCGGAAGCTCGCCGATCATGATGGTGAGCGGGTTCGTGATGCCGTTTTTCCCGAAGAGCCGCAGCGTGCGGGGCCCCTTGGCGGCATCGGGCGCGATTTCGAGGTGGAGAGTGACCGTCTCGGCGAGCTGCTTGTTCTCCTGGCGTTTCGGGTCGCCCTTCTGCTTTTGCATAATGCGGAAAAGGCGGATCTCCTCCTCCGTCGCACCGGCTTCCTGCAGGACCGGTGCGATGTCCGCCTCCTTCGGCTTGCGGCCCTTGTTCGCCGGCTCCATGGCCATGGTATCCATCATCTGCTTCCGGTGCTCGGCAAGCGTGTCGCGGAACTCGTTGAACCGCTTTTGAGGAAGCGGTTTGCTGTAGCCGGTCACAGTGACCTGGACGCCCGAGCCCGACACCGCACCAGCGGTGATGTTTTCCAGAAATTGCCCGCCGACCGTGATGTCGAGACCCGTCCCCCGCCCTCCCCCGGGCGGGTAGGCGTAGGCAATGTCGGGATCCCTCGGCTGCTGCGCGCTGCAGATGCCGGCGGAAAAACACATCAGAATAACCGCATGGCAAAAAGCGCGGAAAGCCTTTGCGCGGGAGAAAATCGTGGCAGCAAAACAGTCTGGGGAGCACACCCGTCCCGGGTGTGGAGGTCGGCGTCCCGCCGACCATTTCAAATGTGCGTCCCTGAGAAGGATGCCAACTTCATTCGACGCGGCTTTGCCGCCACTTTTTTCCATGTGCCCGGCGGGACGCCTGGCATGACACCCGGGACGGGTGTGCTCCCCGGAAGATCCGCCGCTTGCCGCCCCCGTCCTCACATGATCTCCTTCAGCCGCCCGCCGGATTTGACGTTGCCGGCGATTTTCGGGGTCAGACGCACCGACTCGTCGTCCGTGCGCGGGAATGTGCCATCCGGGTCGATCCCGAGCAGCTCATACATGCTGGCGGTGAGGTCCCATGGATAGACCGGCCGGTCGACGACCGACTCACCGCGGGCATCGGAGGATCCGACAACATGTCCTCCCCGGAAGCCGCCGCCAGCGATCAATGTCGAGAAGACCTTGCCGTAGTGGCTGCGGCCGCCGTTCCACGGGGCCTCCCACTGAACGCGCGGCGTGCGGCCGAACTCGCCGCCGCACCACACAATCGTGCTGTCGAGCAGGCCATGGTCGGCCAGGTCCTGCAGCAGGGTGGCCAAGCCCTGGTCCAGCTCCGGCAGCTTGCGGTTCATCGTCTGGAAGTGCTGTTTGTGGGTATCCCAGCCCTTGTAGTTGATGGTGACATACTTTGCACCGCGCTCGACAAGGCGCCTGGCCGCGAGGCACGACTGCCCGAACGTATTCCGGCCATAGCTGTTCCGAAGCTCCTCGCTCTCCTTGGACAGATCAAAGACTTCGGCCCCTTCGCCCAGAATCATGTCGTAGGCTGCGTCCCCGCACTTCCGGTATTCTGCAAACTGCGGATCGTTTTGAAACTGCCGGCCAAGCGTGTCCAGTTTTCCCAGCAGCTCCCTCCGAAGGTTCTGGTGCTCGGGAGAGATCCCCTCGGCGACAATTCCCTCGACGGCAAAAGGGGTTTTTGCGGGATCCCCGCCGGTCGCAAATGGTTTATATTTCGGGCCCAGAAATCCGGCCTCGGAAAACCGCCCCTGCGGCTCGGTCAGGACGATGTAGGGAGGAAGGAGCCCCTTGTATCCGGCATCGTATCCCTTCAGCAGCGACACGACCGCGCCCATCGAGGGATAAACCAGGCGCTCCCCCTCGGTGTGGCCGGTCTGCACCATGTAGGATGCGGTCTCGTGCGCATTGTTCTCGTGGGTCATGCTCCGGATCAGTGAGAATTTGTCGGCCTGCTTCGCGAGATTCGGCAGGAGCCTGCCAATCTGGATCCCGTCCACATTTGTGGAGATCGCCTCGTTGAGCGGACCGCAGAAATCGTGCCCGGCATCGGGCTTCGGATCGAACGTGTCGATGTGGCAGGGCCCGCCCCAGAGCCAGATCTGAATCACCGCCTGCGCCTTCGCGGTGAGTTTCACCGGCTCGGCCGGCAGAGAAAATCCGGTCCTCTGCCCGAGCAGCATGGCGGCCGTGGTGAGGAAGCTGTATCGGAACAGCGCCCGGCGGGACAAGCCGGCGTGGGATGGGATGATGAGGGATTTCATGTCAGTGGCGGTAAAGGAATTCCGGGCTGTTCACGAGCGCCCATGCGACATCGCTGAGCTTCTGCCGTTTGCCGGATGCCGCCGGCGGCTGGTAGGCCGAGATGGCGGCGAGCTCGTCGCTTGTGGGATATCTGGAAAGGAATGTCAGGTAGAGGAGCGGGATGGCCTCCGCCTGGCCGGGCGCGGACTGGACGAGGTCCTTGAGCTTCCGGCTGTTGTTGATCTTGTTCAGAATATGCTTCGAGTTCAGAAGGCTCAGGCGCTGGGACGCCGTCACGTTGACGGGCCTCTCCGCCAGCAATCCGGTGTCCCTCGGCGGACGGCCGAAGAGTTCGAGAAACGAACTGGTGATGCTGCCGTCGGGCACGTCGATCGCTCGCATATCGTCGGGAAGAAAGGTGAACGGCTCGGGGATCATGCTCATGTAATCCTCCTTCGTCCCGGTGATCCGGTTGATGGCATCGATGAGGACCTCCCCCTCGAGACGCCGCACGGGATACGAGGCCAGGTCCGCTCCGCTGCGCGGCTTGCCGTCGGGCGGGATCGGCGAAAGCTGGTAGGTGTCGGAGTTCAGAATAATCCGGAGGAACTGCTTCGTGTCATACTTAGCGGACTGCAGCTGCCGGCCCAGCCAGGCGAGGAGCTCCGGATTCGAGGGCGGGTTGCCCGGACGGCTGTCGTCCGGCTCGTGGATGATGCCGCGCCCGAAAATCCAGAACCAGATCCGGTTCGCGGCATTTTTTGCAAACGGGGAATTCGACGAATAGACAAGCCACTGGGCAAAGATCTCCCGGGGATCGCTCTCCGGCGGGATCTTGACGAGGGTGCCATCCGGCAGGCGGGCTGAGGAAGGCGCGGTGCCGTCGGCTGGCGGGGGGGTAAAATACACGATCTCCTCCTTCCACTCCCCGGTCTTTTTGAAGCCGACACGGGAGAAAAAAACCGCGAGATCCGCGCGCTTTTCCGGGGTCCAATTCGCCACGCGCTCGCCCATAAACGTGAGCGCCGCCGCTGCCGCCAGCGCCGCCGGTTCCCGGCTTCCGGCAGACCGCAGGAAATTCACGGGCGGGTTGCGGAAGTTGCTTCCATCGGCCGTCAGGAGCTTGCGGGCAAATTCCGAATACGGCATGTTCTGCCGGAGGCTCGCGCGGATCCACGCGTCGTAGGCCTGGGCCGCATTCGGCCAGAGGTTGACGGGAAACTCGGATTTGACCCGCAGGACGTCCCCCCACTTCATCCCCCAGTAGTCGGCAAACTCGGGTCGCTCGAGAAGTCGATCGATCAGGGCCTCGCGCTTCGTGGGGTTTTTGTCCTTTAAAAATTCCACCGCCTCCTCCCGCGTGGGCAATGTTCCGATCGTATCGAGAAATACCCGCCGCAGAAAAACCTCGTCCGAGCACGGCCTGGCCCGGGGAATGCCGGCCGCCTTCTGTTTCGTCGCGACCAGGTTGTCGAGGGCGGCGGAGAGCGCAGGCGTGAGCCGCTTCTGCGGTTCCTTCTCGAACGGGACAACGGCAGGGGACATCGCAGCCGGACAGGCCGCGATCCCCATCAGAAGGAAAATAATCGCTCGCATCAACATAACCGCCTCAGGAAAATCGGGGGTGTGCTTCCCTGGAAGCGCACCCCCAGTCAAATCTAACCCCACTTTCGGAAATATGTTTCGAAAATACGCAACTCCACGCAACTTTCTGAGTTGAATCTTTCAGCCATGCCGGATTATCCCAGCCCCCTCCACATCAAAACGATCGAGCACCCCGGCTGGCTGGAGTCGAGTGTGACTCTTCAAGGGACGGTGGGCACTGGACAACTTCAGCAGGCGCTGGAGAGGTTGCCGGGCGGCACAACGGTGCTCGGGGTCGATGTCTTCGGGACCATGGACGAAATCTTCGATATGGAGTCCGCCGTAGGGAGCGCAGGCCTCTTAGCGCCGGTCACAGCCGTCGTCTCCTCGTCTGCTGGCGGTGGCGGCATGCAGTTCACCGCGGCCTCGGGAATTGAGCCGGTGCCGCTCGTTCTGCGTGACCGCATCGCCGGCTACCTCATCAATGACTCCGGAACCAGCCACTGCTTTCTCGGCGGGCTCCTGCCGGGCGATGCGGGCGCCTCCCGCGAGGACCAGACCCGCGAGGTATTTCGCAACATCGAGGAAGCGCTGGCGCTCGCCGGAATGAGCTTCGAACACGTCGCCCGCACGTGGTTTTACAACAAGGATATTCTGGATTGGTATCCGGCGTTCAATGAGGTCCGCACAGAATTTTTTCGCCACCATGCCATCCGGAGAATGCCGGCCAGCACGGGCATCGGCGCGCCCAACCCGGCCGGGACGGCGCTGACAGCCAAGGCGATGGCTGTGAAATCGGGCCCGGGCGAAACCCTCATTGCGGCGGTCTGCTCCCCGTTGCAATGCGACGCCTTCGCCTATGGCAGCGCGTTCAGCCGCGCCCTCGAAGTCTCGGATTCCAGTTCCCGCACACTTTATATTTCCGGCACGGCGAGCATCGAACCAGGCGGAAAGAGCGTCCACCAGGGCGATCCCGCCGCGCAGATCGGGCTGACAATGGATGTCGTTCGCGCGATCCTGGATGAAGCCGGCATGCGGATTGAGGACACCACCCGCGCCATCGCCTACTTCCGTGATCCGTCGCATATCCCGCTCTGGGAGGACTACTGCCGCAACCTTCCCCCGCTGCCCATCGTTTCGCTCGGCTGCCATGTCTGCCGCGACGATCTGCTCTTTGAGATCGAGCTCGATGCTTCAGTCCGCAGTTGATCCACCACCCGATGCCTTGTCCGGGCTTGGGCGGCTGACGGAATACTTCCCGAGCACGCGGTTCAGGCGGGCGTAGATGTCGGGCGGAATGTAGCGGTGGATGCGGAGCGACGGACCGGCAGCCTCGATCTCCTGGCATCCGAGGCCGATCTGCGCGGAATACCCGGAATCGCCGGATTTCCAGACCAGCACATAATCCGGATGGAATCGCCCGCACGGGTCCTGCCCTCCACCGGGGGAAAACGGATTTCCCGGGCTGAATACCGCCCGGAGTTCCGCGATATCGGCATCGCTCATTGCAAGCGGCTTTTTGTAGAAATGGAAATCCCCGATGCTCACCACATCGCCCCGCGTGATTTCCCTGGCGAACAGAGAGGACTCGGTCTTCGGATCCGGGAGCCCCTCGAAGACCTGCAGGTCCGGGATTGAGGAAACCGCCTTCCGGAACGAATCCGTCTCCGACCCGCCGAAGATCCCCGAAAGCGGCCGCGCCGCGGCGGCTGCAGATTCCCCCTGGCGCGCATCCGGCTCAGCAGCCTGCAGCGGCAGCAAGGCCAGGGAGAGAAGCATGCCGAACCCGCATAGCTTCAGAGAAACTGCGGCGCGGAGTGTTCCGGGGAGCGCACGCGCCCCGCGTGCTGGTTTCGGCGCCCTCGCCGAAACAACCTTCCCTTCACAAACGAAAGAAGCTTGCGGCAGCGGGGCGCTGCCGCCCGCACGCGGGGGCGCGTGCGCTCCCCGGAAATGCCGTGCATCCACGCTGAAAGCGCGGGGTGTCCTCGCTGAGATGCCAACTGGTGAGGCCCCCCCTTGATTTCCGATCTTCATGCTTCCGCGCATCCGATCTTTTCCAGCAGGCGGGGGATGGCGACGTGGCGCTGGATCAGGTCCTGGATGCGCTCGATTTTCCGGGTGTCCCCGGGCAGGGTTTTGACGGTCATCGAGTGGATCCTCTGCGCGATTGTGTAGCTGTCCATCGGCGAGAGGATCACGGGCAGGGTCGTCTGGCCGAGCATCTCAAGCAGCCGCGCATGCGGGCGCAGGTCGTCGGAGAGAACGAGCCCGGCCAGCGGCCCGCCATCCTGGGCCATCGACCGCGAGAGCGCGGCCAGCACGACATCCTCCCGGTCGCCGGGAACCACGAGGAGCGTGCCGTCTTTCACCCCGTGAAAAAGGTTCGCCGAGCTCACCGCGCCGATCACGACCTGGCGGCTGTGCCGGCGGCTTTCCTTCTGGTTGTAAAGGAACTTCCCGCGGATGTGCTCGCAGATCTGCTGGAGCGTCGGCTCGGCCAGCATGTTCTCCATGGGAACGATCCCGAGAAGCTCGAGCCCGAGCCGCTCGAATCCCCGGCCTGCAAAATCCGCGATGTAGTCGAGCTTGTCCGGATGGACCTTGTTCATCACGACTCCGATGACCTCGACCCCCTCGCGATCGAAGAGCGCCTTATTCAAGGCGGCCTCGTCGATCGGGCGTCCGATGCCGCCCGGCGTCACAAGAATCACCCTGCTCGCCAGCAGCTTCGCCACCGTCGCATTCGACAGGTCGAAAGTGGACCCGACACCCGCATGGCCGGTGCCCTCGATGATCGCAAAATCCTTTTCCCAGCACGACCGGTCGAACGAATGCTGGATCCGCCGCGCAAGGCTCTCGTGGTTGGACTGGTTGATGTATCGCCTCGTGAAATCCGGCTCGACCGCGATCGGGCTCATGTCCTCGATCGGGATCTGCGTGCCGAACGTGTCGCGGATCAGGACGCTGTCCTCATCGATGCGCTTCCCGTCCACCTCGGTGAAACGCTGGCCGACCGGCTTGATGAAACCGATCCGGTTGAAGCGCGGCCGCAGGCTCGCATAGAGCCCGAGCGCCACGGTCGTCTTCCCCGTGTTCTGCTCGGTCGCGGCGATGAAGATCCGGGGGGTGGTGGTATTCACGCTTCCGCGCTCTCAGGATACAATTTCCGATACTCGATCGCCTGCAGGCCGACGAGCGCAGCCATGCAGAGGATCTCCTCGGGGTCGGTGCCGCGTGACAGGTCCGCCGCCGGGCGCGTGAGCCCGAGGATCAGCTGCCCGAACGTCCTCGCCGCCGCAAACTGATGGATCAATTTCACCGCGATGTTCCCGCTGTTGAGATCGGGAAAAATCAGGACGTTCGCCTTTCCGCCCACGAGGCTCGGACCCATCTTTTTCTCGGCCAGCACCGGGTCGAGCGCGGCATCCGCCTGCATCTCGCCGTCGACCGCGATTTCCGCGCCGATCTTTGCGATGATCTGCCGCGCCAGCTCCGTCGCCCCGGCCACCTTTTCCGTCGAGGCCGTGCGCGCGCTGCCCTTGGTCGAAAAGCTCAGGAGGGCGACCCTCGGACGCTGGCCAAAAACCTGCCGCGCGAGCAGCCCGGTCTGGACGGCAATCGAGGCGAGCTGCTGCATGTTGGGATCCGGCACGACCCCGGTATCCCCGAGGAACATCACGCCGTCGTCGCCGAAGGCCTTGTTCTCCAGCTCCACGATCGTGCAGCTCGACACCACCCCGGCATGAGGCAGCGGCTTGATCAGATTCAGCAGCGGGCGCAGGAAGACCCCGCCGTAGGAGGTCACGCCGCCGACCAGCGCATCCGCAAGCCCGTATTGGACCATCATCGCGGCAAAGTAGTTGTGGTTGGTCATCACCGCACGGCTGTCCCGGAGCCCCATGTTTTTATACCGCTCCAGACGCTCGAGCCGCTGGCAGAAGATCGGCAGGTCGGAGGATGTCTCCGGGTTGACGATCGCCACATGGTCGAGGCCGACCTTTTCGGCCATCGCCACGCGCTCGATCACGTCCCGCTTGCCGAGCAGGATCGGCACGCCAAGATCCCGCTCGTAAAACATCTGCGCCGCGCGTATCACTCGCGGATCGTCCCCGTCCGGAAACACAATCCGCTTCGGATGGCGCTTCAGCTTTGCAAAAACCGAATTGATAAAACTCATGTCCGTGGAATCCGCCAACAGGCTGGAGAAGAATCCCGCCGGAGACAAGGAGAACATCGCGTCCCTCCTCGCCCGCGGCCGCGCGGTCCCCGTCGGCGGGCGTCCGCTGGTCATGGGGATTCTCAACATCAACGACGATTCGTTCTCGGGCGACGGGCGGCTCGATACCGGCTGGGCGCTGGAAAAAGCACTCGGGATGGTGGCGGCCGGGGCGGACGTCGTGGATGTCGGAGGCGAGAGCGCGCGGACCAACCGGGCTCCGGTAAGCGAGGAGGAGGAGTGGCGGCGGATCGCTCCGTTTCTGGAGAAATTCCCGTCGCTCATCGAAAAGGTTGGCCCGCGCGATGAAGGCCAGGTTTTTCCGCCGCTCCTCTCCGTCAACACCTGGCGCACGACGGTGGCGGCCCGCGCGATGAAGGCCGGATGCGATCTTCTCAACGACATGAGCGCCCTGCCGGATGCCACTCACGCGCGGCTCTGCGCGGAGCACGGATCCGCGCTCCTCATCATGCACTCGAAGGGGCTGCCGAAAATCCCCCACACCCATGTCGAATACCGCGACGTCATGGCAGAATTGGAGGAATTCTTTGAAGAGAAGATCGCCATGGCCGTCGCCGCCGGGGTCCCGAAACAATCGCTCGTCGTCGATCCCGGGATTGATTTTGCCAAGCAGACGGATGACAACCTCCGCATCCTCCGCGAATTTCCACGCCTCGCCCGCTTCGGCTGCCCGATCCTGCTCCCCGTCTCCCGCAAGAGCACGATCGGGCGGGTGCTCGGAATCGAAAACCCCGCCGACCGAGACGCAGGGACCATCGCCTGCACCGTGGCGGGCGCACTCCGCGGAGCCGCAATCCTCCGCGTCCACAACGTCGATGCCGCCCGGCTCGCCCTCCGCGCAGTCACCCTTGTCCGATGAGCGCGAAACATTTTCAATGTTCGCTACAGAAGGAAACTTCCCCCGAATGAACCCGCTCCGCCTCCAAAAAATCCAGATCTGGTCCGTCGTCCTGATCCGGGTCGTCCTCGGCATCACGTTTCTTTTCGCCGGGGCCATCAAGGCAAGCGCCAGCGAGGAGTTCGCACTTGCGCTCGTCCCCTTCAGCATCCTTCCTGAATCCTGGACCGGAACATTTGCCATGGCCCTCGCAATCACGGAAATCGCGGCAGGTCTGCTGATCCTCCTGCCGCGCGTCCACCGCATCGGTTCGGCGATGATTTTGCTCCTCGCGCTCCTGTTTATCGGAGTCCTCACCTGGGCGCTCTCAAATGGCCTCATCGTCAGCTGCGGCTGCTTCGGCGGCGACGAAACCCCTTCCGCCTCCGCCATGCAGCTGGCCATCTTCCGCGACATCGGCATCGCCAGCGCCGCGGCGCTTACGCTCGTCCTCCGGGTGCGACCCAACCCGAAGAATTAGGGCCGGCCCCTCAATGGAGGCGGCGCAGGATTTCGGCGTCACCGGGAGCGCGGGCATCCTGCCTGCTCCGTTTGGCATCCTGCCGAACGGTTTTCCTCTGTTTCGTTTCGATCTCCCCGGCAGGGATGCCGGAGAGGGCAGGCTGGAAGCCCGCGCTCCCAGAGATCGATGCTTGCCTCTCCAGGCTGTAGCGTCGGCCGGTGACCGCCGCATGATTTTCTTTCCATTTTTGCGACGCTCATAGAGCACCGCTGCCATGGGCGGAGCGGGCTAATACTTGAGGATTTTTTCCAGGAACTTCCGGGTTTCCGGAGTTGTCGGGTTAGAAAAGAATGTTCCGGCCGGCGCGCATTCCCGGATGCCGCCGTCGGCGACGAAAGCGACGAGGTCGGCGGACTGGCGGGCGAACCCCATCTCGTGGGTGACGAGGATGATCGGCTGCCCGAGGGTCCGGAGTTCCGCGATCACGTCAAGAACCTCGGCCGTCATCTCGGGGTCGAGCGCGGAGGTTGGTTCGTCGAGAAGGAGAAATTTCGGCTCGATCGCGAGCGCCCGCGCGATGGCGACCCGCTGCCGCTGCCCGCCGCTCAGCAATCCGGGTTGCTTGTCCGCATGGGCGATGAGCTGGAAGCGTTGCAGCACGTCGTCGGCGCGCGCGGCGGCAGCAGCCTTGGAAAGTCCGTGCACCTCGACCAATGGGAGCACCACATTGTCCCGCGCGCTCAGGTGCGGAAAAAGATTGTAGGCCTGGAACACCGTCCCGATCGTCCGCCGGTAAAGTCGCAGGGATTCCTCCGAGCGCTCGAGAGCGATCCCGTCCACGAGGATCGTTCCGGAATCCGGGCGGTCGAGCCCGGCCAGAAGCCGCAGCAGAGTGGATTTCCCGCCGCCGGACGGCCCGATCAGCGCGAGCACATGGGCGAACTCCGCCTCGAACGAAACATCGTCGAGAACGCGGTTCGTTCCGAAGGCTTTGGTCACATTCCTGAGTTCAACTTTCATAGCTGACCCTGCGTTCGAGGGATTTTGTCCAGAGCGAAATCGGGAGGGTGAGGACCAGGTAGCACACTCCGAGCGGGAGATACGCCTCGAACGTTGAATACGTGGCGGAGTTGACCTGCTGCGCGGCAAACGTGAGCTCCGGAATTCCGATGATCGAGAGCAGCGAGGAGTCTTTGATCAGCGATGCGAACTGCCCGGCCAGGGGCGGAAGGGTCTGCCGGAGGACCTGCGGAAAAATGACAAACCGGTATGTCTGCGCGGGCGTGAGCCCGATCGCCCGCGCCGAATCCCATTGCGAGCGCCCCACGCTCTCGATCCCGGAGCGGATGACCTCCGCGATGTAAGCCCCGCTGAAGAGCGAAAGGATGAGGATCCCGACCGGCAGGCGGTCGTTCCAATGCAGCAAGGTCGCAAGCCCGTAATAGCCGAACATCACAAGAAACAGCAGAGGAACGCCCCGGACGGTCTCGACATAGAAGATGGCCGTGTATCTGAGCGGGAGAAACGAATTCCTCCGCGCGAGCGCCGCCGCGACACCGAACACCGTGCTCAAGACCAGCGCCACCGCCGAGATTCCGATGGTCAGCATCCACCCGTTGAAAAACACCGCCCGGTAACCCCAGACCTTTTCCCAATTCTGGATCGAGCTGGAAAATATCCAGAAGCACAACGCCGAATACAGCGCGAGCAACCCGCAGGCGGTCACCACTTTCGCCCATGCGGGCGACGGCTTGTCAATCCGGTCAAACAGGAACTCCATTGCGCACACACACAGAATCATTTTGCCGCGATGCGCAAGGCGGCATTTTCGGATTCCGGCCGCGACGACTCCGGATTACGCTTCCTCAATGATTGATGAGCAGCTCTCCGATGATGACAGGCAGCGCCTGTCCGCGCGGCTCGGGGCGGGGCTCGTCGAACGCCGGCTCGAACGGGAGCGCCTGCTCACACGAAAGAAAACCTCGCGGGGCCTGCTTGATCTCTTCGGCGGGAGGGTGGCCGTGATCGCGGGATGCGTCCGGGCGTTGGGCCTCGGATCGCTGGGCCGAAGGAATTTTCTGGATGTCCGGCTCGTGGAAAACCGGATCGTCCTGCCAGCACTCCCGCCGGCGTTTGAGGGGTTCCGGCTGCTCCAGCTCAGCGACCTCCACTGCGATCTTGACCCGGCTTTGATGGATGTGGTGGAGCAGGCGATCCGGGGGATCACGTGCGACGCCGTGGTTCTCACCGGCGACTACCACGACCACATCGGGACAAGCGGGAAAACCTCGCTGGCATTGATGCGGCGGCTCATCCCGCTCCTGCCTCACCAGCGGTTCGCGATCCTGGGAAACCACGATTTTCTGTGCCGGCTCCCCGCCTATGAAGCGTCCGGCCTGCCGGTCCTGCTGAACGAAAATGCATCGATCGAGCGCGGCAACGACCGGCTCTATTTCTGCGGCGTCGACGATCCGCGCTTTTTCCGGACTCACGACCTCGTGCGTGCGCGGCGCGGCATCCCTTCCGGCGCACCCGCGATCCTCCTCGCACACAGCCCGGAGGTTGCCGCGCAGGCAGCGGCGCTCGGCTATTCGCTCATGCTTTCCGGCCACACCCACGGAGGCCAGCTCTGCCTGCCCGGCGGAATCGCCATTCTGAGGAATGCCCCCGTCGCCGCCCGGTTTCTGGCGGGCGCATGGGCCGAAGGCGGCATGCCCGGCTACACGTCGCGCGGAACCGGCGGCAGCACCGTCGCCGCAAGGCTGTTCTGCCCGCCGGAAATCACGCTGCATATACTGCGCCGGTCCGGCCTTTGAGATCCATCAGGTTGACGCTGGCGGACAAAGGCGGCAAAATGCGATTCCTATGTGGAACTCAGCCCATCAACACATCCTCGACCTCGTCGCCTACGAACCCGGCAAGCCAATCGAGGAACTGGCCCGCGAAATGGGGCTCAAACCGGCGGACATCGTCAAGCTCGCGTCGAACGAAAACCCGCTCGGCCCCTCGCCCAAGGCGCTGGCGGCGATGCGCGAGACGCTCGAGCGCGCGCACTTTTATCCGGACGGCGGGGGATGGGCGCTGCGCAATGCGATCGCGGGAAAGCTCGGGCTCGCCCGGGAAAATGTGATTCTGGGAAACGGATCGAACGAGATCATCGAGTTCATCGGCCATGCGTTTCTGCGGCCCGGCGACGAGGTCGTGACCGCGAAGCATGCGTTCGCCGTCTACACCTTGATGGCCCAGCTCTTCGGCGCAAAGACCGTGGAGGTTCCGGACCCCGGATACACGCACGATCTGGATGCCATGCTGGCGGCGATCACCCCGCGGACCCGGCAGCTCTTCATCGCGAATCCGAACAACCCGACCGGCACGATGGTCGGGCAGGAGGAGATCGACCGGTTCATGGAGCGCGTCCCCGATCATGTGCTCGTGATTTTTGACGAGGCGTATCATGAGTTTCTCGACAACCCGCCGGATGTCCTGCGGCATGTCCGCGCGGGCCGGAACGTCGTGGTGATGCGCACGTTTTCTAAGATCCAGGGCCTCGCGAATCTCCGCATCGGATACGGGCTCGCCCCGGAAAAAGTGGCGACTGTCCTTCAGAAGACCCGCCAGCCATTCAACGCGAACGGCATCGCGCAGGCGGGCGCGCTCGCCGGGCTCGAGGATGACGAGCACATGCACCGCACCCGGCAGCTCACGCACGAGGGCCGGAATTACCTCCAGGCCGAGTTCTCGGAAATGGGCCTCGAGTTTGTTCCGAGCGTGGCGAATTTTGTCCTCGTCCATGTCGGCGACGGCGATGCCGTCTTCCAGGCGCTCCTGCGCCGCGGGCTCATCGTCCGCGCGATGCGGAGCTACAAGCTTCCCGCATGGATTCGGATTTCCGTGGGCACGATGGACCAGAACCGGCGCTTCATCGCGGAATTGAAGACGCTTGATGCGGCGGGCGGGATCCCACGCGGGCCGCTCGCGAAGGCCTGATGATCGAGGATACGATTGCTGCGGTTTCGACTCCGCCCGGCGAGGGCGCAGTCGCATTGATCCGGATCACGGGGCCGGATGCCACCGCGATTCTGGGGAGGATTTTTCATCCGAAGATCCCCGCGCCGCGCCGCGCCACCCATGGGCAGATCGTGGAGGACGGAGTGGTTGTGGATCAGGTCCTCGTCACGCTGTTCCAAAACCCGGCCAGCTATACCGGCGAGGACATGGTGGAGATCGGATGCCACGGCGGGATCCTGCTGGCCGCGCACATTCTGGAGATCGTCCTCCGGAATGGCGCCCGCGCGGCGGAGCCCGGCGAATTCACGCAGCGCGCATTTCTGAATGGCAAGCTCGACCTCACGCAGGCCGAGGCCGTGATGGACCTGATCAGCGCCAAGACACCGCTGGCGATGCGGGCGGCGGCGGAGCAGTTGCAGGGCCGGCTCGGCGACGAGGTTTCCGGCATCCGGGCGGATATTTTGGAAACTGTCGCACACCTCGAGGCATGGATCGACTTCCCGGAGGAAGGGATCGACCCCGCCACAGGCACGCTGCTTCTCGAAAAAATTTCATCCGGCATTGCGCGGATCGAGCGACTTCTCTCCACGGCGGAAAGCGGGCGGGTCCTGCGCGAAGGCGTGAGGGTGGCGATTGTCGGACGTCCCAATGTCGGCAAGTCGAGCCTGCTGAACCGGCTGCTGGGGATGGAGCGGGCGATCGTCAGCCCGGTCCCCGGCACGACCCGCGACACAATCGAGGAATCCGCCTGCCTGCGCGGAATCCTGTTCCGCCTCACCGACACCGCGGGCCTGCGCGAAACCGGAGACCCGGTTGAACGCGAAGGGGTGGACCGCGCACTCCGGATTATCGAACAGGCGGATCTCGTCCTGCACATCCTTGACGCCTCGGTGGAAATCAACGAACCCGAACTGCGCGAGCGTGAAGTCCTCGTGGCCAACAAATGCGACCTGATTCCGGCGGGTGCGCACCTCCCCGACAACGTCGTGCGCGTCTCCGCAAAATCCGGCGAAGGATTTCCAGAGCTCGTCGGGGCCATGATCCGCGAGACCTGCGGCCAGCACCTCTCCTCCGGCCAGTCGCTCGCCGCCGTCAACGCGCGTCACAAAACCCTGCTCGAGTCCGCAGCGGCTTCGCTCCGCGCCGCAGCAACATTGGTCGGTGCCGCCGAGCCGCCGGAGCTTCCGGCCATCGAACTCCGGACCGCGCTCGAAAGCGTCGGTCAGATCATCGGGACCGCCGACACGGAAGAAATCCTCGGCGAGATTTTCGGCAGGTTCTGCATCGGCAAATAGAAGCGCTATTTTTCCGAGACGAAGAACGCGGATCGCATCGCGGGGAGGGTGAATTTTGCAGTTCCGGATTTGACCGTGAGGGATTTTCCGGAGAGGACATCCTCGTAGTTGCCATCGGGGAGCTCGGGACCGGCTTGCAGATTGAATTCCGCCGCCTTGATTCCGCAGTTCCAGACGGCGAGGACCTTGTCGTCGAAGTGGCGGCGGACAAAGGCGTAGCGGTTGCTGTCCGCGACGAGGAGCCGGCGGTTCCCGTAGCGGAGTGCGGGGTGCGCGTTGCGGAGCGCGGTCATTTTGCTGAAGTGCTCGCGGACGCTTTTCTGTGCGGCGTCGAGGCCTGACTCGGGCGGCATCAGCTTCCGGTTGTCGGGATCGCCCGCTCCGGTGAGCCCGATCTCGTCTCCGTAGTAAACCATCGGCACGCCGTCGATCGAGAGAAGGAAACTGAGCGCGAGCTTGAGCTTTTCGTAGGATGCGGGGTTGTCGACCCGCGGGGGATTCGCCCACCCGACCTCCTCCTCATCGTCATTTTTCGGATCCGGAAGATCCCCGTCGGCGTAGGCCATGAAGCGGGATTTGTCGTGGTTGCCGATGAGCGGGGACATGGGGGTTTCCTTGCCGTAGATCGTCTCCGAGGCGGAGAGCGAGTCCTCGAGCTCCGCAAATCCTTTCTGGTTCTTCGCAAAAACCTCCATGATCGTGTCGTAGAGCGGGAAGTCGAACTGCCCGTCGAGCATGTTCGGCCCGACGAACGACATGATCCCCTTGCGGTCCATAAATGTCTCGCCGACGAAATACATCGGTGCCATGCGATCCTTCTGCTGCAGGTCCCGCATGGCGGTGCGGAATTTCGGCCAGAACGAATACCGGATGTGCTTCACGGCATCGAGCCGGTATCCGTCGAGACCAAATTTTTCCACCCAGTTTCCGGCGTTCGAAATCAGGAACGCGACCGGCTCGGGGTTGTTGAAATCGAAGCCCGGCAGGAATTCCTCGAACCATGTTGTGAACTGCTGCTCGTCCCAGAGCCGCAGGTTTTTTCTCCCGTCCGGAAGCGTGAGGCTGCCGAACCAATCCGGGTGTTCCTTCCAGAGCGGGTTATCGACATGGACATGCCGGAGCACGAGGTCGGCGATGATTTTGATGCCGCTCTTCCGCGCCGCGCCGACCAGATTTTTGAGACCCTGCTCGCCTCCGAACCTTGGCTCAACTTCCGTCTCGGACACCGGCCAGTAGCCGTGATATCCCGTGTAGGAGCGGTAGGGCGGAAGGCATTCCTTCCACGCACCGTCCGGGTTGCGGTTCAGCGGGGCGAGCCAGAGCACGTTCACGCCGAGCTTTTGGAAATAGCCCTCCTCGATCTTTTGCTGGATGCCCTCGAAATCTCCACCGATGTAATTCGCCTGGGGAAGGACGGCGGGATCGCTGACCGGGTGGTCGTTGGCTTTGTCTCCATCCACGAACCGGTCGGTGAAAGCATAGTAGATGATGCCGTCCTGCCATTGGAATCCCTCCTTCGGGCGCACTTGGGCGCGGATCGCCCGACTGACCCGGCCCCTGTCATCCGCTGCAACCACGCGGATCCATGAGCCGTCGGGAATGTCGGCTGTCGGGATTTTCAGCAGATCCCCATCGCGGGGAGCTGACAGAATGCGGCTTGATCCTTCGGGCAGTTCAACCACGGTGGAGACTTGGGAAATTTTTGAATCCTTCGACGCCAGGATCCGGAATGCCAGCCCGCCCGGCGTCTGCGACTCGGCGAAGACCACTGGCAGTTCCGGGCCGGGGCGTACGCCCGGAGCCTGGACCGCTACCGTCAACACCGCCTCACATTTGACTTCACCTCCATTCACGACCCGGATTGGGATCTCCACGAGTCCCCTGGCATCGGATGGGATCGCGATGCTCAGCTCAAATTTCTCCGCGTTGAATTCCGCCGTGCTCGTGGAGGGAAGAACGATTTCGTCACCGGGCAGTGGATTGAAGAACCGGTGCATATCGATCACGAGCTTGTCCCCGGACGGAACGCATTGCACCGGGATCCAGCCAAGAAATCTGGATGAGGGGGTGTCGCCCGCCTGCGCCGGCAGGAAGGCGAGGAGCCAGAGGGTGGCCAGCAGGGCGCGGATGAATCCGATACCTGAACAAATGGCGGGAGGAAGAAGTGGCGGCGGAGCCGCATTTGCGCCCCGGCACAGCGGGTCGGCTACATCGAAAGCGTGTTGCGGGGCCGGGGCTTCAATCGCGGACATTTTCATCATTTGGTGATTTCAAAAAAGTTCGCGCTCAGGGGAGGGAGGGAGCCGAGCGGCAGGTCGGATGCGCCGGATTCGATTTTTGCCGAGCTGCCGAGCCTTCCCGAGAGCAGGATTTTGGAGGATTCCTTGAACCCGAGAAAATCCACCGCGGCAGGAGGAAGCTTCACGCGCACGTCATCGAATGTCCGGCTTGGGCTGAGGTTGATGACGGCGAGAAATTTCTGCCCGGTGGCCGGGTCGCGCCGCAGGAAGCTGTAGAGCCAGTGCCCGCTGGCCTGCTCGCCCGGCACGCGGCCGTAGGATGGGTTTTCGACGTTGGCGGGATTGAGCGCAAAGAATCCGCCGTTCTGGAATGCGGGTTCGGCAACAAGGCGCAGGAGATCCGCGTAAAATTCCCGGAGCGACGACTGTGCGGGCGAGAGGCGGCCTCCGTCGAATTTTTTCCCGTTCACCCACTTGGCGAGTTCCGGCATCGACCAGTAATCGAAAATCGAAGTGCGGGCGTCGTCCCCGCCGAACCCCTCGGCTCCGTCGGCCGGCTCGCCGACCTCCTGTCCGCTGTAGACCATCACCGGTCCGCGGGAAAGCGCGAAGAGGAGCGCGGAGACCGGGCGGCCGACTTCCATCCCGACATTGCCCCACTGGCCTTTTCCGGCGATGCGGGCCTCGTCGTGGTTCTCCGCGTAGCGCAGCGAACGACCAAAAACCTGCGGGGTGGAATTGAGCCGGTCCAAGTCGTTCGCCCATGCCCCACCTTCGTAAATGTCTTTGAGCTTGTCGTAGGTCGCGTCGTCGTAGACGGCATCAAATCCGGCATTGATGAGGTCGGCCATCACATTGCCGGTATTGCTGGAATCTCCGGCGGGAACTTTTGCGGGATCGTCGTTGTAGGCTTCCGCCATGAAGAAGATCTGCGGATTGCGCCCGCGTGTGCGGGCGATCATCCAGCGCCAGAATTCCGGCGGGACCATGTGCGCCATGTCCACGCGGAATCCGTCGACCCCGAACCCCTGCCAGTAGCTGATGATCTCGTCCATCTTCCGCCATGTGTCCGGAATCGGGATGTCCTGCTTGTCGCCGTGCGGGTAGGCGCGGGTCTTCTTTTGTGGGTCTGTAAAATCGAACCCGTAGTTGAGCTTCACGGTTTCATACCAGCTGCCCGCGTCCGGCTCCCAGCTCACGAGGTTGTTGCCGGTGACGCGTCCGTGTTCGCCTTCCGGCGCGAAGAGCCCGTCGCTCGGAGCTTTCGCCACCTTCGAGGTCGGGCTCGTCGGATTCCCCTGTGCATCCACCGTGGGCAGGCGCAGCGGGGGGCCTTTGCCGGCGGGCTTCGCCCCGGGCGTGAGCCAGTAGAAATTGTTGTCAGCACTGAAAAACTTCGATTTGTCATCCTTCGCGCCGAAGCTGAGATCCGGGCGCACGGTCGACTGATAGCTGCGGGCGACGTGGTTCGGCACGAAGTCCATGATGACCTTGAGCCCGGCCTTGTGGATGCGGTCGATCATCGCCCGAAACTCATCCAGGCGGTGTGCGGGGTCGTCCGCGTAATCCGGGCAGACATCGAAGTAGTCCTTGATCGCATACGGGCTTCCGGCGAGTCCCTTGAGTAGATCGGGATCATCCGCCGGATCCCCGATGGCGGAGTAATCGGTCGCCGTGGCCTGCTGGAGGACGCCCGTCGGCCAGACGTGAGTGAAACCCATCGCCTTGATCGCACCCAGCGAGGTCTCGTTGAGGTCGGAGAATTTCCCCGAGCCGTTTTCTTCGATCGAACCGTTCGGCTTCCGGGTCTCGTTTGTATTTCCGAAGACCCGGGGCAGGAACTGGTAGATGCGGACTTTTTCGGCGGGCTGATCGGCCGGCGGGGAATCCGCAAAGGCGGAAGCGAGAGCCAAGGAGATAGCGAAGACAAAATACCTCACGCCACCTCTTGAAAACAAACGGACGACAAGCGACCAAACCAAACAGGGAGCACAGGCGTCTCGCCTGTGAAAGACGCTGGCCTGCGCTTGCAGAGTCAGCGCCCAAACGGGCGGGACGCCCGTTCCCCGTGGTCGCAGCAAAGCCCGGATTTTTTCAAAAGGTGGACTAATAACCGGGGAGGAAATCATGCGATGCGAGGGATCTGCTGCGGCCACTATGGCACAAGCTCCACCCGGTAGAAACGCTGTTGTATGCCGGGTGAAGAATCGCGGAACACCGATTCGGCCGACCCGGAGGACACGGGGACGGTAATCGTGGAACCCGGCAGGTCGGTGAGCCATGCGGGGTCGGCCAGCGAATTTTTATAGGTCACCCGGTAGGTTTTTCCGGGAACTGCCGGCCAGGCGACTTTGAATTTGCCGCTCACATCCGGCGCGAGGACGGCGCGGAATTTCCGGTCCGGAGCGACGAAATCAAATTTGTCGTCGCCGATGGAATCCTTGATCGCCGCGGTCGGGAGGGCGAGGAATTCAGCAGGATCGAGATTGCCGTTGTCCACGGTTTTTCCGGGGGCCTGGGCGCCGAGGATTCCGCCGTTTGCCGTCTGGAATGCAGCGCTCGCGATGTAGATTGTAGGCGGAACGGAGCCGAAGGCATCCACCAGATCAATGGTTCCTTCCAATTGTCCGGATGGGTTTTTATTCACCTGGCCCGCGAGGCTGGTTCCTCCGGAGTTATGCCACTGCCAGCCGGCCCAGCCGTTCGTGGATTCCATGCAGAGGACAGCGGCAGTTGAAGGCACCGCCACCAGTCCGGCCTTGCCCCAGCCGGGAAGGACCGGATTTGATGCCGAGGGAAGGAGCTGGTTCGAGACGAAAATAAAGTGGTCATTCCCGGCCGCCGAGCCAGCATACCACGTCGCCACGTAGAGCTTCGTGCCACGGATCGATGCGTAGACCGTCATCCCGGGGTTGCTGAGCAGGTAGCCTGCGGGCGCGGTGCCCGACATGGAGAACGCCGGCGGGTCAACGCCCGGCGCGGTGCTTGTGATGGAAAATGCCGCGGTCGGCGACGAGGAACCCGCGCTGTTCACCGCGATGATTGTGTAGTTGTAGGACGTGAGGGGCGAGACCGTCGTGTCGGCGTAGGATGCCGTGGAGCTGGTTCCGATCTCGGTTCCGTCGCGGAGAATCCGATAGCTGGTCGCATCGGGCGATGCCGTCCATGTCAGGTTGATCCGGGTGCCCGTGGGCGAGTCGCCCGCGAGATTTGCCGGCGTGGCCGGGGGGACATTGATCGCGCCGTCATCCTCGACAAAGACGTGCTGGATCTCCGACTTGCTGGTGTTGTTTTTCGAGTCCGTCGCCTCGATGTAGTAGTCGAGCAGCTTGCCGCGGAACCCGGCGACGTTGGCATTGCTGATCTTGACGAAATAGTAATCCGCAAGCTCCGGCGGCGTGATGAAGTAGTCGATCTGGCCGTTGTTGGCGGCGGCGTTGAGCTCGGCGCGAGTCTTCGGCAGCACGCGCTTGTTCATGGGGATCGTGATCCACGGACCGACGTCGCTTCCGCCGGCATACGTTTCGTTCTGGTTGTTCGCCATCGTGTTCACCCCGTCGTTGTCGACGCGCACTTTGACGCTGATCGCGCCGACGCCACTGATGTCGTAGGCGTGCGTCCAGATGTAGAATTCCGATGGCATCTTTTTCAGGTAGCTCGTGTTCCCGCCCGGGATGCTGTTGAACCAGCCGAATGTGTAGGCGCCGGGATTCCACGGAAACCGCTGCGGGCGCAGGACGGATGGCGGCGTGCGGTCGTTGGCGAGGCGGGCATTGACGAACGGGCTGAGCTTTTCGATTGCGCGGCGGGTGGCGAGCGACTGCTTGACCTCGTCGTCATTGCCGAGCCCGCCGTAGTAGTTGAACCCGGAGTCGAGGCCGCCGAGGTAAATGTGCCAGCCAAGCTCAACATCGTTCGGGATTGTCCGCGCGCCGTTCCAGTCATACGGTGCCTGGATTTTCCAAGCCTGCACGCTGCCGCCCTCATCGACGAGCATCTGCTCGGCAGTCTCGCACCAGTTGGCACCGGTGATCACCGGAGCCCAGCTCCAGAACTTGAGCGCGAAGCCGGGTGTCTCGAGGTCGACGACCGTGCCGGGCACTTTGCTTGTGCTGTTGGGTGCCCCCACCGGCGGTTCAATCCACTTCAGAAAGTAGGGACTGCCGTAGTCGGACTCCGGAAAGATCCACGCGCCGTCCTCGACGTGCGCGTATTCTCCCGCTGGCGGTGGCTTGGCGTTCACGAGATCCTGGATCGCGCAGACCGCGTAGCCGTTGCTGCTGCAGCCGCTGAAGAACGACGGGGTGGATTCAAAATACGAACTACTGCCCCCGCCCCATGCATTGTCTCCATCGGTGCAGGGAAGGACGACGACCGGGCGGGACGGATCGTTGGCGAAAGGCGCGATGTTGTTGGAGATCATCCCGACCTGCGCGCCGCTGTAGCCGGCGACGTAGCTCAGCGCGTCATCGCTCGGCACGACGATGAGGGATTTCTCCTGGCCGGTGGCCGGGTTCACGTATTTCACGCGATGGAGCTGATACGCATGGGGCGAGACATTCCATGCGGCCTGCCCGGGATTCGGCTCGTTGAACCACCAGCCGCTCACCGGCGACGGACCGCGCTGGTCGGCTTTGTTCGGCGGGCTGGATTTTATCTGGAAGCTGCCCGTGGGATTCGCCTTCGTGTTGTAGGTCGGACACGTGCGGCTCAGGTGGTGGCTTGCAACGATCGTCCACTGATATCCCTCGTCGGCCAGCACATCGATCATCTCCGAGGTGAACGCCATCTCGGTCGGAAAAAATCCTTTCGAGTGGTCGCTGAGATCGGAGTTCCCGCCCCACGCCTTCCACCACGCCTGCTTGAAAATTTGAAGCTCCTTGCGGAAGACGGCCTTCGGAATCAGGGGCCCGAGCGAATGGTGGTAGGTGAAGCCGACGAGATCCATCCGGCGGCTGCCGCCGGCGAGGCCCGCGCCGGGATTTCCGGCCGTCAACCAGTTACGTGCCTCGCGGTTGCCGCTCCACCAACCATTGCCATAACCAAGCTGGTTGTTGGTTCCGAGGCTGCGGATGTTGTCGATCAACGACCCGCTGTAGCTCATGCAAAAGCCCGCCTGGGTGGAAAGACCGGCCAGCGAGTTGCGCGGGCCGCTCTGATACGCGGCCTGACGGTCGGGCAGGCCGAAGATGTCGGTCAGATTGTTGTCGGGATGCCCGGATGTCGTTCCGTAGAGCTGCCCGCTCTTCAGGACAATCGAATCCCATGCATACTGCATCCGGCTGGTCTGGCTGCCGTTCCCGTTCCACTCCGGCCAGTAAATCGGCTGGTGGTTGTGCCAGAAGCGCGAGACGTAAACGGAGCTGTCCGCGCCGGCGATGCCAGTCGAAAACCCCGCCAGCACCACGACGAACATGATGCCGCAATGACGCCACCACCCAAGTCTTGAACAGTTCAACTGTTTCCAGAGAAATGCAGTCATGGGAGGCGGTGACTTGTTTAGCGGGGGATGGCCGAGGCGACCCGGGAGACCTGGAATCCGTTGAAGTAGGCGTCGCTGGTCTCGCCGTCCTGATTGTAAATGGCGAAGCTGTCGATCGGCGCGCCGGCATCGCCCGCGAGCTTGCGGCCTTCGAGTTTTTTGGTCTCCTTGGTATCGAGGGTGGTGATCTCCAAATTGTAGGTGTCCGGAGTGACAAGCGTCACGGTCACCGAGACTCCGCCGGCGGTGAACGGCACCCCGGTGTCATGATCCGCCTCGCCATCAAAGACCTGAAAATTCCCCTCGCCCTGATAGAATCCGAACTGCAGGCGTGCCCCGTTCTGAAAATCGTCCCAGGCATCCGCCGCCGCGCCGGTGCGAAGCGAGAAGCCGATCACGCCCGGACGCGAATCATCCGTTTCGAATTTTTTGATAAACTCGCCGCATTCCATCAGGAGCGAGAAGGAATCGCCGACCGCAAGCGGGGCGTCGAAGGATCGGAACGCACAGGCGACCTCGAAATCCACGCCGTTCGCGAACATCCCCAGCGCCTTGCCGTTCGACCCCGCATTTTCCAGATCTTTCTGCTCGGTGGAAGTGGCGACAAAAAATCCGCAATGGCTGTCGGTTCCGACGCCCCCGGCGGTTTGGAAGAGCCATGCGCCGAATCCGGTGCCGGAATTCTTCCCCGCCTGCCATCCGCCGTTATAAGCACTGTGGGTGGCTTCGTCCTCCGCGATGTTGATGCGGTCGGATGCCTGGACGGATGCCAGGCTGATAAAAACCGGGAGAAGCAGGAGGGAAAACCATTTCATAATCTGCAAGGGATTGCCGGTCAGGATAAACCCGCTCCAACCCTTGTCGAAGCCCTTTTTGTTGAACGGATCAATTCCGTTCAAGGGCCGACTTTGACGCGGTAGAACTTGTTTCCCGCGCCGGGAGTCGGGTCGGTGTAGGTGCCGGTTGTGAGGCCGGTAGCCATGGGGGTCCAGGTGGCGGCGTTGAGACTGGCTTTGGATTCGACGGTGTAGGACTTCCCGGCCACCGCATCCCAGGTGATGGTGATCCCGCCGCCGACCGCTGCGGTGATCGAGGTGATTTTGAAAATCGAGCCGGCATCCAGGGGATTTGTGCCGGCGGCGACCTCGGAGGCATTGTTCATCCCGTCCCCGTCGTTGTCGCCGGCGGAAGTCAGCGAGAGCGTCTGGGAGCTGGAGGATGTAGGGCTGGAGGCGGAGTTGTAGTCGTTGGGATTCAGCGTGGTGACGGCTGCCGTAGCGGTCACCCCGGTGGGCAGGCCCGTAAGCGTGTAGGAGGTAAATGTCGTATCGCGGGTGACAACGATGCTGTCGCTGCGGGTCACAACAAGACGGTAAACAGGCTGGAGTCCCTCGGAGTCAGTCACCGCGTTCCAAGTGAAAGTCACCGAACCGTCGAGAGCATAAGCAGCAACTGCGGGGGCGGCAGACGGCGTGGAGAGCGATGTCACGTCATAAACCTTGAGATACTGCGGCTCGAACGGCGCGAAGGACCAAGCCTGGTCCGTCCCGGGAATCGGATTGAGCAAAACATAGAGTCCGTTATTGACGAGGTCATCGCGCGTATAACCGGACGAACCCCACAGCAATGTGTCGCGGCGGGTCGGATACTCGTTGTTCGGCCCGAGGTAGGCCGCGATGTTGCGGGCATTGTAGCGCCTTCCGGATTTCAAACCCATGTTGTCGGCAAGGCCTGCGGGGATTCCGAAGGTGTTGGATTTTTGGTTGTAACGGTCGAGATTTTGGAACGCGAGCACCACGTCGCTGGTGGCAGGTGAAGCCCCGGGACTTTGGTATTTTGCGGTGGCGAAAATATTTGCGTCCGCCGTATTGGAACCGTTGGGATTCAAAAACCAGCGGTTCGAGGAGCGCAGGGCGGGGCTGAACCCTCTCGCAAGCCCGACTCCCGAGTAAGCGGGGATCAGGTTCTTGACGCCGAGGGTATTGTTCGCCCAGGCAGTCCATTGCGGCTGCATCGAGTTGTAGCGCTTGAAGTGCGGGATGTTTTTCCCGAAATTCGTTTCGTAGTAATCAAAGCTCAGGCTGTTGGAGGTTCCGATCTCCTGCCCATACATGATCATCGGTGCGCCATCGATCATGCCGCCCACGGCATAGCGGATGAAAGCCTGCCAGGGATCGGCGTAGCCAGCCTCGTCGTGGGAGGTATTGTTCAGCAGGACAAGCCCCTGTCCGTAGGATCCGCGACGGCCTTCGAAAATATCGCGGTAATTTGTGGTCGTGGTGGCGGACTGGAACGGGAAGACGATGTTTTCGTTGAGAAGTTCGAAGTGCCGGTTCGAGCGATAAGTCACGGCCCCGCCATCGAGGGACTCGGTCATGAAAACGAAGCTCCACTTGTAGCTGCGCGCAACATTGATCGTGTATTCCCAGAACTGCGGCGGCATGCCCTGCCCGAAATCCGCACGCAGACCGTCGATGCCTTTGTAGGATTGGTCAGAGAGCGAGCTTCCTGCAGGGAGTCCGGTTTTTTCCAGCCAGTAGGGAACGTAGCGGGCGAAGTATTTCCACACCGTGCGGGTAACTGCCCCGGTGGATCCGGACGCGCCGCTCAGCGAGGAATAATCGTACGTGTCCGCTTCGTTGCCCACTGTGGCGCGACTGCTATCGGCTCCCGGATAGCCTGTGACCAGCGTGGCGTAGCGTCCAAAAAAGAAATCGATCACGTCCGCCCATTTCCCGAAATCGTCCCGGTCGGGTGCGCTGGCCACATCGGAGGCGGAATTCGCAGGGACGGAATAGGCTGTGCCCGCACCGCCTTTGGTGGAATAGAACCGCGCCTCGCGGTCCTTGATTTTGTCGGTTGGCGACCAGCCCGAGGTATTGAACCCTGCGGCTGTGAGCAGGTCGATGCCGGATTGGTCGATCTCGCAATCATAGGCCGAGTGATTGAACGGCGCATCCAGAATCACATTCACGCCCTTGTCGTCGGCCGCAGCGACAAAGTTCTGGAATGCGGTCATCGAACTTGCCCGCGAATTTCCCTGGCTCATCTGCTCCATGACCTGGAAAAAGTTCTTCACGGCATAAGGGCTGCCCGGATCGTATGGTGTGCCGCCCGGGGCCTCGCGGCCCTCGATGCCATTCGGATGGATCGGTTGGAACCAGATCGTGTTGGCACCGGCGCCTTTCAGGTAGTCGAGGTTCCACCGCGTGTTGTCGGTGAGGCTTTCAAACGTGGACCTCTGCGCAAACGTCGGGCCGGTCGCGTCCACGTTCAGGACGTTCACTTCGTAGATCCGCAGGTTGCGGGACAACTGCGGGGCGACCGTGATGCAGTGGTCGCGACGGCCGTTGGAGGAATACCAGTTCCAGGTTGAGCTTCCGGATGTGCGGTAGCGCGCGGTGAGGCGGTAGGCACCGGTCTTGTTGGCGTTCAGTGTGACCGTATAGACCCCGTTCGATCCGCTCATCGGTATGGCCTGAAAATACCCGTTCGCAGGGTAGGCACCCGAGACATACCCCTGGGGTTTTTCATCCGGAGGGGCGGGCGGCACGATCCCGTCGTCAATACCATCGCTGTTCGCATCGGCGGCGGCCCGACTGCGGTTGTTGAGATCGGTCCAGACTTCCGCCTCGGTTGTGTTCGGGGAACCGGTGGAAAATGTGATAGTTACTGGAACCGATTCTCCCGCCACCTCGTCGATATAGAGTTTCGTCGTGGTGTAATTAGCATTGAGGGTCCCCGTGGAGGCTGTGGCGACCGACAGCCCGTCGATGGTCATGCTATACGGGCTCGCCTGCGCATCGCCCGCACTGAGCGATTGGGCGCTGGCTCCCCCGGAGCTGTAGAGATAGGTCGTGGATTTGTTGGAAAAGGTGACCTCGAAATAATACTGAACGACCGAACCCACGGCGGGCATCTTGAGGGTGGCTTTCCAGAATTGGTTGCCTCCGTTGTTGGCGGCAAAAGACAAAGGGATAGACAGCCATGCGCCGCTGGTCCCGAAACGATAGTGGAAATTTCCGCCATTTTGATCGTTCGCTCCGCCGTCCCGCCAAACCCCTTCGTAGAACGAGGTCGAAGCTCCGGGATCGGGGCTCACGGGAGACCGCATCGAAATCCCGCCGGGGATGTCGGTGGTGTTCGAGGGAATATGCCAGAGGTTCGGGACGATCTGCGCCTGGGCGGAAGCGAGGGCGAAGAGCAGGCAGAAGGCGATGGCGAAAAAGGTAGATCCCGGAAAAACAGTGCGCGCTCCGCGCGGGATGGAACGAACACGGCGGCACAGCGCCGTGGCTACAGCGCTGATGTGATTTTTGCGCTGCGCGTTTGATGCTCTGCTGGCGCTTCGGATGGCTCCCCGCCTACACATTCGACTTTCCCGAGTTGGCACGAGGCGCTGGCGCGCTGGTGTTGTAGCCGCCCCGCTGTGTCGGGGCGTGGTCGCGGCGGGGCCGCCATTTGTTGAGGCAAGATTTCTCATGGCAGGGAGATGGTGACGCGGTAGAAGCGCTTGGGTGCGGTGGTGAGGTCGGTAGCGGATTTTGTGGTGCCGTCGCCGGCGATCGGGGAGCCGAGGGGGGACCATCCGACGAGGTCGGTGGAGACCTGCGGTTGGTAGAGCCGCCCGGCGATGGTCGGGAACGAGAAGGTGAAGCCGCCGGTGACCGGAGCGACGGTGGTGAGCGGCTGCCCGCTGGAGGCGGAGTTCGGGTTTGAGCCGAAGAGGAATTCCGTGCGGTCCAGCAAGCCGTCGCTGTCGGCGTCGCCGGTGCCGTCGCGATTGAGGTTTTGGAAGTTCGCAATCTCCCACGCATCCGGCAGCCCGTCGTTATCGGTGTCCGGGTTTGTCAGGTCGGTGCCGAGGTCGAACCCGAGCGTGACGACATGCGGCCCGGCGCCGGTGAGTTCGACCTCGACCTGGCTGGTCTGGGCCTGGTTGCGGCGGAGGACGGTGGTGAAGCCGGTGGCGGCGACATCGGTGGCGGCTGTGTTGATCTGCGGAGCCTGGACCCAGGCGCGGACGGTGTCCGTCGCGCCGGTGTTCGTGAGATTGACGCGGGTGGGAGCCGGGTTGGTTTCCACAAGCCCGACCTGCCCGCGGGTCATGAGGTCGAGGAGGTTGGGCGAGAGTCCGAAGCGGACGTAGGCCTTGTTGAGGCCGGTGAGCGTATAGGTGGCTTCGAGGCGCTCGGACGCGGCATTCGTGAGGCGGATCGTCTTGGTGACGCCGCCATTGGTGAATGTCCATCCAGTGCCGCTTGGGGCGGCGGTGACATTATATACTGCATTGACCCCGGCGTTGCTGGTGGCGTTAGACGTGCTCACCGTCCACCAGTCCTTGAACCCGCTGGTGCGGAAGGCCGAGATGGCTGTCGTTGCCCCGACAAAGTTGCTCGCCCCTTCATCCTCGGTTTCCGTGCCGCTGTAAGATGCAAAGTTGCCCGCGACCTGCCAGAGCTTTCCGGTGTTGGGATCGCGCATCCAGGCGGCGGTCATGCGGCCGCCCTTCGCCTCGAACAGCGCAAAGACCCGGCTGTTGAAGAGAAGGAATTCCATCGCGCCGTCGAGGTCCACATCCGACGTCTCAGCGCCGAGCGTGGACGATGTCGCGGAGTCCGCCCACTGCTGGACACGGGCGTAGACTTTTGCGAAGCGGGCCTGCGACTGGGAGAAGCGGGCGAAGTCCGAAAGCGCCTGTCCGGAGTCCGTGTCGGGGTTGATGTAAGCGCCGGTGCTGAACTTGCTGAGGTCGCTGTTCGTCGTGTTGTGGAAGGCGGTTTCGAACATTGCTCCGTGCAGGACGGCATTCGAGAGGTCCCCGAGGCCGGAGGAGAAGGCGGTGCCCGAGAGCGACAGCCAGGCGGCATTCGAGTGCCCGCTCACGCCAACCTGCCCGAAGGCATCGGTCGCGCCGAAGTTGGTGGCTGCAAGGCTCACCTCTTTGCCCGATCCGAAATACCAGTTGTCGTAGTTTTCCTGCGTCGCGTGATCGATCCAGTCCTTGGCTGACTGCACGAGGTTCTGGGCGACTCCCCGCTCTTTTGTTCCCCAGGTTGTGGAAATATTTCCATCCTGTCCCTTATACGGAACCTGGCCGTTGATGATATTCCCGGCGGTCACGACGCGAATCCATGGACGGCTCGCGAGCCAGCGGACATTTGTGTCGTAGGATGTGGCCTTGGCGTTGCTGGCAAAGTCGCTCATGTCGCGCCAGAGGACGACGACCTGATCCTGGATGTCGCTCCGTGCGCGGCGGGAGAGCAATTCGCGGACAGGCTCGGAGGCACCCTCATCCTGGGTCTGGTCGAGATACTCGGACGTCACGTCGTGGATCGGGAAGATTTTGACTCCGTTCACCTGATTGATCCGGAAACCGTCGGTGCCGAGGGCCGAGGTGCGGCCGAACCATTTGACGAAATGCCTTGTCTGGTCGGCGAACGTGTAGCCATAGCCCATGCCGGAAATCAGGCCGAGGGTCTCGTCGTCGAGGACCCGCTCCGGAGCCCAGAACGCCTGCCGGGAGGCGGCGGTCGTGCCGTTCCCGTAGATGGCGTCGAGGAAATTGTTCGCGAGCCCGATGTTCGTGTTGTTGAAGGCCTGCGGAAAATATTTTGGAACATGGTCGGCGAACGTCGATCCCAGGATCTGGGCCTTGCCGCCGGAGATCAGATTACGGATTCGCGTATTCATGGACGGCCCGTCATTTGACGCGCCGGGGGCGGGGTTTTTTGCCCACTGGAGGGCAGACGCGAGCGTGGGAGTGATGTGCAGGGTGAGCGGGGCGTTATAGGCCTCGTGCGTCTGCAGCATCCGAAAATATCCGGCGGCACCGGTGGCGGCGCCATCGTGGACCAGGCTCTGCATCGTGCTGCCCGGCTGGATCGCCTGGTTGCCGTGGGCGAGAAGCATGACCTTGGCGGCCTTGCCGCGGTCGTTGGTGGTCGAGCGCCCGAAGTAGCTCGTCAGTTTGCCGTTCAGGCTGATGTTCGACTGGTCCTTCCAGTAGTCCGAGGCGAGCCAGTCGTCGCCGATCGTATCGCGGATGTCGTTGCGTCCAGCGATGTCGCCGGCGCCGCCAGTCTGCGTGCCATCGCGGGTGGTGAAGACCTGGAAGTTCAGCGTGGCCGGATCGCCGAGCCATCCGGCATCGATCAATGCCTGGCGCTGGACGCCGATCTCCACGGCGTCATATTTGCTCGACCAGGCGATCTCGCCAAGGCCGTTGGCGGCGATGCCGCGGCGCACGACGCCGTGCGCATAGGGATCCTGCACGTAAGTCGTCGTGTTGTCCGCGCGGTCCAGGTCCACCGAGACGCTGCCGGAATTCGTGGCGTAGGCACCGACGACGACTTCCCAGCCCATGTCAGTCGCGATATCCACGCTGTCCGGAAGCGCCCGCTCGCCGACTGCCGGATTGCCGGTATCGATGACGATGTAGGCATCCACCTCGCCCTGCTCGGCGTAGGCGACAAGGTCGAGGAAATCGATACGGAAATAGACTTTGCCGTCGCCACCATCGGCAGCTGCTCCGCCGTCGCGGAACGAGAAGGCGACGATATCCCGCGAGCTGTCGTAGCCGTTCGTGCGATAGACATCCGCGCCCTGGCTTCCGCCCTCGTTGTATTCGTCCAGCGCGAGGAGGTCGGTGGATTTCCAATCGGTAAACGTGCCGACATGGATCGTCCCCTCCCCTCCTCCGTTGCCAATCACGGTCACCTGGGTCGGATTCGTACCCGCGGCCAGCTCCGCAAGGTTGTTGAACCCGTCGCCATCCGGATCCCCCGCCGCGCCGTTCTTCGGGTCGCCCGTCAGGTCGGTCCGGTAGGAAGTCGTGCCGTTGTCGAGCGGATCGAGCCCGTATTGGACCTCCCACCCGTCAGGCAGCCCGTCGCCGTCGGTGTCGGCTTTGAGCGGGTTCGTCTCTGTCCAAAGCTCGCCGCCATCATGGATGCGGTTATTGTTCGTGTCGCCATCGATGCGCCCGTTGAAATTCTTGTCCTCGCCATATCCGTCGGTAAGCCCGTCGCCGTCGGAGTCCGCCTTGGTCGGGCTGGTCTCGGTCCAGGTTTCAAACGAATCGATATTATTGTTCGGCCAATCGCCGGCGTTCGGGCGGACCGCTACAGACCTGTATTGATCCCTTGAAGCGGCGAGCGGCAACGGCTTCCCATCGCCATCCGTCCAGCCGTTGCGATTCGCATCTTCGATCCCGTCCAATATCCCGTCGCCATCGGAATCCGGGTTGGTCGGATCGGTGACCGATCCGGCCGCCTGGCGAGTCCGGCTGTCGCCTGCGCTCAGGTTCCCCACGCCGGGGACAATGGGATCGGCATTTTCCACGACAGCGTAGAGCGGAGGATCCATGTCCCCGATGAAATTTGGGAATCCGTCCGAATTGGTGTCAACCACGGTGTTGGTCGCATTTCCCGCCGTCCGCCAGCCGACTTCGAGTCCGTCGGGGAGCCCATCGCCGTCGGAGTCCGGCGTGTTCGGAAGGCTGCGTCCGTAGGCGTTATAGACATGCACGTCGCCGTTCTTCCAAGTTTCCGGATTTCCAACCGGGAGGGCTTTCGGTGTGGCCTCGTCGATGTCGAGAATCCCGTCGTTGTCGTCATCGTTGTATTCGTTGGTATCAGTCGTGACGCTCTGGCGGAGGACGGCGGTCGCCGTGCGCGCCGAGACGACGGGATCTGCCCCGCCGGTGGACGCGACGAGTTGGTAGCTTCCGGGCGCTGTGATGCGCCACGGGAAATCCCATGTCTTCGTGTTGCCGCTGGTTGTGACGACCGTGCCGTCCCAAGTGCCGTTGGCGTTGGAATCCACGAGCGACGGTTGCTCGTTGGCATCCCAACTGCCATTCGCATTCACGTCGGTGAAGGTTTCTCCGGAATCGTATTGGTGGTTGTTGTTGGCGTCCACATACGGCTCTGCGCCGTCGAATTTCCCGTTGCTGTTGGCATCCACGTAGGTCTCGTTCAGGAGTTCGAGGGCAGGCGATCCCGAGAGCGTGAGGTTGCCGACCGGCGCGCTGGTGCTCACACGGACCGTATAGACCGTGGAATCCGGGCCGGGGCCGTCCGGGATGACAATCTCGACCGGTTTGCCATCCGAGCCGATCTCGGCCGGCTGGGTGATCTGGACATAGGGCTTCGTGCTCGGGGCGGCTTTCACGGTGCGGCTGGCATCAATTTTCAGCCCCAGCTTGGTTGCGTCGGGGTAGTCGGCAGGGAATGTGAATTCGACATTCAGCTCATGGAGATACTCCGCCACATCGTTGTAGAGGTTTGGCAGCGGGATCGACAGTTCGTAGTAGGCACCGGCTGCGCCAAAGTTGCCGCGATCGACCGTCCACCCGGTGCGGCTTTGGGTGACCTTGTCGGCGGTGAACGTGAAGCGGTTTAGGAGTGCGGCATCATTGGCGGCCCCGTTGGCTAGCGCCTTAGAGAAATAGACCTTCATCGTGTAGTTGTCGTCCACGCGGTCGCCGTCGCTCTGAGGCCAGGCGATGTTGACGCGCTCGAGCGGGCCGGCGGTCGCGACCGTGCGGATCACGTCGGTGAAGTGCCCGGCTTCCGCCGAGAGGCTGAAATTGTGCGAAGACGAGGCCTCCAGCAGACGGAACTTGAGGGTGGCGGTGCCGGTGGCCGGAATGTTCGTGTAGCGGATGCGCCATTCCTTCTGGAAGGCGCTGGTGACGGCGGGGTTGGCGGTGACCTCGGTCGCGCTGGCCCATGCGACGGAGGTGGCTTCGTCATAAACCCCATTGCCGTTGAGATCGGTGAATGCCTCGGTGGAATCATGAACGCTGTTTTTGTTGGCGTCTGTGAACGGCTCGAATCCGTCGCCGTTGCCGTTGAGTTGCTTGGTGGCCGAGTCGTTGTTCCCCGCCTCGCTGTCCGCGATGTTATACCAGAGTTCCTGGACGGTGGGATCGGTGCGCACGACGATCTCGTAGCTCGATCCTCCGACAGTTTCCCCGTCGTGCGGGAACGCGACCTCGCCCTGAGGGGTCTGCGCGTCGTAGTAGAAAGTCTGGGTGAACGTCTGGTAAAGCGCGGCCTGGGAGTTCGGATTGCGGTTGAGAAGCGCCTTCGCGCGGATGACGTGGAACCCTTCCTTCAGGCCGGTGGTCAGCGAGTTGTAGTCGTCGTGCTGTTCAAAGGAAACCGTCGAGGGATCGAAATTCTCGATCTTGAACGTCGTCAGCATTTTCAACTTGGGCGCTATATTGGCCTCAGTAGGCCATAAGGAACCTGCGCCGATCTTGAACACCCCGATTTTGTAACGGCTCGCGCCTGGATCGAAATCGGAAGGCATCGTGGCGCTCGCCCACCAGTTGAAACCGGTGCCGCTCTGCGCGGCTTGGTAGTTCATCTCAACGACCTTCGTCTTTCCTCTTCCGATCCCGCCAGCGCCTTCCGGGTAATAACTGGCGTCCGTGGTGTAGTAGACAAACATCTTGTAGCCGCCGCCAACCGAATTGACCTTGGCCCAAAGCTTCTTCGTGGAAACATCGTATTGGTTGAAGCTTCCATCGACCGTCGCTGCGGGGTCGTGGTAAATGAACTCTGCTGTGTCGGAGCTGATGTTGCGGGTTCCATTTCCCATGTTCAGAACCCCGCTGGTCGTAAATGTCTCGGCACCAGGAGAGCCTGTGATATTGCGTCCCCCGTCACCGGCCAACTTTGCCGCAAACAATTCCGGATACTGGCGATAGACAAAATCGGGCTGTTCGTAACCAACCCATGTGTCCGTGCGAAGGGCCGGCGGGTTGTCCCGCTTCGCGGGGTCGGTGAGCGGCGTCGGATCTGCACCGGTGATATCCCGTATTGTGCCATTGAGGTCCACTCCGCCATCGAGCTTGAGCATGATATTTTCGGCGGATCCGTCCGCGCGGGCGATGATCGTGAGCGGCGAACCGGATTTCACGATGGGAACGCTTGTCCGGTAGGTATAGGGCACGGGAGTTTCGCCCGCCGCATAGCCGCGGTTCGAGAGTCCGTAAGGGTTAAACGAAGCGTCGCCATCCGGTCCGTCCTTTCGGGTTACCGTGATCTTCTGGACCTCCTCCCCATTCTGGTAAAGCGTGACGGCGGAGTCCGGCCAGTAGGTCGAAAGCTCGGGAGTGCGGTAGCCGAAGACATAGTAGCCGCCCGGCGGGACAATGACCTCGTAAAGCTTGTCCGCGTATTTGTAGAACCCTCCCTGATATGACCCGTTCGGCCCGGTCGCGTATTGATAGAGATAGGCCCCGCTTGGAAAGCTTGTGGCGAAAGACCGCGCCTGGCCGGAGGCGTTGTTGTCGTTCATCATCACGACCATCGTGACTTCGTCGGCAGCACTCCCATTTTGGCGCTCCGATCCACCCGGGTTCCGGTTGTCGCGCCGCTCGTAAGCAAGAAAATCATTGTCACCCCAGCGCCCGACCTGGAACCCGCGCGCAAAATCCTGGTGAATCTTCAGCAGGTTCGGGATGCGCGGATCGGCAAACTGCCCGAGGAATGCGGTGTTGGCATGGCGGGGAAACGCGCCTCCGGATTCCCCGAGCGTCTCCGCCTGGTAGTAGCCATCGGTGTAGACCAGCCCGAGCCCTTCCCTCGTGTAGTAGAGCGCGTGCTGCAGATGCCGCATGGACGCGTAGTCGTTGTCATGGCTGGTCGCGTGCATCACGCCGAGGGATGATGAAAATCCGCCTCCTCCGGGAGAATCGAGCCCCGAGAGCGTCCCCCACGGGCTGCCGAGAACACCGTTGAGCTTCGACCGCAGCTCGTTGTCCACCAAACGCATCCCCGCATCCCAGTAGCCGGAATATCCCGGAGGAGAGCCGAGGTGCTCGCCAAAAATCATCGCGTCGTCGCGGCCTTTTTCCGTATCGAACACCGAGTCCCGGTGGTTCGCATCCGAAAACCCTCGCGTGAGGTTGAACTGCCGCTGGACGCCGCCGATGTAGCCCGCATCGCTGGAGTCCTTGTCGGCACCGCTCTGCTTTCCAAAAAAGTAATCCGGCACATGCTTGACCGCATCGAGCCGGAGCCCGTCCGCCTTCGTGCGATCCATCAGCCAGCGGGCGGCGCGGATCAGGTAGGCGCCGACATCTTCTTTGAACGCATTGGGGTTCGCATCCATGTCCGCCTTCGTCACGTTGCCGAAGCCGACATACTGGCCGCTGCTGTTGATGCAGTAAAACTCCGGGTTGTTTGGGTGGCGGACAAATGAGTATTTCTCGTGCGTCGAGCCCTCGGTCTTTCCGAAATTCGCATTCGGCGTCTCCTGCGCGATGTCGATCAGGTCCGCCAGCCCGAGGTTCTGGACCTGCCAGGCCGACCCCCAGTCGCGGGTGTTGTCCCACTTGCGGTAAAACCCGTCCTCCGTGACGCGCAGGTGAAAATCCTCCGGCACCATCCCGGGATACACGTCGATCGGCGTGTTTTCGTTATACCCCGGCACGTCGAACGCCCGGTGGTTCACGACGTTGTCGAAATAGATCCGGATCCCAAACCGGTGAGCCACCTCGACCAGTTGCAGCAGCTCCGCCTCGGTCCCGTATCGCGTCCGAACCGTGTCGCGCTGAAGCCTGCTCCCCAGATCGAGCGGATCCCACAAATCATACCCGACCGAAAGCCCGCCGCTCCCTTTTGTCGGCGGCGGCAGCCAGAGCGACGAATACCCAGCCTCAGCCAGCTCCGGCATCTTCCGCGTGATCTCCGCCCAGCTCGTGTTGAAATACTGCAGCATCGCCTCCGCGCGCGCCTGCCCGCAGCCAATGATCGAAAGCAGAAATCCTGCGAGGATTCCTCTCCATCGATATGCGGGTTGGTCGGTCATGGGTCCGGGGGTCTGGAGACAAAGGAATCCCACCAGCTCGGTTACGCAACCGGTTTTACGGTGCCTCCCTTTGCCAACAAAACTTCACTGTCGCCTGATTCTTAAAAATTTAGTTCGCATTCCCTGTTGGCACAAAGCGAATGTCATTATACAGTTCAACTGTTCATCGGCCGCAACCGCCCACCCAGATGTCCACCCCGAACATGTCAGCGATCGCCCGCGAGGCGGGAGTCGGCAAAGCCACGGTTTCCCTGGCGCTGCGGAACGATCCGCGGCTCCGGCTCGAGACCCGGCAGCGGATTCAGACAATCGCGCACCGGATGGGCTACCAGGCAAACGCGGTGGTCTCGAACCTCATGGCACAGCTCCGCGCGAGCAGAAATCCGAAATACCAGTCGACCCTGGGAATCCTGAACGCCTCGCACGCCCGCGACAGCCTGCAGAAAAACCTCACCTTCCGGCGCTGGACAAGCGGCCTGGTCGCTCACTGCAGCGAACTCGGCTACGGCACCGATGAGTTCTGGCTCCACGAACCAGGTGTCGACCCGGAGCGCCTGAAACAGATCCTGCAAGCGCGGAACATCCGTGGGGTGATCATCGCCGCGATGCTCGACCACCGGGAACTGCCGCCGGAATTCGACATTCTGTGGCAGGACCTCGCCTGCGTGGTCGTGGGGATCCGTCCCGAGCGCCCCGCGCTCCATTTTGCCTGCAACGACCAGTTCTCGACCGCCATGCACACCGCCTGGGAGCTCGATCGGCTCGGGTATTCCCGCCCGGGCCTGATTATCGATCCCGTGATCGAGGAAAATGTCGACCATCGCTTCACGGCAGGGTTTTATGCGGGCCGGACGCTGGAGGATCTGAAAAACCGGATCCCCGTTCTTGATTTCCGACCCGAGGCGCAGGGGCTCTTCGCGGAGTGGATGAAAAAATACGAGCCGGACGTACTTGTCTGCACGCATCCGGAAATCCGGGACTGGCTCGATGCCACCGGGCTCAGATGCCCGCAGGACATCGGCCTCGTCCACCTCGATCTGACACCCGAACTCGAAGGCTGGAGCGGCATGAACCAGAACAACGAGGTCGTCGGCGCGTTTGCGGCGGATCTCGTGATCGGCCAGCTCCACCGCAATGAGGTCGGCATTCCGGACCGCCCGAAATGCATGATGATCGAGAGCCAGTGGGTCCACGGCTCCACCCTGCGAAATCCGCCCGGCGTCAAAAAGCCATCCCGCCCGAAAGCCCGGGGAAAAGTGGCCAGAGCCTGAAGGTTCCTCAACCGCGCTGCGAGGAGACGGCATAGAACATCTGCCGGAATTAATTACCGAAATGGAGGGACGATCGCCGTGTCGTCCCTTGAATAAGTGGGACCGGACAGCGCCGGTCCCTCCAGGATTCCGGAAGCCAATTTCGGCAACTGCTCTAAACACGGCGGCACAGCGCCGTGGCACAGGGAATTTATCCTGATTTCGCGCCGCGGGCGCGGAAACTATTGGAAGCTGACGATGTCGTCCACCTTCTTGCCGCTGGAATCCACCGTCTTCGACGTGTCCTGCTGGATCATGTTCGGACCGAAGCTGATCGTGATCACCGTGGTGCGGAAATTGTTCTTCTGGTTCGTATCGTAGTATTCCAGAGCAGTGTTGTAGCTCGTATCCATCTTGATCGCATAGGGCGTGCCCCACGGGTCATAGAACATGCCATCGGCGGCGATCCCATCCTTGGGTTTGTTGGTTGCCCCCTTGGATGGCCGCCCCTCCAGAAAAACAATCTTGCGGGGATTAAGCCCGTTGTAGTCCTCCCCCATCAATACCTTCACGATCTCGTTGTTGTATTGCGAGCCGGTATTCGGCCCTTGAAACCAGCCCTGCGAAGCCTCGGCCCCGTCGTCCGGGGACACGACAGCCGTCGGCAGCTTTCCATACTCCGTCTCGTAGCCCTTCACCGCGATCGCGAGCTGGACGACATCATTTTTTGCCTTGGCCTTCCGCGCCGCTTCGATCACGCCGGTCACCGCCGGAAACAAAAGCGCCATCAGAATCCCGATGATCGCAATCACGATCAGGAGCTCGATGAGGGTAAAACCTTTGGACTTCCGGTAGGGGAGGGCAGTCATTGGGAACTCCTGACACTCTACACCCCGAGTTCCCGCAGAAACAACTCCCCGATTGAGTTTTTACTTGAACAGTTGAACGGGAGGGTTGCGCCATGGCGCTGGCGCGTGCGGGAAAGCTAGCGCGGTTTAAGACGCGTAGAGGCTGTCCACGATGGCGCGCGCGCGTTCGCCCGGCAGGACCCCGGGTTCCATCTGGTTCATGACATAGCCGAAACCGATCCCGTTTTCGGGGTCGGCAAAACCAAGGCTTCCCCCGGCGCCGGGGTGCCCGAACGCGCGGAGCGACGGGCCGAGCAACGACCGGATCTTTTTTTTCGCTGGCGCATCGAGCGGATCCATCATGAATCCCGCGGAGAATGAGGTGTCGAGCTGGAGCACCTTGTCAAATCCCTGCGACAGGCGGGTCGTCATCCATGCAATGGTATTTTTTCCGAGATACCTCCTCCCCCGCCAGATCCCGCCGAGCGCAAGCATCGCATAAAATTTTCCCAGGGCGGATGCCGACCCGATCCCGCCCATCGAGGGGATGGAGGCGGACCTTGCGGAGGGGGAGTTCATGGCGGAGACCGCGAGGAGCCCGCCTGGCGTGGAGAAGGCCCGCCTCGTCAGCGAGCCCGGCTTTGCCATGGCCTCGAGAAATGCGTCGTTGCGATCGGGTGACACCGCGGTTTTTGCAGGGAGGACAGAGGCCGCACGGTGGTGGAGTTCGGACGGGAGCCCGATCCAGAGATCGAGCCCGAGCGGCTCCGCGAACTGCGTGCGCCAATAGTCTCCAAGCGGAATGCCACCGTTCAGGCGGCGGACGATCTCATCGGCGAGAAACCCGAACGTGCGGGGCCCGTAGCCGGGCCCGCCGACCGCATCCTGAAACGGAGCCTGCTCCTCGATCGCCCGGGCCACGTCCCCGTGTTCAAGGACCGAGAGATCCGTCCTGTCCAATGCCCCAAGCCCCGCGCTGTGCGAAAGGACCTGACCGAGCGTAACGTCCGCTTTTCCTCCACCGCAAAACTCCGGCCAGATTTCCGCCACCCTTGTGTCCAGCCCGAGACCGGCGGACTCGATCGCGTGAAGCGCGCAAGCCGCCGCCATGCCCTTGGTGGCGGACCAGATCAGCACCAGGGTATCCGGCTGCCAGGGAACCTGCCGGGCCGCATCGCGAAACCCGCCGCAGAGGCTGAGGATCTCCTCCCCGTCCTGCCAGACGGAGACGGCGGCACCGACTTCACGGCCTTTTGAAAAATTGGACCCGAAGGCGGATTGGACGCGGGAGGCGGAAATCTCGGACACGGGATTAGAGGAGCCCGCTCACGGATTTGAGATCGGGATCGTATTTGGCGATCTCGCGGAACTTGTTGTCCATTTCAAAACTCGTGCGCAGCGCCGCCGTCGCCTCCTCAAGATTTCCCAGCACGGCATCATAGCAACCGAGATTATAAAAATACGTCGCCTCGCTCGTCAGGCTTGGCGGGCCGCTGAGCAGGATCTCCTTGGCCTCGGAGGTGCGCCCGAGCTCGTGCAGGCAGAACGCCCCATGGATATACCCCGTCGCGTCCTCCGGAAAATTCCGCCGCAGACGCTCGCAAACGCCCAGAGCCGGCGTCCACTGGCGCCCGCGCATCAGAACGAAGAGCCGGAGCTGAAGGATCTCCTCCCGGTCCTGGTCCTTCGCGGCCAGGGAATCCAGCTCGGCAAGAGCCTCGGCGGGCATCTCCAACTCAAGGTAACCCTGCGCGGCAAGCAGGATGCGTTCGATTGACATCGGGGAAAAGCTAGCGTCCAACCCGCGATTTTCAATGAGCTTTCTTGCGCGAGGTAACACACTTGCTTTTTGCGGACACGGGCACGATGATCCGCCGGATGATGCATCCGGTCGCCCCAACGGACTCCCTGGAACTGGCCGATCCCGTCGATCTGCCGGGAACCTCCCTCAAGGTCCTTGTGGTCGAGGATGACCGCCCGACGAGGCTCCTCCTGGAACGGATGATCCGCGGGCGCGGGCACGATGTCCATGGCTGCGACTCCGCGGAACAGGCCCGCGAGCTTCTCGGAAAAACTTTTTACCCGCTCATCGTCCTGGATATCCAGCTCCCCGGAATGAACGGCCTGGATTTCAGCCGCCTGCTGCGCGAGCACCCGCAGGGGAAATTTTACTACATCCTCGCCGGCACCGGAAACAACCGGCCGGATGATCTCAGGCAGATTCTGGATGCCGGTGCCGACGACTACATCGGGAAGCCCTACCATCCCGGGCTCCTGGATGTCCGGCTCGCCGTGGCCGAGGCGGCCGTGAAGGACATCGCGGAACGCCGGCGACTGGAATACGACCTGGAATTCCTTGCCGATCACGACCCGCTCACAAAGCTCTTCAACCGGAGGAAGCTCCCGCTGGCGGTGGGCGATGCCGTGGCGGAGGCCAGGGCCGGGCGATCCGGGGCCCTGCTCTACATCGATCTCGACAACTTCAAGGTCGTCAACGACACGCTCGGCCACGAGGCGGGGGACCGCCTCCTGCTCACCGTCGCGGACATCCTCCGCAGCACGGTCCGGGCGGACGATATTCTGGTAAGGTTCGGCGGGGATGAATTCGTGATCATCCTGCCGGATTGTCCGGTATCGGACGCGCTCAATATCGGAGAGGGTCTCCGGGAAAATATCGAAAACCTGGTGTTTGCCGAGGAGGGTCGGACGTTCCGCGTCGGGGCCTCGATCGGGATCGTCCCCATCGACGGATCGAGGGAGTCATCCGATGTCCTTGGCGTGGCCGATGCCGCCTGCTACGCGGCCAAAGCCGGGGGCCGGAACCGGGTGGAGCTCTACCGCGAGACCGGCGGCGCACTGGAGACCCTGGTCGCCGACAACGACTGGTCGTCCCGGATCAAGAACGCCATGCGGGACGGCACCCTGGGGATCTACTTCCAACCGGTCGTCGCCATCGCCGGACGCACCATCCTATGCCATGAGGTCCTGCTCCGCCTCTCGGACCGCCCGGAGAGCGCCCCCGTGCACCCGGCGGCGTTCATGAGCGCGGTTCAGCGATCCGGACAAACCGCAAAGCTCGACAGGTTTGTCATCTCCCGCGCGGTGGAATCCCTCCTGGGCACGCCGGATGCCCACCTTTCCATCAACATCTCCGGAAGCTCGTTCGCCAATGCGGACTTCGCGGATTACGTGGAGGCGACCCTGGTGGCGCATTCCGTGGGACCGGAACGGATTATTTTCGAGCTCACCGAAAACGAGGTGATCGCCAATCTCGTCCAAGCGCAGTCGGTGATGACCTCTCTGCGGAAGCGCGGGTTCCGTTTCGCGCTGGATGACTTCGGAACCGGCACCTCCTCGATGAACTACCTCAAGTCGCTCCCGGTCGACATGATCAAAATTGAGGGATCCTTCGTCCGCCACCTCGATGCCGACCCGTTCAACCAGGCGGTCGTCCGCGCGGTGCAGGCGCTGGCGGCCGCCTTGAAAATCCCCCTTGTCGCCGAGTATGTGGAATCGCGCGCGGTCTTCGACCTGCTGGCAAAGATGGGCGTGGAATATATCCAGGGCTACCTTGCCGGCGAGCCGCGCACCACGCCCTATTCGGAAGACGAGCTCTTTGCGTCACAGGTGTTTCAAGAGACGCACGGACACTGAAGCATCCGTGCTACTCGCCGATCTGAACCGCCCGGAGCTCGACGTCTCCGATCTCCAGATCGAGCGCTTTCTCCGCAGTCCGCAAAAACCCCTCCGTTGAATCAGTCAGCGCGACATGGAGCCGGCCCAGCCGTTCCTGCGGGGCGGCGATGCCGTGCGAGGCCAGGAGTTCCCTGACGGCAAGCGCGCAATTTCTTGCCGAATCCACGAGCGTCACTCCGGGTCCGGCGGCACGCCCGATGGCGTCGCGCAGCAGGGGGTAGTGGGTGCATCCCAGCACCAGCGTGTCAATCCCCTGATCCAGCAACGGCGCAAGGTAGCGGCCCAGCATTTGGTCGGTCACCGGATCGTCAAACATTCCCTCCTCGATCAGCGGGACCAGGAGCGGACAGGCTTCGCTGCAGACAAGGGATTCCTGATCCAGGGTGGTGATCGCATGCTCGTAAGCGCCGCTGGCAATCGTCGCCCGGGTTCCGATGACTCCGATCCGCTTGTTTTTCGTGGCCTTCACGGCCGCTGCCGCCCCGGGGGAAACGACGCCCTGCACGGGGACTTTGAAAATGTCCTTCATCCGCGGCACGGCCAGCGCGGAGGCCGTGTTGCAGGCGACCACGAGAATCTTCGCCTGCTCCGCGAGCAGGAGCCCGCCGATCTCGATGCTGTAGCGCTCGACGGTCTTCCGGCTCTTGCCTCCGTAGGGCACTCGCGCCGTGTCCCCGATGTAAAAAATCGTTTCCGAGGGCAGCAGTTCCTGGAGCGCGGCAACGACGGTGAGCCCGCCGATTCCGGAATCAAAAACTCCGATCGGATCGAATCTGGGATGGTTTTCTTCTGGCATATCGAGGGTTTCAGGGGGTGGTGGAAAGCGCGCTGGCAGCCTGGTTGACAGCCTCCCCGATGTCGGTTTTTGATCCGACGGGCACCGGTGGAGCCGGGTCTTTTTTCAGCGGCGGGGCGGTGGTGGCGTCCGTGGCGGCAACGACTGCGGATGGTTTGAAATACTGCATCTGCCCGGCCACGGCGCTCTTATAGCGATTGACCCCTTCGAGGATCGCGCGGGCGAAGGCATCGCGGTAGGCGGTGCCGGCAATCTGTCGCGAGTCGAAGGGGTGGTTCATAAACCCACCTTCAAGCAACACGCCGGGAATATCAATATCCCGGATCACCAGGAAGCGCGCCCGCTTGATCCCCCGGTCGTAAAGCCGCAGATGCCGCAGAAGCGAGGAGTGCATGGCGGTTGCGAGCGCAATATTCTCGGAGTCGCGCTGGTGCCCCGGGTAGGGCTTGAAGTCACTGTAGCTCAGATTTTCCTCATCCATCGAGGGCACCCCCCTCGGCGCGAGCGCATAGGTCTCGATGCCGGAGGCCCCGCCCACGTTGCTCTTGTTGAAATGCACGCTCACAAAGATCGCGTTCGGGTATTTGTTCGCCATGGCGGGACGGTTTTCCAAGGGGATGAAAACATCGGTCATGCGCGTCAGGCGGACGTTGTAGCCATTTTCCTCCAACAGCTTTTTTGCGCGCAGGACCACATCCAGCGCGGCGTCCTTCTCGGATCCCAGCGGCCCTTTCGCCCCGCTGTCGTGCCCGCCGTGGCCGGCATCGAGGATCACCGTGCGCACCGCGGTCGCATCCTTGATTTTTCCCGGCCGCATCACCGGCTCGATGATCTTGGTCACGTCCATCGCCGAGATCAGGAACTTCCCGCCTTTGGACACCATGTCGAAGCAGAGCACGTATTTGACGTTGTTGATGTAGACCTCGCGGCCACCGGCGCTGCCCCGGATCGTCCTCCCCTGGCCGGTCAGCGTGAATGTGTTGCCCTCGATCAGCGGAGCGTTGAGCCTGTAGAACGTGGTCACGTCCTCGAGCGGAACATAGCGGCGCCCCTCGTGCAGGGTGATGTTCCACTGCGCGGAGGCTGCCTGGATGGCGGCGAACAAAATGAGAAATATCGTGGTCGGGATTCGCACCGCCGCCGAACGTGCGGGCGGGCGGTCGCTGGCGCAAGGGATTTTTCATGCGAAAGCCGATTGAATCTGCCGCCGATTCCGCCACAATACCCGGTTCGATGTCCGAACTTTCCAAAGCATACGAACCCGGTCTGGTGGAAGACAAATGGTATTCCTGGTGGCTGGATCAAGGGCTCTTCCATGCCGACCCCGCCTCCCCGAAGCCCGGTTACTCCATCGTTATTCCGCCGCCGAACGTCACCGGCGTCCTCACGCTCGGCCATGTGCTGAACAACACGATTCAGGACATCCTCGCCCGTCACGCCCGCCAGACCGGCCATGAGGTCCTCTGGCTGCCGGGCACCGACCATGCCGGCATCGCCACGCAGACGGTCGTCGAGCGGAAGCTCCGCAAGGAAGAAAAGAAAACCCGCCATGACCTCGGCCGCGAGGAATTCCTCAAGCGCGTCTGGGAGTGGAAGGAAAAGCACGGCGGCATCATCATCAAGCAGCTCAAAAAGCTCGGCTGCTCGTGCGACTGGGAGCGCGAGCGGTTCACGATGGATGAGGCCTACGCCCGCAAGGTGCAGGAGGTTTTTGTGGACCTGCACAAAAAGGGCCTCATCTACCGCGGCAAGCGGATGGTGAACTGGTGCCCGGTCTCGCTCACTGCGCTGAGCGACGAGGAGGTCATCCCGAAACCTCAGAAGGGCTACCTCTACCATTTCAAAGTCGAGATCGTGGAGCGTCCGGGAACATTTTTGGAAATTGCCACGACCCGTCCCGAAACGATCATGGGCGACACGGCGGTGGCAGTGAATCCCAAGGATCCGCGATACAGCGGCTTCATCGGCCTCCACATCCGCAGGCCGCTCCCGTTGGACGATCCCGCGATCCTGCCCATCATCGGGGACGACGCGGTCGAATTCGAATTCGGCACCGGCGTTCTCAAGGTCACCCCCGCCCACGACAAGACCGACTACGAAATCGGCCTCCGCCACAACCTGCCGGTGATCGATATTTTGAACCCGGACGGAACGATGAACGAACTCGCGGGCGAGGACTTCGCCGGCCTCGACCGGTTCGAAGCTCGCGTCGAGGCCATCGACAAGCTCCGCGAACTCGGGATCCTCGTCAAAGAGGAGCCGCACGAAAACAACGTCGGATTCAGCGAGCGCGCCGACGTCCCGATCGAGCCGCGCCTCTCCGAACAGTGGTTCCTCAAATATCCGAAAACCGCCGAGGCCCGCGCCGCCGTGCGCGAACACCTTATCCGGCTTTTTCCCGACCGCTGGGAAAAGGTCTTCGATCACTGGCTCGAAAACATCCAGGACTGGTGCATCTCCCGCCAGCTCTGGTGGGGGCACCGGATCCCGGTGTGGACGAAGGAATGTGGCGGCGCAGGCGTCCCGCCTGCGGAGCCTCCATCGCAGGCGGGACGCCTGCGCCACACAAAATGCCAGATCGAGTCGCCGGGTGAGGGCTGGGTGCAGGATTCCGATGTGCTGGACACTTGGTTTTCGTCGTGGCTCTGGGCGCATGAGACGATGGATGCCGCCGCACTGAAAAAATTCTATCCCACGAGCGCTCTCGTCACCGGGCCGGACATCATTTTTTTCTGGGTCGCGCGCATGATCATGGCCGGGCTGGAATACACCGGCGAGATCCCGTTCCGCAGCGTCTATTTCACCGGGATCATCCGCGACCGGCAGGGGCGGAAGATGTCGAAGAGCCTCGGGAATTCCCCGGACCCGCTCGACCTCATCGCAAAATACGGAGCCGACGGGCTGCGCTTCGGGCTCCTCCGCATCGCGCCGCAGGGGCAGGACATCAAGTTCGACGAACAGCAGATCGTCGAGGGCCGGAACTTCTGCAACAAGCTCTGGAACGCATGCCGCTTCCGCCTCATGCAGGGTGCGATCGATCCGCATGCCGAGCCGTCGAAGCACGATCTCTCGATCTTCGCCCGCGACCTGCTCGCGAAACTCGACGCCACGATCACCCGGGTGACCGAGGGATACGAGGCCTTCCGCTTCAGCGACATCGCCCAGGCGCTTTACGATTTCACGTGGGGGGATTTCTGCGACCGCTTCATCGAGGCGGCCAAGGCGGACTTCGATTCGCCGCGCCGCGCGGGCACCCTGGCCGTCATGGATTTCACGATCCAGCGCATCCTGAAGCTTCTGCATCCTTACACTCCGTTCATCACGGAGGAACTGTGGAGCGGGCTCGGCTTCGGCCAGCAGAGCCTTATGGAAACCCCATGGCCGTCCGCAGGAAATGCCGCGCCGGACCCCCGCGCCGATACCGTTTACTCGGCCGTCTCCCAAGCCCGCAACCTGCGCGCCACCTACAACATCCCCTCGAACAAGCGCCTCGCCTGGCAATTCACTCCCGCTGCCGAATGGGTCTCGGATGCGCTCCCGGTGCTCGCTCTTTTCCTGCACGCCGAATCGCTCAGCCTCTGCGACAAGGCCCCCGCCGGCTCCGCGGCCTGCCCAACCGACATCGGAATCCTCTACCTTCCCTTGGAGGGCGTGGTGGATGCCTCGGCCGAACGCCAGCGCCTCCAGGGAGAGATCAATAAAGTCGAGGCCGAGATCGGCAAGGTCGCCGGAAAACTCTCCAGCGAAACCTTTGTCAAAAATGCTCCGCCCGCCGTTGTCGCCGAGCACCGCCAGCGCCAGCAGGATTGGCTCGCCCGCCTCGCGGAGCTCCAGACCGCCCTCAGGTCACTCGGCTAAAACACCCGCGGTTCGCCTTCTTTCAGAAAACAGATCCGGTCTGCCAGATGGAGGGCGCTCGCATGCCCCATGAGCCGCCGGGGCGGTTCGTGGAGCGGCTCGTAGCTGAGGCGAAACGTCCCGAAATGCATCGGCACCATGGTCTTTGCATTCAGCTCCACAAAGGCTTTCAACGACTGCTCGGGATTCATGTGCACATCCCGCTTCGTGGGCGCGTCATAGGCGCCGATCGGCAGAAGCGCGATCTCCACAGGCAGCCGCTCCCCGATTTCCTTGAAGCCTTCAAAGTAGGCGCTGTCGCCGCAGTGAAAAACTGATCGCCCGCCATACTCGATATGAAATCCGCCGAATCCCCTGTGGTTGTCATGCAAAACCCGGGCACCCCAATGCCGGGCCGGAGTCAGCGTGATCTTGAGCGAACCCTGCTCAAACGTCTCCCAGCACTTCAGCTCCTGGACGTGGCGAAACCCGAGGCCGTGAACAAGGCCTCCGACATGCTCCGGCACCACAATCGGCTGGTCGCTTGCGACTGCCCGCAGCGTCTTCCGGTCGAGGTGGTCGAAGTGGGCATGCGTCACCAGCACGAGATCGATCGCCGGCAGATCATGGATTTCCATCCCCGGCTGGCGGATGCGCTTGATGACCTTCAGCCACTTCGCCCAGTTGGGATCGATCAGGATGCTCTGCTTGGGAGTCTGTATGAGAAACGAGGCATGCCCGATCCATGTAATACAAACTTCACCGGCTGCAAGCTTCGGAAAGACCGGCTTCAACTTCAGCCCCTGGCGCTTTGTGAAAAGCGATGGAATCACGACTTCCGCAAGAAAATTCCGTTTATGCCACCCTGCCCCGAGTTTCATGTCCACATGGTGATCGGGCGGCTTTTTCCGAGCTTTGAGAAGGTGGCGAACCATGGCTTAATCGGATTCTGCCAGCAGCCAGGCTGCTTTGCCGAGGCTTTTCACAAAAAGGAATACAAGAAGGTGCCAGTCAAAGATATTTGACAACATCCTTTTTGCCTTTTCGGCAACTGCTCAGGAGGCATCCTGAAGCAGGAAGCCCCCTGAGAGACGTGGGCGGCATTGACTTGTCGTCGCAGGTTTTCTGAACACTACGAAGTGATGGCGCCTGGAGCGAAGGGAGAGCCGGAAAACGCCGGCTCGCTCGTTACGGTGACGTTGCCGGCCAACGGGGGCACGGCATGAAACCCCGCGCGCTCATCATTGAGGATGACCCCGAAATCGTCGCCGCGCTCGCTGACCGGCTCGACTCGCTCGGGCACGACCACGATTGCGTTGTCGCCCAGACGGAAACCCGTGAACGCCTGGACCGATGCACCTACGATTACGTGATTCTCGACCTGGAATTGCCGGTGCGGTTCGGGCGGCCCGCCAGTATCAGCACCGGAAAGAATATCCTCGTGGAAATCCGGACGCATCCGAAACACACCCGCGTCCCGTTGCCGCCCCCGACAACGGCACGATTTTTCGGATTCTTTTTATTCTCCGTGAACGCCGCAACGATGGTCGCCCCCGAGCTTTTCCCGCAAAAGCAATCGCTGAAACGCTTGGTCTCTCACGCGGACAGAACGCTGTGAGCGAAGCGGTCAGTGCTTTCCGCAGGAAGCTCCGGCAGATCCTCGAAGAGAAAGGCTTCTCGGTGGACGATGATTCCATCGTCGTTCGTGGAGTGGCCGGTTATGAACTCGCAGCCCATCTCACTGTGGATGACAAATCCGGACAACCCTCAAAATCCGGCCCAGAATCCAGCGTGGCCGATGCCGCAGCCCGGCAGTCGGGGATCATCAGCCAACTGAAGAAAAGGCGAAAGCTCAGGCGGGCGGATATTGAGAAGGAATTCCTAATTATTTCACAGGTTCTTAGGCTAATAGCGGAATTTCGGCCGGGTGACCGGAGTGGCATCCGGAGCGGGAATATTCTTCGGCACAACCTCCGGCTCCACATTGAGATCCGGCGGTGGAACATTCGGGTCCGGCAACGGCGTGTCGTTGACCTGCGGCCCCGAGTAGAGCGGAGCGTCGTCGCCCCGGTGCCCTCCCCGTTTTTTCACGGCGGCGGTTTCCGCCTCCTGCTTGACCTGTGCGGCCGGGCGCGGCGGGGCGGGGGTCATATTTTCGTTCGCGACATATCCCGTCCGAAGATCCTCCAGCTGCACGAGGCTGAAGCCCATCTCCCTGCGGAGCAGCTTGACGCGCGCGTCGGCGCGGAGCGAGGTGTCCGGGCCCCGGCCCTGCTGGGGACCCATGCGGTAAAACGGGGAAAAATCCCGGATGATCACGTATTCGGGAGCCACCTCCGGCGCGAACGTCTGCGTGGCACAGCCGCCGAGGATAACCGCTGTGGAGAGCAGAAAAAATGCGCGGGAGGCGGCGTGTTGAAAATTTTGAAATCTGGGAAAACTTGCCGTCATCAAGCGGGAAGTATGGCGGGTCGGAGGCATTTCTGCAATACGCAGGATGGCCCGCAGGATGGCCCGGCCGCGAGGCCCGATGAAATCCGGGGTGGAACGATGGACGGGTTTGGTTATGGTGCGCGGATGTTCCGGGCCTGGATCCTTGCCTTTCTCAGCGGTGTCGCGATGGCGCTTTGCTATGCGCCCGTCGCCTGGGGCGGCCTGTGCTGGGTGGCCCTGGCCCCGCTGACTTGTGCGGTCTGGCTCGTGAAGCCGCCGGCCCGCTGGCAGCGCCTGCACCTCGCCGGTCTGGGATTCGTTTTCGGCTGCGCCTATTTTGGCGGCAGCCTTTTCTGGCTGACAACACTGACTGCTCCGGGCTGGGTGACCCTCTCGCTGTACCTCTCGCTTTACCCCGCGATCTGGGCGCTCTTTCTCGGCACGGTGGCCAGGCCTGCGGGAGAGGATCGAAGCGGGCGGTCCGTCTGGCTGAGCTCGATCCACAACCTGCGGGCCTGCGGCTCGGCCGCGGCAGCGTGGGTGGCGCTCGAATGGCTGCGCGGCGTTTTGTTTCCGCAGTTTCCCTGGAACAATGCCGGGATCGCCCTGCATGCAAACATCCCCCTGATCCAGATCGCGGATATCACCGGCGTCGGAGGAGTTTCCTTTCTGGTCGTGATGGCGAATCTGATGCTCGTCGCCACGATCAAGCGCCTGGTCCTTGAGGTCGGGCTGGGGGTCCGGCGCCCGCACTATGATTTTGCCGTCACCGTGGCGCTCGTCGCCCTGGCTTGGGCATACGGAATCCGCCAGGTTTTTTCCCCGGCCCCCGCCTCGGTGGAATTCACCTTCGCCGCAGTGCAGGCGAACATTCCGCAAAATGTCCGGAACAACCTGACCTTCGAATCCGATGTCCAGGCCCGCTACAAAAACCACACCGAGGTCGCGCTGGCCATGAAGCCGGACCTCCTCCTCTGGCCGGAATCCGCCATGCCAAGACCCGTCTTCAATGACCAGGCCACGTGGGATTTCGTGAGGGAATTGGCCGGACGCCATGACGGCGACTTCCTGCTCGGGACGGTCTATTTCTCCGACAAGGGCGACTTCAATTCCGTGGCGATGCTCAGCGCCCATGGCCAGGAGGCGCAGATGTATCACAAGATGCATCTCGTCCCGTTCGGCGAGTATGTGCCGTTCCGGAAGGCGTTCCCGCTGTTCGCGTGGGTGGTTGGAGACCTGGTCTCCGATGATTTTGATGCCGGCACCGAACCCGTGATTCTTGAGATGTCCTCGAAGCCGGTCAAAATCGGCCCGCTCATCTGCTTCGAGGACGTGATCGGGGATCTGGCGCGGAAGTTCGCGCTCGGCGGCGCGCAGGCCTTCGCCGTCGTGACCAACGACGGATGGTTCCGCGCGAGCGCCGGATCCCGGCAACATGCCGCGCATGCGGTCTTCCGCTGCGTCGAGAACAAGCTCCCCATGGTCCGCGTCGCAAACACCGGCGTGACCTGCCTCGTCGACCGCCTCGGCCAGGTGAAGGAGACGCTCCAAACCGAAACCGGCGACACATTCATCGAAGGAGTGCTCTTCGGCAAAGCGGCGGCCCCGAAACATCCCGCGCCGACATTTTATGCCCGGAACGGAGAGGTCTTTTCGATCTCCTGCCTCGTCGTCTCGGCGCTCGCGGCGGCCGGATTTTTGATCCGCGCACGGAAAAATCAAATTTCCGCTTGTCCAACCCCCTCCGAAACGAAACCCTTGCCGCGATGAAAGCCCTTGTGACCGTCATGCCCAAACCCTCCGTCCTCGATCCGCAGGGCGCCGCCGCCGCCGAAGCCATCCGCCACCACGGACTGGAAAAAATCGGCCGCGTCCGGATCGGAAAAGTCATCGAAATCGAGCTCCCGGAACCAGCTGACGAAAAGACGCTCCACGAAATCGCCCGCGACCTCCTCTCCAATCCCGTCATCGAGGATTACGATTTGAAAATCAGTGAAATTTAGTGGTTAAAACATCCTCATGAAATTTGCCGTTCTTCGATTTCCGGGCTCGAACTGTGACCAGGATTGTGTTCATGCGCTGAATGCGATCCCGGGGGCCCCGGCGGACTATGTCTGGCACAAGGACACCTCGCTCGACGGCTTTGATGCCGTCGTCGTCCCCGGAGGCTTCTCCTACGGCGACTACCTGCGCTGCGGAGCGATCGCGCGGTTTTCCCCGATCATGAAATCGGTGAAGGAATTCGCGGCCTCCGGCGGCCCGGTCATCGGGATCTGCAACGGCTTCCAGATCCTCTGCGAGAGCGGGCTCCTGCCCGGCGCGCTGGTGCGGAACCGCGGGCTGCACTTCGTCTGCAAGCACGTGAGCCTCCGGGTCGAGAATGCCGCCTCGCGCTTCACGAATGCCGCCACGACCGGCCAGATCCTGAACATCCCGATCGCGCACGGCGAGGGCTGCTACTTCGCGGACGACGAAACGCTGCTCAGGCTTCAAACAAACGGCCAGGTCCTGCTGCGCTACTGCGACGCCCAGGGCCGCACGACCGATGACGTGAACCCGAACGGCTCGCGCGAAAACATCGCCGGCATCCGCAACGAGGCCGGCAATGTCTTCGGCCTCATGCCGCACCCCGAGCGCGCCTGCGACCCCCTCCTCGGCAGCACCGACGGGCTCGCCATCTTTCAGAGCATTCTCCAATCATGACTCCCATCACACCCGAAATCATCGCCAAGCACGGCATCACGCCTGACGAATACAGCCGCATCCGCGAGATTCTGGGCCGCGATCCGAGTTTCACCGAACTCGGAGTCTTCTCGGTGATGTGGAGCGAGCATTGCTCGTATAAAAACTCGAAGCTGGAGCTGAAAAAATTTCCGACGACCGGCCCGCGCGTGCTCGTGAAGGCGGGGGAAGAAAACGCGGGCGTCATCGACATCGGCGACGGCTGGGCGATCGCCTTCAAGATGGAGTCGCACAACCATCCGAGCGCGGTCGAGCCGTTCCAGGGAGCCGCGACCGGGGTCGGCGGGATCATCCGGGATATTTTCACGATGGGCGCGCGCCCGGTCTTCTCGATGAACTCGCTCCGGTTCGGCGACATCCGCGGCGAATCCGCCGAAGCCCGCACGAACCGCCGGCTCTTCGCGGGGGTGGTGGAAGGGATCTCGCATTACGGAAACTGCATCGGCATCCCGACCATCGGCGGCGAGGTCTACTTCGATGACAGCTATGCGGGAAATCCGCTCGTGAATGTGTTCTGCCTCGGCATCCTCCGCCATGATCAGATCGCTCGCGGCGGCGCCGTGGGGATCGGGAACCCCGTGTTTTATGTCGGCGCGGAGACCGGGCGCGACGGGCTCGCGGGCGCGGCGTTTGCCTCGCGCGAGCTGACCGAGGAATCGAAGGAAGACAGGCCGGCCGTCCAGGTCGGCGATCCGTTCCGCGAAAAGCTTCTCCTCGAAGCCTGCCTCGAGCTTCTCGCCAGCGGCTGCGTGGCCGGCATCCAGGACATGGGTGCGGCAGGCCTCACCTGCTCGACCTGCGAGACCGCCAGCCGCGGCGGCACCGGCGTCGAGATCGATTTGAACCTGGTCCCGAAACGCGAGACCGGAATGACCCCCTACGAGATCCTCCTCTCCGAATCCCAGGAGCGCATGCTCGTCATCGTCAACAAGGGCGAGGAGGACAAGGTCCGCGCAATTTTTGAAAAGTGGGACCTTCCCTACGCGGAAGTCGGCGTCGTGAACGACGACGGGATGATGCGCGTCCGCGAGGGCGATTCGGTTGTCGTGGAAATCCCCGCGCGCAAACTCGCCGATGATGCGCCGCTCTACTCGCGTGAGGCGGCCGCAAAGTCGCTGCCCGCGCCGCTCGACCTTTCGAAATTCCCCGAAGCCGACTGCGCGGCCGCGCTGCATTCCCTTCTCTCCCACCCGAGCATCGCCTCGAAGCGCTGGGTCTGGAGCCAATACGACCACATGGTCCGCCTCGGGGCCACCGTTCTGCCCGGTTCGGATGCCGCGGTATTCATCGTCCGCGAGGCGGACAAAATCCTCGCCGCCAGCACGGATTGCAACGCGATCTACTGCCTCCAGGATCCCCGCGAGGGCGCAAAGATCGCCGTCGCCGAGGCCGCGCGGAACATCGCCTGCACCGGAGCCGTCCCGCTCGCGCTGACCGACAACCTCAATTTCGGGAACCCGCACAAGCCGGAAAATTTCCTGCAGATCCGCGAGGCGGTCGAGGGCATGGCCGAGGCCTGCCGGAAGTTCGACACGCCGGTCACCGGCGGGAATGTCAGCCTCTACAACGAAAGCCCGGCGGGCGCGATCGATCCGACGCCGACGGTCGGCATGGTCGGCATCGTCGAGGACGCGAAACACATCACGACTCAATTTTTCAAAGCTTCCGGCGATGCCATCATCCTTGTCGGGGAGCCGGGCGACGAGCTTGGAGCCTCCCACTACCTGCTCGCCGTCCACGGAGTCAAAGCCGGCCCCCCGCCGAAGCTCGACTACGACAAGGAGCTCGCCGCCCAGGATGCCGTCCGCAAGCTGATCCGCTCAGGCCTCGTCAAGAGCGCCCACGATTGCGCGGAGGGCGGCCTCGCCGTCGCTCTCGCCGAATCCTGCATGTCCGGCGACACGATGCTCGGAGCCACCGTGAAAATCTCTCCCGATTCCTCCCGGGCCGACGTTCCGCTCTTCAACGAATCCCAGTCCCGCATCATCATCTCGGTGGCCGCCAGCGAAGCCCCAAGCGTCCTCGCACTCCTGAAGAAGACGGGTGTTCCCGCACTCCAGATCGGCACCGTCACCGCAGAAGAAAAGCTGGAGATCGCAACCGCAGGAAAAACCTTCTCCTGGCCGCTCTCCGGGCTCCTTGAAACATGGAGCACCGCCATCCCCTCCCTCATGCGGGGTTGAGGAAGCACCCCCCTTCGCTTCAAATGAGAGACGAACTGCGGACGGATGCCCGCCCTCAGAACCTGTGAAATAATTAGGAAAAGCCTCAGCAACGCGGCTTTTTCCTAATTATTTCACAGGTTCTCAGTTCTCGCGGGCCTTCGCCGACAGACCCATCATCAGCATCGCGGATCCGCTGAAGAGGGATTGGATGCCGTAGAGAAGGCCGACGATCCACGCGGCATCGAGCGGCCACCTCCCGTAGATCATCCCGCCGAGGATCAGCGCGACAATTCCGTTGAGCAGAAGCCAGATCCATGCCGGGTTTGCGCGCATCTGGAACGAGGTCACGATGCACACGATGCCCTCAAGCAAAAACACCACCGCCACGATCAGCGTCAGGGCCGCCACCCCTGCGATCGGAAAAAACAGGAGCGCCGATCCCGCGGCGATCCGGATGACCGCGGAGAGCGAGGAGAGGAGGCGGTGCGGGCGGCTCTTTCCGAACAGCGCCTGAAAGATCGCAGCCAGGCCGGTGACCAGACACAGGGCGCCGAGCAGCTGCGTGAGGACGATCGAGAAAAGATTCGGAGCGGCGATGGCGAAGGCGCCGACCAGGAGGGAAAGGATGCCGCCGAAGAGGAACGAGCCCCGGCTCCGCGAGGCGCTGTCTTGTGCTGCCAGCATGGGTCAGTCCTCGAGAGTGAAGCCGACCTTGATCGTCACCTGCCAGTGGGCGATGCGGTCGTTGTCGATTTGCCCGCGCGTCTCGACCACCTCGAACCAGCGGAGATTCCGGAGCGACTGCGACGCCTTCGCCACCGCGTTCTGGACCGCTTCCTCAATGCTGTTCGGGGAGGAGCCGACGAGTTCAATTTTTTTGTAGATGTGATTGCTCATCGCGCGGAGCCTAACAAATTGTCACGTGCGTCGGAAGGGAAATCGCGGGCGGACGGAGATGTTGCAAAATTCCGCTTGTTTTCCCCTCACCTCCACGCGGATGTTAGAGCGAGATGACGCCTACCCAGAATGCAGCAGGATACGTGATGCCCGCGGAATGGGAGCCCCATGAAGCCACATGGATTTCGTGGCCCCAGCCCGGATGCAACAGCTTTCCCGGTTCCTACGACCGCGTCGTCCCGACGTTCGTGCAGATGGCCGCCGCGCTCGCGGAATCGGAAACCGTGAGAATAAACGTCGCGGATTCCGGGCAGGAAAAGTCCGTCCGCCATCTCCTGCGCGGGGTTCCCGCGGAGCGCGTGGAATATTTTCACATCCCGACCAACGAGCCCTGGTGCCGGGATCACGGCCCGGTTTTTGTGCGGCGCAAAGCCTCCCCCCGGCTGGCGGTCCTCGACTTCGAATTCAACGCGTGGGGATGGAAGCTCTCGCCGTTTGAAGACGACGATGAGGTCCCGCAAAAGATCGCCGGGCAGCTCGGCCTGCCGGTGCTCGACCACAGCGGGTTCGTCCTCGAAGGCGGCTCGATCGATGTCAACGGGGCCGGCACCGTGCTCACCACCGAGAGCTGCCTGCTGAACCCCAACCGCAACCCGAAACTTACCCGGCAGCAGATCGAAAAAAAGCTCCATGAGGTGCTCGGGGTCCGCCAGGTCCTGTGGCTCGGCGACGGGATCGAGGGGGATGATACCGACGGCCACGTCGATGATATCGCCCGCTTCGTCTCCAAGGCCGTGGTCGTTGCCGCGACCGAGGACGATGAGCGCGATCCCAACCACGAGCCTCTGCGCATGAATCTCGACCGCCTTCACCAGATGCGCCTGCCGGATGGCGAGCCGCTCCACGTGCTCGCCCTGCCGATGCCCGGCCGGATCGTGCGCGAGGGGATGCGCCTCCCCGCGAGCTACGCGAATTTTTATATCGCGAACGAAATTGTCCTGCTCCCGGTCTATGGCGAACGGAACGACGCCTGGGCGGAATCCATCCTCCGCGAGGCCTTCCCGAAACGCAAAATTGTGGGCATCGACTGCCGGGAGCTGATCTGGGGGCTCGGCGCCTTCCACTGCCTCACGCAGCAGCAACCCGCAGTCTGATTTCCATGAAATTCCGCCGCAATGTCGCGCTCATCCTCACCCGTCCGGGCGGGGAGATCCTTGTCTGCGAGCGGAGCGATTTCAAGGGCTCCTGGCAGTTTCCTCAAGGCGGGGCCAGGAGCGAGGAGTCGGACGCGGAAGCCCTCCGGCGGGAGGTGATGGAGGAGGTCTCGCTGCCGCCGGAATCCTACCGCGTCGTTCTCCACCACGGCCCCTACCGCTATGTCTTCCGCTCCGGCTGCCGCAAGGAGGGCTGCGACGGGCAGGAGCAAATCTATTTTCAGGCCGAGTGGCTCGGCGGCGAGATCGTGGTGGACAAAAAGGAATTCCGGAACTTCCAGTGGATCAGGCCGGAGACCTTCCGGATCGATTGGGTTCCCCCGATCAAGCGCGATGTTTACCGCAGGGTTTTCCGGGATTTTTTCCAAATTGAGCTGTCCTGAGTTTCGCAGGATGTGCGGAATGTTATTGACTCCGCGCCGAAAACTTGGGATTCCCCCGCCGCTGCTTATGCTTACATTTTCCGCTTTTACGGTGCTCTCGGCCACGCTCCTCGGATGCGTCTGGTGGGTGAGCCGCGATGACCAGGGGGTTTCCTGACCGCTTCATCGCGTCTTTTTTGTATGATTTCCTGGATTTGTTTTGAGTGGAAGACAAGCGGTCTTCCGAAAGACGGGGTGTCGTTTGAGCCCTTCGTCATCCGTGCCGCGGAAAAGTCCGAGCAGGAGAGCGTGGCAAAGTCCATCAAGAGCGCGTTCTCGATGGACTCGGTCTGGGGCGATGTCAGCCGCCCGCTCGCCGAAAAGATCGCGGCGGGCATCGAGGCGGCCTTCCTGCTTCCGGAGCCGTCCTGCGTGGTCCTTGCGCACGGTTCCCGCGTGATCGGCGCCTCGGTGCTGGATGGCAGCCCGGACGCCACGAACCACCTCTCCAGCGGGCCCTGCATCCTGCACGAATACCGGAACCGCGGGCTCGCCAGCGGCCTGCTGGCGGCGTCCCTTGCGTTCCTTCAGAAGAAAGAAATTGCCGTCGCGCGGGGACTGACCCGCGCCAATTCGATCACTGCGCGCTTCATCTACCCGAAGTTCGGCGGGGTTTCGCATCCGATCGAGGGCGATCCCCTGAAGCCGAAGGCGGACTGATTCTGTATTTTCCGCTTTTATTGGCGGGACAACTTTGCGAGGTTTCCTGGCTGGGATGCAGGGAATTTTCGATCAATACGATAAGGGGCCTTTTTTCGACGAGATGTTCGGCGAGGGCGGAAAGATCCGTCCGCATTACGAGCAGCTTTTCCAGCGGTTCGGGGAGCTGGAGCCTGCGGAGTTCGACCGCAAGCGCGTCCTGGCCGAAAAATCCTACCTGAACCAGGGGATCACGTTCACGGTTTACAGCGGCGACGAGGGCACCGAGCGGATCATGCCGTTCGACCTGATCCCGCGGATCATCCCCGCGGACGAGTGGGCGTTCATCGAGAAGGGCCTCACCCAGCGGCTGCAGGCGCTGAACCTCTTTCTTCGCGACGTCTATCACGAGCAAAAGATCATCAAGGACGGAGTCATCCCGGCGGAGATCGTCCGCAGCGCGAAGCACTTCCGTCCCGAGTTGGTCGGCTTCGACGTTCCGCATGACATCTACATCCACGTCTGCGGGACCGATCTCATCCGGGGTGCGGATGGCCGGTATCTCGTTCTCGAGGACAACGGCCGGTGCCCGTCGGGGGTTTCTTATCTGCTGGAGAACCGCCAGGCGATGAAGCGCGTCTTTCCGCGGCTGTTCAACCGTTATGCGGTGCGCCCGGTCGGGAGGTATCCGCAGGAGCTGCTGGCCTCGCTGCGCTATGTTGCTCCCCACGGCAACCCGGATCCCACGGTGGTCGTGCTGAGCCCGGGGGTTTACAACTCCGCCTACTTCGAGCATTCGTTCCTGGCCCGGGCGATGGGCATCGAAATTGTGATCGGCCACGATCTGGTCGTCGAGAAATCCCGCGTCTTCATGAAGACGACCAAGGGGCTCAAGCAGGTGGATGTGATCTACCGCCGGATCGACGACGATTTCCTCGATCCCACCGTCTTCCGCAAGGACTCCCTGCTCGGGGTGCCAGGCATCGTCGAAGCCTACCGGGCCGGCAACGTGACGCTCGCCAACGCGCTTGGCACAGGGGTCGCCGACGACAAGGTCGTCTATTATTATGTCCCGGCGATGATCAAATATTACCTCGGCGAGGAGGCGGTCCTGCCGAATGTCGAAACGTATCTCTCGGCCGTGGACAGCGACCGGAAATTCCTCCTCGAGCACCTGCCGGAACTCGTGGTCAAGGCGGCGAACGAAAGCGGCGGCTATGGCATGATGATCGGCCCCCAGGCCGCGAAGGAGGAGATCGCGAAGTTCCGCGACGCGATCATCGCCGACCCGCGCGGCTACGTCGCCCAGCCGGTCATCCAGCTCTCCCGCTCGCCCTGCTTCGCGGACGGCAAGGTCGAGGGCCGGCATATCGATCTCCGCCCGTATATTCTCTCCGGAGAAAAGACGACGATCATCCCCGGCGGGCTCACGCGCGTCGCGATGCGCAAGGGTTCGCTCGTGGTCAATTCCTCGCAGGGTGGCGGAAGCAAGGACACATGGGTGCTGGATGAGGGGGAGGGCGTATGCTGAGCCGCGTTGCCGACGCCTCTTTCTGGCTCAGCCGCTACATGGAGCGCGCGGAGGCGAACGCCCGCATCCTCGACGTGAACATCCAGCTCCTCCTCGACTTCGAGGATCAGAATGCCGGAACCGTCCAGCAGCACTGGCAGCCGATCCTGGCGACGCTGGAGGACCAGGAGCTGTTCAGCGAGATTCACGACGGGATCACCGGTGATGCGGTCATGGCCTTCGTGACCTTTGAAAAGAAAAACCCGCACTCGATCATCTCCAGCGTGACGTTCGCGCGGGAAAATGCCCGCATGGTCCGCGAGCAGATCTCCAGCGAGATGTGGGAGCAGCTGAACCGGCTCTACCTCTACCTCCACAGCCCGGCTGCGAGGGCGGCGTATATCGACAGCCCGATCGATTTCTACCGCTCGCTGGTCGACAGCCTGCATTCGTTCCAGGGGATCACCGACGCCACGATGACCCACGGCGAAGGCTGGCAGTTCCTCCAGGTCGGAAAATATCTCGAGCGGGCGGATTCCACGTCGCGCGTGCTCGACATCAAATACCACATCCTGCTGCCCTTCGGCGAGCAGGTCGGCGGCAACGTCGACATCACCCAGTGGATGGCCGTCCTCCGCTCCTGCAGCGCGATGGAGGCGTTCCTGAAAATCTCGCACGGCCAGGTTACGAGCTGGGGCGTCGCCAAGTTCCTCATCCTCCACGACACGTTCCCCCGGTCGATCCGCTTTTGCGTGGACAGCCTCGATGTCGCCCTCCACCAGATCTCGGGCTGCGACCGCGCCCACTTTTCAAACGAGGCCGAACGCCTCTGCGGGATGCTCCGCTCAAACCTCGACTACACGAACATCGAAACGGTTTTTTCCACCGGCCTCCACCAACATCTGGACCAGACCCAGCTGCGCCTGATCGAGATCTGCAACGCCCTCGTGAAAACCTACTGCCTCTGGCTCGACGAGGAGTAGGTTCAGGCCGCGCCCGAAAAATGGGCGGCTTTTCAGTTCTTGGAACATGCCAACATTTCTGTCGGATATGGCTTTGCACAGAAACAACCGAATCTGTGAGAAATTCATCTGTTGGGTGACTCCTTACGCTCACGCTTCACTCCCACCCTTTATGACAATACAATTCAACGCTGATTCTTCAGTCGGGACTAATCTTCCGCTTATCGGAGACTTTTTCGAGGACAACGGACGTTCCATTCTTATTTGGACTCTCCTATCAGATGGCACCGTGGAGGGCATTATTCTGGAGGACGACAAGATTCACCGGCACCTAGCAACCATGCGCTGCAGCGAACCCGGCCATCGCGTCCAGGTTGCAATCGAACGCGCTCGTGGGCCGGGTCGCTGGGCTTGGGCCGCTAGGCGACTTGCCACGCGTGCTACGATGACAACGTGGTTCTTCCGAACGCCGAACACGCATTCATCGACATCCGCAAGCTCTCGGAATACAGCCTCGACCCGACGCATCCCGTCGGACGCCACAAGTCCACGGTGTTCCGGAGCGCATTGGGATTCACCGATGAAGACGCGACCACGCTTTACGAGCTTCTGCTGCGGGCAGTCCTCGCTCACGACGCCACTCTCGGTCGTCGCGATGAGTTCGGCCAGCGTTACACCGTGGATTTTCCCGCTTCCACTGCATCCAGTTCCGCCATCATCCGCTCTGCTTGGATTGTGCGTCCCGACGAAGACTTTCCTCGCCTTACGACCTGCTTTGTGCTACCCAATTGATAATTCGACATGCCTGCTACATCCCGCATTCATTTGCTCGATACCGTGGCACTCGTCCACGATCTGGACGAGTTGGGACTTGTTGCCGGCGAGGTTGGCGCCGTGGTCGAGGTTCTATCCAACGACGCATTCGAAGTCGAGTTCGTGGATGAGTCCGGCCACACATACGGTTTGCATACGCTCCGAGCAAATCAGCTCGTCGCGCTTCATACCAAGGGACATCCACTCAGAACGTTGCTCAAAGTCGCCTAACCGTGCGCAGCGAACCCGGCCATCGCGCTCCGTTTGCAGCCGAACGCCTTTGCGAGCCGGGCCGCTGAACTCGAGTTGGTCGGAAAAGGGGGCAGTCTCGCCTTTCCAACGACCGCTTACGCTGGCTGTGCATCCCGATACTGAATGACACTTTCGTCTGAGGCCGAGAACATCCCTTCCCTGCTCAAGCGGGTTTCGCGCTCGTTCTACCTGTCGTTGCGGCTGTTGCCGGGCTCGGTGCGTCCGACTCTCAGCCTGGCTTACCTGCTGGCCCGCGCTTCGGACTCGGTTGCAGATGCGGCATCCGCTCCGGTGGACTTGAGGAGCCGGCTGCTGGGCGGGCTCCCGGAGTCATGGGAGCCCATGGATGCGGACGTGCTTGGATCAATTCCCGAAGCGGAGAGGGACCTGCTCCAATCCCTGCCGGCGCTGCTGCGAATTCTCGATGCCTCGCCCGACAGGGAGGAAATCCTGGACGTGTGGAAGATTATTCTCAGCGGCCAGATTTTCGATTTGCAGCGCTTCGGGCCGGGCGCGCCGCCGCTCACGTTGGAGGAGGCGGTCCGCTACACCGGGCTCGTTGCGGGCTGCGTGGGAAAATTCTGGACGCGCATCTGCTTCAAGCACGTTCCCGGATATTCGCGCGAGCCGTTCGAGTCGATGTGCGGGCTGGGGTTTGATTTCGGCTGCGGGCTGCAATGGGTCAACATCCTGCGCGACCGGCATGCCGATGCCGCGGCGGGGCGGGTCTATGTGACGGAGGAGAATTTTCCCGAAGCGATGAGGGTCGCTCGCGAGGACCTGGCTGCGGGAGACCGGTATGCGGCGTCTGTCCGGCCCCGCCGGCTCCGGGCGGCGTGCAGGCTGCCGCTCGATCTTGGCATCCGCACGCTCGATCTGGTGGACGCCAACCCGCAGTCGGGAGGGCTCAAAGCCGGGCGCGGGTTCGTCTGGCTCTCGCTCGCGCGGGCGCTGTGGCATTGACCATCGGGATTCGCTTCGTGTAGGCAGTGGGGCATGGGATCCATCCACATCAACCGCAACCGCCAGAGTCTTGGCCAATATTCCGATCAGGAAGTGGCCGACGGGCTGCAGAGCGGGAAGTTTCTTCCCGACGACCTCGGATGGCAGGAGCCGATGGAATCCTGGCAGCCGCTCTCCTCTTTCACAAATCTGCCGACCGCCGCAGAGCTGCCGATCATTCACGCGCCGATTGCTTCGGTGCCTCCTCCCGCGCCCGGCGGAGCCGCTCCTGTCTGGGAAAGCCCCGAGCCTCCTCCGCTCCTTGCCGCGATCGCTGAGACGATCAAGCAGGTTTTCTCGAAGCCGGTGGAAACGTTCCAGGCCATGCCCTGCGAGGGAGGCTTTGGAAAGCCGCTGAAATTTTACATCCTCGTCGCATGGGCCTCGAGTGCGGCGGCGATTCTGTATCAGGCCGCCGCCACCCTGATCAACCCCGCAGTGTTTGCGGGCGAGGAGTTCAAGGATCTGCCAAAATACGGATTGGCCGGCGTCTTTGTCGGGCTCATCATTTTCATGCCGGTCTTCCTGTTCCTGGGATCGTTTATCTCCTCCGGAATGTTGCATCTGGCGCTGATGATGGTGGGTGGGGCGAAAAAACCATTCGAGACAACGTTCCGCGTGCTCTGCTACGCGTCCGGCTCGACATCCGCTCTTCAGCTCGTCCCGATCTGCGGCGGCTGGCTCTACTCGGTGGCCTCGCTCGTCTACTGCGTGATCGGACTCAAGGAAGCGCACCGCACCGAGCTGTGGCGGCCGATCCTCGCCGTGTTTTTGATTTTCCTCCTCTGCTGCGGGGCGATCTTCGGCTTTTCCGCGCTCGCCGTCTGGCTTGGTGCCTCAGTCCTTGGGGTGGCGAAGTAATACCACCTCCTGAATAACTGGACTTTGCAGCGGCAAGGGAGAATGCAGCTCCTGCTGCGTTCAGGAAAGCCGGACGGAGCAGGAGCTCCGATTACCGCCACGCGATCCGGGCCGCGTTCTGCCGGGCGAGGGTGATGTGGTCCGGCGTGAGCCCGGCCTGCGGCGCGGCAATTTCGAATTCGTGATCGGGGGTGATGTTGCTGTCCGGGTGCCGGTGGGGGTCGATGCGCGGGATCATGAGTTTTCTCCGAGAGCTTTTTCGATCAGCAGGGTGGCCAGCGGTTGCGTGGCCTCATCCAGTGCGGCCAGAGCCGATTTCAGCCGGGAGGACGACTTGTCCGCCTGGGCACTGCGGACTTTATTGATCAGCACCGACAATGCGGCCCGCTCCCCTTCGCCTATCGCGGACCCCAGCTGGAGCAGGGCCGCATCGACGGCCGGGAGCATCTCGTCGGCTTTCAGACACGCCTCGGTGAACACCCGCTCGTCCATGTCCTCAAACGCGTGTTCGAGCGAGTCGCCCAGCATTTTTTCCACCGCCTCGTCCGAGACCTCGACCGCGCTCTCAATCTTGACAACCGTGTCCTCGCCGGTCGCCGTATCGCGGGCGAGGACGTTCAAAATCCCGTTGGCATCGAGCTCGAACTGGACGCCCACGCGCGCGCGGCCTTTCGGAAGCGGGGCGAACGCGACATCGAACCCGCCGAGCTTCCAATTGTCCTTCGCCATCTCGCGCTCGCCTTGGAGAACCGAGATTCTCATGCCGGATTGATTTCCGACGGCGTTCGTAAACATCTCCCCTGCCTTGCAGGGGATCGTCGAGTTCCGCGGGATGATCACGTTCATCAGCCCGCCGAAAGTCTCGATGCCGAGGGAGAGAGGCGTCACGTCGAGAAGCGTCATGTTGTGGACCTCCCCGGACAGAATCCCCGCCTGGATCGTCGCCCCGAGCGCCACCGCCTCGTCCGGGTGCTGGCTGGTGTCGGGCTCGCGCCCGAAGACCTCAGCGACAAATTTCCTGACCAGCGGCATCCGTGTCGCCCCGCCGACGAGAACGACCGCGCTCAGCCCGGAGGATTCCAGATTCGCATCGGCCATCGCGCGGATGCAATTTTTGCGGGTCCGCGCAATAATCGGAAGGCAGATCGCGTCCAGCGCGGCGCGGGTGTAAGTTTTTCCCTCAAACACGACATCCGCAGCTTCGCTGAGCGCGCATTTGATCTTCTCCGCCACCTGCTGCGGAAGATCCCATGCCGCTGCCAGGGCTGCATCCAGATCATCGCCTCCGAGGCGGGTGTCGCCATTGGTCGAGAGCACTTCGAAAACGCCCGAGCTCAGCAGCAGGACCGAGACATCGAATGTCCCCCCTCCGAGATCATAGACCACCACTTTGGCATTCTCCCCGAGGCGGTCGAGCCCGTAGGCCAGAGCCGCCGCCGTCGGTTCGCTGACAATTCGCTCGACAGAAAACCCTGCCAACTCGCCCGCCCGCTTCGTGGCCGAGCGCTGCGCATCGTTGAAATGCGCGGGCACCGTGATCACCGCCCGATCGATCGGAGACCCCAGTGACCGCTCGGCGTCGGATTTCAGCTTTTTCAAAATCAGCGAGGAAACCTCCTCCGGGGTCCACGTTCGTTGGCCTATCACAATCCGGCTTCGCTTCTCCTCACTGCTGCGGGATCCCATCAGCCGCTTGACCGACGTCGCCACGCGGTCTGGAAATTCCTGCCTTCTCGCAAGGGCCGCACGGCCGACAACCGGCTCTCCGGCTTCGGGAAACCAAACCGCGGACGGCGTCAGACGCTCCCCGTTTTCATCGGCCACCAAGACCGGAAACCCCGACTGCATCGAGCCCACCAAAGAATGCGTCGTCCCGAGATCAATTCCAACAATCATGGCGGGGAAAGTAGCCGATGCCCCGCATTTGTCCAAACCTCACGCGACGGCGCGTAATTCCGAAAGGTTTTCCATTCCTTCCAGCGTGTGCGCTATTGTGCTTCCCCTGTGCGTGTTATGCAAGTGGAAAAAAGCGCCTTTTGCTCGGAAATGCACAAAAAGGAAATCCGTTGTCATGCTTTTGTCATGCGTTTTCCGGCCCGTTCCGCCGTATGCGCGAGCCGGTAAAATCTGGAAAATAATGCAGGGGCAGGACAGTCTTTGTCTCGTTGGTCTGATACATGACCGCCCTGCTCATTTTTTATTTTGATCTCGCCAGCCCTGAGCCCGATGATCGGGCATGTCTTTAAATCCTGACGCGAGCAGGCTGATCGATCTTGTGGAGAAGCAGACCGGATACCGGGTGACCCTCGGAACGACTGAGGGCTTGGCCACGGACGCGCAGATGATTTCTGCCTCCGCCTCCCACCCCGCGCATCTCATCGATATTTCTACTCGCAGCCTGGCGGTCGCAGATTACGTCACGGCAGTCCAGTGTGTCATGCTGCTGACGATGTGGTCACATCCTCGCGGCGTCCCGCAATTCGAACCCATCGAAGAGCGGGTGGATCAGGCGGTTCGGGAGGCTGCCCAGTCCCCCCGATTGGCCAAATATCCCAAGGAGGCAGCCGCGAAGACCGCAAACTCCCTGGTCACCGGATTGCTCCTGCAGCTGCGCTCAACCCCGTCCGAGCTGATTGCAATGGAGTATATCCGGCGCGAGTGCCCGAGCCTGCACAGGCAGCAGTCCGATACGGTCAACGCGGTCCTCCGGCGAAACTCCCAGGGGCTCAAGCCCGAGGTCAAGGAGTTCGCCCCGGCTGAAATTCTTGAAAAAAGCCTCCTCCTGAGCGCCGTTGTTGCCCTGCTGTGGGGGCAGATTTCAGGGAGCACGGCAGCGATGTTGCCATACAAGTCGATCGGACTCGATACCAAGGCGGAGGAGCTCCTGGCAGATTTTCGTGCGGTGCCTGGCGAACTGGGTGAGCGGAGCCAGGCTGTGGTTGACGCCTGGGCCGAGAAACTTCAGCTTCTCGGGCTCTACCTTTGGACCTTCCGGCCGAAATGAACTCCGACTCTCTCACCTTCAACTTTCCCATCAGCGACTTCGACATCTCGAAGCTTCCCATCGACCCTGCGGTTTTAAAGCAGGATCCGGAGATGCTGAGGGAGGCGATTTCCGATTACTACCTCGGCGAGTTCCGTGGAATGGGCGGCGATGCGTGGGTGACGATCACCGACGGGGTTGTGAATGTCGCCTGGGTTCCGGTATCCGGCATCGACGGGCTGGAGGAGCACGGCATCGCGCTGCTCAAGCGGGGAGATTATGCGCTCGGCATCCCCCTTCTGAAATCCGTGCTGGCACGAGCCCTCGGCAATCCCGACGTCCTCCTCAATCTGGGCATGGCCCTCAGCGATCAGGGAAAAACAGGTGAGGCCATCGACCTCCTGGAGCGGCTGGTTGCCCTGGAGCCGCACAATGTCCGGGGATGGAACGCGCTCGGTGTGGCCCATAGCCGGAACAAGGCTCCCGAAGCTGCTGAGGAGGCGCTGCGCCGCAGCCTCCAATTGGATCCGGCGGACGGCTACGCCCACCGCAACCTCGCCAGCATTCTCATGCGGAGCGCCCCTCGCGAAGGGCTGGAGCATTACAGACTCGCCGCCGAGCTCCTTCCCGATGATCAGAACTCCCAGTTTGGTTACGGATTGGCCTTGCTGAAAAGCGGCGACTCAGACTCCGCAGACCCGGTGTTGAAAAGGTCCATCGAGATGGCCCCTCTCACAGAAATCGCGGAGATGGCCCGCACTGCGAGGAGAGAGATCGCTCAAAAAAGCATGCGCTCCGCCGGGGGATCGGCCCCTCGCCCGGACGCCATCATGTATTGCCTGTCTGCGATCCAGCTTTTTGCGGCGTCCCCCGAACTGCGCAAGGCGGTCACTTTTGAAATCGCATTGCTCGGGCGTGGGGGGCTCGACATCAACAGCACGGACCAGAAATACAGTCTGAAAAGCCTCCCTGGAAAGTTCTCCGGGCTCCAGCTCGTCTCCTACATGTATGTCGGGATGAAGGAGCTTGATCCAGGCTCGGACCCGGGCATCGATCTTTCCGGCGAATACGAGCAGGCCAGGCAGATCTCCCCGGAGCAGTAGCAGTATAGGTGTCGTTTGCGCGAAAACATCAAAAACCAGCAGGAGTGATGGGTTGCGGGTTCCAGGCGAGCAAGGGGCACGTCAGGGAATCCGCCTTGCTTTGCGTGGTTGCTCGATGTGATTTTCTTGATCCTCTTGCGGGGAGTCTGGCACGCCAACACGGTCAACCGCTGTCCTATCCGTCAAAAAAATGTCTGAAATATCTTGGGGTAGGACAGTCTTTGTCTTTTTCGCTGTGATACGTTCGGGCGAAATGAGATCAGATCCAGACACCAGATCCACGGCGGCAATCCACCCGCTCGACGTGATGAGGCAGACGCTCACCGCCATGGAAATCCCGTTCCAGGAGGACGACGGTATGCTCTGCACCCGTATCGCCCTCAAAAACGTGGAGGTTCAGGTGCTCGCCTGGGGCTACCCCGACGATCTGGCGAAGGTGGTCGTCCGCCTGCCCGTCCGGGCCGCAAAGAAATTCCGGGCGGCTGCCGGCGAGTTTCTCCACCGGCTCAACTGCGATTCCCGTCGGAAACTTTGGGAAATCGACTACGACGACGGCGAAATTCGCCTCTCCTGCTTCACAGATACCCTCGTTGGGCCGCTGACCGACAGCCTTTTCCGGACACTTCTGAACTCTCAGGTCGAGGCTGCTGATCTCGCGTTCCCCTACCTGACCTCCGTTCTCTCCGGTCGGATGACTCCGGAATTTGCGGCAGATCAGGCCCAAGCCGCAGTTCAGGCGGGATGGGCGAAGGAAGGTGAGGAATGAAATGGAATCCTCTCGCCCGGAGAATCTGGAACGGATACACTGCAATCTCATGAGTCTGGTGAAGTCCAAGAAACGCGTCGCCGACCATGGGGAGGTTTTTACTCCTGCCTGGATGGTCGAAGCGATGCTCGACCTCGTAAAGGGCGAAACGGACCGCATCGACTCGCGGTTTTTGGAGCCAGCATGCGGCAATGGCAACTTCCTCGTTCAGGTGTTGCGCCGCAAGCTTGCCGCGGTCGAGCTCAAATACGGGAATTCCGAGTTTGAGCGCCGACACTACGCGCTGCTCGCGCTGATGTGCATTTACGGCATCGAACTGTTGCCGGACAACATTGCCGATTGCCGGGCAAACCTACTGGAAATCTTTTCCGAGTATCTGAATCTCAACCCAACGGATGACCTGTATCGTGCCGCATCCTACGTGCTCTCACAAAACCTTGTCCACGGTGATGCCATGAAAGGGTGCAGGACAAATTTCTTCATGCATTTTGAATTCCGTCTTTTTTTGTGTTCAAGAGATATACTTTAGTATATCTTTTTTCCGTGAACACAGAAAAAAACCTTCTTCAGCAACTTGCCGCCTTCCAACAGATGGAGCG
>JAPLTF010000113.1 GCA_026398275.1 Verrucomicrobiota bacterium
CGCTCCATCTGTTGGAAGGCGGCAAGTTGCTGAAGAAGGTTTTTTTCTGTGTTCACGGAAAAAAGATATACTAAAGTATATCTCTTGAACACAAAAAAAGACGGAATTCAAAATGCATGAAGAAATTTGTCCTGCACCCAATCCTCTGGATCTGATGAAATTTGTAAACAGTCGGCTTCATTTGAACTTGTCATCCACCTCGGGGAAAGGGGTCAGTTCTTCCCTGTTAACATTGTGCGCTCGTCGGCGAGTTGCGCCTGCGGCGCGTTCTTTGTTCCTGGTTCGTTGTTCTTGGTTGGAGCGGAAGAAAAAGCGGAAAGTGGAAGGCTGAAACGTGAAGGCTGAAGCGTGAGCACGAGAAGTCGAAGGGGTCAGGTCTTGCTCTTTGACATTTGGGAGGAGAAGAGAAAGCTGAAACCTGAAACCTGAAAGATGAACCCGCGCCGCGTCGAAGGGGTCAGGTCTTGCTCTTTGACATTTGGGAGGAGAAGAGAAAGCTGAAACCTGAAACCTGAAAGATGAACCCGCGCCGCGGGGCGGCGGCAATCCGGAGGATTGCCCCGGAGGGGCGAGACGCTCGGGAGAGCGGGAGTCAAACTTGAAAGCTGAAGGGGGGGAAACCAGTTCTTGGTTCTTGGTTCTTGGTTGGGGCGGAAGAAAAAGCGGAAAGTGGAAGGCTGAAACGTGAAGGCTGAAGCGTGAAAGGGGAGCGCCGGAGGCGCGTTGAAGAAGTTCTTCGTTCCTAGTTCTTCGTTCGGGGTTCGGGGCGAAGCGGTTCCTGGTTCCTTGTTCTTCGTTCTTGGTTCGGCGTTCTTGGTTGGCGCGGCCTGCGGCTGAAAGGTGAGGGCGGAAAACTGAGAATAGCCGCAAAAAGGCTCAAAAAACGCAGAAGATACTTCATTCCAAATCGACTCGATTTTTCTGGAAAGCGAGTTCTTCCACGCACTCAAGTGGCGAGTCGGAACAGCTCCCGTAGGAGTCGGCGAGAAAATTGGGAGCCCATGAAGCGGGTCAGTCCCGCGTATTGTCGTGTTGAGAAAAGTTTTCATTCGAAAGGGCCTCGCTCTTTGACATCTTTGAGAAGAAAAGTGGAAATCAGACGACAAGTCGGGGGGCTATTCCCTTGGGTGTTTTTGAAGAGCGAGGGCTGCCGTGAATACCTCGTAAACCAGAGAGCGGTGCTCGGCAAAGATGCAATCGATTTCGGGTCTACCGTTGCGGACCTTACGGGCAAAAATCACACGGTGGGAACCGGACCGCAGTCGCTGATACCCCGCCAGCTTCCCTTCGAGTGACTTGATGTCGCCCTTTTCCTGTTCGAGCCGGCGCAACGCGATCCGAAGCGTTTTTCTGGGTTCCGGGGCCAGTTGCCCCAAGAACTCAATAACCTGCGCGGAAAGGTTGACCCCTGTCACGCGTCGAGAGCGGAGAGAGGGTGAAAATTTGTGACGCCCTTTTCGTAGTCCCGAATGGCGCGCATGGCTCTCGGATTTGCGAGGATCTCCATCGATTCAACGATGGCCTCCATGCGTTCAGGGGACAGCAGGTAACCCACGACCTCATCCCTTCGCGTGATCGTGATCGGCCGGTCCCGGGATGCCCGAACAAGGGCGGGAAAATTCGCCTGCGCCTCGGTGATGGAATAAGTAGATGTCATGCATGATATACGTAGCATGAAATTTCCAGGCAGTCCATTTATTGGGAGGAATGGCCCCACTGGTCACTGGGAGCGGAGAGCGGGAATCAGACGAGAGTCGGCGAAGGCATCAAAGAACTGCGAAGCCTTCTTTTCCTGCGGCGAGCGCGAGTCGGGCGTCGGCAGTGTGGAATGTGCTATTTTCCGGTTCCTCCCGTGTGGCGAGCAGGGCGGCAGCAAGTTGCAGGGAATCTGCCGCCCGGAGAGGATGAATCTTCAATAATCTCTCGGCACGAGAAAGGATGGCTTGTGATGGAGAAACGACGAGCCACTGCCGGTCGAGAGCGCCCAGCCGGGCCATTGCGGCTTGAACCGCTTCGGGGGAAAGAGGGCATTCCCGCTCACGGCGGCAGAGAGCTGAAACACATTCCACCCTTGTCGCCCACCAAACGATGATTCCGGCAACCTTCTTGAGCTGGGCTTCGCGCGCGGGGGTGTCCGCTTCCCGAATCAGCAGCGGAACGATTGCCGAGGTATCCCAGAAATTCACCAGCCGTCTTCTCTCTCTTCGTCAACCGCAGCCACAAGGCTGGGCGAACCTTTCGGGGCAGCCAAGATCGGCAGGTCGAGGATGATTGCCGGATTCCACTTTCTCATCGCGGGTAAAATGTGTGGGTTGTCCGCAACTCCACGAATCCGCTCCACCCGCGCAACCGGAGTCTTCCTGTCAACAATGATCAATGTTTCCCCGGATTGCACTCGAACCAACAGCTCGCTCAAGCGGTTTTTGGTGTCGGAAATGGTGGAGGTTATCATATGGCCAACTTGGCCTGATTGACTGCCGATGTCAAGTTTCCAGGGAACATGGGTCGGGCATTCATTGGTCATTCGGAAAGAAGGGAAGCATTCGAAGGGTGAGGCCGGAAGCGTGAGGGGGAAAGTGAAAAGGCGAAGTTTACGGGCGGTTCATTGGAGACTGAAAACGGCGAAGGAATGATGGCGGATGGCGGAAGAAAAAGCGGAAAGCGGAAGCCTGAAGGGGGGGAAACCAGTTCTTGGTTCTTGGTTCTTGGTTGGGGCGGAAGAAAAAGCGGAAAGTGGAAGGCTGAAACGTGAAGGCTGAAGCGTGAAAGGGGAAACCAGACGAGGGGCGAGGGGCGAGGGGCGAGGGGCGAGCACCTTCAGACCGATGACGGGCAGCTTGTTTCAGCAACTGTCCAGTCCTCCCATTGCAGGAAGGGGACTCTTTCAAATTCCCGGGTGTTGTTGGTGATGACAATCAAACCATGACTTCGTGCGATGGCTGCTATCATGAGGTCGTTCGGCCCAATCGGGTTGCCAATTTTTTCAAGGTCTGCACGGATCTCGCCGTAGTGGCGGGCTGAGGTCTGATCGAAACTCAAACACGGAAACGCTGAAGCGAAGGAAATGACCCGTTCAATGGTTTTCTCAGGATGCTGGCTTTTCTTTGCGCCGAAGTAGAGTTCAGCCCAAACCACTGAACACATCGCAAAATCCCCCGGTGCGGCGGAAGCGATTCGATTGCACAATGCCTTCGACCGACCGTTGAGAAAGGTGGAAACCGCATTGGTATCCAGAAGATACTTCATTCCAAATCGATTCGATTTTTATCGAAAGCGAGTTCTTCCACGCACTCAAGTGGCGAGTCGGAACAACTCCCGTAGGAGTCGGCGAGAAAATTGGGAGCCCATTGTTCAAGAGGCTGCGGCTTTTCATCGAACAGAACGATGATCCGAACAGCGCCGATAACAGATGGAAATACAGGATCGGCGAGCCTGAGTGTTCCATTTTCTTCAAAGTAGGCTTTTGTTTCAATAGCCGTCATAACTGTAGGGTAAGCTGATTGGTAGACAATAGAAAGCGGAAAGGGAGACTCCCAGGATTTTCTGGCAGAAGAAGAACTCCTGCCAGAAGTGGAAGCCATCGCGTTGCAGCTTCAACGTATTCTCAACGCTTGCCGGCCGGGGGTGCAGGACAAATTTCTTCATGCATTTTGAATTCCGTCTTTTTTTGTGTTCAAGAGATATACTTTAGTATATCTTTTTTCCGTGAACACAGAAAAAAACCTTCTTCAGCAACTTGCCGCCTTCCAACAGATGGAGCG
>JAPLTF010000053.1 GCA_026398275.1 Verrucomicrobiota bacterium
AAACCCCGCACCGCTCGCCGCGGCAGGCGTTCGGGGGGAACTCAAGAAATGGCGCTTCGCGCCTGAAACCGCAACGACTCGTTACCTCAACGCGTCGCAGGCCCTCTTTTTTTTGTTGACCGATTCGGCTTCATAGCAGGGTCGGGCCTCCGGACCGACCGCAGGTGGTCATCAATTCGACCTGTTCCAACGGGAAAACGGTATCAGTTCGCGCACTTGCGAAGAGCAAGGGACCCGGGGGCGGACTCGACCTTGAGCGCGAAATCAAAAACATCCGCCCGTGCGCAGAAGTCCACATCGGCTGGCGCGTGGAGCGGGCTGGCGGGATCCATGAATGTGGCGGCCGCCACGGACTCGCGGACTCGGTCGAGAAAGGGTTCCACCGGCGGACGGTTTCCGCGAAGAAGTTCAGTCATCCACTCCGCGCAGGCGACATCCTCGTCCGCGTGGCCGTAGTGGACCGTGCCGGTGATGATGAAGGCGACGCTTTTTGCGCCGGAGGTCTTCAATGCGGCAACTGTCGCTGATGCCACGAGAAAGCTCGCAGCCCAAAGTGACGGCGCTGCCGAGCAGGTGACGAGGCCACGGGTTCCCGCCGTCGTGCGCTGGACGGCGCGTCGGCCGGAGAACGGAAATGCCGCAGCATCGACCGGAGAATTTCCCAAGTCGAAGCCCGGGATCGGCCGGCAGTCGGTCTCGCCCATCAGGACGAGATCCGGCTCGCGCGCGCGGCGCTCGAACGCTTCCGCGACATCGAGCACGGGATAAATCTCTGCGGCCCCGCGGTCGAGCGCGACCGCCGCCGTGCTGAACGCCCGCAGCACGTCGATGACGACAACCGCGTCGGCATCCGGCGGGTCGGATAAATCCCTCAAATCCTCAATCTGTGTTTTCATCGTCCTTGATCCTTGCAGGCAGATCCATGCTTTCATGGAGAACGGTGATGATACCCACCGTCCCACGGGAAAGTTCCCGGAAAAATATGTAATGGTGTTCATGCCGGGCGAACCAGATTCCTGCAAGAGTCTTGTCGGGAACCCTCCGCCAGAGGTGCCGGGTGTCACCGAGCGAATGGATCGCTGCGACCAGCCTCCGGACATAAGCATCCGCCTTTTTTTCTCCCCACTTTTCCAGCGTGTAGTTCCAGATTTCGATCAGCCGCGACTCGGCGGCCGCGTGGATTTTAGCGGGCATGGGATGCCCGGCGGGCTTTGGCTTTCCGGAGGACGGTCTCCGCATCCAGTGGGGTAAACTGCTTTTCGTCTGCCTCAGCGCCCGCTTTCAGTTCGTCGCGCAGCCAGCTCCATTTGCGCTTCTCCTCACGTTCATAGTCCCGTCGAACCAGATCGCGGATGTATTCGCTGGCCGAGCCGTAGAGCCCGCTGGCACGGGACCGCTCTTGAATGAATTGCTGCAGGGCTCCTGCAAATCTGACGTTGATTCCTTCGGCCATGGGTGATTATTGGTTGCGATTCAGGCTACAAGCCGTCCCACAATATGTCAAACCTGTGGGACGTATTCTTCAGTCGATGAACCGCCTGGTGATGTCGCCGTAGGCGTCGATCCGGCGGTCGCGCAGGAACGGCCAGTGCGTGCGCTGGGTGTCCACGGAGTCGAGGTCGGCCTCGACGACGAGGACCTCCTCGCGGTCCACGGAGGCCTTCGCGAGGATCTGCCCCGCGGGATCGCATACGAAGCTCTGCCCCCAGAACTCGATGCCGTCGCCTCCGTCCGGCGCCTCGTGGCCGATCCGGTTGGGGACGACGACGTAGCATCCGTTCGCAATCGCGTGGCCGCGCTGGACGGTCTCCCACGAGGAATGCTGTCGGGCACCGTATTTTGCTTTCTCCTTCGGGTGCCAGCCGATCGCGGTCGGGTAAAAAAGGATCTGCGCGCCCTGGAGCGCGGTGAGGCGGGCGGCTTCCGGATACCATTGGTCCCAGCAGATGCAGACGCCGAGCTTGCCGAACTTCGTCTGCCAGGCCCGGAATCCGAGGTCGCCGGGAGTGAAATAGAATTTCTCGTAGAAGAGCGGATCATCCGGGATGTGCATCTTGCGGTATTTTCCGAGGAGCTCCCCGTCGGCGTCGATGATGGCAGCCGTGTTGTGATAAAGCCCGGGCGCGCGGCGCTCGAACAGTGAGGCGATGATCACGACGCCGAGTTCCTTTGAGAGCACCTGCAACCGCTCCGTGCCTGCGCCGGGGATCTCCTCGGCGAGATCGAAATACTTGTGATCCTCGACCTGGCAGAAATACTGCGAGCGGAAGAGTTCCTGAAAGCAGACGATGTTCGCACCGCGGGATGCGGCCTCGCGGAGACCGCGCTCGGAGGCCGCGGTGTTCGCGGCGATATCCGCCGTGCAGGCATTCTGCACGACGCCGATTTTAACTGTGGGTTGCGCCATGCCCGGAATGCTGCCACATTTTCCGCCGATGAAAACCACACTTTTACTTCTGAGTTTGACATTTGCCGTGTTCTCCGCGACGAACGCACTCTCCATGGACGACATCCGCATCATTGTAAAAACCAACAAGGGAGACATCGAAGGCACGCTGTTCGCCTCGAAGGCCCCCATCACCGTTGCCAACTACCTCAACCTCGCCAAGCACGGCTACTACGACGGCCTCACGTTTCATCGCGTGATCCCGAATTTCATGATCCAGGGCGGCGACCCGACCGGCACCGGAATGGGCGGCCCCGGATACAAGTTCGAGGACGAGGTCAAAACCGGCCTCAAGCACGACAAGGCGGGCATCTTCTCGATGGCCAACGCCGGCCCCGGCACGAACGGCAGCCAGTTCTTCATCACCCACCTTCCGACCCCGCACCTCGACGGCAAGCACACCGTCTTCGGCGAGGTCACCAAGGGCCAGGACGTGGTGAACTCCATCGCGGGGGGCGACAAGATTGTAAAAATCGAAGTCCTCGACTCCACAGACGCCCTCTTCGAGGCCCAGAAGGCCCGGATCGCCGAGTGGAACAAGTGTCTGAAGTAGGGCGCTGAAGCGACCCTGCAGGACTTTTAGTATTTTCTGCCCTTCGGCGCACGATCGGGCTGCCGGTGAGCCAGCGATGTCCGGATGCGCTCGCGCGAACTCATTGCTGCCGGGCTGCCACTGGTGGTGTGTGGTTTCATCATCTGCGGCCTCATGCTGTCTGATGAAAAGTGCGAGTGCGGGCGTGCAGTTTTTAAAGGCCCAGGAGGCGCACTGCGTTTTGATGGAGGATCTTCGCGGCGATGTCCTTCGGCAGGCCGAGGCCGTGGATTTCAAATGGCGCGATGCTACGTTTGAAGGGGGGCGCGGTCTGGATCCGCGACGAGGTGATGAACTCGATGTTGGAGATGTTGAAGGCGGCGGTGGTCTCGATGTAGCGCTCCCTCGGGTCTGGTGCCACACACCTACGAACAGTGGCGAATATGGAGGGATACGTTATGAAAACTCGGTCAGACAGCAACCCGGCGTTCACGCAATCACGGATTGCCCCTGTTCCTCCCTGCTATGAGGCCGGAAGAGTCAATAACAAAAACACCGCGACATAACAAAAACACCACCGCCGCGTCTCCCAAAGACGCGTTCATAACAAATGGCGTAAAAGAAAGTTCCCCCCGAACGCCCCTGCGGCGAGCAGTGCGGGGGATTGGGGGCGCAAAGCCTCCATCAAACTGTCTGCCAAAAACTCAGGTAAATGCGTCGGTGACGCGTTCTTCAAGCAATCGTTCGAGCTCAAGATCAAAGGTGACCTGATCCCGGAAGCCGCCTCGGAAGAAATCATCGGTGAACTCCAAGCCCTGTTCACCCGCCACAACGCCGGGGCTGCCAGAGTGCCAAGGCAGTGTTCAAGCCCTCCAAGGAATTCCACACCGCCCGCCATCGAAAATGTTGAATTGGGAAGGCTGAATTTTGAATTCAATCAGCTTTCAGCCTTCCAGTTTCCGCTTTTTCTACCCGTGGTGCCGGTCGCGGCGAGTGTGAAGACGAAGCTCGGACGCGAAGGCGGTGATGAATCTCAGAGCGGAATCCGCCAATCAACATTTCCCGTTTAAGTATCAGGAAATGCCGGCTTTCCTCATGCGGACAAGTGCCATGATTTCTGCGGGCGCGCGTCCGTTACGAAGCCTCCCGGTCATTTCTTTCATATACGGGTCCACATGTCGGAAAAATTGCTTGTAAGCCATACATAGGTAATTCAGGCCCGGTTCTCCGTCCGGGGTGCGAATGAAACGGTGTTTCGGACACTCGCCGTGGCAGGCGAAGCGCACGTCACATTCCCGGCAATACTTCGGGAGCATATCGGACTTGCCCTGACCGAATCGGCTCTGAAATGCTGAGCCCGCCATGTCTCCTAAGGACGCATTCATGATGTTGCCCAAGTGGTAGTCCGGATAAACGTAATGGTCGCAGGAATAGACGTCGCCATTGTGCTCCATGGCCAGGGCGGTCCCGCAGGTTGGGTTGAATACGCACAATCCCCCGCCATGGCCGCTCCAGTTTCCGAGGGCCACATCGAAAATCTGGACAAACACCCGGCCGACGTCCCGCTGGATCCACTCGTCAAATATCGTGCAGAGAAATTCCCCGTATTCCTTCGCTGGCACGCTCCACTCGGTGACCCGCCGGAAAACTTCCTCGTCCTGCCCCAGCCTGGGAGGCAAGGCCAGATCGAGTCCAAGCGCCTTCGCATCCTTGTCGGGAAGCCGTTCGACCAGCGGGATGAACTGGATGAACCCGGAGCCGATGTCGCGCAGGAACCGATAAACCTCCAATGCGTGCCGGACGTTTTTTCGGTTCACCACCGTGAGCGTGTTGAACTCGACGCCGTGCTTTTTCAGGAGGCGCAGTCCCGCGAGCACCTCGTCGTAGGTCGAACCGCCCTTTTTATCCACCCGGCAGGCATTGTGCAGCCGCGCGGGGCCGTCGATGCTCAGGCCGATCAGGAAGTCGTTCTCCTTGAAAAAGGCGCACCACTCGTCGTCGAGCAGTGTGCCGTTGGTCTGGAGCGCATTGTGGATGCTTTTCCCGTTGGCATGGCGGGCCTGCAGCTCCACCACCTTGCGGAAAAACTTCACGCCCAAGAGCGTCGGTTCGCCACCCTGCCAGGCGAAGCTGACCACGGGAGCCTCCTGGCCGCCGATGTATTGCCGGATGTAGCTCTCCAGAACCTCGTCGGTCATTTTAAAATTGTGTCCGGCAGGAAAGAGCTTTTCTTTCTCCAGATAAAAGCAGTATTTGCAGTCCAGATTGCAGATCGGCCCCATCGGCTTCGTCATGACGTGAAAACCTTTGGGCTCGCTGAACTTTGAAGAGAATGACTCGGCAGTGGTCATCGTATACGTTGGGTTCGGCCAGTTATGGCATTACCTCCCAATAGGCACGATCCGAAACTGATCCTATTGGAGGGGCTCCGGCGGAAATGGATGCGAGACACCGACGGATGGAATCCCCCAAGCGTTTCACAAGCGTTTCGCCAAGCAGTATCCCGCTGGCCCGCCTCTTCCGGCTTGCGGCATCGGGGAATCTCTGCGACATTACCGGGCGATGAAGGAAATCGTTTTCACGGTGTCGGCGGATGAGGCGGACGGCTTTTCGGCTTCATGGGATGATCCGTGCGGCGGCGGGATTTCCACGCAAGGGAAAGACCTGGCTTCCTTGCAAGCGATGATCCGGGATGCGGTGCTCTGCCATTTTGACGAAGGCGAGGTTCCGGCCCGTGTGCGGCTTCACTTCACGGAAGACCCGGCCCTTGCCTTCGCGTGAAGCTGCCCCGTGACCTGAGCGGCCCGGAGATTGTCCGGGCATTGCAGCGGATGGGCTTCATGGTTGACCGGCAGCGGGGAAGCCATATCAGGCTTGTGAAAGGCCCGCTCGCACCAAAGGTGTCACGGCCCGCGCCAAAGGTGTCAGGCCTTGCTCATTGACATTTTGCGCGACTCGATGGGCGAGAGCTACGCCGAGTTCCATGTCGCGCCGAACGGAAAGCGACTCCAACTTTTATGGCCCGATACGGCGACCATTCGACGGGTCGGAAAGAAGGAAGTATCCCTCGATGAACTGAAGGTTTACGAGCCAATCTTCGACTTCGCGCAGTGGTCGGAAGGCCAGACATGGTTTATCTGCGTTTCCGTACCCAGCTCTGCATTTCTGCCTGTCGGAATGTCGCTTAAGGGCCGGAAGTGGCTGGCTTCGTTCAGCCGGTATGACTACACGTCAGCCGGGGAACCTCCAGTCCTCTCCTCGACCTCGCCCCACGCGGAACTCTCCTTCCACCGCCAGCAGGAGTGGACGGAGGTTTTGTTTTCGGAGGAGATCGAGCTTGTGCGAACTCAATAGCGAGGGTGGTAACCCAGATCACTCACCTCACTCCTCCCCCGTCCCTCCGCGTCCAAGCTTCGTCTTCACGCTCGCCGCGACCGGCACCACGGGAAGAAAATGCTGAAACTGGAAATCTGAAAGCTGATTGAATTCATAATTCAGCATTCCCAATTCAAAATTGTATCGGTTCCGTGCGGTGTGGAATTCCTTGGTCGGCTTGAACACTGCTTTGGCACTCAGTGCGGCCCCGGCGTTGTGGCGGGCGAACAGGGCTTGGAGTTCGCCGATGATCTCCTCGGCAGCGGCTTTCGGGATCAGGTCGCCCTTGATCTTGAGGCTGCATAAATAGCGTAGATAATACGCTATTTATGTTGATCTGTGCCATCCATGCGGATACACGTCTAGCTGATGAAGCGGTCATTCCAAGAAAGCCAGGCCGGGCTATTCGCGGTTGCGGAAGCTCAAGGGGGCTTTTTTACTGCGAAACAGGCGGAGGCGGCTGGGTTTGACCGGACCAATCACGCCTACCATGTCCGCTCGGGAAAATGGACGCGCGAGTATCGAGGCATCTACCGCCTCAAACAGTATCCGCTTCCTCCAGATTCCGATCTCATTCTTTGGTCGCTTTGGTCGCGGGGCCGGGACGACGTGCCGCAGGGGGTCTATTCACACGAGACGGCGCTCCGGATCTTTGACCTCTCGGACAACATGCCGCCCAAACTGCACATGACGGTTCCGGCAAAGTTCCGCAGGGGAGCGGAGATTCCTGCGATTCTTGTCCTGCACCGCGCCGACCTTGCACCGGCTGATGTGGAGGAGAGAGAAGGTTTTCGTGTCACCCGCCCGACGCGGACGATTCTTGATCTGGTCGCTGCTGGGGGACTTTCCTCAGATCTTCTGAAACAAGCTTTCGACGAGGCGAGAAATCGCGGGTTGATCACAGCAAGGGAAACGCACAGTGACAAGCTGCCGGCCTGGCTCACGAGCAACAGAACGGGGAAGCGATGAAACCGGCACACCGCTACGCGACAGCCACCGCATTCCGGATCGCATTGGAAGCGCGGCTGAAATCCCTTGCACAAGCCGAGGGCATCGATCTCCAACGCATGAGGCGACAGGTGTCGTTTGACAGACTGCTGGCGCGCTTGTTTTCGGAACCAAACACACCATGGCTGCTCAAGGGAGGTTACGCCATGGAACTCCGGTTGCGATCCGCCCGCACGACGAAGGATATTGACCTGTCATTGCCCGGAGAAGTTGAGGAGAAAGGCGACGTTCTGGAACGCCTTCAAGACAGGGCGGCGACGGACATGGGTGACTATTTTACGTTCGCTATCGGCCTTCCCCAAATGGATTTGGAAGGCGCTCCTGAAGGAGGTTCCCGATACCCTGTCACCGCATCGCTGGCCGGGCGGGTCTTCACGAAATTCCATCTCGATGTCGGGATCGGTGATGCCATTGTCCGGCCCACGGAAATTGTCCGAGGACGCGATTGGCTGGAATTTGCAGGCATCCCGTCCGTCGCGTGCATCGCCATTTCGCGGGAGCAACAGTTCGCCGAGAAACTTCACGCCTACACACGCCAGCGCGAAAGGCCGAACAGCCGGGTGAAAGATCTGGTGGACATGGCGCTGCTCGTGAAAATGGGGATGCTGGAAAGCCCGAAGCTAAAGGAGGCGATACAGATGACGTTCGAGCAGCGCGGCACTCATGCAGTTCCAATCGTGTTTCCAGAACCGCCCGAATCATGGGAACAACCCTACGCGCAACTTGCCGTGGAATGCGGCCTGGAATGGACAATCGATGAGAGTGTCCAAGCCGTCGCATCCCGATTGGCCGGAATGTGAAAACCCGACACTCATGAGATTGTCTCCCGCCTTGGCTTCGACCGAGGAGGTGAAGCTGACAGCTAAAAGAAACCCACCCCGGCAAGCAGGCAGGTTTCTCCGACCACACACGGTTCAGTGCATGGTCATGCACATCTGCTCGATATGCTCGATGGCGGGAACGGCCTCCCGCTTGGCATCCCCGGTGCCGCTTGAGAACCAGCATCGCCCGCCAGCCACATCCTTCCACACCACCTTGACCAGGCCATGTTTCGTCCAGACGGTGGCCCGCAGTGGACGTTCCCAGCGGTTCAGGCGGATGGAGCGGATGCGGGGGTATTGTTCGCCCCATGGGCTTTTCTGGCTCATGACGCCAACGCCACTGCTCCATCGAAGAGTCCATGAAGGGCTTCTCCTCTGGCGATGGCGGTGTGCGGGTTGATCTCCTTGAACGCTTCCGTGAAGGCGTTGAAGAGGGACCATGCTGTGCGGGGGCGGAACTCCTTCGTGTGCGCTTCGCACCTGAGGAAGAAGTCGTTACCGACCCGCGTGAACCTGTGGGCTCTCTTTCCGGCAATCTCCAGCGCGAACTGCTTCACTTGGGCTCGATTGATGAGCGGGGTTTTCACGCTGCCACCTCCTCAGGCTCCCTGCGGAACTTGAGCTGAGCCCGGCTGCATTCGACACACATGATGTCGTCCCGCACCCCCAGATAAACCGGCTGGAACAGACTGCCGCTGGCAAGGTGGGCATACAGATACCTGACCTCCGCCGTATCCCCGACTTGCGGGATTGGTTGATCTGCCGGGATGGTGACGTTGCCGCATGGAACGAGTTTTGCGTTTTCCCATACGGCCATCTGGACACTGCGCTTGGCATTGATCGCACTGATGGCCACAGACGCGGTCTCGACGAACTTGAACTTGAACTGACTGCTGCCGGAGTTTGGGCGACCTGGCGAATGCGGTGCGCCGATCTGCTTGAATACAACTCCCTCCGCGTTGTCTTTGCGGAGCTGGTCATAGACTCGGCGTTTGGGTTCCTGCCCGCTGATCGTGGCGACCCATTGGATTCCTGTCTGCTGGCCGCTGGCGAGCAGGTTGAGGAGTTTCACGAGCCGGTCCCTGTAGGGAATTGCCCGGATGAGGGGCGAGTAGTGTGCGGATCGTGCCATGTTGCTTATCTTTCGAGGACGCGGGCAGCGAAGCCGTTGCCTTCATGGAATCATACCGGAAATACCGGGGTTTCTGGGGAGGGGGGTAGCCAGCCGCAAAAATCCGTCACCCCGGCCGATTTTCACGGGGAATCTTGGTATAATCCATTGGAAGCGTGCTTTTCGCCTCTTCCGTTCAACGGCGGGGAGTTTTCCCCGTCACCGTTCAACACTCAACCGATCAGAGAGAGGAGGTGATGATCATGAACCCAGCCAAAATCGTGGCCCTCGCGCTGCAAGCCGCAGCCGCCGTAATCGAGGAAGTGGTCCGCAAGAAATAATCCGGGCGGTCCCGGAGGGGAAGTGACTCGGATACCGGAGACGGTGTCTGGGCCACTTTTCTTTTTGCCGGTGGGGCTCTCAAACCAACGGAATATCCGAAACGCGGTTGAGGGAAATCACTGCCCCGCAGAACAAAAAAACGACGTCTTCAAACGTCCCAAAACGTCCCTGACAATCAGGCCGAAATTTAGCAGTTTTGGCTTGGATTTTTAGCAGTCAGCCGATTTAAATTCACTGCAACATGCTGATAATATGTTGTTTGTAAGAAAATGAGGCGAGGGTCGGAATCGAACCGACGAATACAGCTTTTGCAGAGCCGTGCCTTACCACTTGGCTACCCCGCCGTTTGAAGAGCTCTACCAATACACATTCAGCGGGGGGATGACAACTGATACTTGTCCGCCGGTGGTGGTTCCTTCGGATTGATCGAGGGATTCGACGATGTTGTCCTTGAATGTGACCGTGAGGGTGCCGACGGGGACTTTGACGTAGATGGTGTTGGCGGCGAGTCCCTGGCTGTTCTGAACGAGGGTTCCGCCGGGACAATTTGTGGTGCTCTGGTAGGTGATGACGGTCTGGTTGTTGACCGGGGTGTAGGCGGTCTGGGGGACGAGTTGATATTTGATGTATTCCCAAACCTGCTGGGTTCCGGTCTTGTCCGCCCGGTTGGATTTTTTCTGCGGTTTTCCGAGGCTGCGTCCGACTTCCTCGGGGGTCATCCCGATGGCGACTTCATTTTTGGCGACGAGGGCCTCGACCTGATTTCTCCGGGCTTCGCTCTTGCGGAGGTTTTCGGCGAATTTCGCAGGGAGGGGCTCCAGGAACTGCGGGCTGATCCATGCGACGACTCCTCCCTGGCGGGCATTCCCTCGCACGCGGATGAGGCCGTTGGCATCGAGGCCTTCGGCCAGCACGATCTGTGGGAACCGGAGCGTGCCTGCGTATCTGGTCTGCGCGGTATCGAAGTAGACCGGGGCTGGTTCAAGGACTTTGAGCTTGAGGGGTTTGATTCCAAAATCCGAAAGGTAGATCGCGCCGGCTTCGCGGACAATCGGGGCGGAGGCGCCGGCGGAAAGGGCAAAGGCCAGAACCAGCAGCAGCGGGGAGAGGCGGCTCATGTCGGAAATATCGCAGATCGTCTCCGAATTGACAAATCCGAAGAGAGCGATTCCCCTTGAAGCGGAGGTCCGGCCGACTTCTAATCGCCCGCATGTCCACACTCTCGGAATTCGTCGTGCAAGGAGGCCAGGCCATCACAGCGGGGCAGGTGGGTGCGTTTCGCAATCATCTCGCCGCCTACAAACTCAAAGCCGAAACGCTTGAGGCCGCCGGCCAGCCGCTGCTGCGGGAGCAGTGCTCGTTTCTCCTGCGCTTCATCGAGGACGTCCTGGATGAAGCTTATGTGTCCGACGATTTTCCCGCGCTGCCCGAGGCCATCTTTGCGGTCCGGTATCTTGTCAAAGGCGTGGACATCATTCCCGACAGCACCTCTGGCGGCTACAGTGACGATGCGGCCGTGATGCGCGAGGTGCTGACGGAGCATGAGGCGGAGTTCCGCAAGTATTGCAAGGAGAACAAAATCGCATTTGACCAACTCCTGGCAAAATCCTGACCGCTTCCCGAAGGACGCTTATTATGAACCGAACCCTTGGATATTTTTTTGTCGCGCTGGCGATTTGGCTTTCCGGCTGTGACCGGCTGGGGCTGAGATTTGCGCCGAAGCCGCCCGCTGCCACGCCAACTCCCGACCCGGGCTATGCGGGGACCACAGTCACCACCCCTCCCGTTTCCCTGGAGACCAGGCCCGCTGCTCCCGCGGCGGAGGAAGTCTCTGCGCCGGCCACCATCAACATGGATGCCGAGGATGCCGGGAACCGGGCGATGCGGGCGGAGGTGCTGAAGCGGATCGACGTGATGCCCAACCTTGGCGAAGCCGAGAAAGACAAGCTCTACGTCCAGGTCGAGCGGGCCCGAGCGATGGGGCAGGTGATCACGATTCCGTTTGCGTCCGGGGAGAAATCGATTTCCTCCACATCCGCAGGGGCGCTTGCGAAGGCGGTTGCGCTTCCTCAGATTCAAAAATTCTCGGACGACCCCACTGTGGTTTTCGTGGTGCTCGGCTACGCGGATAAAAAGGGCGATCCGAAATCCAACCTGGCCATCTCGCTGCAGCGGGCCGAGGCGGTGGTGAAGGTCTTGAAGGAAAAGGCCGGCGTGATGAATGTCGTGCATGCGGTCGGGATGGGCGGATCGGAATTGTTCGATGCCTCAAACCTCGGCAAGAACCGGGTGGTGGAGGTGTGGGCTGTTCTCCCTTGAAGCCGGAGCCTCCCGCGGTTTCCGGCCTCGAGCCGGTGGTTCTGTCGGCCGGCATGGTCATCGGCCGCGGTGAGGAGGCGGATCTGCTCCTGCCGCATCCCTCGGTGTCGCGCCGGCACACGGTCCTCTCGGGCGGCGTGGGGAACTGGTTTGTCGAGGATGCCGGCAGCAGGTCGGGGTCGTATTTGAATGGACGGCTTTTTCAAAAGGAGGAGCTTTATCTCGGGGACATCCTTCAGGCAGGCCCCTTCGCGTTCCGCTTCGATGGCACGCGTCTCATCGAGTCCTCGGAGGCCACGGGTGCCGCGCTCGAGGCCTGGCAGCTTTCTCAATCGGCGGGCGGAACAACCATCCTCGATCACGTGTCGCTGAGCGTTGAGCCCTGTCAATTTGTCGGCGTCATCGGGCCGAGCGGGGCCGGAAAGTCCACTTTGCTCGATGCGCTCTGCGCGCTGCGGCCGGCGCAGAGCGGGCAGGTGCTGGTGGATGGGGTCGATCTCCACCGCCACTACGAATCGCTGCGGGAATTTCTCGGCTACGTGCCGCAGGACGACATTGTTCCGCTGGAACTTCCTGTCGGGGAGGCGCTCTTTTACAGCGCCCGGCTGCGGTTGCCTGCCGACGCCCCGTCGATTGAGATCCGGAAGCTGGTGGCGCGGACGCTTTCCCAACTGGGCCTGGCCGAACGGGCGCGGACACGTGTGGGAAGCCTCTCGGGGGGGCAGAGAAAACGGGTGAGCGTCGGTGCCGAACTGCTCGGCCGCCCCCGCCTGCTGTTCCTGGACGAGCCGACATCCGGGCTCGATCCGTTCGCGGAATTCAAGCTCATGGAATCCCTCCGCCTGCTCGCGACCGGCGGATGCACGATCGTCTGCACGACACATGTGATGGAGAATGCGCACCTGATGGACCGGCTCGCCGTGTTGAATGAGGGCCGTCTTGTGTTTTTCGGAGAGCCGGCATCCGCCAGAACGGCGTTTGGGGTCGAGCGGCTCACGCAGATTTACGACCAGCTGGATTCGTTTCCAGCGGATCCTCCCTCGCCGCTCCCGCCTCCTGTGCCCCGGGAGCCCATGCGGCAGCAGAAATCGAAACGGGCCGCCGCGCTGCCGATCCTCCTCCTCCGCCAATGGGCCATCCTCCGTGCGGATTGGAAGAACCTGCTGCTCGTTCTCGGGCAGCCGGTGCTGATTGCCCTGATGGTGACATGGGTGACCCGCGATTCCGCGCTCATCCTGTTTTTTGCGATGATTTCGACGCTTTGGTTCGGGTGCGGAAATGCCGCGCAGGAAATCGTGAAGGAACTCGCGATGTTCCGGCGCGAGCGGCTGATCGGGCTCGGGCGGAACTCCTACCTTCTGGCCAAGTTCCTCACTCTCGGCCGCATCACGGTTGTGCAGAGCCTGCTTCTCTATGGCGTGATGCAGCTGTGTTCCCGCGGGATCGGGGGTTCTGTCGGCTGGCAACTGGCCGCGCTGGTGGCGACGTCGTTTGCCTCCGTCGGGCTCGGGCTCGCGATTTCCGCGCTTTCGCGGACGATTCTCCAGGCGGTGATGCTCGTTCCACTCGTGCTCATCCCGCAGATTCTTTTCTCCGGCTTCACCCCTCCCGCCGGTGACATGAAGACAGGCCCCTACGTCCTCTCGCGCGTGATGCCCAGCGCCGCCACGCAATCGGTGATGGATGTCAGCCTCTTCTGGGACAGGAAGATCACCGGTTCGATGAGGGTGGACTATCCGACGGCATTCTCGAATTTGAACCGCGATCGCGGCCTGCGGAACGGGCAGATATTTGAGAATCGGCTGCCCGGGGCTCTCGGACTCGCAAGTCTCACGGCCTGGACTCTGCTGACTTACGTCGCCGCATGGCTGGGGCTTCGCGGCAAGGAGCGAGGGTAACTCACGTATCCAGGACCGAGGAATACACGCCGGTGACCTGGGAGATCAGGGAAAACATGCGGAAGACGACGAGGGCGACGACGAGAAGGTAGAGGAGCCGGGGGAGCCATTCCGTGAGCGACTCGATGCGTTTGAAGAACCGCTCGCGGTAGATGCCCGCCCATCGCGTGATTTCCTCATCCAGCCTGCCGGAAGCCTCGGCGACATGGAAGGCGCGCTCGAGGTCTACGGGAAAGGCCTGCGAGGCGGCCAGGGAAGCGGCGAATCCGGTGCCGGCGCGGATGGCCGGGACCGCAGCCTTCGCAGCCGCATCAAGGGAGGCGCTTTTGCTTGCGCGGCCGGCCCGGCGCAGGCTGGAGAGCACGCCGTCCGCCGAGCGGATGCCGAGGGAGAGGACGAGGCAGAAGCGGGCGAGCGCTGCATCCCGGAAGAACCCTCCCACGGCGGGAACCTTCCGGATGAAGGTGTCTGCAGCCGTGCTGGATTGGAACGCCCGGGCAACAAGCCAACCGGCGAGAACGAAGAGCCCTGCGGCCAGATAAGCGGTTCCAAGAAAGAGGGCGACCCCGGTGAAAAACTTCATCAGGTTGCCATCGACGATCGCCGGCGGGATGGACAGCAGGAGGGCTCCGAGGTGAAGAATGAAGACGGGGTAGAGCGAGGCTGCGATCGCGCGATTCCGGCCGCGCGTCAGGTGGGCGTAGTAATCGGCCAGCTCCTTGAAAGCCTCCTCCATTCTTCCGCTGGATTCGCCGGCGGCAAGGATCTCGCGGTCCACGATGGAAAATCCTCCCGCCCTCGGGCGAGGTGCTCCCACGCCCGCTGGAGGGGGATCCCGCTCCGGAGCATCTGGGCGGTGTCGTGAAAGAAGTGCTCTTTATCTTGGAAGCGAAGTTGCACGATGAATCCGGTTGTGGATGATCATGCCTGTGAGCGGCAATTTTCGCGAGGACATAAAATTTCTAAAGGCCGCGCTTGTTGAGGCGGAGAAGGGGCGGGGACTGACGCACCCGAATCCCGCGGTCGGCGCGGTCGTGGTGAGGCAGGGGGAAATCCTCTCGCGAGGCTGGCACCATGCGGCGGGGTGTCCGCACGCCGAGATCGAGGCAATGAGGGGGGCGAAGAAAAAATCCGATCTGCGCGGAGCGACGCTCTACGTGACGCTCGAGCCCTGCTCGACCCACGGGCGGACTCCGCCCTGCACGCAGGCGATCATTGATGCCGGGATCCGGCGCGTCGTGTATGGGGCCCGGGATCCGAATCCCCGGCATGCCGGGCGGGCGGATCGGATATTGAAAAAGGCAGGGGTATCTGTGACGCATGGCATCTTGGAACGCGAGTGCGCCCTGCTGAACGAGGCCTGGAACAAGTGGATTGCGACCGGGCTTCCCTTTGTGGTGGCCAAGGCGGGGATGAGCCTCGATGGCTGCATTGCTTCTCCGCCGGGGAGGCGGTGGATTACCTCGGAGGAGTCCAGGTTGGATGCGATGAATCTGAGGGCCGGCTGCGGGGCGGTTCTTGTGGGAGGCGAAACGGTCCGCGCAGACAATCCGCGCCTCACGATTCGCGGGATGGAATCCGCGTCACAGCCGTGGCGTGCGGTCTGGACGCGGTCCGGGAAATTTCCACGCGCGAGCCACCTTTTCACTGATGAATTCCGGGATAAAACCCTCGTCTATAAAAATGTCCCCCTCCGGGAAGTCTTGAAAGACCTCGCGACCAAAGGGGTGGGGAAGGTGCTCATCGAAGGCGGGGGGCGGACGCTCGGTGAGGCGATGGATGAGCGGTTGGTGGATCGCTTGGTATTCTATGTGGCTCCGATCCTCATCGGTGGCGGAGTGCCCGCGATTGCGGGGCAGGGAGCCGGCTCAAACGGGGAGGGGATCCGCCTTGCGGATGTGACGTATCAAAAGATTGGTCCCGATCTCAAAATCGAAGGGCGACTGGTTTCAACCCGAAACATGTTCCATGTTCCGCTACAGGGAAAACCGTTCCCGCGTTCAGAGCAGTCCTGATCCCATTTTCAACGGGGCCTTCGAGGCGGCGACCGCCCAATCGGGAAAATCCGCAGGGAGGGGGGCGCAGAACTCCAGCGGCTTTCCTGTCTCCGGATGCGCGAAAGCGATTTTCCAGGCATGGAGAAAATGGCGGGCGTGACCTCCCCGGCGCCCGTAGAGCGGATCTCCGACGATCGGATGGCCGAGGTGCTTGAGATGAACCCGGATCTGGTGGGTTCGTCCGGTGTGGGGCTGGCACTGGATGAGAGTTTTTCCGAGCGAGGAGGCGAGGACACGGTATTGGGTCACCGAGTCCCGTCCGCGCTCGCTGACCGTCATTTTTTGCCGGTGGACGGCATGCCGGCCGATCGCGGCCTCGATCTTTCCATGCGGCATCCGGGGAATCCCATCTACAAGAGCGAGGTAGGTTTTTTTGACGAGCCGGTCGGCGAACTGGCCGGAGATCGAGCGGTGGGCGGAGTCGGTCTTGGCGATGATCAGGCATCCGCTGGTTTCCTTGTCGAGCCGGTGCACGATGCCCGGCCGCTCGACGCCGCCGATCACGCTGAGCCCCGCACAATGGAAGAGCAGCGCGTTGACCAGGGTGCCGTCGGCATTTCCCGCGCCGGGATGCACGACAAGCCCGGCCGGCTTGTTCAGCACGAGGAACGAGGCGTCCTCATGGAGGATATCCAGCGGGATGTCCTGCGCCCTTGCGACCGAAGGCTCGACCTCGTCGGGAACCGTCACGCGGAGTTCATCCCGGGCCCGGAGGGTCTGCGAGGCGCGGGCAGGCAAGCCGTTCACGAGCACGCAGCCCTCGCGAATGAACGTCTGGAGCCGCACGCGGGAATACGCCGGCATCACCGCGCTCAGGTGCCGGTCCAGCCGGGCGCCCTTGCCGGCATCCCCCGCGATCCATGTTTCGCCATTCATGCGGGCTTTTGCATTGCGGGATTCATGGCAACAGGGTAGTTCTCGGCACAGTCCTAGTTTTGACCCCTGCCGAGAATAATGGCAAACGAATCTTCCCCCATCCCCGAGTCCACAGAGACATTGGACAACGCAATGCCCGTGGAATCCGGGGCGGAGAATGTTTTTGAGGCGTGTCCCTCGTGCAAGACCCTCATGGACATGTCGGATGTGATGCCGTTCACGGAGGTCACGTGCCCGAACTGCCAGCACAAGATGCGTGCGAGGCAGCATTTCAACCATTTCACGCTGATCGAGCAGATCGGCGAGGGCGGGATGGGGGCTGTCTTCAAGGCGCTCGACAATAATCTCAACCGGTATGTCGCGCTGAAGATCCTGAAAAAGGAGATCAGCTACAATGCGGAGGAGCAGGAAAAGCTGGCCAAGGAGGCGCGCCTGACGGCAGCGATCAACCATCCGCACGTGGTCAAAGTTTTTCATTTCGGGCGGGATCACGGGCAATTTTATCTGGCGATGGAGCTCGTCGAAAAAGGCTCTCTCGACCAGTTGATGGCGGTCCAGAAGCGGATAGGCGAGGCGCAGGTGCTGGAGGTGGGAATGCAGATTGCCATGGGACTAGGAGCTGCGCTCGAACTGGATCTCATCCATCGCGACATCAAGCCCGGGAACATCCTTTTTGCCGATGCGCACACGGCCAAGCTGGTGGATTTCGGTCTGGCGATCGTGATGGACGAGGAAGCGATGGTGCGCGGGGAAATCTGGGGGACCCCGTATTACATCGCCCCGGAGAAGCTCGACAACCAGCCCGAGGATTTCCGAAGCGATATCTACAGCCTTGGCGGAACGCTCTTTCATGCCCTTGCGGGGCGGCCGCCCTACGAGGCTGAATCCGCCTCGATGGTCGCCCTCAAGCAGCTCAAGAGCCAGCAGGTGAGCCTGCAGGCATTTGCGCCGGATGTGTCGAGCGAGACGGCCTACGTCATCAACCGCATGATGGCGAAAAATCCGGAGGAGCGCTACCAGTCCTACGAGGAGCTGATCGGGCACCTGACCTATGCCCGCGACAAGCTTCTCGAGCGGGCGCGCAAGCCTCTCCAGCCGAAGCAGAGGGTTGTTTTGGAGACCGATGAAACGCGGAAGTTCACAGCGATCATCTCTCTGATCCTCCTGGGGGTCGTCCTTCTGGCCGGGGTCGGCGTGTATGTGATGCGCGACAAGATTTTTCCCGCGATGGCAACTGGCATGGAGAAGGGCCCCGGGCTGCAGGGCCAGGAGGAGGCGCAATCGCAGCTGTTATCCGGGGTTTCGACGCTTGCGCAGGGCGACGTGGAGGGAGCAAAAACCGAGTTCCTGCGCCTGGCGGCGCGCGCCGACTTCCCGCAGCCGCAGAAAAACTGGGCCATCCTGAACGGGGCACTCGCCTCCTTGGTGCTCGGCGAAGCAAATCCGCCGCTCGCGAGCCTGAAGAAAATGAGCGAGGCAGAGCTCTTTTCCACAACGCCGGAGAACCAGCAGCTTGCCAATTTCTTTGTCGAGGTCAGCCGGGTCGTGAGCCAGAACAAGCCGATCTCCTCGACCATCCGCTCGCTCTACGATTCCAGGAAGGAAGCATTCGCGCTTTTGTTTTTTGCGATCTGGGACTGGGAGGCGAAGTCGGAATTTTCGGATGCGGGACCGCTTTTGAAGACATTTTTGAGCCGGGTTTCCCCGGATGACTGGGCTGTCCAATACAAGCCGCTCGCCGAAAAATACCTTGCCGATTGGGTGCTCCTGGAGCCATTGGAGAAGAGCGCTGAGAAGTTGGATTCTCCTGCGGCGGCAACGGCATTTCTTGGCCAGCTCAATAATGCCCGTTCGCAGGTTCAGACCGGCACCAGGGTCAGCGATCGTCTGGATCAATTGGAGAAACAAGCCAAAGCCAAGGCTGGAAATCCCTGAGAACCTGTGAAATCATTAGGAAAAGCCGCGCGAGAGTAGAAAAGGCCGGATGGCAAGGCGCTCGCGAAGGCGCATCCCCTCAGCGGGCTGTCACTGAGCGAGCAACACCGCCAGACGGCCTTTTCCTACTTATTTCACAGGTTCCTGAGCCCGGGGGGGGCGTTTTGGAAACTTGCGAAAGAAGTTCCCCGGGCTGATAAAATTCATTCCTGTGCGTGACTTGTGCGAAAGTCTGTTTAAAGATGACAGGTTCGGGCTTGGCCTGATCCGCCGCAACAGCGGACGCTCGGAGTTTCTGATCCCCGCAGGTGCGGTGGATGCTCCCGACCGCGTCCTGAGCCAGTGGGTCGTGGCCTCCGATCGCGACAATCCATGAGATATCTAAAAGCCACTATTTTGATCGGCACGGTCTCGGCCGTCGTCGTGCTTGTGCTGTATGCCACCGGCTGGCTGACGAACACGCTCGATCTCGTCTCGCTGCAGGCCTACAAAATGAAGAAGCCCATGGTCACCCAGCAGGGGGTCCATGTGGCGCTGATCGCCATCCTCGCATTCGCCGCCGCCTGGACGACGGTTGATATCACGCGGCCGGTTCTGAAGGCGATCGTCGCGTTCGGTGCGGCGATCCTTCTGCTGACCGGCTCGATGGTTCTTGCGCTCTACAACGTCTACTTTTCTCCCTTCCCGTCGATCTTTGCGATCCTCACCAGCTTCTTCATCGGGCTCGCCTACGGGCACACCGGCAGCGGCTCGCGGAAAAAGGTGATGGAGCGGCTGTTCGGGCAGCGGCTTTCGCGCGGGGCGTTCAGCGAGCTGGTCAACTCGAATACTCCCCTGGATTTCCCCGGTTCCCTGCAGGAGGGGACCGTGCTGGTGGTGGCCGTCCACAACCACTCGGAGCTGATGGAGCTTCTCACGCCGGAAAATTATGCGGCGATGACAAACCTCTACCTCCGCACCGCCTCGGACTACCTGGTCGAGGTGGGCGGGTATCTTGACGAATGCGGCGGCGAGAGCGTGCGGGTGGTCTTCGGCGCCCCGGTTTCCGACCCGAGGCATGCGGCCAAGGCCTGCCGTGCGGCGCTGGATCTTGCGGCGCGGCTCGATGACCTGAACCGCGAATGCGACGCCACCTGGCAGAGGCGGCTGGATTTCCGGATCGGCATCAACTCCGGAGAGATGATCGCTGCGGCCTACGGCGGATCGCGGCTGGGCAGCTTCAGCGTGGCCGGTCCCGTGGTCGAGTTTGCGCGGCGGCTGTGCTCCGCGTGCGCGACCTATGGCTGCAAAATCCTGATCGGGCCGGAGACCTATGAGCCGGCGGCCGAGACGCTGGAGGTCCGCCCGATCGAGGTGGTGAAATCCGCCGGCGAGCGCCGCCGGGTCGAGCTTTACGAGATTCTTGCCCCCAAGCACGGCCTCTCGCCCGAGCGCGAGCGCAGCCGCAACCATTACTGGACCGGCGTCCTCCACTACCGCGAGCGCCAGTGGGACAAGGCGATCGAGGAATTTTCCAAAGCCCGCATCACCGGGATCCCGGATTCCGTTTTGGATTATTACATCCGCCGGGTCGAGCGCAGCCGCCGGGGCGAGGAGGAGGTCAACAAAGACCAGATGCTCCTCTTCAGCGCAGCGTGAAAAGCGGCAGCGTGATCTTCCGGATCGGCGGCGTCCTGCTCGTCGTCGTCCTTTTCGGCTGGTATCTTTTTACCAACGTTTTCAACCTCGTGAGCGTATCCGGCGTGGTGAGCGCCCCGCTGCTGAACATCACGAGCCCGATCGACGGGGTGATCGTCGAGTCGTTTGTGCAGGATGGCCAGCCTTGCATCAAGGGGCAGGACCTGATGACCGTCCGCAACGACCGTCTCGACCGGCGTCTGGAGTCAAAACTTTCCGCAGACATCGCCTCGGCGAAGGCCGATCTGGCAACGCTTGCCGGGCAGATCGACCAGATTTCCAAATTGGTGGGGGAGATGGGGACGCGGCTCGCCGCACATACCGCATCAAACGCGGGGCGGCTTGAGCAAAACCTCGTCGAGGCCACAGCCGAGGCCTCGGGAGCAGAGGTCGATCACGTGCAAAAAGTCAAAGATCTGGAGCGCATGGAAACCCTCGCATTAAAAAATGTGGACTCCCGCAAGCAGGTGGACGACGCCCGCTTTTCCGCGCAGCGCGCCGAGACGGATCTCGCCCGCGCGACCGCGAAGCGCGAGAGCCTCCGCCATCAGCTCGACGCCGCCAAATCGGGGATCCTGCTCGGCGAGGGATACTCCGGATCAGCCTACAGCGAGCAGCGCTCCGACGAACTCCGCATCCAGCTGGTCGCGCTCAACGGCGAGCGCCAGCGACTGGAGGCTTCCCTGCAGGCGCTCGAGGCCCAGCTCAAGGCCGAGCAGCTGTTTATCGAGGAGCACGGGCACCGCCACATCACGAGCCCGGCCAACGGGGTCGTGGCTGTTGTTTTCGGGGGGGAGGGGGTCGAGGTCAGCAAGGGGGCTCCGCTGGTTGACATCGTCGACACGGACCGCTCCTATGTCGAAGCCGCCGTTCCCCAGAAGGGGTTCAGCAGCATCTCCATCGGGCAGGTGGTCAAGGTTCGGCTTGCGGGGAGCAGCGGGGAAATCCCGGGAACGGTCCGTTCGTTTCAAGGGGGCGGCGCGAATCGGGAGGCCACAGGACGGGCTTCGATCACGCTCAAATCCGGCCCCGGAGATGTGCTGGTCACCATCGGGTTGGATTCCGCGGAACTTCGCCGGCAATTCGGCAACTCCCCGCAGATCGGACGCCTGGCCAGGGTGCATTTCTGATCCCTCACGCCATGCCGGACAATCCATGATCTGGGATTTTGACTGGCCGGTGGCGCTGATCGGGGGGTGCCTTGCGGTGGTGGTATTGGCGGTGGGGTGGGGATCTCCCATGAGAACCGCCGCGCGCGCGGCGGTTGCCGGCGCGACATTCGCCGCCTCGATCGTCTACCTGTGGTGGAGGATTTCGACCTACCCGTTTTTCTCCGATCTCCCTCCGGCCGACCGGATCGCCTCGCTGGTTTTTCTTGGATGCGAGGTGATCGTGTTCTTCGAATACGGAATTTTTCTTCTGGGCATGGCCCGCCGCAGGGACAACAAGCCGTTTGCGGACAGGAAGGCGGCCGAGCTGCGGGCGATTCCCCCGGACGGGCTGCCGGAGGTCGATGTCTTTGTGACGACATACAACGAGGAGTGGAGGATCCTCTCCCGCACGATCCATGCGGTCAAAGCCCTCGACTACCCGAAAAAGAATATCTGGATCCTCGACGACGGCCGGCGGGAGTGGCTCGCGGAAAAATGCCGCCTGCTCGGGGTCCGCTGCGTGCACCGTCCGGACAGCAGCCATAAAAAGGCTGGCAACCTCAACCACGGATTATCCGTGAGCTCCGCGCCATTCATCCTCAGCATCGATGCCGACTTCATCCCGTTCCCGCATTTTCTGTGGCGGGTGCTGGGGTTTTTCGAGGACCCGAAAGTGGGCGCGGTGCAGACCCCGCAATACAGCTACAACGTGGACCCGATGAGAAACACGCTCGGCCTCCAGCGCGGCGGCTTCGATGACCAGCTGATGTTCTACACGGAGATCCAGCCCTGCCGGGATGCCTGGAACGCCGCATTTTTCTGCGGGACGTCTGGCATCCTCCGTCGCGCGGCGCTCGAGGATATCGGCGGGTTTGTCACCGGCTGCGATGTCGAGGACCAGATCACCTCGATCGCGCTTTACTGCAAGGGCTGGGTCACCCGCTTTCTCGATGAGGAGCTGAGCATGGGGCTGGCGCCCGAGTCGCTGGAAGCGTTCTTCCAGCAGCGCGTGCGCTGGTGCCGCGCCAGCCTGCAAATCCTCTTCACGCGCTACGGGCCGTTTTCCCGGAACCGCCTCAACCCCGTACAGCGAATCCTGTTTTCGCAAAGTTTCTGGCTGCTCGGGCAGATCGGCCCGATCGCTTATGCGCTCGTCCCGGCCGCCGTGTGGTTCTTCGGTTTGGACATCGTTCCCAAAATGGATTCCAGGCAGATGTTCCTCGTTCCGCTGGTGATGTTTTGCACCGTGTCCCTGGCCACGAGCTGGCTTTGCGGGCGGAAATGGATCCCCGTGATCTCGGCCGGCATCGGGCTGTTCCAGGCGGTCTCGCTGCTCCCCACCGCCATCTTCAGCATCATCAAGCCGTTCGGGAAACCGCTTTTTTCCAAAGTCACGAGGGCCACACCCAAAGGGGCCGAGGCGAGGGGTGGCTCCCGGTTCTATTGGAAGACACTGCTCCCCCTGGCCACGCTCATGGCCGTCTCCATCATCGGAATCGCCACGAGCAACGTCGCACAAAACATGCTCCTCTCCGACCCGGATGTGATCGTGACGGTCATCCTCTGGTCCGTCGTGAGTTTGACCACGATCGGGATCGCCATGTTTTGCTGCATCGAGCTTCCGTATGCCCGCGAGGAGGAGCGCTTTCTGATCGACAGGCCATGCGTGGTGAGCGGCCCGGGAGGCGAAGAATCCCGGGGGGTTGCGGTCAATCTCTCAATGGTATCCGCGCTGGTGGATTCCTGCCAGCCTCCTCTGAGGGCAGGCGAAAAGGTCATGCTTCGTGTGCAGGGATTCCCGGATCTGCCCTGCACTGTCGAGCGGGATCTGCCCAATGGCGGGGCACTTCTCTCCTTCGAAAGCCTGGACATCGAAACCGAGGAGGAACTGGTCCAGACACTGCTGCTGAACCCCAAAGTGCTTCTGCCCCCGCTGACGCAGGTCCGGTATTTCCTCCCGGCTCTCATCCGCAGGTTGCTGACATCCTCCGGTTCCTGACGCCCATAGCGTTCCCGCACAGCCCGCGAAATTGCGGGCATCGAAAAAGCCTGCCGGGATGCCTTTTCGGATTGAGAAGAACCCGCCTCGGTTCCCGACCGAAATTGCGGGCAAGCCAACCACGGATGCATTGACCCCGAAGCACTTCCCGCGCACAATTCACCCCATCATGGCGAAGGAATACAGTCGGAATCGGACGTAATTTTGGTAGCCTGAACCTATGAAAGTTGCGGCAATTGAAAACTCCAGAACTCGTCAGGAGGAACTTGGACAATTCCTCACCGCGACGCCTGTTGCTGACTTCATGGCTTCAATGTTCGGACCGCTCCCGCAAACGGTGCGCTTGCTGGATGCGGGCGCGGGCGCGGGCTCACTCACTGCCGCCTTTATCTCACGCCTGTGTGAGAGAAAAGACGGTGTGCGCGCCATTGAAGTGACCCTCTACGAATTGGACCCGAAAATCTTGGACGCTCTTTCTGCGACAATGCAGGAATGCCAGCGTCGTTGCACGGATGCGGGCATTCGCTTCACGTTCGCAATCCATTCCGCCGACTTCATCCAAGAAATGTCGGCACGTATCGGAGGTGATTTGTTCGGCACGCTCCCGCCCTCCTTTGATGCCGCTATCGCGAATCCGCCTTACCGGAAAATCGGGGCCGACTCAGCCGAGCGACGCGCTTTGCGTTCAGTCGGCGTAGAAACCAGCAATCTCTACACCGGCTTCATTGCACTTATCCAGCGCCTGTTGGCACCCGGCGGACAACTCGTCGGCATCACGCCGCGCAGTTTCTGCAACGGCCCATACTTCCGGCCTTTTCGCGAGGACTTCCTGAATCATTTGGAACTCCGCCGCCTCCATGTTTTTGAATCCCGCCAAGCCGCCTTTCGCGGTGACAGCGTGCTGCAGGAGAACATCATCTTCCATGCGGTGAAGGGGCGGAAACAACCCGACAAAATGATCATCTCCAGCAGCAGCGGAGAGCATGGCGACGACATCACCGAGACGGTCTTTCCTTTCGCTGAAATCGTCCATCCGCACGACGCCGAGAAGTTCATCCACATCCCCTCCGCGGCCAGCCACTCCGCGGCCAAGGAAACCTTGGGCGGTCTCAGTTCCAGCCTCGCATCGCTGGGCGTGACCGTTTCGACTGGGCGCGTCGTGGACTTCCGCCTCAAGGAAGCTCTGCGCAAGGAACCCGAACGCGGTGCCGTCCCTCTGCTCTATCCATGCCATTTCAACGGCAGCACTGTTCACTGGCCCAAGCGCGAATCCCGCAAACCCAACGCCATTCTCGACAACGACGAGACGCGCCCGTGGCTCGTGCCCTCCGGCATTTATCTCCTCACGAAACGCTTCACGTCAAAGGAAGAACGTCGCCGTCTTGTGAGAGCGGACCGACTTCAAAAGGAGATGCTCCAAGTCGGGTAAATGCCCCGTGCTCTCGCAAAAACCTCGTTCAATTGCAGTTCCAGATGCGCTCCAGAAACAGTGTTGACGAAAATAAAGCGAAACTGGGACTTGAGGCTTTGCGCAACCAACACCTCGGCAGCCGTCAGACCGAAGAAATAGCCCTTGAAGTCAGCCGTGACATCCTTCTTTGTGGACTTGATTTCGCACACCACGACCTTGCGCAGGTTGGCTTCAATTTCCGCCAATGAATCTAAATCAACAGGCTCCGAAAGATGGACCACGTCGAACGCTTTTCCATAAACAATCATATCCCGCTTCGCGAAAGCCACGACGAGATTCTTTTTCTGCTTCGCTGTGGGGACCAAGTAGCCGAGTCCTTTGGACGCCAAAAGTAATGCGGCCTTCCCTGCCGTGGCGCTCCCGGAGTCAACGTTTGTCATGCGCCTCCTCCCTTCTTCGATTCGGCAAGTCTCGCTTCAAACTTCTTCACGAACGCTGTCAGAGTGGAGTCCAAGGATTGGCAGATCGCACGCACTTCAATCACATCGAGCCGCCGTTCACCCGTTTCGTATTTGCTCACGAAACTTTGGGGCATGCCCAAGGTCTCGGATAGTTGAACTTGGGTGAACCCCTTCTCCATGCGGAGTTCTCGCAACAGGTCTCTGAAAACTGCATGCTCTGGTGTGAAGATGGATTTTGGCACTTGCAAAGATTCCATCCGATTTTAGGATAACCCAAAATAGGATATATGCGCCACCTAAAGCACCGCAAAACGACCACCACGCGTTTCCATTCCACATCAGCGGGAGTTGATAAACTTGCCAATGCGCTGGGAGTCCCTCGACGGGAAGTGAGGGCACAACGATGGCAATTTCCAGATGGGTCATTCTTTTACCATCCCCGCTACCGCTGGTGCCTGCTCATCAAGGCCATTATCGAACGCTTCTGCCCCGCCTTCGCGCCCGGCGGCGTGGTCCTCTACATCGGGGACGCCGAAAACAAGTTCGTCCACTTGGAAACTGCGGCCTTGACAGCGCTCGGCGTCACCTTGGATTCTGCCGCAAAGATTCCCGATGTCATCGTCCACCACCGCGCCAAGAACTGGCTCCTGCTCATCGAAGCCGTCACCAGCGCCGGGCCGGTGGACGGCAAGCGCCGCAAGGAACTCAAAGACCTCTTCGCCGACTGCAAAGCCGGCCTCGTATTCGTCACCGCCTTCGAGAACCGCCGCACCATGCAGACCTTCGTTTCGCACATCGCCTGGGAATCCGAAGTCTGGATTGCCGGTGACCCCGACCACATGATCCACTTCAACGGCGAAAGGTTCCTCGGACCGTATCCAGACGTCATGCCCTCAAAATAGAAAAGCCCTCAAAATGAATTGCCATCTTTCTTCGCCAGCCATCCTCCGACGTTTTCACAGCACAGTGCCCGGGAGACGCTCGAGACCCATGCATATAGGCAAATGCACGGTTTGGTACCCAGTTCCGAAATTTCGATATTAAATGCCCGAACGTTTTTTCTTTGCGGGCTCTGCGCCTTTGCGTGAGGAAATCTCTCCGGCTTCATGGCCATTCCCTTCTTGCCGCTGGGGCGCTCCCTGCACGACTCTGTCCCGCTTTTCCGATGCTCACCATTTCCCGTGTCAGTAAATCCTTTGCCGGCCGCACCCTTTTTGAGGATGCGTCGCTGCAGGTCAATTCCGGCGACCGGATCGGGCTGATCGGGCCAAACGGGGCCGGCAAGACGACGCTCTTTTCCCTGCTTTTGAAGCTGGATGAACCGGACGAGGGATCGATCAGCCTCCAGCGCGGGGTGCGCTGCGGGTATCTGCCGCAGGAGACCGCGGCATCGACCGATGGCACGGTGATGGAGCTGGCCGCCGGGGAGGACGCCGACGGGCGGGCAGAGGCGGCGGCGAAGCGGATTCTGGCGGGGCTGGCATTCCGCGAGCAGGATTATTTTCGTCCGGTCAACGAGCTGAGCGGCGGGTGGATGATGCGCGCCCACCTCGCGCGCCTGCTGGTCGAGCAGCCGGACCTGCTCCTGCTGGACGAGCCGACGAACCACCTGGATCTCGAAACGCTGGGGTGGTTCCAGAACCACCTGCTGGGCTATCCGGGCGCGATCCTCACCATTTCGCACGACCGCGAATTTCTCAACATCCTCTGCCGGGGGATCGTCGAGATCCGGCACCGGAAACTCCTGCGCTACCACGGGAATTACGACGCGTTCGTGGAGCTGAAAAAGGCCCGGGAGGAGCAGCAGCTTTCCGCCTACAGAAACCAGCAGAAGGAGATCGAGCACCTCCAGGATTTCATCACCAGATTCCGCGCCAAGGCCAGCAAGGCCGCCCAGGCACAGGACCGCGTGAAGCAGCTTGCGAGGATGGAGCGGATCGAGGCACCGGAGTCCGACGAGCCGACGGTGCACTTCAAGTTTCCGCAACCCGTCCGAAGCGGCCAGCGGGTGATGAGCCTGGAAGGAGTCAGGCAGGCGTATGGAGACCACGTGGTCTATGAGAATCTCCACATCCGGGTCGAGCGCGGACAGCGGATCGTGCTGGTCGGGCCGAACGGAGCCGGAAAATCCACCTTGTTGAAAATCCTTGCCGGCGACCTCCCGCTCGAAGCCGGGGAGCGCACCCCCGGCCACAATGTCAGCATCGGATACTTCGCCCAGCACCGCTCGGATGCGCTGGATCTGAAAAAAACCGTATTGGCTGAGGTGCAGAGCATTTCGCGTCCGGTCCCCGAGCAGGCCGCCCGGAATATTCTGGGAGCGTTTTTGTTCCGCGGGGAGGATGTGTTCAAATCGGTATCCGTCCTCAGCGGCGGGGAAAAGAGCAGGCTGGCCCTCGTGAAGCTGCTGCTGGACCCGCCGAATCTCCTGCTGCTCGACGAGCCGACGACCCACTTGGACATGCCCAGCATTGATGCACTGATCCGGGCGCTCGCCCCGTATGAGGGCACGATTGTTTTTGTGAGCCACGACGTGCATTTCATCCGGGCGCTCGCGACTTCGGTCATCCATGTGCAGCGCGGACACCTCACCCCCTACGCTGGAGATTATACCTACTACCTCGACAAGTCCCGCGCTTCAGGAGCCCGGGCCGGGACGATTGCATCGCTGGGAAACCACCAGCCGGAGGCGGCTCCGGTTGAACGCGTGGCATCCGGGCCCGGAATGAAGGAAGTTCGTGCCCAAAGGCGCGCAGAGTCGGAAGCCAGGCAGGCAGCAAACCGGGAGCGGCGCGAACGCGAGAAGCGGGTTGCCGAGCTCGAAGCGGAAATCGCAACGCTCGAAGCCCGGCAATTGGAGCTCACCGAGAAGCTGGAAAACCCCGGGACCTACGACAATCCCTCGCTGGCGATGGAGGTCAACCGCCAGCTTGCGGGCGTTGCGGATGCACTCGAGAAAGCCAACGCCGAATGGCTGGCGACCGCAGAGACGGAGTAGGTGCTTGGCGGCAGCTATAGAAGGCAGAAAACCGCAGAGGGTGCCCGCGAATCACGCGAATCTTCGCAAATGACAGATGCTTCCAAGAGGAGACAAAAGGCCCGCATTTGTGGCGTCCATTTCTTCCTGACTTCTTGTGAGTTTATTCGCGGTTGCCCGTGATTCGCGGGCAGATTCTGAGGCCGGAGTTAGTGGCAGCCGCAGGCGGAGCCGCAGCAATGCCCGCCTCTTGAGGGGGCTGGAACGCGTGGCGCAGGCTGGCCGGACTTGAGAACCCCGTAGCCTCCGAGAACGACTCTTCGGATCGCCTCGCCGGTTTCCGGGTGCTTGGTCAGGGCATTGTCCTTCATGCTCTGCTTGATCTCGAAATGGCGGACCTTTTCCCCTTTTTTGGCGGGAATGCTCTCGTAAACGTAAGTCGTCATGGTTCTGCGAATTTATGCTTTCTCGCGCGGATGCGTCAACAGGAGGGTTTTCCATTTCTTGTCCGGGGTCATTGGTGGATTCAAATACTAATTTTTTTCTTCGATCAACCGGCGGGGATCATCGTAATCTCCCGGGGCCATGCCAGAAGACTCGCACATCAGACTGTATATTCCGGGACCGATCGAAGTATCTGAAAAGACATTCCGCGCCATGTGTGCGCCGATGATCGGGCACCGGGGAGGGGAATTCAAAAAGCTCTATGCAGGGATCCAGCCCCGGCTCCAGGAGCTGTTCGGGACCAAGCGTCCGGTCTTTCTTTCGACATCCTCCGCATGGGGGGTCATGGAGGGCTCGATCCGCAACCTGACCAAGAAAAAAGTTCTCAACGCGATGTGCGGGGCATTTTCCGACAAGTGGTTTGATGTGAGCCAGCGCTGCGGCAAGCAGGCGGAGGCGCTGCAGGTGCCCTGGGGATCGGCGATCCTGCCGGAGATGGTGCGCGAAAAGCTGTCCACGGGGGAGTTTGATTCGTTCACGCTGATCCACAACGAGACATCGTGCGGGATCCGGAATCCGCTCCGCGAAATCTCCGCGGTGCTCAAGGACTTCCCCGATGTGCAGTTCATCGTCGACAGCGTCTCCTCGTTTTCCACCGAGCCGATCCCGATGGACGAGCTCGGGATCGACGTCCTGCTGACCGGCAGCCAGAAAGCCCTCGCCATGCCGCCCGGGCTGGCGATTTTTGCAGTCTCCGAGCGCGCCCTCGCGCGGGCGGCGACCGTCCCCGACCGCGGGTATTATTTCGACTTTGTCGAGTTCGCCAAAAACCAGGAGCAGGACATGACGCCGAGCACGCCCGTGATTCCGCTCATCAATGCCCTGACCTCGAAGCTGGACGATATCTTTTCCGAAGGCCTCGCGAACCGGTATGCCCGGCACGCCGCGCTGAACGCCCATGTCCATGATTGGGTGAAGGCCCGCGGGTTCGAGTTTTTCGCCCCCGAGGGCTATCGCTCGATCTCCCTCACCTGCGTGAAAAACAATCGCGAGGTCGACGTGGCCGCATGGATCAAGCGGCTCCGCGAAAAGCATCGCTACGTCATCGACGGCGGCTACGGCAAGATCAAAGGAAAGACGTTCCGGATCTCGAACATGGGAGACGAAACGCCGGAGAGAATTGCCATGCTGCTCGCAGCGCTCGACGACACGATCGCCTGATTGTCCGAAATCGCGGGCGCTGACGGCGCAACGCCGTCCAGGCCACGGTCACGGTGCGCGGCCGGCTTTCCTTGCCTCGCGGAATTCCCCCGGGGAGCAGCCGGTGAGCTTTTTAAATATCCGGTTGAACTGCGAGATCGAGCGGAACCCGGAGGCGAAGGCGACCTCCCCGATTCCGAGCCTGGTGGACTCGAGCAGCCGGCGGGCGCGTTCCGTCCGAAGTCTCGCCAGGCAGGCGGTGAAGGTCTCGCCGGTCGACTTCCGGAACCTGTCGCTGAAATAGCTGGGGCTCATCTTTGCCTTCGCCGCCGCTTTGGAAAGCGTCCAGTCGTGCTCCAGATCCTCCCGGATCAGGCGCAGGGTCTTTTCCACGTCAGGGTATGCTGTCGCGGGCAGGGGGAGGGAATCGGAGAGCTGCCGGGCAAAGATTTCCAGCAGATCGATCGCGGACTGGTAGTGCTTCGGATCGGTGACCTTCACCGCCATGAGCGCCCGTTCGCAGGCCTCCGGGTCGAGGCCTTGTTTGGTGAGAAACTTCCTCAGCTTCTCCCAGTGTGTTTTTGCGCCGCGACCGAGAAAGACGTGCCCTGTGTGCAGGTAGGCCACGACCTTTCCCCGGACATGCACGGGAACCGATGAGGAGGTCAGCCCGGCAAAACACTCCCGCGAGTTTGTGCGGCCATTCGGCGCATCTTGAAGCAGGTTGTGGGATTCGTGGCAGGCGTCGCACGATTGGCTGGTGAGTCCCATCATCCGGCAAAACTCCGGGGCCCCGTCGGGGATGTGGTATTCCCCCGGAGACAACACGTCCAGCGGCAGCCCCGTGATATTCGTAAAAGCCGCTTGGAATTGCCGGAAAAGATTGCTGCCTGTCGATGGCGGGGGTGTCGGGAGCCTGGATTTCATGCCCGGCTGAATCCTACGCCCGGACACCGGTTGCTCAACTCGAAAACACTGAGGTTTCAAAAAATCTGCGCAGAGAATCAAAAACCATGCGGAGACGGGGGAGGCGCGGATCTTTAGATTCAGGTCAAATAAATGGTCTGCCCGCCCTCCAGATGAGCGTTTTGTATCTCACGATATTTGTGAGCGTGATGCTCGCGCTCTTCTTCGTGGCGGGGTTCATCTACCACCATGATTTTTCAGGCGGCGACCCGTTGCGCGACAGCCTTCTCCCTTTTCAAAAAGAAAATCCGCCGAAGCCCGGCGGAGAACAAGATGATTCATGAAGACAAAAACTATTGAGTATAACGACGGGGTCGTCCGGCAGTTTCTGATCGCCTCGGTTTTCTGGGGTGTGGTGGCGATGTTGGTCGGTGTGCTGATCGCTTCGCAGCTCGCGTTCCACGTGCTGAACTTCAACACGCCCTGGCTGACATTCGGCCGCCTGCGTCCGCTGCATACGAACGCGGCGATTTTTGCATTTGTCGGCAACATGATCTTTTGCGGGATCTACCATTCGACGCAGAGGCTTGTGCGCGCGCGGCTCGCGTCGGATTTCCTGTCCCAGCTTCATTTCTGGGGCTGGCAGCTGATCATCGTTGCGGCGGCGATCACCCTGCCGCTCGGGTTTTCGCGCGGCAAGGAATACGCGGAGCTGATCTGGCCGATCAACATCGCGGTCGTCCTGATCTGGGTGGTCTTCGCGGTCAACTTTTTTTGGACGCTGGCGATCCGGAATGAGAAGTCGCTGTATGTGGCGATCTGGTTCTACATCGCGACGATCATCACGGTGGCGATGCTCTACATCACGAACCACCTGCAGATCCCGACCAGCCTTCTGCACTCGTATCCGATCTTCGGCGGTGTCCAGGACGCACTGGTGCAGTGGTGGTATGGGCACAATGCCGTCGCGTTTTTCCTGACGACGCCGGTGCTCGGCATCATGTATTACTACATGCCGAAGGCGGCCGAGCGGCCGGTCTACAGCTACCGGCTCTCGGTCGTCCACTTCTGGTCGCTTGTCTTTATCTACATCTGGGCCGGCCCGCACCACCTGCTCAACACGGCGCTGCCCGAATGGCTGCAGACGCTGGGAATGGTCTTCAGCCTGATGCTCTGGGCTCCGTCCTGGGGCGGCATGCTGAACGGCCTGCTGACCCTCCGCGGGGCATGGAACAAGCTCCGCACCGATCCGGTGCTGAAGTTCCTTGCCGCTGGCGTGACATTTTATGGCATGTCCACATTCGAGGGCCCGCTCATGGCGATCCGCTCGGTGAACGCCGTTTCGCACTACACCGATTGGACGATCGGGCACGTCCACAGCGGCACGCTTGGCTGGAACAGCTTCATGGCGGCGGGCATGTTCTACTGGCTCGCCCCGCGGCTCTGGAACACCAAGCTCTATTCGACGAAGCTCGCCGACCTCCATTTCTGGATCGGCATGGTCGGGATACTGCTCTACATCGCCTCAATGTGGGTTTCGGGGATTACCCAGGGGCTCATGCTTAACGCAGTGACTCCGGACGGGGTGCTCGCGTATCCGAACTTCCTCGAGGTCGTCAACTCGACACGCGCGATGCTCCACACGCGCATCCTGGGCGGCGGCTTGTTCCTCACGGGGATGATCCTGATGGCCTACAATCTGTTCCGCACGATCCGCTCCGGCCGACCGGCTGTTGCGAGCATCGAGGTGCAGGTGCCCGACATCGCGCCGAAGGAGGGGCTGTCCTTGATCGGAGGATTTTTCAATCCGCCGGTGATCTACTCGTTCCTGCTGGTGCTCTTCGCTTGCGGCTGGGGATTTGCGCAGGGGATGGTGAGCGCCGTTTCGCTTGTCCTGCTGGTGGAGACGGCTCTGGTCGCGATGATCCACCTCGGGCTCTCCGGAAAAAAATGGAACGAGTGGTATGAGAAGCTGCTGGAGAGCTGGCTGCCGTTCACCGTGCTGACATTTGTCGCTGTCGTCGCCGGCGGCATGATCCAGATCCTCCCGACGGTTTTCATCAAGCAGACGGCGGGAACCGATGCTCCGATCCAGAAGGTTTACACTCCGCTCGAGCTCGCCGGGCGCGACATCTACATCCGCGAAGGTTGCTACAACTGCCACAGCCAGATGATCCGTTCCCTGGTTGGGGATGTGCTCCGCTACGGAAAAAGCGGCCGCCTCACCGAGTCGATCTACGACTTTCCGTTCCAATGGGGATCAAAGCGCACCGGCCCCGATCTGGAGCGCGAGGGCGGGAAATACCCGAACATCTGGCATTTCCAGCACTTGATGGATCCCCGTTCGACATCCATCGGCAGCGTGATGCCGAACTACCCATGGCTCTACAAGCAGGTGACCGATATTCCGGCGCTCACATCGAAGATCCGGGTTCTCTCCAGCTACGGGGTCCCGTTTCCCCCGCGCTCGCCCGATGCAATTCTCCAGTCGTGCATTGAGCAGGGCAACCTGATTACGGCCGATCTCGCGACGAGCGGAATCAAGATCTCGCCGGACAAGGAGGTCATCGCGGTCATCGCGTATCTGCAACAGCTCGGAAGATACAGCGCGCCGGCCGCCCAGCCAGCCGCGCCTGCTCCGGCTGTTTCCGCCCCCGCCGCCCCGAAACAAGCCAGCGCCAACTGATATGTTCTACCAGGTTGAATTTGCCAACTGGAGCGCGCTCGTGACCGCCATCGCATTCGCGGTGAGCTTCTGCGTGTTTGTCACCGTTGTCGTCGGCGCGGTCCGCTGCTCGGACGCCAAAGTCCGGCACCTCGCCCGGATGCCGCTTGAGGAGGAAAAAAGGTCATGAACCATAACACTGAACACAACGATGACGGCGACCTGCGCCACCACTCGTATGACGGGATCCAGGAATACGACAAAAAGCTTCCCAACTGGTGGCTCTTCACGCTCTACGGCGCGATCATCTACGCGGCGGGATACTGGGCGTATTATCAATGGACCGACCACATGCAGCCGGGCTACGCGAGGGTTGAGCAGCGGCTGGTTGAGTTTCAGAAGAATGCCCTGAACAGCGGAGCTGCTCCCACCGACATCCAGCTCTGGACCATGAGCACCGACCCTGCGGTCAAGTCCGCAGGCGAAAAAATCTTCACCTCCAACTGCGTCGTCTGCCACGGTCCCGATCTGAAGGGGAAGATCGGACCGAACCTCACCGACGCCACTTGGATCCATGGCGGCAAGCCCACGGACCTTTACAATACGGTCACGAAAGGCGTCCTGGACAAGGGCATGCCCACGTGGGGGCCGGTCCTTGGCGCATCTCGTGTCGCCGATGTCGTGGCTTTTGTGATCAGCAAAAATCCGACGATCGAGAAGCCCGCGCCGTGAGGCCTCTCCATCCATGAGGCCCAAGGCTCCCACGATCGATTCGGTCACGACGATCAACGAGGACGGGTCGAGGTATTTTGTGCAGCCGGCCGATGTGCAGGGCCGGTTCACGCTACTGAGGCGGCTTTCGGCGGTCTTTCTGATTGCGGTCTACGTGATGCTGCCGTTCATCAGGATCAACGGCGAGCCTGCGGTCTTCCTGGATTTGATGCATGGAAAGATGCACCTTTTCGGGATCACGCTGATGTTCCAGGATCTCTGGCTGCTGTTTTTTTTGATCACGGGAATGGGGTTCTCGCTTTTTCTTGTGACCGCGATATTCGGTCGGATCTGGTGCGGGTGGGCGTGCCCGGAGACGGTCTTTCTCGATCACGTCTTCCGGAGGTTCGAGCGGCTGATCGAGGGGGACGCGCAGGCGCGCAGGACTCTCGACAGGGCGCCGTGGACCGCCGGGAAGCTGGTCAGGCGCGTTCTCAAGCACGGGATCTACATCGTGCTTTCGGCGCTGATCGCGCACATGTTCCTCTCCTACTTCGTGTCGCTTCCGGTGCTCTACACGATGATCCACCGCTCGCCGCTGGAAAACTGGAGCGTGTTCCTGTTTGTGGTTTCGCTCACGGGGATCCTCTATTTCAACTTCGCATGGTTCCGCGAGCAGTTCTGCATCGTCCTCTGCCCGTATGGCCGTCTGCAGTCGGTGCTGATCGACGACAACTCGATCGTGGTCGGCTACGACGAACTCCGCGGAGAACCGCGCGGCAAGCCCGGCGAGGGCACCGGCGATTGCATCGACTGCCGGCGGTGCGTCCAGGTCTGCCCGACCGGCATCGACATCCGCCAGGGCCTTCAGCTCGAGTGTATCTCGTGCGCGGCCTGCGTGGATGCCTGCGACGACGTGATGAAGAAACTGGGCCGGCGACTGGGGCTGGTCCGCCACGACTCGATGAACGCGCTGGCCGGAAAGCCGACGCGCTTCCTGCGCCCGCGGCTGTTCCTATACTTTTTTCTGATGATGATCGGGGCGGGGGTTTTCCTCTTCGCCACGCAGCAGATCAAACCCGTGATCGTCTCCGTGCTCCGCATGCAGGGCTCGCCGTATTTCCGCGACGACACCACGGTCCGGAACAACTTCCTGATGCGCATCGCGAACAAGCTCGCGTCTCCGCAGACCTACACCATTTCGGTCCACTCGAATGTCCGGGGCGTCGAGGTCGCGGGCGGCAACGATAAAACCGTCACGCTCGGGGCGGGGGAGGAAATCCAGGAGCCGCTCATCCTCTCGATTCCGGATGCCGATTTCCACGGCCAGTTCGAGGTCGAGGTGCTCATCAAAGGGCCGGGTGGAAAAACCGAGGCCGCAAGATCCGTCCCGTTTCTCGGGCCGTTCCGCGAATGAATATGCTCTGGTCATCCCTTCGCTCGCGGCCATGGTTGCTGGTGGTCCTGGCGTTCGTGCTTTTGATCCTCGGCTGGGTTGCGACCATCAGGCTGAGCAGTGGGGTTCCGGGCAAGCGGCTGACCGCCGAGGAGGAGTCGGCTGTTCTGGCCAGGAGGGCGAAGCCATGACCGCCGGGATGGCCGCTCCGCTCGCCGCGCTTGTCGCCGGCCTCGTCACCAGCCTGCATTGCGCGGGAATGTGCGGGCCGCTCGCGTGCGCGTCCTGCGTGAAATCCAACGGTGCCGGCAGCTTTTCCGCAGCGGCGCTCTACCATGGCTCGCGCATGATTTCCTATGCCGTGCTCGGGCTTCTGGCCGGGTGGATCGGGCGCGCGGTGTCAGACATCCTCCTCCTCGGCACAGCCCGCTGGCTCACCTGGGCGTTTGTTGTTTTCTTTGTCGTCGTTGCCACCGGCCTCGACAAGCGCCTGCGGATTCCCCTTGCGGGCGCCTGGATGTCGAAGTGCCTCGGCTCGCAGGACACGGCACCTGTCCGCGCCACGATCCTCGGTGCGCTCACGCCATTTATCCCGTGCGGCCCACTGTATATGATCGTCGCTGCCGCTGCGCTTTCGGGATCCGCGCTGTCCGGCGCAACGGTGCTGGTCTCATTTGCCGCAGGCACGGTCCCGCTGATGTTCGCCCTGCAGAGCCAGTATTTCCGGATCGGCTCGCGGCTCTCTCCGCTGGCGCTGGAGCGCACCCGGCGGGTCCTGGCTGCCGTCAGCGTGGGCCTGCTGCTCTACCGCGGGGCCTCTGATCCAACCATTCTCTGCCAATGAGCACGATCTCCTCCGCGATCTGTGTGCACTGCGGAACCCCGTTCCGGCCGACTCCCCAGCGGGGCGAGTTCTGCTGCGCCGGATGCCAGTTCGTGAACCACCTTCTCCACAAGCGGGGGTTTGAGGAGTTCTACAACTACGGCGAGCGGAAATCGCCCGCGGGGAATTCTGTTTTTCACGAGCGGGACCTTTCCTGGATCGAGGAGATCCGGGAAAATGCCGAAGCGTCGGCGGGCGCGACCGCCAGTGCGACGATGGACATCCAGGGAATTTCCTGCGCGGGATGCGTCTGGCTGCTGGAGCGGGTGTTCCTCGAACATCCCGGCGCGGTTTCGTGCCGGGTGAATTCCACGACCGGCACGCTGCGCGTCGAATGGACAAAAGGCGCATGCGACCTTGCGGCCTACGCGGAGGACGTGAGGAAGTTTGGTTACCTGCTCGGTCCTGCGGACAATTCCCGCCCGCCGTCGACCCGTCCGCTGGCGCGCAAGCTCGGCCTCTGCGGTGCACTGGCGCTGAATGCCATGCTCTTCGCGCTGCCCCGGTATCTCGGCCTGAACCCCGGCGACGAGCTTTCGCGCCTTTTCGATGTCATTTCCCTCGGCATTGCCACGGCAAGCATCCTGATCGGCGGCGGGTATTTTTTCCGGCGTGCCGCCACGGCAATAAAGTCCGGCATGCTGCATATCGACCTGCCGATTTCGCTCGGGCTGATCGTCGCCTATTCCGGCTCCTGCCTCGCCTGGGTGAACCACGTCCATTCGTTTGCGTATTTTGATTTCGTCTCGATTTTCACGTTCCTGATGCTGCTCGGGCGGTGGATGCAGGAGCGAGCGGTGGAGAACAACCGCCGCCGCCTGCTCGCGATGAAGCTCAGCCCCGGAAAGGTCGGCCTTGTGCGCGACAGCGGGACCGAGGAGGTCCCGGCGGAGGGGCTGGTGGCGGGCAATTGCTTCTCGCTGGGCAGGGGGGCGATCCTGCCGGTTCGCTCTCGGCTTCTTGGGGACCGCGCCCTCTTTGCGCTCAACTGGATTACCGGCGAACCCGCCCCGCGCGAGTTCGTGCGCGGGAGCATCGTCCCGGCCGGGGCCCGCAGCCTTTCGGACGGGGAATTTCGCATGGAAGCCCTCCAGACCTGGACGGATTCGCAACTGGCGGGGCTCATGAAGGTTGAGTCCGGAATGACCTGGAGGAATGCCTCCATGCAAAAGCTGATCTCCTTCTATCTGGCTGCTGTGATTGTGATCGCGGCGTGCGGATTTGCGGCCTGGGGGCTGATCGGCGGCGACTGGATCCATGCCGCCCAGGTCCTCGTGTCGGTGCTTGTTGTCTCCTGCCCGTGCGCCATCGGCGTCGCGCTGCCGCTGCTCGACGACATTGCGGCAGCGAGGCTTCAGAACTCTGGAATCTACATCCGGGAAGGTTCGCTCTGGGCGCGCCTCCGGCATGTCACCAACATCCTCTTTGACAAGACCGGGACGATCACCCTCGAGACGCTTGCCCTGGCGAATCCGGACGCGCTGGAAGCGCTCGCTCCGAACGAGCAGTCGATCCTGTTGCGCCTCGTCCGGTCCAGCCTGCACCCGGTGGCTGCGTGTTTGCGGGAATCCCTGCTTCCGCGCGGCGTCGAACCCGTCGGGGGAGACGGCGATGTTGCGGAGGTGACCGGATACGGGCTTGAATGGACGAATGCAGACGGCGTCTGGCGACTGGGCCGCGCCACATGGGCCGGCGGTTCGTCCGCCGGGACGACCACCTTCACGCTCAACGGCTGCGAACTGGCCGCGTTTTCGTTCCGCGAGGAGATCCGCCAGGGGGCTGCGGAGGAACTTTCAGCGCTGCGCGACGGCGGGCGCGGGATCTGTATCCTCAGCGGAGATGATCCCCGCCGCGTCCGTAAGATGGCGGCGGACCTCGGGCTCGATGATGCGCATGCCTTCGGCGGTCTCTCGCCTGAAGGCAAGGCGGACCTCGTGAAATCGCGCTGGGCGGGCAATGCGCTGATGATCGGCGACGGGGCGAACGACAGCCTGGCCTTCGATGCCGCCCTCTGCCGGGGGACTCCCTCGGTGGATACCGGCCTGCTTGAGCACAAGGCGGATTTCTACATGCCCGGAAGCGGATTGCGCGGGCTCGTCGCATTGTTCCATGCGTCCCGCCGGCACGGGCTCACGACGCGCGCGGTCTTTGCCTTTGCCATCACCTACAATGCCGCGGCCGTCACGGCGTCGCTCGCCGGCCTGATGAACCCGCTCATCGCGGCGATCATCATGCCGCTAAGTTCGCTCGCCTCGATCGGCATTGTTGTTCTAGGATTTCGAAAAACCACCAACCCAACCTGATAAAAACCATGGAAACCACGAACCCGAACGTCCCGGCGGATGCCGTCAAAGGCCCGCTGGCATTTATCATCGCCTCGCTTGTCTTCCTCTGCCTTTCTGCGGCATGGATGGCGCTGAACCCCTCGCTTCTTGCCAGTCCGAAGATCTCCCCGGAGAGCTCCGCGTGGGTGTATCTGGCGGTCTATGGATTTGCGGTCTCGGGATTTTACGGGCTCGTTTACCGGTCGGTTCCGATTGTGCTCGGCGTGCCGATTTACAGCCCGCAGATGGTGGTCCTGAACCTCGTGTTCCATATTGTCGGGCTGCTCATCCTGCTCCCCGCAGCGTTCTATCCCGACATGCCGCAGGGAGTGATGGGGCAGACGTTCATGGCCTGTGGAGCGGTGACATTCATCGTCAACATCGCGGCCTCGTTCAAACGCGAGGAGCGCCCCGAACCGGCGTCCGCCTTCCTGGCGACCTCGCTGCTCTGGCTCGGAATCATGATCGTCGTCGGAATCCCGTTCGCCAAAACCCCGCTCATCGCATTTTTCTCCGGAACGGATTGGAGCCCGGCCACGCTGGTGCTCTGCATTGCGGGCGCTGTCCTGAACGCGATATTCGGCGTGGCGCTGAGCACGACGACGCTTCGCATCGGCAGCACGGTCGAGCGCACGAACACCCCGTGGTTTGCCTTTGTGCTGGTGAACTCTGGCGCAGCCTGGCTTTTCGCGGCGACCGCGTTCGGCCCCTTGGAATTTATTGTTTTCTGCGCCGCGCTTTACCTCGTGGGGGTGCTGGTCTATCTCGTCCGCTTCACGGCGCTCCTGCAGCACCGCGAGGAGGAATCCCTGGACTGGGACAGCAAGATTCTCTACTGCGCGCTTTGGATGATTCCGGTGAGCCTCGTGCTTTTCGGATTCGCCGCCTGGACGCGACACCTCAATAAGGATGCGACGTTCCAACTCGAAGCCGCCACCCTGCTCGCGGTCGTCCTCGGCGTGTGCGTGCCGGGTCTTGTGGCGCTCTTTTACCAGACGTCCTCGATCCTGCGCGGAGACGAGCGCGGAGCGGACGCCCCTCTCGATGTCCGCCTCTCGACCCAAATCCTCCTCGCCGCATTCTTCAACTATGCGGTCGGCGTCCTCATGATCATCCCCGGCGCCTGGCTCGGCATCGAAAAAATGCTCGGCCTTGGAACGCTTTTCCTCACCGTCGGCGCCCTCGGTTTTCTCGGCATCTTCCTCTACATGCTCCGCCCGAAATCCACGGAGGCGAGGCACGGATCGACACAGACTGCGTAGGGCGAAGAGAATTTGCACGATTGACGTGGGAACGTGCCGTAAAGGGGCCGGAGAGTCGGAGAAAATCGTAGAATCTTGCCTGCCAATGTCCCACCCCCTCTGGTAGGATTCATCCCTTCATGGCCCTCTCTCTCAACAAACCCAAGCTCGACAACCTCGCTTCCGACATCTGGAAATCCGCCGAGCGGCTGCGCGGGAAGTTCAAGTCCTACGAATATCAGAGCGTCATCCTGCCAATCATCGTCATTCGGCGGCTGGAATGCGTGTTGATTGCCTGGCGTGAAGAGAAGTCGGCCAAGGTGCTCGCTGGACGGCCGAAGCTCACGGAAAAGGAGCTCGCGAAGCTGGTCAAGGAACTGGAGCTGAATCCGAAGCAATGTCCTTTCTCGAACAAGACCGATTGGACGCTTCGCGCGGTCTATGAGGAAGACCACGCGCTGCTGGAGGAAAATTTCCGCGCCTACATCAACGGCTTCTCGAAGAACGTTGACGACATCATCGAGCATTTCAATTACCGCGCCACCATCGGGCTGATGGTGAAGAACAACCGGCTCGCGCCGATCCTGAATCAATACAAGGAACTCGCGCTCGGCCCCGACCAGCTCTCCGGGCTGGAGATGGGCTACATCTACGAGGAGTTGCTCCGGCGCTTTTCGGAACAAAGCGGCGACGAAGCAGGGGAGCACTTCACGCCGCGCGAAGTCGTCCGCCTGATGGTCGAGTTGCTGGACATACCCATCCCGGACAAGCATCTCTCGATCTACGATCCCGCCAGCGGCACGGGCGGCATGTTGTCGGTGACGAAGGAGCATCTGCTGGAACGCGCCGACACGCCGGAGGAAAAGGCGAGGGTGGAGAAATATGTCACCGTGCACGGGCAGGAACTTTCTCCCACGAACTACGCCGTTTGTCAGGCCGACCTCCTCATCAAGAACGACCGGCAGGCCACCGTCCACCTCGGCAACTCGCTCATTCCGCACGACAAGAACAGCAAGGAGCCGGGCGACCAATGGCCGGAGCCCAAATGGCACTTCAACCGGATGCTGAGCAACCCGCCCTTCGGCGTCACCTGGGGCGGCAAGGACGGCTACGAGAAGGAAGCGCGGAAGCTGGAGCTGACCCGCTACCGGGCCGGGATGCCGCGCGTGAATGACGGTGCACTGCTCTTTCTGCAAACCATGCTCGCCAAGATGGCCCCGCCGGAGGAAGGCGGCAGCCGCATCGCGATCATCTTCAACGGCTCGCCCCTCTCGAATGGCGACTGCGGCTCCGGTGAGAGCGAAATCCGCCGCTGGATTCTGGAAAACGACTGGCTCGACGCCATCGTCATGCTGCCCGACCAGCTTTTCTACAACACCGGCATCTTCACCTATGTCTGGCTGCTGCGGAATGACAAGCCCGCCAGCCATCGCGGTCGCGTGATGCTCATCGATGCCCGCCAGCAGTTTGAGAAAGAGCCGAAATCCTTCGGCAACAAACGCCACCGCATCACCGACGCGCATCGCGCGTGGATCGAGGCGCGTTATACCAAGGGCTGGGCCAAGGGATACGCCGATGAGCAGGTCAAAATCTTCCCGAGCGAAGACTTCGCCTACCACAAGGTCAGCGTTGTCTTCTGGCAGACCGATGAACACGACCAGCCAGCCATTGTCACCGAGCCTTACGAGAAGGCATTCACTGCTGCGAACGTGAAGAAGGAGCAGGAGTTTCACGAGAGCGAACTGACTTTCAGGGCCTCGATCAAGACCGGCGGAAAAATGCAGACCGTGGAGCTGGTTCTCAAACCGCGCGATAATGCGACCAGAAAATTCAAGGATGCCTTCGGCGAAGCCGATGACATCCTCTCTGTGGAATGGACGCACCGGCACTACGTGCAGGACGACGAATACATCCCGCACGGCGAGGACATCGAGGCGTTCCTGAAACGGGAAATCGCCAAGCCGATCATCCGCTGGGAGGAAACCAAAAAGGACGGGAAGACAATCCTCGGTTACGAGATCCTGCCGAACAAATACTTCTACCGCTACCAGCCGCCCACACCCGCGAAGGACTTGCTGGCGGAGTTCTGGAAGCTGGAGAAGGAGGCGGAAAAGATGCTGGAGGGGTTGGCGAAATGAAGAAGACCACCGACACCGCGTTGACCATCACTGCCGACTACCGGCAGTTCATAGAAGAACTGAAGGCCCGCGTCGCCACCGCTCGTGTTTCCGCCGCCCGGAAAATCAACCATGAACTGATCCTGCTCTATTGGGACATCGGGAGAGGAATCGTGGAAAAGCAGCAGGCGCTTGGCTGGGGCGAGTCCGTAGTGGAAATGGTTGCCGCTGATCTGCGGCAGGCTTTCCCATCCATGAGCGGATTTTCCCCGCGCAATGTGTGGTATATGCGGCGTCTCTACGAAGCCTGTTCCGCCCCGGAATTTCTCGCACAGGTTGTGCGAGAAATGAGCAAACGGGGGGCAAATCCAATTCTGCCACAACCTGTGGCAGAATTAGAAAAAGCCATAATTTGGCCACAAGCTGTGGCCAAAATAGGAGGTGGCGTCGAACCGGGCCAATTTCTGCAGCAGCTTGTTGCAGAAATTCCCTGGGGACATCACCGCTTCATCCTCGACAAGCTCACCGCCCCTGCCGCCCGCCTCTGGTATCTTCGCGCTACCGCCCGCTTCGGTTGGTCGCGCAATGTCCTGCTCAACCAGATCAAGGCCGGGGCTTACGAACGCGCCGTCACGGAAAAGAAGACCCACAACTTCGATCTCGCCCTGCCGGAGCATTTCGCGGAGCAGGCGGACGAGATGCTCAAAAGCTCTTACAACCTGGAGTTCCTCGGCATCCGCCGCGCCGTGCGGGAGCGCGAACTCGAAGACCGGCTCATCTCGCGCCTGCAAGCCTTCCTCCTGGAGCTCGGCTACGGCTTTTGCTTCGTCGGGCGGCAGCACCGCCTTGCGCTGGGGAAGAAGGAGTATTTCATCGATCTGCTGTTCTATCACCGCTTCCTCAAGGCCCTCGTCGCCTTCGATCTCAAAGTCGGGCCTTTCGAGCCGGAGTTCGCGGGGAAAATGGATTTCTACCTGAATCTGCTCAACGACAAGGAGCGCGGCCCAGACGACCAACCCTCCCTCGGCATCATCCTCTGCGCGGAAAAGGATGACGTGGAGGTGGAGTATGCCCTGCGCTCGAAGGCCAATCCCATCGGCGTCGCCGCCTATGAATTGCAGTCGAAACTGCCGGGCGAGTTGAAAGGGAAACTGCCGACGGCGAAACAGCTCGCGGATGTCGTGCGGGGGGAAATGGAGGCGGGGAAATGATCGCTGCCATTAAACCATCAAACGACCTCTGGCTCGACAAGATGCCACGCGACTGGCGGCGCAGCCGCATTCGCAACGTGGCTGCCTTGTCGCCGAACTACTCCCAGACACCGCCCGCATCCGATGAATCCTGCACGGTCGTGCCGATGGAGTTGCTTTCCAACGATGGCGCAATTGACGTGTCAAATCAGCAGCCGTTAGAGGATATTTCGACGGGCCTGCCCCTCTTTGAAAAGGGCGACGTTCTTTTCGCGAAGATCACTCCGTGCATGGAAAACGGCAAAGGGGCATTCGTGCGGCAACTGCCAACACGCTACGCCTTTGGAAGCACCGAATTTCATGTGCTTCGAGCGGGAAACAAGGTCGATGGGCAATTCCTGTATTACGCAACATTCAATCCCATTTACCGAGCCTACGCAGCGGACAATATGGTCGGAGCGGCTGGTCAAAAGCGTGTATCATCGCGCTTTTTGAAGGACACGCGGCTGTTTCTCCCGCCGCTGCCGGAACAACAGCGCATCGCGGCGTATCTGGATGCGAGTTGCGCGGCGATTGACGCGGCGGTCGCCGCCAAACGCCGCCAACTCGAAACCCTTGACGCGCTACGGAAGTCCATCATCCAACGTGCTGTCACACGAGGCATCACGGAAGGCGGCGCGCTTAAATCTACCGGCAACGCGTGGATGGACCAGCTTCCAACCGGATGGAAGCTCGTTTGCCTGAAACGAATTGCTGAAATTCAAGGCGGCCTCACGCTTGGCAAACAATACGATAGTCCGCTCATTGAGCGACCTTATCTTCGGGTCGGCAACGTCCAGGACGGTCACTTTGATTTGGATGAGGTTTCCGTGATCGAACTTCCAGCCAATGTCGCACCGGGTGTGGAGCTTCGTCCCGGCGACGTGCTAATGACTGAAGGCGGTGACCTCGATAAGTTGGGGCGAGGCCATGTTTGGAACGGGGAGATTCCAGGCTGTCTGCATCAGAACCACATCTTCGCGGTGCGCTGCTTCCTTCACAAATTGAAGCCAATGTTCCTCGCGTATGTCACTGCAGCCAAGTATGGGCGTGACTATTTTGAGGCGACGGGAAAGAAGACAACAAACCTCGCCTGCACGAATGCAACCAAGGTAGGCGAGTTTCCAATCCCATTGCCGCCCCTGTCAGAGCAAGAGGCAATCTGCGTATATCTTGAAAAGAAACTTGGTGACGTAAAGGCCATCGTCGCCTCCATCGAAACCCAAATCGCCACCCTCACCGCCTACCGCAAATCACTGATCCACGAATGTGTCACCGGCCAGCGGCGGGTCACGGAGGCGGATTCGACAGGCTCACCGCAGGCGGACGTGGCGCGCATCGAGTTGTCCGAAAAGGCCGGACAACGGAACCGTCCAAAAAAATCGGACAGTTGGAGAGGGAGCTATCATGAGCACTAACAAAGACAGCAAACTGGCCGTGTTTGAAGGAAAGCGCATCCGGAAAACTCTTCATAAAGGCACTTGGTGGTTTGTCATCGTGGATGTGGTCGCCATCCTCACTGATTCCGCCAATCCCGCCGGTTACCTCAAGGATATGCGTCGGCGCGACCCCTCCTTGGCCGAGGCTTTCAAAGGGGGGGGGCAATTTGCCCCCCCCCTTGCTTTGGAGTTTGCGACGGCTGGCGGACCCCAAAAGCTCCAGTGCTGGAACACCGAGGGCCTTTTCCGCCTGATCCAATCCATCCCCAGCCCGAAGGCGGAACCCTTCAAGCGATGGCTGGCCCGCGTCGGCAAGGAGCGGATTGATGAGATCGAAAACCCCGAGCTGGCCATGGCCCGGATGCAGGCTCTCTATGAAAAGAAAGGCTATCCCAAGGAATGGATCGACAAGCGGCTGCGGGGCATCGCGGTCCGGCAGGACTTGACCGACGAATGGCAGAACCGGGGTGCCCGAACCACGTTGGAATACGCCATTCTCACCAATGAGATCATGCAGGGAACCTTTGGCCTGAACGTGGAGGACTACAAACAAGTGAAAGCCCTGACGCGGGAAAATCTCCGCGATCACATGACCGATATCGAGCTGATCCTCACCATGCTGGCCGAGGCCACCACCACGAAGCTCCATCGGGATCGCGATTCGCAAGGCATGACGCCGCTGAAAAAGGATGCTCATGACGGCGGGGCGGTGGCGGGCAGAACGCGAAAAGATATCGAGGCCCAGACCGACCAGCCCGTCATCTCCGCCGAAAACTTCAAGCAACTATCCGCCAGGAAACCGAAAAGACTGAAGGCGAAGGAAGGCTGACCATGCCCAAAAAGAAAAAGCCTCCCGAGCTGACGTTCCAGCAGCACATCGCGGATTTCCTCATCCGTGAGCACAAGTATGGGAAGTTGGAGCAGGCCGACATTACGGACACCGAGCACTTCATCGCCGAAGACCAGCTCTGGGCCTTCCTGAAAGCCACGCAGGCGGACACGCTGAAAAAGCTGGAGGACGATTACGGAACAGACGCGCGGGAGGAAGTCTTCAAGGCCCTGCGCAAGGAAATGGAACATACGCCGCTGTGGATGCTGTTCCGGCAGGGGTTGCCGGTTCGCGGGTTGGAGTTCCGGCTCTTTTATCCCAAGCCGCGCTCCGCTGCGAGTGCCTCCGCCGCCAAGTATGCGCAGAACCGCATCACCTTCCGTCCGCATTTCTACTTCGGTGATGCGAACCAAGAAATCGATTTTGTCATTTACCTCAACGGACTGCCCATCGTTGCGCTGGAGCTGAAACACGAGGCCAACCAGAACGTACATGACGCCGTGGCGCAGTTCGCCGGGCGCGACCACACGCATAAGATTTTCCAGCATCCCTTCCTCTACCTCGCCGCCGACACCACCGACGCGATGGCCGCCACTGACCCTCGCAAGGAGGAGAATTTCCGCTGGCACAACATGGGGCTGACGAACACGCCCACCAACGCCGACGAGTATCCGGTCGAGTTCCTTTACCGCGAAGTCCTGTCGCAGGAGCAATTGCTTGAGGCGTTGTCATTCTTCCTCGTCCGCGTGCCGGAACGTGAGGCGGAGGACGACAAGCCCGCTCGCCCGGCCTCGACCATATTCCCGCGCTATCACCAGAGCCGCCTGGTGCGGCGGGTGGCGGAGGACATCACGGTCCACTTCGCCGAGGCGGGCGACATCGGCAAAAAGTATCTGGCCGACCATTCCGCCGGCAGTGGCAAGACGCTCTCCATCTGCTGGCTTGCCGACCGGCTGCACAGTCTCTTCAAACCCGGCACAAACGAGAAGCTGGTCGATATCACCTTTATCCTCACGGACCGCAAATCGCTCGATACGAACATTCGCGAGGACATCGAGAAGTTTACACACCTAAAAAACGTGGTGGGCATCGCGAAGAAGGCCGACGATCTGCCGCGTTTCCTCAAACAGCGAAAATCCATCATCGTCACGACGCAGCAGAAATTCGCCTGGGTGCTGGAGGAGATTAAGAAAAACCCGGAGTTGAAGAAGCTGCGGGTGGCGTTCCTGATCGATGAGGCCCACCGGTCGCAGGAAGGACACATGGGCGCGGCCATCCGACTGCCGTTCCGCAAGGAAGGCGAGCCGGACGAGGAAGCCCCCGAAGAGGATCTTGAAGAGCAGATTGCCAAAGTCATTCGCGAGCACGATCTGAATCAGTTGTTCGTCGCCTTCACCGCGACACCGGCACCGGTCACCGTGTCGATGTTTGGCAAGCCGTTCGACACCTACACCGAGGCGGAAGCCATCGCCGAGGGCTACATCGTGGACGTGGCAGCGAGCATCATCTCCTACAAGACGCTCTACAACCTTCATTGTCCCATCGTCCCGAAACCGGACGAGGAGAAGGTCTATCCCAAGGGGGTCGTGTCCAAGGCGCTCCAGAATGTGGCGTTTCAGGATGATGGATTGATTCAATACAAGGCCGAGGTGATGCTCCGCATCTTCGAGAAGGATGTGAAGCCGCTCATCGGCGGACGCGCCAAGGCGATGATCGTCACCTCGTCTCGCGTGGCCGGCCTGCGGTATTTCAATATCATCAAGGAGAAGCTCAAGGAGCGGGGGGCTGACTACAAGGTGCTCTACGCGTTCTCGGATTTCGTCCACCCGGAGACGAATGCAGCCATCAGTGAGTATGCCGTAAATGAATTGCAACAGGGAGAGTTGATCGAGAACCGCTTCGAAGGCGACGACTACCGGATCATGGTCGTTGCGAACAAATTTCAGACCGGCTTCGACCAGCCCTTGCTCGCGGGCATGTTCCTCGACAAGCCGGTGCTGGACCGCAACGCGGTGCAGACCGTCTCGCGCCTGAACCGTTGCCACCACGGCAAGAAGGATGTCGTGGTCGTGGACTTCACCAACAACGCCAAGCAAATCCTGAAAGCCTTCGCAAAGTATCGGAAGGGCACACCATTTGAACCGGAGGAGCCTGACAAAGAAACCTGCCCGAAACTGCACGCGGAGATTTTGGCTGCGGGAGTGTTCGCCCAAAAAGACGCCACCGACCTGCTGAAGCTGATCAAGGCCGGGACGGACGCACAGGTGCAATTCCAAGTGAACGCCCTGCGGGGGCGCTTTCTGACTAAGATCACCGATTGGGAAGATCGCAAGGCGTTCGTGTATCTGCTGGCCCGCTTCGTGAAGAGCTTCCATTTCCTGACATGCTTCTTCACCTACCCGCCAGCGATTCAGGAGTTCGCCAGTTTCGCCGAATGCGTCGGTCCGCAACTCATCAAGGCCGGAACGGTTTCCGATCTCATGAAGCAAATTCGCGCCACTATCGTCACCAAGGCGGCGGTGAAATACGAAGGGGTGATGACCAGCGGCGGTCCCGTAAAACTCCAGCCGGGCAAAGGAAAAGGCGGCGCAGGCCCGGTGCCGGTGAAGGTGTCCGTGCAGGACGTGATCGCGCAGATTCGTGCCAAGTTCGACATCACGGACGAAGAGGCACTCTACATCAAACAGGTGACGGAAGAGAAGATCGCCGACCCGGCCATCCGCTCCACGGTCCAGGCGCACCGGGAGGACGCGCTTTATCTCGAAGGCCCGTATCGCGGGCAGGTAAACGAGGACATCCAGACGACCTACGACGAGCGTGGTCGCTTCGACGAACTTGCCGACCCAAAATACACCGACACCGGCGGCATCTTCGACATCATGGCCGTGACCGTCATCCAAACTCAGCTGTCTTTTGCCGCCTGAGGCCATGAGCAAGGCGATCCAAGACATCCCCGAAGCCGACCGTCCTCGCGAGAAGCTGCTGCGGAAGGGGGCAAAGTCATTGAGCGATCAGGAACTCCTGGCTGTGCTGCTTGGCAAAGGCACGCCCGGCACGGATGTGATGACCCTGGCCTCCAAACTGGCGAGGCTTATCGATGAGAAGGGGCTTGAAGTGCAGGCTGATGATCTTCTGCCATTCGATGGAGTGGGTGATGCCAAGGCGACTTTGATTCTAGCTGCCATTGAGTTCGCACGTCGGCGAATCAAACCCGAAGGCGCAAGGATCGAAACCCCCGCCGACCTACTGCCTCACGTCCGCCACTACGCCGACCGGAAGCAGGAACATTTCCTCTGCGCCAGCATTAACGGAGCGAACGAAATATTGAATATCCGGGTGGTGTCCATTGGTCTGATTGATCGCAGCCCCGTGCATCCGCGAGAAGTTTTTGCAGATGCGCTTTCGGATCGCGCATCAGCCGTGATCGTCGCCCACAATCACCCCAGCGGTGGGCTTGAGCCTTCACCGAGCGACATCGACATCACTGTGCAGCTCAAAGCCGCCGGATCAATCGTCGGCATCGACCTGCTCGACCACATCATCTTCAACCGGACAGGCTACTTTAGTTTCTTGGAAGCGGGGAAACTGTAGAAGCTAGAGAGCGAACCGTTTCAGCGGTGCAAGCGGCGTGGCCGTGCGCGCAGTGACCAAATGCGGGAGGGGCTTGCGGGTTCAGTGCGCCCTTTGTGCGGGCCGGTGTTTGAACGCGAATATGAAGATGACGATCAACCCCGCGAGGACGCCCGAGGCCGCATAGCGGCTGAGCGCCAGGCCCCCGTCATCGAGTGGCTTGTCCAGAAAATCGCCAACGACAGCCCCCAATGGCCGTGTCAGAATAAACGCGGCCCAGAACAAGATCGTGTGAGAAATCCTGGTGCGGTAGTAGCACACAGCGATTACCGCCAGCATTGTCCCGAACACCCCGACGCTTCCCAGATATTGTGCGGGGGGAAAAATTGACTGACAATATGATTCCGCGGAGGGCATGGTCAGCGGCATTCCTGTGGACGGCGGGCCGTGGTCGAGGGTATCAGTGGTTTGTGCGCAGGGTCTTTTTGGTTTTTATGCTCGCCGCGTTCTGCGGCCGGCTGAATGCGGATTGGAAGCCGGCGTTGCCCGGCTGGAGATATGCATTCCCTGCCGATCATGGGAACCATCCGGGCTTCAAGACCGAGTGGTGGTATTTCACGGGGAACCTCCATTCCTCGGATGGCAAGGACTTCGGGTATCAGCTGACATTTTTCCGTCAGGGGGTGAGGGAGCCGGGAGCGCCGGCGGCGACGAGCCGGTTCGTGGTCAGCGATGTGAAGTTCGCGCATTTTGCGGTGGCGGAGATATCCGGGGGAAAGTTCCACCATTTTCAACGACTGGCGCGCGGGGCATTCGGGGAGGCGGGATTCGATGAGGGAAAGCGGCTGGCGTGGATCAGGGACTGGACCTGCGAGCGGACGGGGGACAATGGCTTCCGGCTGGCGGCAAAGGAGGAAGGGATTGCGGTCGAATTGGACCTCGCATCGGCGAGGCCTCCGATCGTTCACGGGCGAAACGGGGTGAGCCAGAAGGCGGAGGGCGAGGGGAGGGCCTCGCATTACTACTCGCTCACCCGACTGGAGACAACCGGCCGCGTGACGATTGACGGGAAGGTTCATGATGTTTCGGGAACGAGCTGGTTTGATCACGAGTGGGCGAGCAACCAGCTCGCCGCCCACCAGAAAGGATGGGACTGGTTCAGCCTGCAGCTCAACGACGGCACCGAGCTCATGCTCTTCCAGATCCGCACCGACGACGACAAGCAGGATCCGCACTCGGCGGGAACGTTTGTCTTTGAAGACGGCTCCGACCTGCAGATCGGGCAGGCGGGATTTTCGCTGGAGCCGACCGCCTGGTGGCGCAGCGAAACAACCGGAGCGAACTACCCGGTTGAGTGGCGGCTTTCGGTGCGGGCCATCGACCTTGAATTGGAAATCAAGCCGCGGCTGCGCAGGCAGGAGCTGGATGCCAAGCCGTTCACCTACTGGGAGGGGGCCGTCGAAGCCGCCGGAACAAGGAACTCCAAGCCTGTCGAAGCCGTCGGATATCTTGAAATGACCGGCTATGCCGGGAATATCGTCGGACTGAAGGGTGCGAAGGAGTAGACTACTTTGCGGCCAATCCTGCGGTCGCTGCGGGGGCCGGCGGATTCGGCTGGCCGGGAACTTTTAAACCTCCATCCCCGCCGTCCTTTTCATGCGGATCAAAATAGTGATCCAGAGCGAGGAAGAGGGATTTTGAGTGGCGGGCGAAGAGGATATTGAAGACGACGACGGGGGCGATCACCCAGAAAAGGAGCGCCTTGAGCGGGAGCTGGCAGAAAGTCTCGAGAACGAGGTAGATCGAAATCCCCATCAGGCTTCCGATCCCGTAGTTCACAGCCCAGATCGAAAGCAGGAAGTATCCGGTCTCGCGCTCGTAGGGGTATCCGCAGCGGGGGCACCCGTCGAGCGGGGTGAACCAATCCCGCAGCGAGCTCAGGCGGTGCCACGGAACGAAGACCGGGCTGATGCCGCACATCGGACAGCGCAGGTGCAGGGCACGGATGAAATACCGCAGGGCCTTCATTTTTGAGGCGTGGGCTCGAGCCGCGCCGTGTCGTATCCACGTTCTGCGACAAGGGTCAGGATCTGCTGATACGTGGCGGCGGGGAGTTTCGGTTCGCGCGAAAGGATCCACAGGAACTGGCGCGAGGGATGGCCGACGACCGCCCAGGAATAGTTCTTCTCATCGAGCCCGATGACCCAGTAGGCACCGGAGATCGGGCCGCCGAACCGGACATTCAGTTTGGCGTTCCCGGAGCCTGGAACCACCGTCGCCGTGCCGGCCACCCGCATCGGCTTGCCATTTTTTCCGATGGATTCGTTGACGACACCGATCGAGCCATCAGGCCGTGCGGAATACTCAGCCGTCGTGTTCCCGGCGCAGTTCCTTTGAAAAAAGTTCGGATACTTGGCGACCTCATACCACCTGCCCGCATACCGGTTCAGGTCCACGGATGGAACCGTGGCCAGGGGAGGGCGGGACGCGCATCCGGAGAGAAGCAGGCTGATCAGCATTGCAGCGGCGGAGAATATCGCTTTCATACGGACATGACGTTACGCCTGACCGCACTACTTTGCATGGTCTTTTTGGGGGCATGCGACGGGCCTTCGCGGCGGGCGGATCTGGTGTTCATCAACGGGGCCGAGCCTGAGACGCTGGATCCGGGGATCATCACCGGCCAGCCGGAGGGGAGGGTCGTGAATGCGCTCTTCGAGGGGCTCTGCGCCTACGATGAAAACGGGCGGGCCGTGCCCGGGGTCGCGGAGTCGTGGGAGTTGTCCCCCGATGGCAGGCACTACACGTTTCATGTCCGCCCGGATGCGAAATGGAGCGACGGACGTCCGATGGTCGCCGGGGATTTTGTCTCCTCCTGGAAGCGCACGCTCACGCCCGCGACCGGCGCCCAATACAACTACATGCTCTTCCCGATCAAAAATGCGGGAGCGTATGCCGATGGAAAAATCACGGATTTCGCAGAGGTGGGGGTGATGGCCCCCGATGACCGGACATTGCTCGTGGAACTCGAAAATCCGACGCCGTATTTCCTCGAGCTCTGCGCGTTCCCCACGCTGCAACCCGTGCGGGTCGACCTCATCGACCGGGTCGGGGACGACTGGGTGAAGCCCGGGCACATCATCGGCAATGGTGCGTATATCCTCGAATCCTGGCGGATCAACGACAAGATCCGGCTGAAAAAAAACCCGCACTACTGGAATCGAAACAACGTTGCGCTTGAGACCGTCGATGTTCTCCCGATTTCGGATGCGAACGTGGCCTTCAACTATTATGCCAGCGGGCTTGCGGACCTGGTGATGGACAAGGGGCTCGCCCCGCCGGCCCTGCTCGATGAATTGAGGACGAAGCCGTGGTTCCACGCGGCACCGTTCCTGGGGATATACTTTCTGCGCTACAACTGCGAGCGCGGGCCGTTCAAGGATGAGCTCGTCCGCAAGGCATTTTCGCTGGCTGTCGACAAGAGGCGCATCGTGGAAAAGATCACGCGGGCGGGCGAGCTGCCCGCTCCCGGGTTCGTCCCTCCCGGCATTCCGGGCTACACGGGCACCGACGGGCTGAATTTTGATCCCTCGGCCGCGCGGCGGCTGCTCGCGGATTCCGGGTATCCGGAGGGGAAGGGGTTTCCGCTCGTCAACTACCTCTACAGCAAGAGCGAACTGAACGAGGCGATCGCCGTGGAGCTCCAAAGCATGTGGCGCGACACCCTTGGCGTGAACGTCAACCTCGTCCGGCAGGAGTGGAAGGTCTATTTGAACTCGCTCTCCCTCCTCGACTACGACATCGCGCGATCGAGCTGGGTCGGGGACTATCCGGACCCGAACACTTTTCTGGATATGTTTCTCACCGGCGGAGGCAACAACCGCACGGGATGGAGCAATCCGGAATATGACAAGCTGGTCGGCGAGGCATCCCGGGAAGTCGACCCCGGAAAGCGGCTCGAGATCCTGCGCCGGGCGGAGGATCTGCTCGTCCAGCAGGCGGTTCCCGTCGCTCCGATTTACTATTATGTCGGCATCCAGCTCTACGACCCGGACAAGTTCGGCGGGGTCCGCGCCAATGTCCTCGACGAGCACCCGATCCGCGCGATCCATCGAAAATAGCAGATGTCGTCGCGCCGGGGGAAGAATATGCAGCCTACAGGACTCGAACCTGTGACCCCCACCATGTCAAGGTGATGCTCTACCAACTGAGCTAAGGCTGCGGAAAGGGGTGAAATACTACCGCAAAGCTTTTGGGTTGCAAAGAAAAATCCCAAAATCCTGGGGCGATGAAAGTGGGCGATGTAGATCAAGACGAAACTTGTTCCAAGTTCTGCTACAGGAAATAGAATTACGGAACGTGTTTTGCTTTGGGCCATTCTCCCCCGCTTTTTATCACGCCCAAAAATCCCCGCGAGGGAACGTCCCCATCATGCGTCCCCCAGCATTTTTGTCAGGTTGGCGACCGCGTCGAAGCATTCCTTTGCGCAGTGGCGGGCGGATTTCGAGAGGGATTTCCAATCGGATCGCACCCTTCGGACCGCCTCGGAGGCCTCCTTGAGATTGCTGACAAAGAGGATTCCGCTTTGAGCCGGCAGGTAGGCGTCCGCGCCGGTTGGCTCGGTGATGACCGGGCGGCCGAGGGCGAGGTAGACGGCCGAGCGGTCGCTGAGCCAGCCGGACTTCGCGAAGCTCTCGAGTTTGACCGCGGTGAATTCCGCAGTGGATCGGCGCAGGTATTGGTAGTAGAGGCGCGGGGTGCGGGCGATCGAGTGCGGCACGATATGCCGCCACCCGAGGTCGTTGATCCGCTTCCGCTCCGGATCATCTGCGGCGAGGTTCATCGCCAGTTCAAACCTCGCTTCGGGGTGCAGGGCGGGGAGGTTTTGGAATTTTTCAAAGGCGGCTTTTTTTGAAAAATCCCGCCACTCGCCGTCCCATTCAATCTCGCCATCCCAATACCACTGACCGATTGTGGTGAACCGGTCTTCCTGCGGCCTGGGGGCGGCTTCGAACCGGGTTGTGTCCACGAGCGGAAAATAGGTTTTCCAGCGGACGCTGGTCGCCGGGACCCGCGAGCCTGGGCCGTAGAGGTTCAAGCCGATCGACCAGAACTCGTCGTGTTCGGATTGCCCCATCTCCATCCGCTGCATCCAGAAGCAGACCTCGGTGGGATCGAGGCTGCAGAGCTTGCGTTCGCTGAAGAGCCCGAGCAGGGGATTCCGGATCGAGTAGCTCAGATTCAGCAGCACGCTCGGTCCGGCCAGGAGGTCCAGAAGCTTCCGGCGCGACAATCCGAAAAAGCGCCCCTCCGCGGGATCCTGCGAGGTCGAGCCTTTCGGAAAAATGATCAGGCAATAGTTCTGTTCCAGGTCGAACTCGCGCAGGCGCCTTCGGAATGTGGTGGCGACGCGTTGATCCAGCCCGGGGTCGCCGGTCGAGTGCATGATCTCGAGCCAGATGGCCGGACGCCGCATGCGACGGAGTCCGAGCAGGTATTGGAGGGGGACGGAGAAATTTCCGCCGCCCTCGGGATACTTCGCGGCAAAGCCGCATCCGACGACCGTGAGATCTTTGCGGCTTGCCGTCACGATAGGAAATCCACGGAATCCAACCCGGCTCCGGCGGCTCAGATTTTGTTGATGACCTTCCTCAGGATCGACGCGCTGCCGTCGAGAACATCCGAGAGGGAAGTCGAGGCCTTGCTGAGCAGGGTGTGGGCCTTTTTTCTGGCTTCGAGGCGGGCCTTCTCGCTGGAGTCGGAGCCGGTCGAGATCCCCTTGCGCAGGAGCGCTGCGGCCTCGTCGACGAGCTTCAGCGCGCTGGAGGTCACCGAGTGATCATGAGATTTCGGTGCCGGCTTGCCGGCTGGCTTTTTTGCGGATTTTTTCGCAGTTTTTTTCTTTGTTGCAGGCATGGAGTCAACCTATTCCGATTTCCTGCGCTTGCCAAGCGGCGACTGGGTTTTCATGATGGCCGGTCACATGGACGCGATAATTGATCTCCTGCAACAGAACGCATTGATGCCCCGTGCCGACATGGCGCGCTTGCTCGACATGGAACTCGAAGAGGTGGAGTCCGCCATCGCCAAGCTTGAGGCAGAGGGGATCGTTCTCGGCTATCAGGCGATCATCAACCGCGAGAAGTGGGACACGGAAAAAGTCACGGCGATCATCGAGGTCAAGATCACGCCCGAGCGCGACGGGGGCTTCGACCGCATCGCCGCCCGCATCGCGAAGTTCGAGGAGGTGCAGAGCTGCTACCTCGTGAGCGGCGGCTACGATCTGCTCATTATCGTCGAGGCGGCGAACCTGCGGAATGCGGCGGCGTTCGTCGCCCAGAAGCTGAGCACGATCGATGCCGTGCAGGCCACCGCCACGCACTTCCGGCTCAAGACCTACAAGGAAAACGGGGCCTTCCACCAGTTTGATTCCGCTCCCGAGCGGCTTTCCGTCTCGCCGTGAGCATTCGGATCGCCGACCACGTCCGCGACATTCCGCGTTCCGGAATCCGCGATTTTTTCGAGATCGTCCAGACGATGGACGATGTCATTTCGCTCGGCATCGGGGAGCCGGACTTCGCCACTCCGTGGCACATCCGCGAGGCCGCGATCTATGCGCTCGAGAAGGGGCGAACCGGCTACACGTCGAATCTCGGTCTGCCCCGCCTGCGCCGCTCGATCTCAGACTACGTCCGCAAAAAGTTCGGCCTGAGATATGATCCACTCGCGGAGATTCTGGTGTCGGTCGGAGTCTCGGAGGCGATCGATCTCGCCCTCCGGGCCTTGCTGAATCCCGGTGACGAGGTGCTCTACCACGAGCCATGCTACGTTTCTTACGCGCCGAGCATCACGCTCGCCCGCGGCGTGCCACGCGCGATCGAGACAAAAGCGGAGGATGGGTTTTCTCTCCGCGCAGATGCGCTCGAAAAGGCGATCACCCCCCGCACGAAGGTGCTCATGCTGAATTTTCCCACCAACCCGACCGGTGCCACGATGACCGCCGCGCAGTGGGAGGAGATCGCCGCCATCTGCGTGCGCCACGACGTGGTCGTCCTCACCGACGAGATCTACAGCGAGCTCACATTCGAGGGAGGCACCCACTCGACCATCGCGACGTGCCCCGGCATGCAGGAGCGGACGGTTTTTCTTCATGGGCTTTCGAAGGCGTTCGCGATGACCGGCTGGCGGATCGGGTATGCCTGCGCGCCCGCGCCGCTGATTGAGGCGATGATGAAGATCCACCAATACGCAATCCTCTGCGCGCCGATCATGGGCCAGGATGCCGCGATCGAAGCCCTGGAGCGCGGGGACGAAAGCGTGGCCAGCATGCGCCGCGAGTATGAGCGCCGGCGGAACTTTATCACGCGGGCACTGAACGATATGGGTCTGGAGTGCCTGAAGCCCAAGGGATCGTTCTACGTGTTTCCAAAAATCACTTCCACCGGGCTCACCAGCCGGGAGTTTTCGATGCAGCTCCTGCAGGAGCACAAGGTCGCCGTCGTGCCCGGGACCGCGTTCGGCCCGAGCGGCGAGGGGCACGTCCGCTGTAGCTTTGCCACCGGCCTCGACCAGATCAAGGTCGCCATGGAACGGATGGCGGTCTTCGTCGGCGGGTTGCGCTAAAGCACCTGGCGGAGTTGGATCGAGTCGAAGCGCTCGCTGCCGGCCATCACGTCGCTGAGGATGATCAGCTGGTCGCCCTTGACCACCAGGCCGCGGCGGGTCAGTTCGACCTCGGCGTCGGCGATCGTGTGTTCGGGATCGATGCCGAACGACATCTGGATCGGGTGGACGTTCCAGCTCAGGGCGAGGCGGCGGATGACTTCCGGCGAGGGGGAGAACGCAAAGATCGGGGCGTTGTCCGGGCGGAGGTGGCTGGCGTGGTCGGCCATGTATCCGCGCCGGGTGAACACGACGATTTTTGAGTTCGGAAACGAGTTGGCGAGGGTGACCGCCGAGTGCACGGTTTTCATGCGCGTGGAATCGATGATGGCGTCCTTTGCGTAGCCCGCCCCGCCGCTGCGCGCGATCCGGCGGGCGACGCGGTCGAGGATTTTGACGCACTGGACGGGATATTTTCCGACTGTGGTTTCCCCGCTGAGCATGATGGCATCCGCCTGCTCGTAGACCGCATTGGCCACATCCGTGATCTCCGCGCGCGTGGGCAGGGGATTTTCGATCATGCTCTCGAGCATGTGGGTGGCGACGATGACCGGTCGTCCGATCTGGGCGCATTTTTTGATGATCCGGCGCTGGATGATCGGGAGTTCCTCCATGGCGCATTCGATGCCGAGGTCGCCGCGGGCGATCATGACGGCATCCGAGGCGCGAATGATGTCGTTGACAAATTTGACCGCGTGCTGGTCCTCGATCTTGGCGACGGTGTGGGCCGAGCTGCCCCGTTCGCGGAGCAGGCGCTTGAGCTCGATGATGTCCGCCGCCTCGCGGCAGAAGCTCAGGGCGACGAAGTCCACGCCGACCTGCACGCCGACTTCGATGTCGGCGAGATCTTTTTCCGTGAGCGGAGGGAGGTTCACCTTCACGCCCGGGAGGTTGATGTGGCGCCGGGAGCCGAGGGTCCCGGACGTGAGGACCTCGCAGCGGATGCGGTTGGAATTTTTATCGAGCACCTTCATGTGCATGACCCCGTTGTCCACGAGCACGACGTCCCCGACGGAGATGTCGTCCACGAGGCCATCGTAATTGACGTCCGTCGAGAACTGCTCCTCGCTCCGCGAGCCCCGGACCGTGAACTCGAAGATGTCGCCCGGCTTGAGGTTCAGCTTGTTCTTCAGATCTCCCGTTCGGATCGCCGGTCCCTGGGTGTCCATGAGGATGGCGGTCACCGAGCCGAGATCGGCGGAAACCTTGCGGATTTTTTTTACGATTTCACGGACCCACTCGTGTGTGCCGTGGCTCATGTTGAGGCGGAAAATATTCGTTCCCGCCAGAATCATTTCCCTCAAAACCTCCGGCGAATCCGTCGCCGGCCCCAGTGTGCAGATAATCTTCGTCGTGCGCATCGCGCACCAGAAACGATGCGGGAGGAAAAAATGCAAGGGATCTTTGGCTGGCTGGCCAGCGATGAGGGTGGCCAAACGGGGTTTCCCAGAATAGGCTGACGGATGGCCAAAGCAGAAATCGGATTTGAACGCACGCTTGAGGACGGCACCAAGCGGGACGTCTATGTGGCGCACAATGGCGGTCAGTATCGGTTTTTTGCGCGCGAGAAGCGGTTCGACCAGTGGGCGCCGGTCAAGGAGCCGCCGATCGAGGACTGGCTGGAGTTTCTGGATTGCGTGCGGCGGCGGATCGCGAGGCGGAAATTGATGCCGCCCGAGGAAAGCCGCGTGATCCAGGCGATCCGGGAGAAGTTTCCTGATCAGGAATTCTGACGGCGCGTGGTGTGATCAAAATTGGGTGAGGTCTCATTGGCGCGAGAAAGGTAGGGTCAGACCTCCGGGTTGACCGTTCCCCACGCGGCGGGCCGGGACGTCCCGCCCGACCACGCATTGCGTCCAACCGCACACACATTTGATCGCACCCGAGGAAAATGGTCGCCAGAAAGCGGGCTTGAAGAGCGGGGACTTCTCGGCGATGGTCTGCTCCAGTGAAACAACCCACTCGCACTTCTCTCCATCCGGGCGGCTACACGCTTTTCGAGATCATGCTCGTTCTGGGCATCATCGCCGTGCTGGTGGGGTCGGCGATCTACATGCTCGTTGGAAACATTGATGTGGCAAAAGACCAGCGCGTGGAGAGCGACATCCAGGCGATCTCGATGCAGCTGCGCACCTACGAGATGCTGAACTACCGCAAGCCGACAACCGAGCAGGGGCTCAAGGCGCTCGTCCAGCAGCCGAATACCGATCCCAAGCCCAGGAAATGGAAGCAGCTCATGAAGAGCGTGCCGCTCGACCCTTGGGGAGCGGAGTATGTCTATCGCAATCCCGGCAAGCTCAATCCGGGCGGTTTCGATCTTTATTCACTTGGCGCCGACGGCAAGGAAAGCGACGACGACCTCGGGAAAGAGAATAATGGGCCTTCCTCGAAGTAGGGGAGCTCACACGCTGCTCGAAATCCTCCTCGCACTCGGCGTGGTTGCCGTCCTGCTTGGGATCACGATCCCGTATGTCGCGGACTCCTTCGGCAAATCCCCCGGCGAGGAAGCGGCCGATGCCATGGCCCAAGCGGTCCAGGGGGTCAGGAACAGCGCGCTGGAGAAAGGCGAGGCCCGGCGGATCGCGGTCTTCGAGAACGGGATCCAGCCGGAGATCGATTCGGTGAAACCCGTGCGGCTTCCTGCGGGGTGGAAGCTGGAGATCCGGAGGATGACGGAGTCGAAATTCCGCAAGCCCGTCAAGAAGGAGATGTGGGCATTCAACGGGGCCGGGATCTGCGAGCCCGTGACCTTCCAACTTCGCGGCCCGAAGGAGACGATCGAGCTCCTCTTCGACCCGCTCACCGGACTCGTCATCGATGAGTAGGAAAAGTCGGAAGTCGGAAGGCGGAAGTTGGAAGTGGGCCGCTTTGCGTCCGAGTGCCCACCTGCGGCGGGGGGGGGGCTTTCGCATTGTCCGGCGTCCCCACGCAGCCTTCACGCTTTTTGAGGTTTTGATCGCACTGGGGGTCTTTGCGATTGCGGTGACCGGCCTCGTGGTTGCGCTGGACAGCGCGGTGATGGCGGCATTCGAGGCCAGGGAGCGCGCGCTGGCACGGATGGTATTGGAATCGCGGCTTTCCGCGGTCCTGAGCGATCCCCCGGTCACGGGCTACCGCGTGATCGAAGCCCGCGACAACAACGGGGTGAGGGTCGAGGAGACGATGGAGAAGTTCGAGGCCAAGACGACCAACGGGACGCCGGTGACCGGGCTTTGGAAGATCAAGGTCTCCGCCGACTGGGGAGAGCGCGGCAGAAAAAAGGAAACCGCGGAAATCCTCCTCTTCAAGCCATGATTATAGCAAGGAGGAAGTCGGAAGTCCGAAGTTGGAAGTGGGCCGCTTTGCGGCGGGGAGGCTTCGTTCCCCAGCCTCAATCGGGAATGCGGAATGGTGCGGTGCCGTGCCACACTTCATCCTTCATCCTTGCTCCGCTGGCGCTCCGGTTGCCTTCCCGGCAACACTCTAGACTTTCCCTGTCAGGCACTCAGCGCTATCGCGCGGGTGTTCATCCTTCCTCCTTTTCTTCGGCCTTCACTCTTTTCGAGGTGATCCTCTCGCTCATGATCCTGGCGCTGCTGACCGGGGCTGTCTATTCGATCACATCGGCGGCGACCGAGACCAGCAAGGTCACGATGGATGAGCAGGTTTCCGTGCGGCGGATGGAGGCATTTCTGAAAGTGACGCGCGACGCATTTCTTAATCTTCCGCGGGAGGGGAAGGTCCAGCTCCGGTTTTCCAGGTCGGCCAGCGGGGCTCCGGTGCCGGAAATCATTTTCGAGGAGTCGGCGGGACTGTTCGGCATTCCGAGCCTGGGCGGCGGCTCCCTGATTCTGGCCGCGCGGCCGCGTGCGGATGGAACCCGGACGATGTCCCTGCTGAGGGTGCCGAAGGATCTTTCCGGGAACGAGCTCGAGAAGCTGAAATCCGGAAATTCCTGGATCCCGCTCCTGCCGCGCGTGGAGAAAGTCAAATGGACATTCTTTGCCAACGGCGAGTGGAAGGAGGAGTGGCTGCCTGAGAACGGCCGCCCGCTCACGGCGCGGCTGCAGATGGAATACCTCGACATGGCCGGCTCAAAGATCGACAGCCAGTTTTGGATTCCTCCGATTTCCGCGGTGCCCCAGGCCCCGCAGGCGGGCCCGTCCCCGACGCCGCCGCAAGGGGGGGATCGATGAATTGGCCAGGCTGCTTCCGGCGCGGGCTGGCGCTTCCGCTGGTGCTTTGGAGCATCGCCTTTCTTGCGGGACTGGTGGTGTTGGTTTCGGGAGTCGTGGGGGATTGGGTGAGTGCCGAGATCCGGGCGGAGAAAACCTTCCGCGCCCGGCAGATGGCGCTGAGCGGGATCGCCATCGGTCTGAGCCCGGAGGTCAAGCCCGGGGATCCCCTGCTGAAGACCGGCAGCCGGGAAGGCGAGGGGTATGAGGTGAAGCTTTCCGACGAATCCGGCAAGATCAACCCGAACTTCTGGATCACCGGGAACAACCGTGAAATTTTCGTCCGGCTGTTTGAATCCTGGAACGTGGACGACGAGCTCCGCGATGCGGCGATCGACGGACTGATCGACTGGGTGGATGCCGACGACTTCCGCTCGCTGCACGGGGCCGAGCGCGGCGAGTATGAGGCCCTGGGCCGGCCGGGGTTCCCGGCGAACCGCCCGCTCCTGAACGTCCGGGAGATGGAGGCGGTGCTCGGTCTGGACCAGGTTCTGGCCTCGAAGGAGGACTGGCGCAAGGATTTCACTGTCTGGTATAACGGAAAAATCAACATTCAATATGCTTCACAGCCGTTGTTGGAGGGGTTGGCGGAATTGACCCCAAATCAATGTCGCTCGCTTTTCGAGTTGCGTGCGGGGCCGGATGCCATTGAGGGTAACGACGATGACGTCAAATTTCAATCCATCGAGGAGGCTGCCGGGCTTATCGGCGTCGGCGGGCGTCAGCTCGATGCGCTCGTGGCATTCTTTGACGTTGCCGGTTCTGTCCGGCGGATTGAGAGCACCGGATATTGCAATGGGATCCGGCACAAGATCGTCGTCATTTCACCCGAGAACGGCGGAGGCCAGATCATGAACTGGGAGGAGGAATGAGCGCGCCCGGTCCGGAATCCGTTCTTCGCCCCGGGGCCGACGGCTGGGAGCTCTGGCAGTTTCCCCAGAAGGAAGCCCCGAAAGTGGAGCGCAACCCCTCGCTGAAAGCGATCGCCTCAGCGCCGAGGCTGCTGCTGGCTCTTCCGACGCGGAGCCTGATGGCCATCCCGCTGTGGGTTGCCGAGCAGGGGGATCCCCGCGAGCTGGCCGAGCTCGAACTCTCCGGCCGTCATCTTATCAAGCGGGACAGCGAGGTGCGGACGATTCCGATCGAGACCGCTGACGGCCGGTCGCTGGTCCTGGCCATTGCCGTTGGCGATGACTCGCCGGCGGCGGAGTATTTTTCCAAGGCCCGGTTTTTCGATATTCCGGCGCGGCTGTTCGATCCGGGCGCAGCCGACCTGCTGGTCTGGCGCGAGTCCGGCGATCTGGTTTATGCCTTCTTCAAAAACCGCCGCTGCGTGTATTTTTCCGCGAGCGGCGAGGGGTCGCCCGGGCCGGCATTTTGCGGACTGGTCGGACGGACGGCGCTCCGGCTGCGGGCGGAGCAGGTGATTCAAGGCCTGCCATCTTCGATCCGCGTGATCGGGGAATTTTCCGAGGACGAGCGCCTCGCCATCGGAAACGGCCTGCGGCTCACCGTCGAGCACATCGCTCCGGAGCCGCCGCCTTTGATCCCGGAAGTGCCCGCGGAGGTCACGCCGCCGGCCGCCCTGCGCGCGGGCGCGAAGCGCAAGGGAGCCAGAAAGCTGGCGCTTTTGGGGATCGCGGCCCTCGCCGTATACCTCGTTGTTGGCGCGGTGCTTGGGGGCGACCTTCTTTTCAAGAAGATCCAGCTCGATCAGCTCAAAAAAAACGCCGCGTCGATCGCCCCGGAGGCGGAGCAGGCGAAAACCCTCGTGATCGAATGGAAGGAATTCCAGCCAGCCATCCATCCGCAGAACTTCGCGCTCGACCAGCTCGCCGCCGTTGCCGCCGAGCTGCCCGGCGACCAGGTCCGCCTGACCCAGTTCAGCCTCGAAAACGGGCGGCTTCTCCTCGCAGGCGAAGCCACGGATATCGCACAGGCCTATGCCTTTCTGGAGCGCGTCAAAAAATCGGCCGTGCTGCAGAATTACGACTGGACGTCACGCCAGCCGCAGCTCGCGGGAAAAAACAAAGTCCGATTCGAAATGGAAGGAGCCCGACCCGATGCGCAAGCTCGCAACGAATGAACTCCGGCTGCTGATCTTTTTCTGCGCGGCCATCTTCCTGGCGCTGAACCTGCTGGCCCTTCGGGCGTGGACGGGAGCCCGGTCGTCGCTGGCCCGCGATCTGGAGGCGGCGCGCAGCAGGATTGCCGAGAGCCAGATGTGGATGGACGGGGCTTCGGGGATCTCCTCATCGCACGAATGGATCAAAGCGCATCCTCCACAGACCAGCACGCCCGATGCGGCGAGCACCGGGCTGCTGCAACTGACCCGCGCGGCGGCTGAGGACGCCGGGCTGAAGGTCACCGAGGAAAATCTGCTTCCCTCCGCAGCCACGGCTGCCGGGGATGCCGTCTCGCTGCAGGCAAAGCTTTCGGGCCCGTTTTCCGGGGTGGCTAAATTTCTCTTCGCGATGCAGAACCCGACCGCCTGGAGGTCGGTTCCCAAGCTGATCATCCGCAGCGACGCAGAGCCCCCAAATGTGCTGGTGGACATGGAAGTGCATCAGTATTATCTTCCCGCGACACAAAACGGTCCATGACCTCTCTTAAAAAAGCGCTCATTTTTTCCATGGTCCTGGGTTCCGCGTTGGCCCAGAACGAAGATCCGTGGGCGCTTCCGAGGGATCTGGCCCAGTTTCAATTCCTTCTGGACCGGTCGCCGTTTTCCCTTCCGACCGCCGAGGAAAGCTCGCCGCTGGCCGACAGGTATACGCTGACCGGTGTGGCCTCCATCGACGGGGAAGCCATGGTCTTTGTTTTGGACAAGACCACCCAGGAACGTCACATGGTCTCGAAGACTCCCAACAATTTTGATATGGGGCTTGTCGAGTATCTGCCGGATCCCGATCCCCGCCACATGCGGGCGACCATCAAGATCAACGGCCAGACCGCCACCATTTCCTACTCCGATCCGGTCGCGCAGCCGGGCCAGCCGGGTGTGTCGCAAACCCCCGGGATGGCGATGCCGCAGGGGCAAAATCCCACGGCGGTTGTGAATGCCCCGCCCGGCCAGACAATCGTCGCGGGAGCGCCGCCAAACATGCAGCAAGGCAATCCCCAAGCCCCTCCAAGGCGCGTGATCCGCCGGAGAATTATCTCAGGACAACCAGCTCCCGGCCCATGAAGCTCCGCCATTTTCGATTACTGCCGGTCATTGCCTCGGTGGCTGCGATCCATGCGCAGACCACTCCTCCACAGCCTGCGACGGCTGCGCCCGTTCCTGTGCCCGCCGCATCTCAGCAGGTCGCTCCCGGCATTCCCGTCCGGAGAAACCAGCCGGTGCCAGCCACGCAGCAGACCAGCGCGGTCCCTCTTCCGGCTCCTAGCCCGCTGCCCACAACCAGCGGCCAGGCCCCGGTGAGTGCCCCCCCCATGTCGGCTCCCAGCATTCCGGCGCCACCTTCCCAACCAGCCCCGACTCCCCAGCAGATCAGCGCTGCTCCAACACCCGCCGTCGGCGACACCGTCAATATCACGTTTCCGCGCACTTCGATTTTCGAGGTGCTAAGCTTTTATGAGACGCTGACCGGAAAAAGGCTGATCCGCGATTCCAACCTCGCCGGACCGGAGATTTCGATCATGGTGAACCAGCCGGTTTCCAGGCAGGATGCGGTCAAGCTGATCGAGAGCTCGCTCCTGCTCAACGGCTACAGCATCGTGCCGGTCGATGACCAGACCGTGAAAATCCTTGGCCCGAGCCGCGCGCCGCGCACCGAGGGCCTGCCTCTCTATATCGACAACGCGCTTCTTCCCAAAGACGGGGACCGGATTGTCAGCTTCTACAAACCGCTGGCTTTCATTTCGCCGGAGGAGGCGATCGCCGTGCTTGATCAGGTTGTCCAGCGAAACGCGTTCGGAATGTTTGCACCGGTTCCAAACACCAACGCGATTATCATCACGGACAAGACGCCGATCATTCGAAAGGCGCTCGGCGTCCTCTCCCTGATCGACGTGGAGCCGGCACAGGTCGTCACCGAATTTGTCCCGCTCCAGCGTGCGAACGCCGAACGGATCGTCGAAATTCTGGACGACATGTTCGGAAAGGATGATCCGGCGTCGAAGGGCGGGCCGACGGCAAATGTCCAGGCCCCGCCTGCCCCCGACGGGCAGACTGCACCCGGCGCGGCGGCGGGCTCGGGCGCGCGCTATGAAAACCGCCTCATTACCGGCAAGGCCAAGTTTGTCGCGGACAAGAGGACAAACAGGATCCTCGTCGTCACCCGCCAGGAAAATTACCGCTATGTGAGGGATGTCATCACCGAGCTCGATGCGGCGGGGGCATTCGAGCTGCCCTATGTCCGGATCTGTAACTACGTTCCGGTCAACGACGTGTTTCCCGTCCTTTCGGACATGCTCGCCGATGCGGAAAGCGAGAAAAAAGGCGGAGCGGCCAACGCGGCGCCGACGCCCGCGAACCCGTTCAACAACAGCAACAGCGGGGGCTCCAGCACCCTCGGCAACTCCTCGGGTTCCTCCTCCGGCTCAAGCGGCGGCTCCGGCTCGAACTCCCCGGATCGACTTTCAAATGAGACTGCCCAGGCCGCGCCGCTGTCGGTGACGATCGGCGAGATCAAATTGATCGCGGACAACAGCTCGAACAGCATTATTGTTTTTGGCCCTCCGGAGAGCAAGGAGCGGGCCAAGCAGATCCTCGATCTCCTCGACCAGCGCCCCAAGCAGGTCTATCTCGCCGTGGTCATCGGCCAGCTCAACGTGACGAACACCACCGACTACGGCGTTCAGTATCTGATCAGATACCAGGGCGCGAGCGGGAACGGCCTGGCGGCGGCCGTTCTGAATCCACTTTTGTTTCCCAACGTGACCGGGACGCTTCCAAGACCTTCCGACATCAACGGGGTTTCCGCCCTGAAAAATGGCCTCGGGGCGCTGTCCGGGCTGACCGTTTTTGGAACCATTGCCGACTCGGTGGACGTTTTCGCGAGGTTCCTCGAATCCACGGGCAACTTCCGCACGCTCTCCCGCCCGGTCATCTACACGACGAACAACCGGAAGGCCACGATCTTCTCGGGCCAGAAGGTTCCGTTTCCGCAAAGCTCGCTGACGACCGCCACCGGTGGAGGTGCCAATAACAACGGCACGTCGGTCGCCTCGAGCGTCGAATACCAGGATGTCGTCCTGAAGCTCGAGGTCATCCCGCTCATCAATTCCGACCGCGAGGTCAACCTCGTCATCGCCCAGAAAAATGACACCCTGGGCGCGGAAAAAAATATTTCCGGCAATCTGGTGAACATCATCAACACCCAGGAAATCACAACCAGCGTGCGCGTTCCGAACGGTGCCACGATCGTGCTCGGCGGACTGATCACCGAGACAAAAAAGCGCGACCAGGCCGGGATCCCATACCTATCGCGAATTCCTGTCTTCGGATCGCTTCTTGGCGGGCGGACGAACAACTCGGTGGACAAGAACGAGCTGATCGTGATGATCCAGCCAGTGGTGGTGGACTCGAATCCGGAGATGATGAAGGCCAGTGCCTACGAGGGGGACCGCTCCCGCCTCGGACAGGACGCCCAGCAGATGACCGCCCCTCTTGCCGAGCAGGCGCGGGAACCCGGACCTTGGAAGCCCAAGCCGAAGCCCACCCCGACGCCCAAGCCGAGGAAGAATTGAGACATGGTCAATCTGATCGAAGATCTCACCGGGCTTGCCAGGGAGTCCGGGTGCGTCGAGGTGGAGAAATGCCGCGAAACCCTCCAGCGCGCCGCCTTTGCCCAGAGGTCGCTCGTGGCCGCGTTGCTCGATTCCCAGCTCGTCCGGGAACCGGATTTTCTCAAATCCCTGGCGGGCGCGCTTGATCTTCCGTGGCGCGAGGAGAGCGACGTCCAGATCATTGAAAACGTCCGCGAGAAATTTCCCGCGCGGCTCGCTCTCGGACAAACCGTTCTTCCCGAGGCCGTGACCGAAGGCGGGGAGATGCGCCTCCTCACGTTTGATCCGTTCGACCACGGCGGCTGGCAGGCGGTGGTCCAGCACTGGCCGGGGCCGGTCAGGCTGGTGCTCACGACGCGCAGGCGGCTGATCGAAACCCTGAAGACAACCTATGGCGTCGGGGCGGATACATTTGAGGAGCTCATCGAGGGCCGGGAACATGAAACCGGCGGCCTCCAGGAGGAGGTGAATGTGGTCGACGAGGAGGACAGCGAGGCCTCGGTGATGAAGTTCGTGAACCAGATCCTTCGCGAGGGCCTGCAGCAGGGCGCGACGGACATCCACTTCGAGCCGCTCGGCTCGGATCTCCGCATCCGCTACCGCATCGACGGCGTGCTCCACGAAACGCCTGTCCCGCCCCGGATCAAGGTTCTCCAGGATTCGGTGATTTCCCGGCTTAAGATCATGGCCGGCCTCGACATCGCCGAGCGCCGGCTTCCGCAGGACGGGCGGATCGCGCTCGAGCACACCGGGCAGCCGATCGACGTGCGCGTGGCCACGATCCCGTGCGTCTATGGCGAAAATGTCAGCCTGCGCTTGCTCGGGCAGGAGCGGTTTGATTTTGCGCGCCTGGGTCTTGATGCCGCCTCCGAGAAACGGATCCGCAACCTGATCTCGATTCCCAACGGCATCGTCCTCGTCACCGGCCCGACCGGCTGCGGCAAGAGCACGTCGCTCTACACGTTTCTCAGCAGCCTGAACGTCAAGGAACGCCGGATCGTCACGATCGAGGATCCGGTCGAGCACAAGCTCGACGGCGTGATTCAGATCGCCGTGAAGCCGGAGATCAACCTCACGTTTGCCAATGCCCTGCGGAGCATCCTGCGCGGCGACCCGAATGTGATCATGGTCGGCGAGATGCGCGACCACGAGACCGCCGAGATCGCCATCCGCGCGGCGCTCACCGGCCACCTCGTTTTCAGCACCCTGCACACCAACGATGCGGTGGGGGGGATCACCCGGCTGCTGGACATGAACATCGAGCCGTTTCTCGTGGGCTCCTCCGTCCGGGCCTTCATCGCCCAGCGACTCGTCCGCCGCCTCTGCAAGCACTGCTCCCAGCCCGCGCATCGCAAGCCGGAGGAGCTGGTGGAATTTGGATTTCCGAAGGAATGGGCGGACAAGGTCCGCCGTCCGGTCGGCTGCGAGCACTGCCGCCAGAGTGGCTATTCCGGACGCACCGCGCTGTTCGAGATCGTGCTCATGTCCTCCCGCCTCCAGGAGGCGATCCAGCGGCGCGGGAGCGGTCCGGAGCTCCGCGAACTGGCGATGCGAGAGGGGATGATCCCGCTCCGCAAGGATGGCTGGCAAAAAGTCGCCGACGGAGTCACCTCGCTGGAGGAAGTCCTCCGCGTCACCTCCAGCGAACTCGAGGCACTGGACGAATAAATACGGAATGAGAAATTTAAAATTAGAAATGCAGTGCCGCGCGCCGCGCGGGTTGCTTTTCATTCCCTTTGGGTCAGAGACCCCGAAGCTTGCTTCGGCTTTGATGCTGGAGGGACGACCGCCGTGTCGTCCGTGGATAGTAACGGACCGGACAGCGCCGGTCCCTCCAAATGCCGCGGGGCTTGCCCCGGGGTTCTTGACTTCCCATTTCCCATTTCCCATTTCCCATTTTTGCCAAAGTGCCTGACTTTGCCTACAGAGCGACCGAGCCGGGGGGTGGGGTTTCGAGCGGTGTGATCTCCGCCACGACCCGGGCGGAGGCGTATCATATTCTTCGGAACAAGGGGCTGCAGCCGGTCAGCGTTGGAGAGAGCGGGTCGACATCGGCTTCGCTGCAGCCGCAGAGAGGAAAGGCTGCGGAGGTCGGCCTTACGCGCCTCTCCTCGGCCCAGCTGCTCTACTTTACCGAGGAGCTTGCGGAACTGCTCGAGGCCGGACTCCAGCTTGAGGGCGCGCTCAAGGTCATCGAGCAGCGGCAGGAAAAATCGGAGGTAAAAATTGTTGCCGCCAAGCTCCGCCAGCGGGTGCGCGACGGGGTCAGCTTTTCGCAGGCCCTGCGCGAATGCGGCAAAACATTCGACGCGCTCTACTGCAACCTGGTGGCGGCCGGGGAGGCCGGCGGAGCCCTGCCGCAGATCCTGAAGCGGCAGTGCGCCTATCTCGAACTCATCGAGGACCTCCGCAAGCGGGTCATCAACTCGCTCATGTATCCGAGCATCGTCTTCGCCTCGGCGCTCGTGCTGATGTTCATCTTTCTGACATTCCTTGTGCCACAGCTGTCCGTGCTCCTGGGAAAGACCGGCCAGAAGCTTCCGCTCATCACGCAGATTCTGATCTCCGTGAGCGGGTTTTGCGGGAAGTGGTGGTGGGCGATCATCGCGGTCATCGGGGCCATCGCCCTGCTCATCCGAGCGGCGGTCCAGACCCCTCCAGGCCGCGCCTGGTGGCATCGGGCAATGCTGGACATTCCGGTCGTCGGGCCGGTCCTGCGGGCGAAGTTTTACGCGGAGATGCTGCAGACGCTTTCGACCCTGGTCTCGAACGGCGTGACTCTGCTGCACGGCATCAACCTCATGCTCGCGGCGACCGCAAACGTCTATCTCCAGGGACTCCTCCGCAAGGTGGCCGATCTGGTGGGTGAGGGGACGAGCCTCGCCTCAGCCCTCCGGCGCGTCGGATTTTTTCCTCCCGTGCTCATGGATATCCTCGGGGTGGGCGAGCAGACCGGGGACATCGCGTCGGCGCTGGAGCGGGCGGCCCGCCGATACGACCGCGAGCTTACCTCGCGCATCGGACACCTGACCACACTCATCCAGCCCGCGATCATCCTCCTCGTCGCGCTGTTTGTTGGCGTTGTCGCCTACTCGATGATCGCCGGAATTCTCACGAGCGTGAGCTCCCTCCGCGCCAGGTGAGGTTTTGAGTGGCCAAACGTCTGATGGATCTCAAAGAGACGGTGACGCGCGTATTTTGAGAGGCGCGATGATATCCCGATGCTGAAGGGACGACCGCCGTGTGGTCCGTGGCTCGCAAAGGACGGGACGGCCCAGTCCCTCAAAATGCCACAGGGCGTGGGTCCTTTACTTCTTGGGCAGCCAATCCTCTTCATCCACCCCCGCGAGATGGTTTTCGTATCGGGCGAGGAGGTAGAGGTAGTCTGAGAGCCGGTTGAGATAGACCATCGGCGTCCGGCTGATTCTCGCAGGCCCATCCACCGCCAGAGCCTCGCGCTCGGCCCGGCGCGCAACCGTCCTCGCGATGTGGATCTGGCATGCGGCACGGGATCCCCCAGGAAGAACAAAGCTGTTTTTCTCCGGGAGCAGCTCCGTGATCCGGTCCATCTCCTGTTCGATGTGACAAACGGTTTCCCCGGTGATCCGCGGCGACTGGCCTGGTTGGATCACCGTGGCCAGATCCGCGCAGAGGTCGAACGTGCGCCGCTGCAGATTGAGGAGCGCGGTCCGCACGGGCTCGCAGGGACCGGCAGCGACGGCGGCTCCCAGGATCGAATTCATTTCGTCCAAAGTGCCATACGCAGCAACTCGCGGGTGGGTCTTCGGGACCCGTTGGCCGGAAAATAGACTCGTTTCGCCATGGTCGCCGGTGCCGGTGTAGATTTTCATGAACGACTCCTCCATCGCATGCGCGCGCGCCAACTCCAAGCCGGAAATCGCGGCGTGCGACGAGGAAAGGCGGCGGTTTCCCTTGACCGCAGCCCGCCGGCAAAGGAAAACAATCAGACCATGATTTCTCTGTCAGTGCCGGTTTACAATGAGCAGGACGCGATCCTGCCGCTCTTTGAAAAAGTTCGAACTGTCATGGACCGTCACGGCCTGCCGTGGGAAATCATTTTTGTGAACGACGGGAGCGTCGATGGGAGCGCCGAAATCCTTGACGGGCTGGCTGCCGCGCACGCCATGGTGAAGGTGGTTCACTTCCGGCGGAACTTCGGGCAAACCGCCGCGATGATGGCCGGTTTTGATTTTGCGAGCGGGGATATCATCATTCCGATGGATGGCGACGGTCAGAACGATCCCGAGGACATCCCCCGCATGCTCGCCAGGCTCGACGAGGGGTATGAGGTCTGTTCCGGATGGCGCAAGGACCGGCAGGACAACGCGCTTCAGAGAAATTTTCCCAGCATCATGGCGAACAAGCTGATCTCCGCGGTGTCGGGTGTCTCCCTCCACGATTTTGGCTGTTCGCTCAAGGCGTATCGCGCCGAGGTGATCAAGGGGGTCCGGCTTTACGGCGAGATGCACCGGTTCCTTCCGATCTATGCCAAGTGGCACGGTGCCAGGATCTCCGAGATCCCCGTGAACCATTTCGCCCGTGTTTCCGGAAAATCCAAATACGGGATGGAGCGGGTGCTGAAGGTTCTGCTCGATCTGGTGACCGTGAAGTTCCTGGACAAATACATGCTCAAGCCGATGTATCTTTTCGGATTTTGTGGGCTGATCTTTTTTGCCGCATCGCTTTTCTTCGTGCTGTGGACCTTCTACATGCGCACGATGGGATATTTTTTCACATCGACCCCGCTGCCGATGATGGCCGTCTTTTCCTTCATGACCGGAACGATCTGCGTCCTGATGGGGCTGCTGGCCGAGATGATCACGCGCACGTTTTATGAGTCCCAGGGAAAATCCATTTACATTGTGAGGAAGACGCGGAATCTGAGCGGGGAGCCGGAGGCCCGCTGATGTGCGGGATTGCCGGATTCCTCGGCACCGGGGATCGGGGCGATCTCGAGGCGATGGCGGCCCGCCTGAGCCATCGGGGTCCGGATGCAGAGGGGTTTTTCATCGATGAGGGACGCGGGATTCATCTCGCGCACCGGCGGCTTTCGATCCTGGATCTGGGCGGCGGTGGACAGCCGATGGCGTCGGCGGACGGACGGCTTGTGGTCGTCTTCAACGGCGAGATCTACAATCACGCCGAGCTCCGGGCGGAACTCGCAGGGAAGGGGCATCATTTTCTCACCGACCATTCCGACACGGAGGTTCTGCTCCACGGGTGGCGCGAGTGGGGCGAAGACCTTGTCGGGCGACTCAACGGCATGTGGGCGTTCGCGATCTGGGATCGCGATCAGGGGAGGCTCTTTCTCAGCCGGGACCGCTTCGGAAAGAAGCCGCTCTACTATTTTCAGCGGGCGGGGACATTCGGATTTTCCTCCGAGCTCACCTCGCTTCTTCAGCACCCGGCGGCACCGCGCAACCTCTCGGAACTCGCGCGGGTGAAATATTATGCGCATGCGCTGATCCCCGCGCCGTGGTCAGCCATCGCCGGGATTTGGAAGCTTCCGGCCGCACACAACCTGGTCGTGGAGGAAAGCGGCTCCGCATGCCGGGTGTCGAGGTATTGGCGGTATGTGATCGAGCCGGAGGAGCCGACCTCGAGCGACGGGGAGCTGGCCGGGGAACTCCGGGGGATTGTCCTCCGTGCGACCCGCCGGCGGCTGATGGCCGACGTTCCGCTCGGGATCTTTTTGAGCGGCGGGATCGACTCCTCGTTCATTGCCGCACTGGCAGCCGGCGAGACCGGAGGTCCGTCGCTCAGCACATTCACCATCGGATTCACAGAGCCGTCATTTGATGAATCCGCCCCGGCAAAACTCATGGCCGGGCATCTCCACACCGCGCACCACGAGCAGGTCCTTGATCTGGACGCCGCGCTGGAGAATCTGCCGCAGATCTTCGATCTCCTGGACGAACCGCAGGGCGACGGATCGCTGCTGCCGACATGGCTGCTCTGCCGCTTCGCGCGCAGCAAGGTGACGGTGGCGCTTGGCGGCGACGGGGGCGATGAGCTTTTTGCCGGCTACGACCCCTTCCGCGCGCTTCGCCTCGCGGGCCTTTATTCCCGCGCGGTGCCGCGTCCGGTGCATGAGGGATTGCGAATGCTGGCCGCCCTCCTGCCGGTGTCGCATGCCAACATCAGTCTGGATTTTAAAATCAAAAGGACCCTGCGCGGGCTGAGCCACGGCGCGAGGCTCTGGAATCCGGTATGGCTCGGCGCGCTCGAGCCCTCCGAACTGTCGCGCCTGACCGACTCGCATTTTGACATTGAGGATATCTACGGCGAGGCGATCCATGCCTGGGAAACCTGCCACAACGACGATCCGGTCGACCGCACGCTGCAATTCTATACGGAGATTTATCTGCAGGATGGCATCCTTCAAAAGGCCGACCGGGCCAGCATGATGAACTCGCTCGAAGTCAGGAGTCCGTTTTTGGACATCGAAGTCGCGGATTTTGCGAGGAAGCTTCCCCACCGGTATAAGCTCCGGGGCAATTCCACGAAGTATCTTCTCAAACTCGCTGCAAGGCCGCTGCTGCCGTCGGCGATCATTGCCCGAAAGAAGAAAGGCTTCGGATCGCCGGTCGGAAAATGGCTTCGCACCGGGAGGATCGCTCCGCAGCCGTGGAGCGATCTTGTTCGCGGAAAGCTGGCACAGCATCTCGGCGGACGTTCGGACGAGCGCCTTTTTCTCTGGTGTGAATATGTCTGGCAGGAGTGGCAAAAGAGGCAGACGTCATCACGGGCTTAGCCGTAACAATGCAGTTGGAAGAAGGGCCACCGTCTGGGAGTTGTTGTTTCTGTGAAGAATCATCAACAAAAAAGCCACACGGCTTCGACTCACCAGACGGTGACCGAGGCAATTAAAGTAAAAACGGGGAATAAAACCATCACGATCCGCACCACCGAACAGAAGCTGAGCGCTCACTGCGGGGCAGACGACGTTTTGGGGGTTTCTGCATCTGCGGAAGTTTCGCCCGGCCCTTGCATCGGCGTTGCCACATGTGCGCACGAGTCCCAATGCCCTCAAGGTCACCGAGATTGCTCTGGGGTTCATCGCGGGGATTCTT
>JAPLTF010000084.1 GCA_026398275.1 Verrucomicrobiota bacterium
CCAGCCCTTCCTGCGCTGTCCGCAGGACAGCCTTCTCAAAGTTCCCCCCGAACGCCTGCCGCGGCGAGCGGTGCGGGGTTTGGGGGCGCACAACCCCCATCAAACCGGTTCTTTCCACCCACTTAAAACGACGAAATGCCGGAATTCTCAGAGTCCTTTTGAAGGAAATCTTGCAATGCCTGCCGACCCGCACTTGGTCATCCTCAATTGTCACCGGCAGTTGGACGCGACAACCGGCGCATTCGATAACTATACACAGCGTCATAAATAATTGCGCATAATCTCCAAGCTGCTATATTGGCAGCATGAAGGCGTTAAACATCTCCGACCCAGAATCCATGATCCCTGCTTTACACGATGAAATCCGCCGCTCTGACCAGAGCCGGTATGACCATCGTCTGCACGGAGTTCTTCTTGTTGCACATGGCTTGACGTGCCCGCAGGTTGCCGCTGCTCTTGGCGATGCGCCGAGAACCGTGGAGAATTGGGTTCGGCGTTTTGAGGACGATGGGTTCGCCGGCTTGGCGGACGGTGATCGCCCAGGGCGACCGAGACGTCTGGATGAGCGGCAACTGGCCGAAATTGGATCGGCTCTGCGCAAGAGCCCGAAGGAAACGGAGGTGGGAGGAGAAGGCGTCTGGGATGGCAAGACGCTCTCCAGCTTTGTGAAGCGCCGATTCGGCGTGGACCTGAAAGTGCGGCAATGCCAGAGGCTTTTCCGCCAACTCGGGTTTCGCAGGCGAAAGCCGAGGCCTTTGATCGCCCATGCCGACCCTGAGGCCCAGAGGGCATATAAAAAAACTGCAAAGGCTCGTCCGCGCGGGCTATGACATTTGGGCAATTGATGAAGTCCATTTCCAGCAGCATGGCTCCCGGTGCATCATGTGGGTTCCCCCTGAGATGAAAGATCCTGTTCTTCTCCATCACCCCACACGCAAAAGCGTGGGATACTTCGGTGCAGTTCGCCTGCGCGATGGCAAATTCTGCTTTTCCAGGGAGGAGGGGAAGTTTGATGCGGTAACGACTTGGGCATTCCTTCGTCGATTGCACGCCGCCAGCATCAGAGCAGGGCGCCGGGTGGCTGTTATTATTGACAACGCCAGATACCACCACGCCTCCATGCACAAAGAGTGGAGGAGCGCCATGGAGCCGGAGTTCCGGCTTTTGTTCCTGCCGCCATACAGTCCTGACCTGAACCCTATCGAGAGGGTCTGGAAGCTGGTTCGTCGCCTGCGTCTGCATAACCGCTATTTTCCAGAACTGGGCAACGTCATAGCAACGGTCGAGGATTTGTTTAGCAACTGGACGGATAGAGCCGATGTCCTTCGAAGGCTCTGCAAAGTGTAACATGCGCATTTATTTATGACGCTGTGTATAGATCCACCCAGTTTTCTATTTGGTTTGCGAATGCATCAAGATCAAGATCGGATGCCGCAGCACTGAGCGCATGCCCGACTGCTCCGATTTTTAATGAAACGTCTTGCGAGCAACTATACGCACGCCCGATAAAACTGAGAAAAGACCCAAGATTCGAACTGATAGCCGCAAGGTCAATATCCTTTCCATTTTGCAAGATGCTCGCTTCCTGATTTGTGACCCATGTTTCCAGTTCTTCAATATCGGGTCGGACTTCAAACAGATCCCAGAACAAGCTCGCTATGTCTTTACTCCATTCTTCAAAATCCAACGAATCACCAACACTTCGAATGCGTTGAATTGTGTCTTGAACGTTGGCAGAGAGTGGGGATGTCATGGATGTAAATGGAATACCTTTTGCGCTAAAAAACCGTCAGCAGGCTTATTGACCAGTGCATAAGTATGTGGACATTTCTCGGGTGATGTGCTTAGATCAGGCATGGATAACGAGGCACCTTCGAAAGATGGCAGAAAGCTGGATCACAAGACGCTGGAAGAAATTAGGATGAGGGCTGTTCGGCGCGTTCAAGAAGGAGAGAGCCCCGAGGTGGTCATCGCCTCCCTGGGAATGAGCCGTGCGTGCATCTATAACTGGCTGGCTGCTTACCGTGCCCACGGGTGGGACGGACTCCGCGCAAAGCCACTTCTTGGACGTCCCGGCAAGCTTCAGGCCCGGCACATCCGCTGGCTTTACGACGCGGTCACCATGAAGAACCCCATGCAGTTCAAGTTCCCCTTCGCTCTCTGGACCAGGAGCATGATCGCCGAACTGCTGCGCAAGAAATTCGGCATTAGGCTCAGTTCCACTTCGGTAGGTCGTCTGCTGGCCCAACTTGGACTGACTTGCCAGAAACCACTGTTTCGAGCCTACCAGCAAAACCCGACGCTTGTGGAGCAATGGCTCCAGCGGGAATATCCCTCCATCCGCGCCGAGGCTCGCAAATGCGGGGCCGATATCTACTTCGGGGACGAGGCGGGCGTGCGATCCGACTTCCGTGCCGGAACCACCTGGGCACCGGTCGGCCAGACACCCGTTGTGAGAACAACCGGAGCGCGATTCGGCATCAACATGATTTCGGCGATCAGCCCGAGAGGAAAAATGCGCTTCATGGTCGTTCGCGGAAAAATTGCCGCCACCCAGTTCGGCGATTTTCTCAAAAGACTCATGCACGGGGCCAAGCGCAAGGTGTTTTTGATCGTGGATGGCCACCCGATGCATAAGGCGAAATCGGTAAAACGGATCGTGGATTCCTTCGACGGAAAACTCCGCCTTTTCCTCCTTCCGCCCTACAGCCCCGAGCTCAATCCCGACGAATTGGTATGGAACGACCTGAAGAACCACGGGGTAGGCAAGCGTATCGTTCACAGCATCGAGCATCTTGAGAACATCGTCGCCTCTCACCTTAGATCCCTGCAAAGAATGCCTGCTAAAATCCGATCTTTTTTCTGTGCAAAACATACAGCCTATGCGGCGTGATTTATGTATTCTTACTTCCGCACTCCTCAATATGTTGTTTCTGTGGATAAAAACTATCCGATGCAAATAACTCTGGAGTGGTTCCGATAGGGTCGAATATCGCCCAATTTTCGCAAATGATTGCGATTCTTTGGAAAAACCCTGTAGGTCGGAATGCCTCTGCCAGCGATGAATATTCACTCTGCAAAAGGTCCAGAGCCGACTTCAGGTCTCTCACTGAGCATGCTGAATACAGCACCAAGTCGCATGACGGTAAAAACTTCGAATAATTCGTTTCTAGCTTTTTCTGTTTTTCCGAAATTCGATTTGCTATGCATTTTGCCCACTTGCGCTCCAAGTCTCCTAAGGGCTCGCCGTAAAACAGACAGCCGACAGGAATGATTTCAGCTTTCGGATCATAATTCCGAGCTTCCCCATTCAAGTCCGCATCTATTTCCAAGCAAAAGCCTGGTCCAGCTTTGATCAGTTCATCCAAAGCCCTCTCATCCCGCCATGTGGTTGCACGGGCAATTTCCAATCCGTATCGTCTCCCATTCTCACAAACGGCAAAATCAGGTTCACCCTGTCCATCCGCATGCGTGATCTGCATCGGCAGATCAAATACGAACGGCGTTTTCTTGAAAACCCAATCCAGATAGAGATTCAGAAAAAACCGCTCCCCATGCTCCTTCACTTGACGGAAATCGAGGTTGTCGGGACGCCAAGCAATTTGCTGCGCACTGGGAATCGTGTCGTCCTTTGAATTGAATGTGAGCGAGTCACCGTATTCCCCGAAAAATGGAGGAGTCATTTTCGTTGTCTTCATATCATCCTCTACAGTTGGCACCGAAAATCGTCAACCAAGCGGAAGGAAATCTCGCAGATTCCTTCGATGATGTCGGGTTTCATTTTGGTTATCCCTCCCCCGGGCCGCCAATGAGGGCTCCGTGAACGGAATGCCAGAAAAATGCCTCTTCAATCAACTGGTATGTCCATTTCCATACACCGGGTTCCTTGCTATCCCTCGATCCGGCGATATTGAGGCGTCTGATCCCATGCTCGGCGACAAATCGTTGGAGCGAGAGGGCCGGCTGGTAGCCAGCGGAGAACGGCGAGATACGGAGACAAGGTTTCTTGTGCTTTCGGGCAAAGTTGATCGTGCGGAGTGAACCTCCGGTCGCATCCTTGGAAAGCCCGAAAACAATGGTGCCGTCAGTGTCGCGGACATTCCATTCCGTGCGCTGCAGGTAGTTCGCCGACGTGGTCTCGACCAGCCGGTATTGCCCTCCGAGGGGACCGTCCTCGGCTTTCCGGCCCTTCGGACACCAGCCACCGTGCGGGAACCCATGCCGGATCGCCACGTCCAGCGCCGCCCTGTCCGCCCCGGTCTGACCCCCGGAAATGAGTTTTTCGAGTTCCGGGAACTTCCCCCCGCCCACACTCCTGCCGGGTTCCCAGCCGCCGATTTTGACAGATGATTCATCCTTCATATCAGGCTATACGAAGAAGCCTGAATTTCGTCAGCGGGCATTTTGAAAAATCTTTTCGGCCAGGGGACCAGAGAACAGACCGAGGTGCCACAATCGGAATCGGGGAACAACTTCCCCCCTCGGCTGGCCGGTCTTTCAGGCGATTCGCATGAATCGTGAGAGTGGGGTGGTAGGCGCTTGCCTTTCTTACTCTTGCTTGCCCTCCGCTTTTTCGCGGGCGAGCCTCACTGCTTTTGCGACGACTGGGTTCTCGTCGATCATCCTTCCGGGAACTTCCAGCATGAGCGCGTCCATCACTCGGGTTTGCCCGGAACTGTCGCGCATGATGTTCAGCCCGTGGAGATCCCCAAGCAACCATGCCTTGCCCTGTGCCCAGAATACTCGGATTCCATCCAGTTCCGCATCGGATGTCTGCACCCCGTTCATGGCAACAACAGCCTCCTCGCGGGTTTTTCTGTCCCGGCTTCGGTCTCTTCGGCGAGCGGCTGCTTTGCCAGAACGTCGCCCGTCTCGGTGATCCCTAAAATCTCCGTGGGCAACCCGCCCGCCTCGTGCAGTAGTGCCAGCTTTTGCAGCGTGTCTTGAAGGATTGCCGGTTCACGATCCACCCGCCACGAGCCGTCCGATTCCCGGTAGGCGCGAAGCCTCCACCCCACATCCCCGGATGGAGAAGGCGTGAAGATCTTGTAAACGACACCTCCCGCCTCGTCGTAATACACGTCCGCTTCTGACCCGGACTTGAGGCGCTTGAGATTCCCCAGGAACGACGGATCTACCGGCGAGTAGCCCAAGTTTCGGGCGACTCTGACAATGCTCTCTCGACCACTTTCTCCAACGCTGCGCCCTTTGGCTGCGTCCGCCAATACGCGCGTAATCTGTCCCAATAGTCGTTCGTTCGTTCGGGAGTCATCCGCTCGCCGTCCTTCATCGTAGGCCGCTCCGAGGATAAAAGTTGCCCGCCCGGTATGTGGGTCTGTGCGTTCAATGCGCTTAGGATGCCCGGCAGAGTCCGATGCGTCAAACGATTTCCCGGTTGCCATCCTCTACGGTTCGCGCTGAAAATCGTCAACCAGCCGGAAAGATTTTTCACCACGGAGTTCTGGAGGGCACGGAGGCGACACTTGTTCGAATCTTTTCATGGCGGAGGATCTTCCGAGACTCGGTGGATGGGGTCCGGGCGCGTTGAGCGGGGGGAGCCCATGCGTTCCGGGTGGGACTGTTCCAACTGTCGAAGGCGTTGGAAATGTGTCTGCAAATCGAAGCCGTCCTCCTTCGCGATCTCCTCGCGGATTCGCCAGATTTCTTCGATAGGGTTCTCCTGTTTCATTTGGAGGCGAGTTCGGCCTCGATTTCCTGGATGGTGGGAAGGCTGCCTTGAAACTCGCTGGGCAGGGATTCGGTGATCTGGGACTGCCAGGCCGCGACGGCGATGGATTGGTCGAGGCCGCGCAGCGCATACTCGACGACAAGGCGGTCTTTTCCTTTGCAAAGCAGGAGGCCGATGGTGGGCTGGTCATCGGGGTGGCGCAGGAGGTCGTCCACGGCAGCGCGGTAGAGGTTGATTTGGCCGACATCACCGGGCACGAAGTCGCGGGCCTTGAGTTCCACAACGACATATCGGCGGAGCCGGAGGTGATAGAAGAGAAGATCGATAGGGAAGTCGTGATCCCCGATTTCGAGGCGAACCTGCCGTCCGACGAAGGCGAATCCGGCTCCCATTTCGAGAAGGAACTGCTGGATGTGATTCACGAGGGCTTGCTCGACTTCCGCTTCGCGGCGGAGATCGGCGGTGCCGAGAAAATCAAAGAGGTAGGGGTCTTTGAATGCCTGGCTGGCGAGATCGGAGTCGGGCGGGGGCAGTGTTGCCGGGAAGTTGTTCTGCGCCTTTCCATGGCGGAGATGCAGTTGCTTCCGGATCTGCATCTGCATGATGCTCCGGCTCCATCCGTGGGTTATCGTCTCGCGGATGTAGAAGGCGCGGGCGGCGGAATCTTTGACCATCTGGAGGAGGCGGATGATGTGGCCCCATGGCAATTGCGAAACAGGCTGTTTCGCAATTGCATCTTCGGGGAAGGCCAATGCCAGAAGCTTCATGGACAGGAGATTGCGGGAGGAAAGGCCTTCCATACCAGGAAATGCCTCCCGCAGGTCATGGGACAACCGGTCAATGACCCTGGTGCCCCAACCTTGCTCCTGCTGGCGCTGGAGGATGATTTTTCCCGTCTGCCAGTAAGCCGTGATAACGACCGCATTGGCCGCGAGGACAGCCCGAACGCGGGCGTGCTGGAGGTGACGCTTAATTTCTTCCAGCGTGTTGACATAAGTCTCAGGCAGGTGAGCCAGCGATGGTGGAGTGGGAAAACTGGCACCTTCGCGGGTGCGTCCACGGGAAAGGCGGGCTTCGCCGGAAGGAGATTGGATGATTCCGGCGGCCTTTTTATCGCCTTGGGTCGAGACGGATTGAGGGGGTTTGCGAATAGCGAGTTTGCCGGGTTTCGCGGGCTTTTTTGTCACAGGCTTTCTTTTTGGCGGAATGGCAGGCTTCGATTTCATGGCAAAGATTTTCTCAGGCCGGATAGCAGCTCCCCGGCATCGAGAAAGCGGTCTTTGTGCTTTTTCGTCACCGCCCGGTCGATGGCAGCAGCGAGAGGCTTGGGGATCGAGGCCAGCCGTTTCCGGATCGGCACCACATCATCGTTCAAAATGACATCCATCGGGTCGCGTTTTTCGGGGAACTCGAATGGGAATGCCCCGGTGAGCAGGTAATACATCGCCGCCCCCATGCTGAACACGTCGCTGACGGGTTTGACGTATTTGAAGTTGATGATTTGCTCGGGTGGCATGAAGACCGGAGTGCCCGCGGTCTTGCCGGTCATGCTCATCCCGCTGAGACCGGCCATCTGGAAGCTCTTTGACATTCCAAAATCTGCGACACGGGCAACGCCTCTGGAGGTGGGGTCAGTCCCGCGTATCGACGCCTTTTCGGTCCCCGGATTGGAGGTGGGGTCAGTCCCGCGTATCGACGCCTTTTCGGTCCCCGGATTGTTGCTGTGGCGCGCAGTGGTCATTGGTAAAATCGAGTCATTTGGTTTGTCTTCATATCATCCTCTACGGTTCGCGTTGAAAATCGTCAACCAACCCCGGACTGGCACGATCTGGCCTGCGATATTTTCTCTGTGCTGCTTTTTCCTCATTTGCTGGCGTTGTCGCTGAAGTTTCGGAAGAACCAATCCATTTGGCGGAACCGTTCCACCGGGCCGGGGATTTGGCGGAGTGCCCAGGCGAGGAGCGGGCGCAAGGGGATGTCGGCATGGGTCCAGGGTTGAGCGGCTTCGTTTTCCTGCAAGCGTTCGCGGCGAAGGCGGTCGAATGTGGGTTCGCTGAGCGCCATCCAGTCTTCAAACGATTCCTCCTCGCGGTGCTCCGCGTCAAGGCCCTCCCAGAGCGAGAGCATGTATGCCCGATGGGATGCGTAGGTTTCGCCGGAGTCGAAACCCGCGTTCAAGTTCTCAAGGGCATCAACCACGCAACCAAAGGCATCGGAGCATTCGAAGACAACGGAATCCGGGCTGCGTCCCTGCACCCATGCCGATTGGTCGGCAGAGAGCGGGATTTCCGCCGTGTGCAGGTATTCGCCCAGCCAGCGGACATAGAGTTCGCCGGGCTCCCGGCATGAGGATAAATCGCTCCCATCCTTGCGTTGCGGGAGCGTGAAATCGCAGAACGAGCGCGGAGGGAGTTGGTCGAGCATGTCCTCCTCTACGTTTCGCGCTGTAAACCGTCAACCGAGCCGGGAGGAATTTTCACCACGGAGTTCTGGAGGGCACGGAGGCGATACTTGTTCGAATCTTTTCATGGCGGCGGATCTTCCGAGACACGGCGAGTGGGGGCCGGGCGCGTTGAGCGGGGAGAGCCCATGCGTTCCGGGTGGGACTGTTCCAACTGCCGCAGGCGCTGGAAATGGGCCTGCAAATCGAAACCGTCCTCCTTCGCGATCTCCTCGCGGATCCGCCAGATTTCTTCGATAGGGTTCTCCTGTTTCATTCCAGTTCCATCATAAGCTCCAAAGGCGTGCAAAGCACGGGCAAAACGAGTCCCCATTCGCGACAGACGGCTTCGAGTCGTCGCTCGTTCATCGCATTGTGGATATGGCGGCAGTTCCAGGTGAGGAGAAAGTCGAGACCATGGACGACAGACAGCGCGATATGCACCGCATCCGACGGGCACTTTTTTGGAATGATGCCCTGCGATAAAATCCTCTCCGCCAACTCGGCGGCTTCCGGGATTGCCGGAAGAATGGTGCATTCGCCGAGAGCGCTGAGGCGTTGAGTGGAAAAATTCGCATCGCCACGGGATGCTTCCAGCAAAACTTCCTCCGACGCATAGAGGGCGAAGGAAAATCTGCGGGTTGCCCACCATTGCTGCGTGGCTTCTTGCTGGGCTGCAATCTGCAAATCGCGGCTTGTTCTTCCAGTCAGGAGGCTCGGGATCGTTGTCTCAATGTAAACGGATGGTTTCACTTGGAAAAAATACACTCAGAGGACAGCGAGCAGTTCACTGGCATTCGAATACCTATCCTTGTGCTTTTTCCTCACCGCCCGGTCAATGGCAGCGGCGAGAGGCTTGGGAATGGACGGAACGCGTTTTCGGATCGGAACCACATCATCGTTCAAAATGACATCCATCGGATCGCGCTTTTCGGGGAAGTCGAATGGGAACGCGCCAGTAAGCAAGTAATACATCGTTGCCCCCATGCTGAACACATCGCTGACGGGTTTGACGTATTTGAAATTGATGATCTGTTCCGGCGGCATGAAGACCGGAGTGCCTGCCGTGTTGCCGGTCATGCTCATCCCGCTGAGACCGGCCATCTGGAAGCTTTTTGACATTCCAAAATCTGCGACACGGGCAACGCCTCTGTGGATGAGGATGTTCCCCGGTTTGAGGTCGCGGTGGACGAATCCCTTGCTGTGGGCGAATGCGAGCCCTTCGAGAGCTTTCAGCGCGTGGGGCATCAACTGCTCCGGGGTGAGAGGGCCACGATTTTTGTTGAAGAGATCCATGAGGGAGCCTCCATCGCAGAGTTCCATGACGAAAAAGAATGCACCCTTGTGCGAACCGCTTTCGATGAACCGGACGATATACGGGTGGTCGAGCTGGCGGTTGACTTCCATTTCCCGTTTGAACCGGAGAACCGCATCCTCGGTGGCGTCTGTCTGCGAGAGCATGACCTTGATGGCGACCTGTGCCCCGTCCTTTTTCCTCCGGGCTTGGTAAACCGCCCCGAAACCGCCGCGACCGAGTTCCTTCTCAGCAACGTAGCCGGGAATTTCCAGCAACCCCGTGTTCTTTTCTCCACCGAAGACGATGGCGAACAACTGGTCTGGGGACAGCTCGGAAAGTTCGCCCGGTTTCATTCCCGCTTGGACAGCAGGGTGGGCAGCCCCTTTTTCAATCATGACGGAAAGCTCCGTCTGGCCAACGGTGATTTTGTCGCCGTCCTTGAGATCGGCGACAGGGAATTGATGCTTCGCGCCCTCTTCCGGGGTTTCGTCTTTCTTTCGCCCGCCCCATTTCTTTCCGTTGACGTAGGTGCCGTTCAGGCTGCCGAGGTCGCGGAGGGAAGCCTTCGGCGGGCAGGCTTCCAGGATGAAGTGGTGGCGGGAAACCTGGGTGTCGTCCGGGAACGTGGCGTGGCAGTCCGGCATGCGACCGAAAAGGAACGTGTCGTGTTCCGTGAAAGTGAAGACCTTCCCCTTGGCTGGGCCTTTGGTGACGGAGAGCGTGACGGCCATACCGATGTTCTACGTTCCACCGGGAAAATCGTCAACCGGGCGGAAGAGTTTTCTGGCTCGGGGGTGGAGGCCACAAGATCAAGGCTCGCGTTGGCGGATCTGATCTGCTAGATTTTTCCCATGGCGATCCGTGTTTATGCCGACACCTCCGTTTTTGGCGGGGTGTTCGATTTGGGAATTGATCAGGCGAGCCGGGAGTTTTTTGAACAAATCGGACAGGGCCGTTTTGAACTCGTCACCTCGAACGTTGTGGCGGACGAACTGGTATTGGCTCCCGAACGGGTGCGACTTCAATTTGAGACCTTTCTGCCATCGGCGGATCTGGTCGTTCCCTCACCGCAGGCTTTGGCTCTGCAACAAGCCTACATGCAGGCAGGAATCGTGACTGCCAAATGGGCCACGGACGCCCTGCATGTGGCCTTGGCTGCCGTCAGCCACTGCAAAATCATCGTGAGCTGGAATTTCAAGCACATCGTCCACTTCGACAAAATCCCTCTCTATAATGGAGTGAATTTGATCAACGGTTATGATACCTTGTCCATCAACACCCCGGCGGAGGTGATTACCTATGAAGATTGAAGAATACCCCTGCGTGACGATCAAACGTCAGGCTCAAGAGCGCATTTATGAGGAAACCAAAGGGATGACACCCGAGCAGCGGCTGGCCTATCATCAGCGTTCCTTCGCCCGGTTGCAGGCACGGCAAGCCGAATTGCGCTCGCGGTTGCACCTGCCGGCCCAGCCTGCTTAAAGGTTGCCGGGAGACGATTTCAGCAACCCCACGGAATCCAGCCCGCCGAAGCCCTGGGATTCGAGGTGTTCGCGGAGCGACTGAATGGCGGCAGCGGCAATTTTGTGGACGCCCTGCTTCGTCATGCCGAGTTGGTCGCCGATTTCCGAATAGCTGCGCCCCTGCCCGATGGCGGTGAGAACCACCCGAAAGCGTTCCGGCATCTGCGCCATCGCCCGCTGGAGGGCCGCGATGGATTCCGCCCGGTTGACCTGCGTGGCGACAGATTCCTGCTTTTTGTCGGGGGTGTTCTGAACCAGATCCGTCTGGGTGGACTGCATTCCGGCCGGCTGATCCAGCACGTATGCGTGGTGATGGTGATGCCGGACTTGCTTCTCGTAGAGGCTGCGGAGGGCATTGCGGACGGCCTGGGAGGCGTATGCGGTGAAGTCGCCCTTCGACTGATCGAACTGGCGGCCAGCGGCGGCGAGAGCCTCCTGCGCCTGAATTTCAATTTCCGGCAGGTCGAGGCCGGGGATGTTCGAGAAATCGCGGGCGATATGCCGGGCGAGCGGCAGGAGTTTGGCGATTTCGGCGTCCATTGGCTTTCAGACTCGGGATTTCCATCTCCTGGGATGGCGGTTCCCGTGCATGACAGCGACGATGGATACAAAATCCGGGAACACCCGGTAGATCACAATGTAGGGAAACTTTCTCGGCAGTCCCATTCGGGCCTGACGATAGACGACTGGAAAGATTTCCGGCTGTCTGGAAATCAGGCTGAAGCAGGCGTCAATGCTGCGCACGAACTCCGCGCCGAGTCCGACGGAGCGCCGTTCATACCAGATGGCCGCTTCCGCGATGTCGGCCTCCGCCTCGTCTCGGACGATGACCGGCAGGTTCACAGGCTCGCAAGAATCCGCTCGCGGGCGACATTCCAAGGTGTGCCAGACTCCGGCAGCGCTTCGAGCGCGTCCAACCGGCGATCCAATTCCTCAATGTGGGCGGGAGTCAATCCGATCGCCTGCGAATCATCAGCAATGGTATCCCAGAGATCCTCGACGATTTGAATGCGTTCTGAGACCGGCAACTGTTTGAAGTCTTGGATGGCAGTGCTCATGTGCAGGATGGATAAACGAGGGAGGAGAGGACAGCAACTTTTATTCCCTATCTGCCGAGTGAAAGCCGCTGGGCGGTGAAGCGGGGGAGGCCGGCGCGGATGATTTTTCTCTTTGCTCTCTTGATGTCGTATTCGATGCGGCGGAACTCGACGGTGGCCTGCTCTGGCCGGTAGATGACGTAGCAGGCACGGGGATCCCCGTCGCGGGGCTGGCCGACCGCGCCCACATTTACCAAAACTTTTCCACCTGGCGGCAGCGGCATGGTTTCTTTCCCTGTCCGCTGGGTGACCTGCCCGGCGGGGGATTCCTGCCACCAAACCATCGGCTTGTGGGTATGGCCACAGAACGCGATATGTGAAGATTGGGCCGAAAAATGCCTACGGGCGTCTTCCGGGGAAATAATGTATGGCCACCCGAACGAACTCGCTAGCGAGGCGTGGGTGAAAACAACCCCCTCGATGGCCAGAGTTCGGGGCAAGGCCGCGATCCACGCCCGATCTGATTCATTGAGTCGGGCAGCGGCAAACACGATGCCCGCGGTGGCCGTGTCGTTGAAATCCGGGGGCGGTGCAGGCAGGCAGGCAGCCTCATCGTGGTTTCCCAGAAGCACCGGGCATCCGAGCTCACGAACAGCGCGCATACAGGCCTGCACGCTTGAAGCGTATCCCACGATGTCGCCCAGGCAGACGACCTGCGAAACCTCCAGCGACCGCACATCGTCAAGAACAGCCCTCAGCGCCTCAAAATTCGAGTGGATGTCACTGATGACCGCGATGGCGTTCTGCATGGACACGAATACGACTCTGGGGGAATACCGTCAACCGGACGAGAGGAAACGGCGGCTCCGCCCCTGCCTGCGTTATATGTCCATGAAAGGAACAACTTTTCCGTCCATGAAGGACGAAATATGTAACGGCACGTTCCGGGCACTTACCTCCCCGCGCGCGTCGCGGCATGATTCAAATCAAGGAAAAGCGCCCAATTTGAGAAGTTGGCTTGCCGAACCGCCGGCCCGCTGGCAATTCTCTCCGCCTTATGAGCAGACTTGAAGGCAAAGTGCTGGTGGCGCAGGGTGGCGGGCCAACAGCGGTAATCAATCAAAGCATTGTCGGCGTAACCCTCGAGGCCCGGAAATTCAGCCAGGTCAAAGCCGTTTACGGCGCGATCCACGGCGTTCGCGGCATCATCGATGAGGACTTCATCGACCTCACCCGCGAGACCACGCACAACCTCGAACAGGTCGCGGACACCCCGTCTTCCGGGCTCATGTCCACCCGCGACAAGCCAGACGAGGAATATTGCGCCCGCATGTTCAAGATCATGCAGAAGCACGACATCCGCTACTTCTTCTACGTCGGCGGCAACGATTCGTCGGACACCGTCCGCATCGTGAACGAGCAGGCCGAGTCCGCAAACTACGACTTCCGCGCCATCCACATCCCGAAGACGATCGACAACGATCTCGCGGTGAACGACCACTGCCCGGGCTTCGGCTCGGCCGCGCGTTTCGTCGCGCAGGCATTCATGGGCCTCAACCTCGACAACCGCGCGCTGCCTGGAGTGCTGATCGGCGTTGTGATGGGCAGGCATGCCGGCTTCCTCACCGCCGCGGCCGCTCTGGCGCGCAAATACGTCGATGACGGCCCGCACCTCGTTTATGTCCCCGAGCGCGCGTTCTCAACTGAACGTTTCCTCGCCGACGTGGACCGCGTTTACAAGGAGCACGGACGATGCATCGTCGCGGTCTCTGAGGGGATCCAGGACGAGAAGGGCGAAAGCATTGCCGCGAAACTCTCGAAGGAAGTCGAGCGCGATGCGCACGGCAACGTGCAGCTCTCCGGCACCGGGGCGCTCGGCGATCTGCTGGGCGACGAAGTGAAATCCAAGCTCAAGATCAAGCGCGTGCGCTCGGACACGTTCGGCTACCTGCAGCGTTCGTTCCTGGGAGTGGTCAGCAACCGCGACGCCCACGAGGCACGCGAGGTCGGTGAGATCGCCGTCCAGTATGCCATGTGGGACAATGTCGACGGCTCAGTGGTCATCCGCCGCCCGGTGCTCAACTACGGCGCCTCCTACGACCTCGTGAACATCCGCGAGATCGCTGCGAAGACCCGGCATATGCCGGATGAGTTTATCATCCCGGAAGGCAACCACGTGACAACCGACTTCCTGAACTACTGCCGCCCGCTGGTCGGCTCGAATTTCCCCGAACCGCACCGGCTCCGCGCCCCGCGGGTTCCAAAAATCGAAGGTTAGTTGGACAACAACTGATGCCATCTCCGGGAATTGGCAGGATGTTGATCGGATGCCCCTGACGGGATTTAGCACGGTGTTTATGTTTTTTTCTTCCTGACTTGTTCAGGCCCATGCCGGGCACACCAGAGGCCCTTGTTGGCAAGCGCCTGTGGAAAAAGATCACGTTCAGGCCCTTGCCAGAAGGGCCTCTACAACTCGAATCGTCCGAATATTTGAAAGAGATGGTATTACTCCCAGTCGCCGAGCGCTTCGACGTAGTCGGCTGAGCCATCGCGCAGCCAACCGTCAAGTTGGGCCTGGGCTTTGAGTTGCTGGCCCCGCAGCCTCGGCACCACGATATACGCGCAGGACACGTCGTGCAGCGAGGTCATGTCTCCCCAGAGCTTTTCAAACTGCGATACGGGGTAGACATCCTCATGGCCGTGGCCCCAGCGCTTTTTGACATCCTTGAGGGTGATGTAGGTGGGAAGGCGGGAGGCGAAATGCCTGATGGCGGCGGCGGTTTTTGAAAGGTCGTCCAAATCGCCGCGGCCAAGCCCGAAGAGTTCCAGAAGACGATCCACCTCAACCCATGTGGAGAGCGTATTGTAATAGGTGAGCCCGTATTCGTCCTCCTCGCGGGGGAGCGCCAGGCCTTCCACCAGGCGGATCCGCCCCCCGATTTTTGCCAGCCCGCCGCCGCGGTCGTCGATCCGGCGCTCGATGACTTCGAATGTCAGCGCCGCGCCATTTCTGCGGTGAAGGCCGAGGATGGCGGGGTCGGGATTCACCCCGACCGTATCAATGTTGTGCAGCAACAGGGTTCGGAGCCGCGGCCGCTCGCGGATCAGGTCGCGCAGCGTGCCGTTGAGAAGGAGGTTCGGAATCTCGAACCAATGCCCGACCGGATGCAGGCATTGCGAGGGCAGGTTGTCCCGGTAGTCGCTCCCCTCACCCGCCGCAGCCGCCCAGTTCATGAGTGCGCTCTGGATGCTCTCGCGCATCTTCTGTTTCCGCTCATCGAGGATCTGGTGCCGGATCTCCTCATAGGAAAACCGCAGGTCGCGGACCATGGGCACCAGCCGGAGGCCGATCGAGCGCCCGAAGGAAAGGCTGAGCGGGCCGGGATATCCAAAGTTCCCGTTGGCCTTGAGCGAGTCATCGATCGGGCCGTGGGTCAGGTAGCTGGTGGTGAAAATATGCGCCGGGGGAGTTCCGAACATGCGACCGGTCAATTTGGATTTGGCGAGATGCGTTTCGACAAAGCTCCGGTGGCGCCCGGCCAGCTTGCAATACGGATGCAGAGCCTTCACGACCCCGGCCCCCTCGGTCCAGCGGCTCCCGGCACCGGCAGCCATCGAGACAATGGCGACCTCGCCTTCCGCCAGCGCGGCCTCGCCTGCCGCACGCTCGCGGTCTCCGGCATCCCGGACACTGCTCAAAATCTCATCGGGCAGGACATCCTCGATCAGCGTCGAAGCCGGAAGCCGGTTCTGCGAAAGCCCGGTGAGCCCGGCCCGGAGGTCGGACCGGATCCGCTCGTGGGCCTCGGGATCGAAGCCGTATTGCGAAAGCAGCTCGTCCAGCGAGCCGGAATCGCCCGCCACGGTCGCGTCGTCCTGCGGCAACAAATTCCGGACCAGCGGCTCGATCGTCCGGCGGAGGCTTTCGTCCACTGCAGCCATCGCGCCGTAGAGGCCGGCCTCGATCCGCCTCGCGGCGGGAAGCGACCGCGGATCCGCGCGCAGGAGCGTCGGGATCATCAGCGGATAGTAGGCCGGAGGCATCAGCGCGTTCCGCCCGGCGAGCAGTTTCGAGGTGGACCCATTCTCATTGATCGCAAACCGGTAGACCACAGGCTCCATCGCAAACGGAAGCGCGTGGCCGAGCTCGTTTTTCAGCGATGATAGTATCTGCTGCATGCGCACCCGCGCCTCGGCCGCACGCGAGGGATGGAAAATAAATCCCATCCCGCCCCCGGACATTCCGCCCAGCATCCAGAATCCCCAGAAGTCTTCGCCGAATTCCCGCTCCGCCGCCGCAATCGCCTTCTCGGTGAACAGGGTTGTCGCCCACGGGATGATCGCCTGCAGCGGGCCAAAAAAGTGCTCTGTGGTCAAGGCCCCGAGCGAGCGGATATCGCCCGCCTTCAGCGCAGCGAGAATCTCATCGAACATCCGCATCGATTCCGCACGTGCGGCCCACTCCCTGCCGGATCGAAGAAGATATTTTTCGGTCACCATCTCGAGGATCGGCCCCACGTTCTGGGCCATCCCTCCGTGAACGAGCACCAGGCTGTCCTGCAGCTTCTGACGCGTTTCCAAACTCACCTCCCCGGTCCCGAGGATCAGGTGTTCCGGCAGCAGCCTCCCGCGGCTGATCCCGAACTCGGGGTCCCCCTCCTGAGCCTCGCATCCGCAGATGATTTTGATTCCCGGCCAGACTCCGCCCGAGTCCTGCCATCCGCCGCCGGAGCCGCCGAGCCATTCGCCAAGAATCGCGCGTGCCGCCACGATCCGGCGCTCCGATTCCTGAAGCGGCCCGGCGAGCGAGGAGGTCTGCCCCGTGGCCCGCATGCAGACCGCAATCAGAGCGCCGAGCAGATTGGTCGAGACAGCAAGGCGGGAACCCTTGGGTATGTTGTTCACCGTGCTGACCAACTCGAACCCAAGCCCCGGACCGAGCACCCTCGCGAGCAGGTCCGACAGCCGCGTGCCGGATCCCTCCATTCCGATCGGGATCAGCCCCGATGCGATGACTGCCGCCTTCAGCAGGCCAAGATAATCTTTGGCGAAATGAAACATCTCGCCGAGGTCGGTGATGTCGGCGGTCGCGCCAAGGTCCACGCTCGTGAGACGGATCACCGGCTCGTCAATCACGCGAAAGGCCCCGGCGACGGGCGGCGTGGGCGCATCGCCGCCGGACTCCAGCGCGAGATCGATCGAGACATTCAAAACCCGCGCCCCCTCCGGATAGTCCATCCCGAGAAAGAAAATATCGCTCCACGCGCTGTGCGAGAGATCCATCCGCACCGCCGTCTGCTCGAAAAGGATCGGGAACGGCATCCCGTCGGGCCGGGATTTCAGATGGGAGTGAATTCGCAGCGGGTGCGTGGAGGGGTGCCCGCAACGGAACATCCACTGGTTCCCCCGCACGGAGCGCACACTGCGCCGGACCTGGTCGGCAAGGTTCTGCAGGCCAAGCTGGTAAAACGCCTGCGCCAGCCCGCTGCACAAGGCGTTGTCCGGGATTCCGAGCCCGGCCGCGGCGAGCAGTTCGTCAATCGCCTCGGGAAACCTCCTGTCCAGCAGATGGCTGTGGACACCGGCAGGGATCAGGCCAGGCGCGGCGGCCCGCAGGACAGGCGGCAGGAAAAACCGGCAGATGGCATAGAGAAAAAACAGCGCCCGCACCCGGTGGTAGAGGTTTCCGGATTCCCGGCGGAACGCATCGATCTCCAGGCAGGCATCCCAGAGCTCCCGGGCGTCAAGCCCGCGGGCGAGTTCTTCCACCGGGGTATTCCGGACCTGCGCGTCCGGGGAAACGATGGCATCAAGGAAGCGCGACATGGCTCAGCGGATATCGGCCAGCAGCGAGACAATCTGCGCGAGGATCTCCGCGCGCTGCTCCCCGTCGAGCGCCAGCGCCAGCTGCGCGGTGAGCAGACCGTAACGCTCGTCGAGATCGTAACGCCTGCCCTGGAGTTCGACCGCGAGGTGGCGCTCCTTGCCATCGAGCGCCTCAAAGGCCGATGCCAGGCTGACCTGGCGTTGCTCTGCCGCATTCCTCAGCAGGTCACCAAGGATGTCCACCACCATTGGGCTCAGGACATGCATTCCAAAAAAGCAAAGGTAATGCGCCATCCGCAGCCCGGGCACGATCAGCTGCTGCTCCGCCTGCGTCGGCGTCGGCTTCTCGATCACGCTCTCGACCTCGTAAATTCCCGGCCGCCCGTCAAAAAGTCTGCCCCCCACAGCGCCGAAAGCGGACAGGTGGCTTTCGTGCGTGGACTGCACCGCGCTCACCACGCAGCGCTCGGCCGCTGCCGTCTCCACCAACTGGCGTGCGCAGGACTTCGCGGGATCGCGGCTGATGTAAAGATGGTCGCTCACCATGAGCAAAAAATGGTCGTCCCCCAGAAATGCTTTCCCGCGATGGATCGCATCCCCGTATCCGGCAGGATTCCCCTGCTCGATAAATGTCAGCCGCTTGGCATGCTCGCCGGACGCCCGGTGGTATAACTCCGCATCTCCCGGGCTGACCACAATTCCAATCGCCTCGATCCCCGCGGAGACCGCCTCCTCGATGAGCTGGGTGAGCACCGATCGCGGATACCCCTCGCGGTCGACAATTGTTTGCAGGGGGAGCTGCCGCTGGTTGCGACCGGCGGCAGTGATCAGGGCCTTCGAAATCGTCATCCAAGCGAGGTTAACGAAAGACCCCGGCACTTGACGAGAAAAACGCGCCCCTGGGGGTGTGATCAAACTGGGTGCGGCCGGACGCAACTCCAAGGCGGGACGTCCCCGTCCCGCCGCGTGGGGAACGGTCAGCCCGGAGGTCATCTACCTTTCGCCCACCAAGGAAACCGCTCTAAGGAGAGGCCTCGATGGATACCACTTTCCCCGAATGGCAGACGATCCGCAGGGTGATCGGGATGCAGCACACGCTGCAATCCTCAACCGTCTCGAAGTCGCCCTGGGTGGTGTCCACCTCAATAGTGAACTTCTCCCAGCAATGCGGGCACTGCACATCTGATGCGACGAGCAAGTCCATGGGCAGAAGCTAGCACGATTATCGACCCCGCGCAAACGGGCATCCTCCCCGCGAACCTCGTGGCCACCATCAAATCAAAAATGAAATTTGCTTGCCCACAGTTCTGTCCGGAACATACCATGCGCAGTTCAGTGATCGGGCCGTGGCTCAGCTTGGTAGAGCGCCTGCCTCGGGTGCAGGAGGTCGCGAGTTCGAATCTCGCCGGCCCGATTTTTTTACACGCATGGAGACAACTCTTTTGGTTTTGGCTGCCGGCATGGGCAGCCGCTATGGCGGATTGAAACAGATGGATCCGGTCGGACCGTCTGGAGAAACATTGCTCGACTATTCCGTCCATGATGCGGTCCGCGCGGGATTTTCCCGCGTTGTCTTTGTGATCCGGAGGGATTTCGAGGAGGAGTTCCGTGAGAAAGTCGGGAGCCGGTTTGAAGACCGCGTCGATGTGGGATACGTGTTCCAGCAGCTCAACGATCTGCCGGAGGGGTTCAGCGTCCCAGAGGAGCGCGTCAAGCCCTGGGGCACCGGTCACGCGGTCTGGTGCGCGCGATCCGCTGTCGATTCGTCGTTTCTCGCCATCAATGCCGATGACTTCTACGGATCCGGAGCGATCGCGGGCGTCGGAAAGTTTTTGGCAGCCCGGGACCTGGACAGCACGAAATATTGCATGGCCGGATACCGCCTCGCCTCGACCCTGTCCCCCAGCGGCCATGTCTCGCGGGGAGTTTGCGAGGTCTCCGATCAGAATGCGCTTGTCCACATCAGGGAGTTCACGAGGATCGAAAGTACCCCGCTCGAAATTGTCGACCAGGCAGATGGCGAGCGATTCAGCGGGGACGAACTGGTTTCCATGAACTGCTGGGGATTCACCCCGGCGGTGTTTGCGGGCCTTGAGGAGCTGTTCTCTGAATTCCTCACGAAGCGCGGAACAGAGGAGAAATCCGAGTTCTATATTTCCGAGGCCATCGCCAATCTGATCCAGGCCGGCAAAGCCGGAGTCAGCGTGCTTCCGGTCGCGAGCCAGTGGTTCGGGGTCACCTACCGCGAGGACCGGCCAACGGTCATCAAAGCGCTCGCCGGACTCGTCGCCTCGGGCGAATACCGCTCCCCGCTCTGGTCCTGAATGTTTACCATGCCAAAAATCACCGGCTTCCACCACACCGCCATCCGCAGCACCGGCTTCGATGCCAGCGTTGGATTCTATGAAAATGTCCTCGGGCTGAAGAGACGGATCACCCGGGGGAAACCCGGAAAGCGCGCGATCATCGAACGATTTGAAAATGCCGTGCTGTAGGCTCATCCGGAAAATCTTGCCTGGCCTGCTGCTTGCGGCCGTCCTGAGCGGCTGCGCAGCAACCGGCCGACGTTCGCACAGCCCCTGGAAAGTCTCCTCCACAACTGAATTCGTGGCCCGGACGCCTCCGCCTCCCGCGCGAAACTCCCCCGCCATGCGGCAGGGCCTGCGGGAAATACTCGCCATGCAGGCCGGGGCCTCGCCGGAGAAAATTGCGAGTGCGAGGTGGACCTACGAATTCTCCGTCTTCACCTTCAGCCTCGCGATCGGCCCCTCGTTCACGGAAAAACATTACCCGCACACAGCCCGCATCTTCGGAAAGCTGAACGCCCTGGTTGCCAGGGTGAACGATGGCGTGAAAGATTACTACCGCTCGCCCCATCCCTTCCAGGTGGACAGCCGGGTGAAGCGCTTCGTCATCGCAATTCCCGGCTACGACTATCCGAGCTTCCATTCCGCCCGCTGCGCGGTTTTTGAAAGGGTTCTGACGCTGCTGGATCCCACGCGGGCCGGAGAGTTTCGCGCCACCTCGCACCGGGTCGAGCAGGACAGGGTCTTCGCCGGCGAGCACTTCCCCTACAGCATCGTGGCGGGAAGAAACCTCGGAGAAATGATCTTCAATGAGCTGATGCAGGACCCGAACTTCCGGGCCGACGTCGCCGCGCTGAAATCCTCCGAATGGACTCCCCCGCCCGACTCAAGGAACAGCTTCCAAGCCGGAGGAAGTGCTACTCCAAAGCCACGGACTGCATTCCCTCGACTCCCCTGCCCTGCTCGTAAACATCCAGCTCATTGATCCGGCGAGCGTGGCGTCCTCCCTCGAACGGGGTCTTGAGCCAGATGTCCAGGATCTGGAGCGCGATCTCGATCGAGATCATGCGCTGGCCGATTGAGAGGACGTTCGCATTGTTGTGCTGGCGCGAAAGCTCGGCCGTCTCGTCATTCCAGCAGAGCGCGCAGCGCACGCCCTTGACCTTGTTCGCCGCCATGGCCTCGCCGTTTCCGGATCCGCCGAGAACGATCCCCCGCTCCGCCTCCCCGCGAGCGACCGCCTCAGCCGCAGGAATGATATAAAGCGGGTAGTCCGTGCTCTCCGCCGAATGGGTTCCATGGTCGATGACCTCGTGCCCGGCGGTTTTCAGGTGCGCGATCATGCGCTCCTTGTATTCAAATCCTGCGTGATCGCTGCCGATGCTGATTTTCAATGGGTGTGGGCTGGTTCGGGTTGGTCGGAATACGGGGCCTGGGCCTCGAGGCCGAGGTCGTTGAGAAGCTCGCGGTCCGAATCCACGCACGGGTTGCCGGCGGTCAGAAGCTTCTCTCCGTAAAAAATCGAATTGGCCCCCGCGAAGAAGCACAGCGCCTGCCCCTCGCGCGAAAGGAGCGAGCGGCCGGCCGAGAGGCGGATCTTCGCCTTCGGCAACACGATGCGCGATGTCGCGATCAGGCGGACCAGTTCAAAGACGTCGATCGCCGGGGTGTTGGCCAGCGGGGTTCCGGGCATGGGCATCAGGCAATTGATCGGCACGCTCTCCGGTGCCGGGTCAAAATTGCAGAGCACCTCCAGCATCCTGAGCCGGTCCTGGACCGTCTCCCCCATGCCGATGATGCCGCCGCAGCAGACGCTGATCCCGGCGCGCTGGACGGAGCCGATGGTATTCAAGCGGTCCTCGAACGTGTGGGTGGTAACGATCTGTGAGTAGTGCTCCGGCGAGGTGTCGATGTTGTGGTTGTAGGCGGTGAGGCCGGCCTTTTTCAGTTCCTGGGCCTCCTCGTCTCCAAGCTGCCCCAGGGTCACGCAGACCTCCATTCCGAGGCGCGAAACCTCGCGGACGGTCTGGATCATCTGGTCGAATTTCTTATCCCCCTTGTGCACGCCCTTCCATGCCGCCCCCATGCAGAACCGCGTCGAGCCGTTCGCCTTCGCCATCTGCGCGATCGGGAGGACCTCCTCTGTCGTCATGAGATTCTCCCTCTCCAGCCCCGTGTCGTAGCGGGAACTCTGCGCGCAATATCCGCAATCCTCGCTGCACCCCCCGGTCTTCACGCTCAGCAATGTGCAGAGCTGCACCTCGTTCTTGTTCCAAAATTCCAAATGCACCCGGCGGCTTTCGTGGATCAGATCAAAAAGCGGCCGGTGGTAGATTTGCTCGAGTTTTTCCAGTGTCGGTATCACAACGACGGAATTTCTAGCCTCAGGATGCTGCGGAGTCAACTGGGCAAGGACCGGCTCGCAGGAATTGCCGGCCTCAACTGAAACACCCGCAACCCCGCCTCATCCTGCATTGCATTGGGGTGCATGACGGCAGAATTATAAAGAGCAGATACGAGAGGGATTTTTCTTGTAAATGTCTAGCGGCGAGACAGATTTTGCTTGTGAACGAAAAAATCGCACAGCAACGCCGGGATCTCCTCCGGGAGATGTCACTCATC
>JAPLTF010000081.1 GCA_026398275.1 Verrucomicrobiota bacterium
CGCTCCATCTGTTGGAAGGCGGCAAGTTGCTGAAGAAGGTTTTTTTCTGTGTTCACGGAAAAAAGATATACTAAAGTATATCTCTTGAACACAAAAAAAGACGGAATTCAAAATGCATGAAGAAATTTGTCCTGCACCCTGTCTCCTCGGGCGCACGACGCGAAAGTTATCGAGGGACGTGTCCGGCCCGCCGCGTGGGGAATGGTCTGCCCCTGCTATGAAAGCCCACCAAGGAAACCGCGCTTACGCGATCGTGATGTCCTTTTCGAGGTAGACGTCCTGGATGGCGTTGAGGAGCTGGACCCCTTCGGACATCGGGCGCTGGAAGGCCTTACGGCCGGAGATCAGGCCGGTTCCGCCGGCGCGCTTGTTGACGACGGCGGTGAAAACCGCATCCTCGAAGTCTTTTTTCCCCGAGGCGCCGCCGCTGTTGATGAGCCCGGCGCGGCCCATGTAGCAATTCGCGACCTGGTAGCGGCAGAGGTCGATCGGGTGGTCGGTGGTGAGCTCGGTGTAGATCCGCTCGTCGAGCTTCCCGTAGCTCGAGCCGCCGGTGTTGAGCGCCTTGTAGCCGCCGTTGTTTTCGGGGAGCTTCTGCTTGATGATATCCGCCTGGATCGTGCAGCCAAGATGGTTGGCCTGGCCGGTGAGATCGGCGGAGACATGGTAGTCCTTGTCGCCTTTTACGTTGAATGCGGGGTTGCGCAGGTAGCACCAGAGGACGGTCGCCATGCCGAGCTCGTGCGCGAGGGCGAACGCCTCCGCGATCTCGATGATCTCGCGGTGCGCATCGTCCGAGCCGAAATAAATCGTCGCCCCCACGGCGGCGGCTCCCATGTCATACGCCTCGCGGACTTTTCCGAACGAAATTTCCTTGAAAGCGTTCGGATACGTGAGGAGTTCGTTGTGGTTGATCTTGACGAGGAACGGGATCTTGTGGGCGTATTTCCGGGCTACGGCTCCGAGCACGCCGAATGTCGAGGCCACGGCATTGCACCCGCCCTCGATCGCCAGCTTGACGATGTTCTCCGGATCAAAATACACGGGGTTCTTCGCGAAGCTCGCCCCCGCCGAATGCTCGATCCCCTGGTCGACCGGCAGAATCGAGACATAGCCGGTCCCGGCCAGGCGCCCCGTGTGGTAGATCCGGTTCAGGTTGTTCAGCACCCGCTGGTTCCGGTCCGTCGCCGCAAACACCCGGTCCACAAAATCCGGCCCGGGGAGATGCAGGAGGTCTTTGGAGATGGTCTTGGACGTGTGCCCGAGAAGGTAGTCCGCTTTGTCGCCGAGGTAGGAAGTGATGTTCTTTTTCATAGGTGGGAGAGACAGAATCCGATTCTTTGACAGGTTTTCCAGGATTCACAAGATTATCAGGTCGGCGGGGGCGAATGAAGTGTGGGAGCGGATCTTCGGTGAAAGGGGCGGACCTCCGGGCTGACCGAAGGAAGAGAGCGGCGGGCCGGGGACGTCCCTCCCCACCATGTCCTATTTGCAACCGCCCCCACATTTCGTCACGCCCGGTCGCCGGGGGGATTCCGATTGGCACTGAATCTGCTTTGATTTTTGTCTGTGCTTTGTAGATGCTTTGATCGGGCAATAGATTGCAGTTACCGAACACAAATTCATTCCCGTCCCCGGGAATCCGCATGTGACGAAATCTTTACAAAACTTCCTTTGGCGGTTTACTGGGCAGTGAGTCAACGTTCGGATATGATTCACTTTCCAAAGGGCCGGCATCGCCGATCCAGAGGCTTCAGCCTTTTGGAACTCCTTGTCGTGATCGCCATTATGGCGGTTATGCTGTCGCTCCTGCTTCCGGCGATTTCCGGCTTCTCCAGCACCGCCGGCCGCCGCGGAGCCGTCAATATCCTCATGAATACGTTCGAGCAGGCCCGCGTCGCCGCCCTCGAAAGCGGCCGCCCTGTCTATGTCCTGCTTTATCGGCGGAACTTTCCTGAACTGGATGCTGTCATGGTTGTGCGGGACCCGGAGGATGGCGTATCAACTTCTCCTTTGGAACGCCTTACCAAGTGGACGAAACTGCCCAAGGGAGTTCTGCTTCATGACCCAGGTGCTGGTATTTTGAGTAAGGCGGCTCTCGACCCGACCTTCCTTGGCAGGATATCTCCAACTCCCCAGCCTGCCAGCGGGGAGACGATCAACTATGTGATCTTCAATGAGACAGGAGGAGTGGCATACCCTTCCGGCCCCTCCCCTCATGACCGCAAGCTCTACCTCAGCGAAGGCTTTCGAGGGAGCGGCGGGAATGAACAGGCGATCAGCGACCGGAAAAAAGGTCAGAGAGTTGGTGGAGGATTCGAAGTCCTCTCCCTCTCCCACTACACAGGACGCGCCCAGTTGGACATCACCGCCACCACAACCGGGAGCTGAATACCATCCCCAGCGGTTGCTGAAAAATTCTGTAAATTGTGTTCATTTCGTCAAAAACGACCGGATGTTGCGCTCCAGGCGCCAAACATTCAACTTTACCGTTTTACCAGGCGCTATCGCGCGGGTTTTGCTCCGCTGCGCTTCGGTTGCCCTCCCAGGGCCAAACATTCGACTTGGTCCCTTTGCACCAGGCGCTATCGCGCGGGTTTTGCTCCGCTGCGCCAAACGTTCGAGTTTCCCCGTTTTACCAGGCGCTATCGCGCGGGTTTTCCCTCATCGAGGTCGTGCTCGCGCTCGGGGTGATCGCATTCGCGCTGGTCGGGATCATGGGCCTGTTTCCGGTCGCGATGAGATCCGCCCAGGAAAGCCAGCGTGAGACCCGGGCCACGCTCATCGCGCAGCAGATCTTTTCCGACCTCAGAGTCGCATCGGGCACGAACCGCATGTATGTGCGCGGTCCATCGCCAACCAACAGTTCCTGGATCGTGACGAATTTCAGCCTGGCGACAGACAGCAACACCGCATTTCTTGCATATGATCAGACAGGATCAGGGTTGACGAACAATCTCAACTCGGCAAATTCTGCCACCAACCCCGCCGCGATCTTTCTGGCCACCATCACCGTGGACACGAATACCGGCACCGCAAACCTCTCCCGCGTCCAGGCGACCATCGAGGCCCCCGCCGCCGCCCCTTCCGCGAACCGCACCAAATACACCTTCGTCACCCTGATGAATTACTAGGGACTTATTGGACAGAATTAACGGAATTTACGGAATTTACGGAGTGGAGAAATATTACGACTTAGCGGGCAAGGTGATCGGGCTGCTGCTGAACTTCGGGGCCGAAAGCCTTCAGTTCAAAAAGAAATATCGAAAAACCCAACGGCCCTGATGCCGTGCCTTTTCGTTCCATAAATTCTGTGAATTCTGTCCAAAAACGAGCATTTTGCGCTCCCGGCGCCAAACAGTCGACTTTGCCCCCATGCCAGGCGCTCTCGCGCGGGTTTTGCGCTCCCGGTGCCAAACAGTCGACTTTGCCCCCATGCCAGGCGCTATCGCGCGGGTTTTCCCTTATTGAGCTCATGGTCGCGATGGCGGTCATGTCCCTCCTGCTCGTTCTCCTCCTGAATATGGTGGACAGCGGCACAAAGCTCTGGCGGGTCAATGAGAACCGCATGGACAGCTATCGCGAAGCCCGCGCCGCCCTCGGCATCATCTCGCGCGATCTGCAGAACGCCCTCGCCGCCACCAACAATGCCAACCAGTTTGCCCTGAACTCCTCTGCCGTATTTTCCAAACTCCCGCCAGAAGCAGTCACGGATACCAACCTCGCCGCAGGATTCTTTTTTCTATCCGCTCTTCCCCTCACTGCACAGGAGGCAGACAACAAAAGCGACGTCTGCCAAGTCGGCTATTTCATGGGATTTGGAAAGAGTTCGAGCGCTTCGAACTCCCCCGTCAACACCATGAATATCTATCGGTATATTCTCAGCAGCGACGAAACTTTCAAATCCCTCCAATCTGCTTCTGGAGGCTCTCCATTTACTAACGCCCTCTCAACTTTGGACCCCAAGGTCGAGCTCCTCGCGCGCAATGTCACCCGCTTCACCGCCAACGCCTACACGCTCGCCAACAACAGCCTCACCCCGTTCTCCGCCTCGGCCAGCACCCCGCTGCCCGACCTCGTCGAGGTCAGCATCACCGCGATCAACCAGGAAGCTGGAAAAAAGCTCGGCAATGCCTCCGCCGACTTCCCGGCATGGACATCGACCAACAGCCCGCTCTATTCGAATGTTGTGTCTCCCGTCGAACAGACGTTCACCACCCGCCTCAAACTCAACCGCCCACAATGAGATCTTCCCAATGGACCGCCGGATTCAAGTTGTAGAGGTGGTTGTGCAAACCGCCTGTCGAAAACTCTTCAGGCCCCTGACACAAGGGCCTCTACAGCGGTTTCCGCCGAAGGCGCAAAGGCCATTCCGCATTCCCCATTGCTCCGCTGTCGCTCCGGTTGCCTGCCCGGCTACCCCTTCGACTTTCCCTGTTATGCACAAAGCGCTGTCGCGCGGGGGTTCCGCTTTCCGGTCTCCGCTTTCTCAACAGGCCTCCTCCCTCATCACCACCCTCCTCGTCCTCGTCGTCCTCTCCACCATCGTCGTCGCCTTCATGCAGAGCATGAGCGTGGAACGAAACGTCGCGAAGAGCGTGAAGAATAAGTATCAGGCCGACCTGGCAGCTGAGGCGGCCATGCAGGAATTTCTAACTCGGCTGTATGTTACGAAGGAAAGCGGTCCGTATTCGGCGATCTATGTTCCTAACACCAACGCCAATCCTTACCTATTTTTGGCAAGGCGGGAATTCCAGGCTAACGCCACCATAACAAGGCGTATTCCACTTTTTTCGACATTTTATACGAACTTTGACAGCTTGACAAACTTTGCAGTCCCATTCCTTTCTTCCGCAGCAGTTACTATTGGAGACATTGACCGAGGCGGCCAGCCGGTAAGTCGCCTGCTCAGTAGATCCAACGATATTTACTGTGACATCAACAAAACAAATGCCAATTTGCCATTCGGCGCGGTTGGACTTCGCACTACAATTAACTCAGCGGACCACCCCACACTTCCCGTCAACTGGATTTATCTGAAAAATACTTCCGGTAAAGTGATCGCCCGTTATGCATATTGGGCTGATGACGAGTGCAGTAAGTTGGACATTCGATATGCGGGAAACTTCTCAAACGTTTCTGGCATCCACAGCAGGTCGAACGGGGCCTCTCTCTCTGATCTCTCCTTGCTGGTTCTGACAAATCTCCCGTTGACTGCCGATAACATTACTCCAACAAACATCGCCAATCTGTTGGCCTTCACAAATTCGAGTTTTTCAAATCTGCCGATCAACGCTTCCCACCTCCAGTATCCACTGGCCAGTGGCTTGACCGAGGTTTCAACCAACCAGTGGCAGGCATTAAAGCCCTTCGTTACCATCTATTCGCTTCATGACGACCGCTCATTGGATGGAAGACGCAGGCTGAATTTGAACGAGTTGGTCACCTCCACAACAAATGCAAACGAAATCGCCAGACAGACTGTTGCCATTCGCGATGCCATCACGAACAATTTGCCGAGTTTCGGAAAGCGATTTTATTTCGCGGCCGGCGCAACCCCAACGCAAGTGACCGTGGATCATCAAAAAACCTACGCCACTCGTATTGCAGCCAACATCCGGGATTTTATCGATAGGGACAATAGCGCCACAATAATCTGGCAGGATGACACTGCCTATACGGGCAATGCGGTGGATTTCATGATCTTTGACCCAACGACTCAGCAAGATGGTGACTTGCCCCGAGCGTTCGGCAAGGAAGGCGGACTTTATCTCTCCGAATATTCTCGTGTCGTGAGAGTGGTAGACCCCGTTATCCACCCGGCAAGTAGCACAAATGCGGTGACCTTGAGGGTCCGGTTTGGACATTACGTGGAGTTGTGCAACATTTCTGGCAAGACCATATCGGCAAGCGATTTGGGAACCGACCCACACATTGTCATTGGCGGTCGTCAGGAATGGGTCAATCGATTTGTCGGCGGCGACCCCGGTCGACTACGACTTTCCGATGTCAAGATACGCTTGCCATCCGCGTTGAGCGTACCTCCTGGAGGAATTGTATATTTCACTACCGACGGAGCCGATGACACTCCCGGCGGAGGATTTCCCAGGGACAGCCAGGCCGGTCTGCTTGGGGACTCTGCCGCAACCAACCGCTACCAGGTAACTTATGGAACGAATGCCGGACAATGGAACCTGATAAATACAAACGGAAACCGGCCAATGATCGCCGGTGCAATGTATGAAGACTACACCATCGTCACTCGCGCTACAAACACTGATCGCTATGCCATGCAGGCAAGCGACGTAGCTTCGCCTACTTACACGGACCAAAAAGAGCGACTAATCCTCGCCAACTCTTCCGGGATCATCGACTGCGCTTTTCGAATTTATACAACGGTGAACCTCTATCTCGGAGCAAATGCTCGTAACCCTATCTGGCTGGACTCCTTTCTCAATGACGCGGAATCGGCAACAGCCAACAACTCGCCCGGAGGCTCCACAACGGCCCCGAGATACAGTCGCTCGGATTTGAGGTCGAATTTTGATTTGGTTTCGGTTGTCAAAAAGGCGACAACTCTGGCTTGGAAGGGTGTCCCGGCAGCTTATGGAGACAATATGCTTTCGTCCACTCAGCCATCATTGGGATACACGAACTACAAATACTCGGATATGCCAACATACGCAGGGGATGATATTTGGCGAAAAGGCTGGTTTGAATACACACCTGACCCCGCGGCAAACCATTTTGTAAACAACACCAATCTCTCCTCCCTCGGACAGCTTGGCTATGTTTACGACCCGATGCGATACGATATTGAAGGCTACCGGTCGATGGGTGCAACTCTGAGATTAGGGCAATCGGATGCAGCAACGAACAATCGGGGCAACACCAACAACAGCAATTACAGCAATTGGATTGGCGGGCGGGGCAGCGACGATGCAACATCCACCAACTTCTCGCGAAACGCCTTTTTGCTGGCAGATGTATTTCGCACAGATGCAAATCGTTCCGGGAGAATCAACCCGAACAGCATTATCCGAGACGGGAGCGGTGTGGTGATGCAGTCGGCCTTCGCGAACTTCAGCTTCGAAACCAACTCGGCGAATGGAGCAGCGTCACATTTCGCTGGAAATCAGACCCTCGCCAGCACAAACGCCATCAGGCTGATCCGAGAGTTCGCTACAAATAATACAAACGGGAATGGCTTTTTGGTCTCGATTGGCGATCTCTCTCGTGTATCCGCATTCTGGTCGACGAACAACGACCCAACAAACACGATTGTCTCTGGGGTCCGGATGAGCGATGTGTCCGACTCGGGAAAAGAGGAGGTTTTCCGGAGAACGGCCAATCTGCTGACGACACAAAGCCTATCCTACACGATATACGTCGTCGGTCAGGCCGGCGAAATTGTCACGCGGGGTGGCACTGATGTTTTCATTCCTGCATCGACAGTCGTTTCCGAGAGCGTTGTTCAAATGGAACCCATTTACCCGCCAGCGCAACCTTGGGAAGCGGTTGCCCCGACGGGGTGGAACCTTCATATTCCCAAGTTCATCAAATACTGACTATGCGCATACTGCTGACAGGATTCTGGCTCTTCATCGCCTTTTGTTGCGGCCGTTCGTTCGCGGAGGACAAAAAGGAGAAACCGAAGGAAGCCTTCGTTAAAATCTTTAATGCCTGCTACAGAAGCGGGGTTGAGAAGTGGAAGACTGGGCTGGATTTGAAGTTTCATGATGCTACTTTGGCAAATGATGTGCGGGCGGGAGAGGCCGGGTTGGTCCGACAAGTCACATTTTTAGAAAAAGACACGGTGGATGTTTATCGCTGCGAGGAGTTCGCGGACAAAAAGCGGTCCCCGCCCGATTCTCCAGCTAGTCCTGCGGCCAAATGCCAGACCTCATTCGAGGCTCGAAGTATTACACTTCTGCTCGTCTATGGCAGGTTGAGTGCCGACCAAGAATCAATCGAAATCGATGCGGTGAAGGAATTTCCCGTGCCTGCGGAATCGGTGCGTCCGGGGTTGGCGCGCGTCTTGTTTATTAATGCGCGGCCTGGCGATAGCGTGGCACTCAAGGTTGGAAAAGAGGCGCCATTTTCCCTTTCCTACAAGGAGAGAAGGGAGCTCTTTCTCACGCCGGGCGATTTGGAAATGCTTCTAAGCTACACGGGAAAGAACAATCAACTGAAAGAGCAAATGGCTGCTCTCAAATCAATGCCTGATTGCAGCTACACGGCCATTATTTATCCAGCAGCTGAACTTCCAGACCGCCCCTCAATTCGCTTCTCCGACTCGAACGAGGATTGGGCGGGGATTAGTTCTCCTCATAATGAACAGCCGCCGTAATGTTGGTTCATCCGCTGAAACCCTGCATCGCCTGTCGAGAAGATCCTCTTTGTATTGAAATGTCCACCGCGCCGTTCCGAGTGATGACCCTCCCTGCGGTCAGGTGAGGGATTCGAGGAATGCGGCGGCTTTCCGTGAGGCGTCGGGATGGGAGAGGGGGCCGGTTGCCAGATGGCGCTCGCGGTAGATCCGGCCGGCGTCGCTGAACGTCCGCCGGACGGCATCCGCGATCGCCGGGGGCGTGGTCGCGAGCTCCCCGGCGCCGCTTTCGATCAGGAGCCGCGCATTCCCTTCCTCCTGGCCGGGAACGATCTGGGTGATGATCATCGGAGTTCTTGCGGCGAGCGCCTCCTGGACCGTGGCGCCCCCGGCTTTGCTGATGAGCAGATGGCTGCGGCGGATGAGGTTGGGAATCTCGGGCGTCCATCCATGGATTTCGATATTTTTCCCTGCGTCCTTTGCGATGCGATCCAGCGCCTGCCCAAGTCCTGAGTCGTGTCCGACCGTAACCGTGAGGTGGATGTTGTCGGTTTGGATCAATGCCCGGACGACGTCGGCGGCGAGGTGGTGGGCGGAGTTCACCATGAAGAGCACCTCGAACGGCGGCCCGGGTATTCGCGGGTCCGGCCCGGAAAAGACGAGGGGAACAGGGAACCCGGTGACGCGGATTTTTTCCGGCGGGACCGCGGCCGACCTCATCGCCTCCGCTGTCGCGTCGTTCGGGACCAGGAAAAAATCGCTCCCGCAGCGGAACCAGACGGAATTCACGGTGAGCGAGTCGGTGACGATCGTGACGAGGCGGGCATCGCCGGCTTCATTTCGCCGCCGGATCAGGTCCAGCAGATGTCCGTAGCCCGGATACGTGCTGACGATGACATCCGGATTCCGCCTCGAAATTGTCCTGCCGAGCAGGCGCGCCGCGCGGCCGAAAACCCCCATGCCGCCTCCGACAACGGCCGTCCGGTCCAGCACGAAAAAGGCCGCGCTCCAGAGGATCGGGGCATGGTTGATGACGAGGAGGTAGATTTCCCGGACCAGGCGGTTGGCCCAGCCGTAGGCCTCGGCAAAGATGTCGTGCACCTCGACGTGCACGCCCTTTTCTTCGAGGGCGGCGGCCAGGTTCCGCGCCGCGGCATTGTGCCCTTCGCCGAACGCGGCCGTGAGGACGAGGACGGATTTCAGAGCCATTTCTTCCGTTTGAAGAAAATGAGCATCGCGGCGACCGAGAACAGGCAGACCATCCAAAAAAACGCGTAGCCGAACGGCCAGTTCAGCTCCGGCATGTTCCACTTTTGCTCGGTGTTGAAATTCATCCCGTAAACGCCCGCGAAGAATGTCAGGGGGATGAAGAGGACCGTGACCACGGTCAGAACGCGCATGATCTCGTTCGTGCGGAACCCGAGGCTTGAAAGGTAGAGGTCCATCAGCCCGGCGGTGAGATCCCGGAAGCTCTCGATGATGTCGATGATCTGGGTGATGTGGTCGTAGCAGTCGCGCAGAAAGATCTGGGTCTCGTGTCCGATCAGCCCGGTTTCGTCGCGGATGAGAGAGTTGAAGATTTCGCGGTGCGGCCAGGCGGCCCGCCGCAGGTGGAGGAGCAACCGCTTGGACTCGTAGAGCTTTTTCAGCGAGGCGCGCGTCGGCTTTTCCAGAAGCTCCTCCTCGACGGCTTCGATCGATTCGCCGACCAGTTCCAGCACCGGGAAAATCTGGTCCACCGTTGCGTCGAGCAGCGCGTAGGCGAGGTAGTCGGCCTTCATTTTGCGCGCGAATCCCCGTCCGGCGCGCAGCCTCCCCCGGACCTGTTCGAAAACGTCGTGCTCGCACTCCTCCTGGATGGTGATGACAAAATAATCCCCGAGAAAAAGGCTGACCTGCTCGAAGGCAAGCTGGTTTGTCTCATCGAAGTAGATCATCTCGCTGACGATGAAGAAGTGGTTTGTAAAATGCTCCACCTTGGGCCGCTGGGCGGTATTCAGAACATCCTCCAGCGCGAGGGGATGGATGTGAAATTGATCGCTCAGCTTGTGGAGGAGCTCGATGTCACCCAGGCCGTCGATGTTGATCCAGTTGACCTTTTTTGGGTCCAGCTTGGAGACCAGTTCCTCGAAGGAGTCGAAATCGGCTTCCAGAATGCTTTCGGCATCATACTGGATGAGGCTGATCTCAGCGCGCTTTTTCGCGCCTTCGCGTGGAAGAAGCGTGGCGGGCGCGGTGCCGGCCGGTTTGTAGTTGATCCGGATCATGGGATTCTCATCGTCCGCCGGATTTTAGCCGGCGGTCCACCCGCACGCTGCCCGAGCCGGGGGGGGGCTGACAACGGAAAAATGATCCCATCCGCCCGGCCAGCCCATCGGGGCGAGGCCCGCGCTGTTCAGCATCCCGATGCGGGTGAGGGGAGTGCGCGGGAAAGCGCTCTTCCACTTGGCCGCCAGCCCCGCGGCCTGGCCGGGAGAAACCGCAAAGAGAAGCTCGTAATCCTCGCCATCGGTGAGCGCGCCGGTGGTGCCGGAGCCCTCCCTCAGGGGAAGGCTTGCGAGGTCGGCATCGAAACCGCATCCGGAGGCCCGCGCCAGGCGGGGCAGGTCGCTGCCCAGCCCATCGCTCAGGTCCATCATCGCGCTTGCGCGGGCTGTGCCGGCGAGCCAGCGACCCTCTTGCAGGCGGGGAGAAAAATCCAGATGGTGCCCGGCGAACGAGCCGCCGAGCCGGCCGGTCACGAAGAGCAGATCGCCGGGCCGGCCGCCGCTTCGTCCGACAAACCGGCCTCCGGGGACGGTGCCGGTCAGGGCGACCGATACGGCGATCCCATTCGGCTGGCGGGACATTTCTCCTCCGGCGATGCACACGCCGAATTTCCGCGCCGCCTTCCGGATGCCCTTGTAAAACTCCACCCAGTATTGATTGTTGAGATCCGGCGGAGAAAAAATCGTGATGAGCGCCTGGCCGGGCTCGCCGCCCATCGCCGCGATATCGCTCAGCGGCCGGCAGAGCGCCTTCCATCCGACGCGCGCCGGGTCATGCGCACGCAGGAAGTGGACTCCCTCCGCGATGCAATCGGTCTTCAGAAGCTGGAGCCCGCGATTTGTTCGGACCACCGCGCAATCGTCGCCCGGGCCGAGGACGAGGTCATCAGATGCCGGCAGGCCCTTCAGGATTTTTCCGAGCAGGAGATCTTCCGCGGAGCGCTTCATTTGGCGAGGTCCGGCCAGAGGATGGCGCTGATGATGGTGAGCCCGTTGAAGGCCGCATGCATCGAGATCGGCGCCCAGAGCGAGCCGCAGCGCTCGTAGATCAGGGCGAGCCCCGCAGCCAGGACGAGCAATCCGGGCAGGGAGGGCAGGTGGCCGTGGATCAAGGCAAACAGGACCGATGAGATCACGATCGCGGGGATTCGGCCGTTGGACTTTCGCAGAATCCCGTAGAGGCACCCTCGAAAAATCAGCTCCTCGGTCACGGGCGCAGCAAACACGGCAATTCCAAAAACCGCGGCCCTCGCCTGCCATCCGCTGCTTTTGAGCAGAAAATCCACAATCGCCTGGGGCCCCTGCTCGGGGGTGCTGATCGCGTAGGACAGGGACTGGACGAAATAGACGAGTGGAAGAAACATCAGGAGCCATCCCGCGATGAGGGCCCAGCTCCAACCGCGCGCGCCGAGCCCGAATGCCCCGCGGATGTTGAAATTCCGGAACACGAGAAACCCCACCACCAAAAGGACCAGGGCAAAATAGAGGACGAGGCTGGCCCCCAGCGAACCCATGTCGATGCGGCCCTCCGGACGTCCCGCCGAAGCCGCCGCCATCGCAAGGAAAAAGAGCACCAGCCCCGCGGTGAACACCTTTTCCGGCCATGCCCAGCGGGCGTCCGGAAACCCGCACGGGTTCGTGAAGGCCAGCGGAACAGCCCGGCGCAGGAACACCAGGGACACGAGCGACGCGAGCAGCAGAAGTGAGATTTGCAGAAGCACCCGGAAACCGATACCCGCTTGCGCCGCAAACTTCCAGCCCGGTTATGCGCGGCCGTCCAGGAAGGGCGTGGTCAAAAGATGGGTGAGCAAGGGAGAACTCTTGGCGGGGCGCGTGTGCTCCCCGGCAAAAGAATATTCTACGCCGCCATGTAAGGCAGGGTCGCGGCCCGGCTACGGACATCGTCGAGCCCCTCGAGCAGGTCGGCAATCGCATCCCAGCGTCCGGTCACAAGCGCCTCCTTGGCATGGTCGGGCAGCGTCGCTGGAAAATCCATGTCCGCAATGCTCACCTTGCCCTCGAGGAGGTCGATGGTGAGAAGAGCGGCGGGGTCGGATTCGATGATTCCGGCCAGGGCCTGAAGATCCGCGGCCTTCATCACGGCGCACGGCATCCCGAGCGTGGTCGAGTTGCCAAAGAAAATCTCCGCGAAGCTCTCGGCGAGGATGGCGCGGAACCCGAACCGGTAGAGCGCCTGCGGGGCGTGCTCGCGCGAGCTGCCGCAGCCGAAGTTCGATCCCGAGAGCAGGATCGAGGCTCCGTTGAAGCGGGCGTCGTCCAGCGGGTGCGTGCCCCCCGCGGCTTTCGTCGCCGCGCGGGCATCGGAAAACGTGAACTCCCCGAGCCCGTCAAATGTCACGCACTTCATGAAGCGCGCCGGGATGATGCGGTCGGTGTCGATGTCGTCGCCGGGCACATAAACCCCGCGTCCGGTAACCTGTGTGATTTTTTCTAGAGCCATATTATTTCACGTTGAAAATTTCGCGCGCGTCGGAGATCTCCCCGGTGACGGCGGCGGCGGCGACCATGAGCGGGCTCATGAGGACGGTGCGCCCGGTCGGGCTGCCCTGGCGGCCTTTGAAGTTCCGGTTGCTTGAGCTGGCGCAGAGCTGATCGCCGACGAGCTTGTCGGGGTTCATTCCGAGGCACATCGAGCACCCGGCCCCGCGCCATTCGAATCCGGCTTCGCGGAAGATCGCGGCAAGGCCCATGCTCTCGGCCAGCGCGGCGACGCCCTGGGAACCCGGAACAACAATGGCCTTCACCCCGTCGCGAACCTTGTGGCCCCGGATGTGGCGGGCCACCTCCGTGAGGTCGCTCAGACGGCCGTTTGTGCAGCTGCCGAGAAAGGCCACGTCGACCCTGGTTCCCTTGATCGGCTGCCCGGCCTTGAGATGCATGTGGGCCAGCGCCTCTTCTGCCGTGGAGCGGTCCTTCTCCGGAACCTCGCTGAGGCGGGGGACGTTCTCGTCGATGAAGATCGCCTGCCCGGGGTTGATCCCCCAGGTCACGGTCGGAGCAATGTCCGAAGCCTGATAGGAAATCACGTCGTCGTAGGGTGCGCCCGGATCCGAGGCCGTCGCCTTCCACCGCGCGACGGCCGGTTCCCATTCGGCACCCTTCGGCGCGTAGGGACGGCCGCTGAGATACGCGAACGTCGTCTCATCCGGATTCACGTAGCCCACCCGCGCCCCGCCCTCGATGGACATGTTGCAGACCGTCATCCGCTCCTCCTGCGTGAACGCGTCGAACGTTGATCCGCCGTATTCGTAGGCGTAGCCGAGGCCGCCGTTGACGCCCAGCTTGCGGATGATGTGCAGGATCACATCCTTGGAATAAACCCCGGGCGACAGCTTGCCGTCGACGTTGATGCGGCGGACCTTCGGCTTGCGGATCGCCATCGTCTGGGTCGCCAGCACGTCGCGCACCTGGCTGGTGCCGATGCCGAACGCGATTGCCCCGAACGCCCCGTGGGTCGAGGTGTGGGAGTCGCCGCACGCGATCGTCGTGCCAGGCTGGGTGATCCCCTGCTCGGGGCCGACGATATGCACGATCCCCTGTTCGCCCGACGGCAGATCGAAAAATTTGACCCCCGACTCCGCGCAGTTTTTGCGCAGCGCCTTGATCATGTCGTCGGCGAGGCTGTCGCTGAACGGCTCGTCCCGCTCGTCCGTGGGAACGATATGGTCCACGGTCGCGAACGTGCGCGAGGGGAAAAGCACTTTCAGCCCGAGGTCGCGCAGCATTCCGAACGCCTGCGGGCTTGTCACCTCGTGGATCAGGTGCGTGCCGATCAGAAGTTGGGTGGATCCATTCGGGAGCGTCCGCACGGTGTGCGCTTCCCAGACTTTGTCGAGTAACGTTTGGCTCATGGTTCTAGTCCGCCCAATTTAGCGAAGACCCGCGCCGTGGCAAGAAAAGCGATGCTGCTTGTCAAAATCGCGGAAAATTGCAAGGATTCCACTGTTCCCCATGACGATCGACCACCCAGAAAATTGGTTCCTGAAGAAGCACGAGACAGCGGAAATTTTCGGGCCGATCCGCTTCGAGCAAATCCGTTCCTGGGCGAAAGCCGCCCAGGTGAACCCGCAGGACATGGTCTCCACCGACCGCGAGGTCTGGACCAAAGCCCCGATGATCCCGGATTTCGCCATGGATTGGCTCATCGAGGTCTCGGAGGATCTGCTCTACGGCCCGACCACCGCAGAGGCCCTGATGGAGTTCAGCCGCCTCGGGGAGATCACTCGCGAAACCCTCATCCTGAACTGCCGCACGGGCGAGGGCATGACGCTGGCAAAGTCCCCGTTCTTCAGGGAGGAGGCGATGCGGCCGGCGGTCGAAGATTTTCCGCAGCCCCCAAAAGGCGGGATCAAGGTCAACCTGCAGAAACGCATCCGCGACCTGGAGTCCTCCCTGATGGAGAAAAGCCGTCAGGTCACCGCGGCCAAGGAAACCATCCTGAGGCTGGAATCAAAAATCCGCGATCTGGAAGCCCGGCTCGCCGACGCCCGCAGCGGGCGCAAGTAGCACGCGCCCGGCCGTCACCCGTCAGCGCAGGCCCGGCTCGTAAACAAGCGATTCAATCGCCGAGGTCGTGACCAGTTCCGAGGCATCCTCGTCGAAGGCATAAGCCAGGCGGCCGCCCACGAAAATCCGGTTCGGCGTATACTCCGTGACATCCGCGTTCGTCCCCCCCCGCAGAATGATCTGGCCGACCTTCGCCTCTGGATTCGTCGAGCTCAGAATGCAATGCAAGTTCCTCCCCACCGTCAGCACATACGTGCTCTTGGCCGTGTGCAAAATCACCCGGTCCCGCAGGCGCAGCGCATCCACATGGATCTTCTCCGCCCCCTCCCCATCGTGAGGAATCGCCTGGATTTCATCAGGTGTGCTTTCGTCGGACATCGCGCGGTAATCTAGCCAAGCTTCTGCCGCGTGGCCAGAAGATCCGCACCCCGGCGCAGAGATCGTGAAAGCTGCGGATCGCGCGCTCTCTCGCACGACGAGAAATCAGCGCGGCCAGGGTGAAGCCGGTCTGGCTCGACGGGCCATCCCCACGCGGGTGGGGAAATCGTCAATAGGCAAGGCCTGACCCCTTCAGTCCGGCGTGCGCTGGTCTGGATGTCGGCCTCCGGGTAGAGCGCCTTGAGCCGCCTCAGAATCCCTGACATCACGGCGTGCGCTGGCGGGGAATCAGAAGCCGGGTCCGGACTTCCTGCCGCCGCCTCAGAATCCCTGACATCACGGCGTGCGCTGGTTACGGCGTATTCTGTCCCCTTCCCCTTCCTAGCTCCGCCTCAGAATCCCTGACATCACGGCGTGCGCTGGCGCGTCGCTGGATGACTGCAACCGTGCAAGGTGGGCCGCCTCAGAATCCCTGACATCACGGCGTGCGCTGGGGCGTCGAGATCCCGCCCGAGGTGGAGTTCAGCACCGCCTCAGAATCCCTGACATCACGGCGTGCGCTGGCGGAATAAATCCGAGGACGAGCGAAGCGTTATTAGCCGCCTCAGAATCCCTGACATCACGGCGTGCGCTGGACCCCGAGGAATGGGGAGACGATGGAACAATCCACCGCCTCAGAATCCCTGACATCACGGCGTGCGCTGGATTGGATGTCATAGGAAAGTGATCGGTAAAG
>JAPLTF010000031.1 GCA_026398275.1 Verrucomicrobiota bacterium
AGAACTTTGCAACTTTTGAGCGTTCACCCGTTTGAGAAAATGACTATGCATGAGCTACTTACAGAAAACGACTTCAGACATTTGGAACCATTAGATCCTAACCAGTTGATGTTGTGGTAGTTAAAACCGGACGCTCGTGGTAAAATATATTTCAAAGGACAGCCCGCAACGGGCTGAACATTTTGGCTACAGGATTGTTGCCAGAGTGGAGGACGTTCGCAGAAAATATGTCTTGCGTGGCGTGGCACATTGAGACTACATTCGGCCATGCCAGTTAAAGAATCATACGTCCGTGCCAGAGTAGACAATCGTCTTAAGCGGGATTCCGAGCTGATCCTGCATGAACTCGGATTGACCACAACCGATGCGATCAGAATATTCCTGCATCAGGTCCGCCGCCACAAGGGACTCCCATTTGATCTACGCCTGAAGGAAGACAACTCAGACATCCTGCTGCCCGTTGCCATCCGTCAGTCTGCGCTGGACGCCGTGTATGACGACTGAACCAGGACAAGTCTATTTGGTTGACCTCGGCATGGCAGCCAAGACGCGGCCTATGCTGGTTGTTTCCCGGCGCGATGATGATGCGCCTCGCGCACTTTCTGTTTGCGCTCCCATTACGACATCCACCCGCGACAGCGAGTATGAAGTTTCCATCGGGAAGCCGAAGTTTCTGCACGAGTCGAGTTATGTGAACGTGCAGGGTTTGCAAGCCATCCAGCACCATGAACTCAAGCGCATGATTGGACGCCTCTCCGATGCGGATTTGCAGGTGGTCAAGAGAGCCATCAAGTGGCTTTTCGACATTGACGAAAAATAATAATGCGAACGGTAAAGCGAATCCCCATGCCTTCGGCACTTTTGTCACAGATCCTGCGGGAGCAGGATCTGCGCCAGAAGCAAGTAGGGAAAGGTCATCGAGGACGTTCGAATAATATGAGCATCCGCTACGAGATTTCCGCGCCTATTAGTCCAGAAGACTTCGCGGACCTACTGCGACGTTCCACGTTGGCGGAACGCGTCGCAATTGCCACGGTGGAAAAATTCGTCTAGAAGCATCATCATCATGAGAGGGATAGCAATGGTCAAAGGGGAGGGGAGAGGAAAATCGGACTGCCTTTCTCTGGCTTTCACCCTGCTCGGGATGATCCTCCTCGCCGGTTGCGGCGGGCGGGAGCTCCAGCAAGGCACCGCACGCGAGGTCCGGGTCGACTGGCTCGGCAACCAGGCATTTCTGATCACGTCCTCGATCGGGACCTCAATCCTCACGAATCCCTATGCCTCCGGCACCAGCGGCCGCACGCTTCCATCGCCGCTGAAGCCCGACATCATCCTCATCAGCAATGAGCGCGCGGATGCGAACAATATCGACGCCGCAGACAACCAGCCGACGGTCTTCCGCAGCAGCATGGGCATCGGGATCAATAATGCCAACGGCCTCGGCATTCGCGGCGTGGCCACTTTCAGGGATCCGGAAAAGGAATCCGCTGACGGCATGAACCTCGTCTATTCGTGGTCGATGGACGGGATGCGGTTTTGTTTTCTCGGTTCGCCGGCGGGGCCGCTGTCGTCCGCCCAGCTTTCTCAGTTGGGCACGGTGGATGTTCTCTTTGTTCCGGTCGCCGGTTCGCTCTCCCCATCGGCCCGCGAAGCCGTCCTCTCACAAATCCGGCCGCGCCTGGTCATCCCGATGGGACGCGGAGCCGGCTGGACCTACGGAAGCGTCCGGAGTGTGGACGGCCATTCCGTGCTGCTGTCACGTCCGGCGCTTCCGCTCCAGACCACGACGCTCCTTTTCGGATCATGAACATCCTCATCATCGGCTCCGGCGGCCGCGAGCACGCCCTCGCGTGGAAATTGAAACAGTCGGCCCGCGTGGCGAAAATCTTCTGTGCGCCGGGAAATGCGGGCACCGCCGGGCTGGGGGAAAACATTGCGCTCGAGGCGGCCGATATTTCCGGGCTGGTGGATTTTGCAAAGTCCCGAGCCATCGGGCTCACGGTCGTCGGGCCGGATGACTCGCTCGCCCTCGGGATCGTCGATGCGTTCGAGGCGGCGGGGTTGAAAATTTTCGGCCCGCGTGCGTCCGCCGCCCGCCTCGAATCCTCCAAGGCATTCGCGAAGGATTTCATGAAACGCAATGGAATTCCCACGGCCGACTACAAGGAATTCACGAGCAGTTCCGATGCCCGCGCGTGGTGCCGGGCTGCGAAATACCCCCTCGTCGTCAAGGCCGATGGCCTCGCGCTTGGGAAGGGGGTGATCATCGCGCAGAATTCCACCGAGGCGCTCCACGCCGTTCATCAGTGCATGGATGACGGCGTGTTCGGCGAGGCCGGCAGGAAGATTGTGATTGAGGAATTCCTTGAAGGTGTCGAATGCTCGATTCACGCGCTCGTGGACGGCTCGTCCTGCCTCCTGTTTCCTGACTGCCGGGACCACAAGCGGGCGCTGGATGGCGACCAGGGTCCGAACACAGGCGGCATGGGCACCATCAGTCCCTGCGGTTCGCTCGATGATGAGCTCACGAGCCGGGTAAAGACCGAAGTTCTCGACCGGTTTGTCGCGGGCTTGAAGAAAGACGGAATCGAGTATCGCGGGATGCTTTTTCCGGGGCTAATGCTCACGGCCGACGGCCCGAAAGTTCTGGAGTTCAACTGCCGATGGGGCGACCCCGAGACCCAGGTGCTTGTCCGCCGGCTGGGATCGGATCTGCTGGATCTCCTGATCGCGACCGTCGAAGGGACGCTGCCACAGCAGAGCCCGGAATGGCGGAAATCCAGCGCCGCTTGCGTGATTCTTGCCTCCGGTGGCTACCCCGGTCCCTACGAAAAAGGAAAATCCATCTCCGGGATCGGCGCGGCAGACGCGCTTCCCGATGTGGTGGTCTTTCACGCCGGCACAAAGTCCGTCGATGGGACGGTTCAGACAAACGGAGGACGTGTCCTTGGGGTGAGTGCGCTTGGAAGCGACCTGCCGGAAGCCCGCAAAAAGGCGTATGCGGCGGCGGATTTGATTTTCTTCGACGGGCAGCAGCGGCGGAACGATATCGGAGCATGTGCCGCATGAGAAATTTTCTGCCAGCGGGACTGGTCATCGCGGTTTCCGCACTCGCCCTGCGCGCCGCCGATGCTCCGCCTCCGAGCCTGCGCGAAACCATCAACTCGCTCGATACCCCGCAGGTCCAGAAGGCGGTCGATGCCCTCCAGGCGAATTTTCTTTCGCCATCCGCCCTCGACGAAGAGTCGAAGCAGAAAGCGATGCTTGAAGGCCTGCTCCGGCGACTGGCCCCGGGGGCGTCTATCATAACCACCGACAGCGCGAAGACTCAGCCGGAACCCGTCCCTTTTCTTGCGGAAATTCTCGACGACCACGCCGGCTACCTCCGGCCCGGAAAGCTCGATGCCGCCACGCTCAGCCAGCTCGATGCCTCGCTGGCGAACTTCACGGAAAAGAAGCTCCCGGCCGTGATCCTCGATCTGCGCTCGGTCGCCGGCGGAAGCGAATTTGAATCCGCCGCCGATTTCGCGCGCCGGTTCTGCCCCAAAGGGAAGATGCTGTTTTCGATTCAGAAGCCGAGCGCGAAACAGGAGCGCATCCTGACCTCAAATCAGGCCCCCGCCTATGAGGGCATTCTTGTGGTGCTGACCGATCCGGACACCTCCGGGGCCGCCGAGGCTCTGGCGGCGACTCTGCGGCTGAATGCCGGGGCAATGATCGTAGGCAGCGACACCGCAGGCGAGGCCGTCGAGTTTTCCGAGGTGCCCTTGGGAGGTGGAAAAATCCTGCGCGTCGCGGTTTCCCGGGTCGTGCTTCCGGAAAGCACCACGATCTTCCCCGGCGGCGTGAAACCGGACATCGCAATCTCGCTTCCCCCAGGCGTCCTCGCGGAAATCTATGCCGCCACCAAGGACAAGGGGGTGAGCCAGTTTGTTTTTGACTCCGAGCGCCCGCGCATGAACGAGGCCGCGCTCGTGGCCAGCACCAACCCGGAAATCGAGATCAGCAAGGAGCGCGCCCGCCCGCCGCTGCGCGATACCGTGCTGCAGCGCGCGATGGATCTGGTCACTGCGGTCAATTTCTACAAGCGCCAAAAGTAGCGATCCGTCTTGTCCGCAGGCCGGATTTGTGGTTGCAAGGGGACATGTCACTTACATCCCCGCACCTTCCCGCGGTTGGACTGGTCGCCCAGCTCAGCAAGGAAGACCGTGATACGCTCAGCTCCTACGGCAGCTTCCACCTTGCCAATCCGGGAGACACCCTCATCGCCGAGGGAGTTCCCCACGGGAAACTCTTCTTTATCATCAGCGGCCTGCTCCATGCCCGGCGGGACGACGAGGGGAGAGACATTCTTCTCGGCGCCATCAACCAGGGTGAGTGGGTCGGCGAAGTCGATCTCTTCGATCCGGCCAGCGCGGTGTGCTCGGTGATCGCCATCGAGCCCAGCCAGTATTGGATGGTCACCCGCCAGGATCTCGAGGACTTCATCAACAACTATCCTGCGGCGGGCATCCAGATCCTCATCGGAGTGGCCTCAACGCTCGGCCGCCGGATTCGCGGCGTGACCAAAAAACTCGCCGAGCAGACGGAGCTCGCGTCGATCAGAAATTCCCTCTTCCAGGGCTGATCAGGACTGCTGCTGGACCGGGACCACCGGCAGTGGAAAGCGGAGGCGCAGCTCGTTGTCGATCTTGACCTCGACGGTATAGAGGCCGTGCTTCTGGAACTGGATTCCCCCGAACACGTGGACGTTCGTGGCATGCGCTTCGAGCGATGGGAGGGAAAACCTGACCTCGCTTTGCGCGATCGGCTCATCATCATCGGGCGTCAGAATCAACGACTGCTGGACAAACTCTCCCACGCCCCCGCACCACCGGCTCCAGAGGCACAGTTTGAAAAATCCGATCGGCATGACCGGAGCGGGGATCATTCCGATGATCCCGACCAGCGTCTGCTGGCCGCTGGCTTCCTGGCGCACATCCTCGCAGAGCACACAGGCCTGCAGGTCGGGAATGATCTCATCTGACATCCGGCCATTAGGCAGCAATTCCGCCCTCCTGCACAGGATGAATTCCGTGAACCGACTAGGCGGGGTAGGCGCCCGTGACGAAGCGCTGGAGATCGTTAATCGTATTCGACTGGGCAAGGATGATCCAGTTGACGAGGTCGCCGATGGAAACGATTCCCGTCAGGCTCTCTCCATCCATGACAGGCAGGTGGCGGACATGGTTTTTGGTCATGATCTCGAGGCAGTCCTCCACGGAGTCGGTGCCGCTCACGGTGAGGACGTCTTTCGTCATGATGTCCGCGACGAGCGTCTCGCGGGAGACGCGGCCGTGCAGGATCACTTTGCGCGTGTAATCGCGCTCGGAGATCATCCCGAGAAGCCGGGAATCCTTCATCACAGGCAGCGCGCCGACATTTTTTTGCGCCATGAGGGAAATGGCATCGTAGACGGTGGCTGTGGCTTCGATGAACCAGAGCTGGTGACCTTTACGATCGAGAATAGAACCGACGGGGGTGGTAGTTTCCATTGTGTCTTCTCCTGTTCCGCGTTGAGGCGACAAGATGCCCCGAAAATGCCGCCAAAGCAAACCCGAATTCCAGTTTCTCAGTGGGGCAGAAGCGCCCAAAGGAGGACCAGGCCAAGGGCAATCCGGTAGATCCCGAAGCCGACAAAGGTGTGCGTCTGGATGTAGCGCAGGAGCCACTTGACGGCGATGAACGAGACAACCGCCGCGACAACCGTCCCCATCGCCAGCAACACCCACTCCTCATGCGCCCCCGATTTCAACCCCTTCAAAATCTTGTATCCGCCCGCTGCCAGAAGCGTGGGGATCCCGACGAGAAACGAGAATTCCGTCGCGGACACGCGGCTGGTCCCGAGCATCATCGCAAAAATGATCGTCGCCCCCGACCTGGAAGAGCCCGGAAAAACCGCTGCGAGAAGCTGCGCGACGGCGACCACAATCACCACCGTCCAGGAAATCTCCGAGCCGGCCTCTTTGCCCTTCATCAAAAACTCCACCACGATGAAAAGAACGCCGCCAACAATGAGGGCCGCGGCCACCGGCTGGACATTGTCCGGAAGCTTGATCCCCAGCTTGTCGATCACCAGCCCGCCGGCCACCGTGATCAGAAATGCTGTGAGAATTTTTAGATTCAGCACGAGGCTCGCCGGCTCGCGCCAGCGCAGCAGCATGGCGATGCGATCCTTGAAAAGCGGGAGGACGGCGACCACCGCGCCGCACTGGATCACGACATTAAAAAGATCCGTCTGGTGGGAGCCCAGCCAGTGCTCCGCGATCAAAAGGTGGCCCGTGGAAGATACGGGGATGAACTCCGTCACCCCCTCGACAATTCCGAGGATCACCACGACTAGCCAGGAAGGCAGGCCCACCGGAAATTAAATCGCGTTTTCGCCGACCTCTTCGGTGCGGATCCGGATCGCATTCTCGATCGGCAGCACGAAAATTTTGCCGTCTCCGATTTTTCCGGTTTTGGCGGAGGCGGAGATCGCGGCGATCGCCTTTTCGACCATGGCGTCCGTGACGACAACCTCGAACTTGACCTTGGGAAGGAAGTCCACGGTGTATTCGCTTCCGCGGTAGATTTCCGTGTGTCCCTTTTGGCGACCGAAGCCCTTGACCTCGGTAACCGTCATCCCTTCAATGCCGATTTCGGCAAGTGCTTCCTTTACGTCTTCCATTTTGAAGGGTTTGATGATGGCCTCGATCTTCTTCATACGACGGGCATAAGAGCCCTTGAAGCGCCCCTTGGCAAGCCTGATCGTTGAAAAGATAACATGAAACCCATTCATTGGCGCCGGTCCTGGTTCGGAAAATATCTGCGGCACATCCCGCGGGTGAAAAACATCCGCGGAACGTGGCTGCACCGGCGGCTCGGAGACGGGCTTTTCCGCGGCGAGCTCTGGCACCCGACACGCAGGCGTTTCGCGGGCGGAATGGCGGTGGGCGCGTTCTTCGCGATGCTGCCGGCACCGGGCCAGACGATCGGAGCCGGTCTGATCGCCTACTTCACCCGCGTCAACCTCCCGGTGGCCGTCGCCGCCACATGGATCAGCAACCCGCTCACGATGCCGCTTTGCATCTATGTCCAATACCGTCTCGGTTCCCTGATCCTCGGGCATTGGCAAGCGGAGATCCCCACGCACGACCTCATCGAACTGCTAAAAAAGGCCCCCATCCCGTTTCTGGTCGGAGTGCTGCCGTCCGCTGCAATCCTGTCCCTGGTCGTGTATCCGCTGACGCTGCTCATCTGGGACATCGTCAACGCACGCATGCACGCCAAACAGAATCCCGGAAACTCAGGCCGTCGGTGATCCGCGGGCAAACAACACGCCCGCCCGGAAGCTTTGATCCTCGACAGGGGAGGCGGGAAGCAGATAAGCAATTTTTATGGAAATGTTGAGTGTGTTGTTCATCCCGGAGGTTTTCCTCGTGTGGACGTCGCTGGCAAAAACGATCGGGCTTTTGGCGGTGATCCTCGGGCTCGTCTCCTACACCGTTTACGCCGAGCGCAAAGTCTGCGCGCTCATCCAGGACCGCGTCGGACCGAACCGCGTCGGCATCCCGCTCACCCTGCTTGGACTGAAAAGAGACTTGCCGTTCCTCGGTCTGGGACAGCCGATCGCCGATGCGATGAAGCTCGTGCTGAAGGAGAACTTCATCCCGGCGAGCGTCAACAAATTCTACTACTACATCGCCCCGAAGCTCGCGATGGTCCCGCCGATTCTCGTGCTGGCCGTCCTGCCGTTCGGGTCGAAACTTTTCGGCGTGCCGATGGTCATCGCCGACATCAACATCGGCGTGCTTTACGTTTTCGCGGTCTCCTCGCTGGGGGTTTACGGGATCGTCCTCGCCGGGTGGGCCTCGAATTCCAAATACCCGTTCCTCGGCGGCATCCGCTCGTCCTCGCAGATGATCTCCTACGAGCTCGCGCTCGGGCTCTCGGTGATCCCGGTCTTCATGATCTGCGGCACACTGAACCTTCCCGCCATCGTGGAGTGGCAGGTGCAGAACGGCTGGCTCGTTGCCCCCTGGTGGCCGAAGGGCCTTGACTGGCAGATGATCCAGTCCGGCGATTGGGATGCCATCCGCGGCGCTTGCGTGGCCGGGCTCTCGCTCCAGCGCGTCCTCCTCTGCCTCCCGATGCTGATCTCGTTTTTTGTCTTTCTTGTCGCGATGTTTGCCGAGACGAACCGCCTGCCGTTCGATCTGCCTGAGGCCGAGCAGGAGCTCGTCGGCGGATACCACACCGAATATTCCGGCATGGGATTCGCCCTGTTTTTCCTCGGGGAATATGCGGCGATGATCGCCGGTTCCGGCGTCATCGTCACCCTGTTCCTCGGCGGATGGAGCCTGCCCCTGGTGCCGGACGGATCGCTGCCGGCTGGCGTGAGCATCACGCTCTCGAACGTCGCCGCCTGGCTGCCCTCCGTGCTCTTCGGCCTCGTGAACATCGGCGTCTTTTTCGCCAAGGTCTGCGCCCTGCTGCTTTTGTTCATCTGGGTGCGCTGGACGCTTCCGCGTTTCCGCTACGACCAGCTGATGAAGCTCGGCTGGTATTTTTTCTTCGAGCTCGCGCTGGTGAACATCTTCCTCGCCGCCTTCGTCATGGCGTATATCCGCTGATCCGCACATGAAAGTTTTGCGCCCCAAAGACCGCGGCTACGAGAAGGCCATCGCTGCCATCAACCGCCGCTCCGCCCCCGACCCGAAAGTCCGATCCCTCGTCGCCGACATCCTCGCCGACGTCGCCAAGGACGGCGATGCCGCGCTCCTGCGATACACAAAGAAATTCGGCGGCCCGTCGCTCGCGTCCTCGCAGATCCCGGTCGCTCCCGCGGAAACCGCCCGCGCGATCGCCGAGCTCCCCGCCGCCACCCGCCGCGCGATCTCGGCGGCGCGCGCGAACGTCCGCAATTTCGCCCGTCGCAGCCTGCGCAAGAGCTGGTTCATGAAGAACCGCCAGGGCGCGGTTGTTGGAGAGCGCTTCGATCCGTTCCAGCGCGTGGGCATCTACATCCCCGGCGGAAATGCGCCGCTGGTTTCTTCCGCGATCATGACCTGCACGCTTGCCGCCGCTGCGGGCGTGCGCGAGATCGTCGCCGTCACGCCGGCGGACAAGGATGGCCGCGTGCACCCCGCCCTCCTGGCCGCGCTCGCGGAGTGCGGCGCCACGGAGATCTACCGCGTTGGCGGGGCGCAGGCGGTTGCCGCCCTTGCCCTCGGCACCAAGACGATCCGCCCGGTCCAGAAGATTTTCGGCCCCGGCAACGCCTGGGTCGTCGAGGCGAAGCGCCAGGTGTTCGGGCGTGTGGCCATTGACCTTCTCCCGGGCCCGAGCGAGGTCCTGGTCATCGCGGACAACGCTGCAAATCCCGCATGGATCGCGGCCGACCTCCTCGCCCAATCCGAACACGGCCACGGCAGCGCGGCGATCCTCCTCACCGATTCCGGCAAGCTCCTCGGTGCCGTCGAGAAATCGCTCTCGAAGCAGATCAAACTTTCGAAGCGCCCGAAGGAACTCGCCGCCGCGCTCAAAAATGCGTCGCTGGTTTTGGTGAAGGACATCGAAGCCGCGATCCGCATCGCCAACGGCTACGCGGCCGAACACGTCTCGATCGCCACCGCGAGTCCGGGCGAGATCGCCCTCAAGCTCACCACCTCGGGTGCCATTTTTCTCGGAGGCATCTCGCCGGTTGTCGGCGGGGACTTCCTCGCCGGCCCGAGCCACGAGCTGCCTACAGGCGGCGCGGGAAAATCCTTCGCCGGCCTCACGGTCGACCAGTTCCAGCGGCGCACGAGCGTCATCATGTTCGACGAGCCCTCGCTCCGGGCCTCCCTGCCCTACCTCGAGACGTTCAGCGAGATCGAAGGCCTCGACGCCCACGGCCGCTCGGCCCGGATCCGGCTGGAAAAATGACTGGGAAACCAATGACGGCCACTAAATACCACTAAAAATCAGCGGGGCTGAGTTTTGCATGAACTGCACCATTGGCTTCGATATCGCCAGTGTTTGGACCAGCGGGCCTCTCTCTCTGTTAGTGGAATTCAGTGAAAATTAATGGTTCAACTCCTGGGATGGACATGATCTGGAAAATCCGCGGCCGCGAACACGATCTCTCGCGGCGCGGCTGGATCATGGGCGTGCTCAATGTCACGCCGGATTCCTTTTCGGACGGCGGCTCATTCGCCTCGCCCGATGCCGCGATCGCCCATGGCCTTCACATGGTTTCCGAAGGTGCTTCGGTGCTGGATGTCGGCGGCGAATCCACAAGGCCGGGTGCCCGGCCCGTCCCTGCCGCCGATGAGATGGCCCGTGTGCTTCCGGTGATCAAGGGCCTGCGCGCTGCCGGCGGGGAATTCCTGATCTCCATAGACACCTCCAAAGCCGCCGTGGCGGAAGCCGCGCTGGCGGAGGGCGCGGACATCGTCAACGATGTCACCGGCCTCCGCGGTGAACCGGAAATGTCCGCAGCTGTCGCGCGCAGCGGCGCGGGCGTCGTGATCATGCACATGCAGGGAACCCCGATGACCATGCAGGCGTCGCCACACTACGGGGACGTCGTCGAGGATGTGGGGGATTTTTTTCGACAGGCCATCCGCCGGGCGGTAGCCTGCGGGATTGACCCGATGAGCATCGCAATCGACCCAGGATTTGGATTTGGCAAGACTCCGGAGCACAACCGCCAGCTGCTCCACAGTCTCCCTGCGTTCACCGCTCCCGGCCGCCCGCTCCTCATCGGGCTCTCAAGAAAATCCTTCCTCGGCTGGATCGCGGGGAGCCCGCGGATCGAGGACCGGTTCTGGCCAGGGGTCGCGCTCACCAGCTTTTGCCGCGAGCGAGGCGCGAAGATTTTCCGCGTCCACGATGTCAGACCCCACCGGGAGGCGCTTCGGATGACCGAGGCGATCATGGGCGATGCTTGAGGCCATCGGATCATTTCTCCGGGCGAATTGGACCTCGGGTGTCGAGATCGCCATCCTCACCGTCGTCTTCTACTATACCTACCTCTACCTCCGGGGGACGCACGGCGCACGGATTCTCATCGGCCTCGCGCTGGTGTTTCTCACGCTCACCCTCCTCTCGCAGATTTTTAATCTCATGGTCATCGGGTGGCTGCTCCAGAGCTTTTCATTTTTCCTCGCCATCGCCCTGGTGATCATTTTTCAGCCGGAGCTGCGGCGCGCGCTTACCGAGCTCGGAAGCCACCACTTTTTCACCTCGGCTTTCGAGGAGCGCGAGACGATCGAGGAGGTCACCGACACCGTCTTCGAGCTCGCCAGCAAAGGCTTCGGAGCCCTCATCGCCATCGAGCGCGAGCTCAGCCTCAAAACCTTTGTGGAGACCGGCGTCCGGCTGGACAGCGAGTATTCAAAAGAGCTGGTCCTCACGCTTTTCCAGCCCAAGACCGTGCTGCATGATGGAGGCCTCATCCTGCGCAGCGACCGCATCGTCGCCGCCGCCTGCATTTTCCCGCTCACCCAGCGCGAGGACCTCGACCGCAACCTCGGTCTCCGCCACCGCGCCGGCCTCGGGCTCAGCGAGGAATCCGATGCCGTCGCGATCGTGGTTTCGGAGGAGACCGGCCAGGTCTCGATCTGCCACAGCGGGCTCATCGAGCGAAACCTGAGCGTCGAAAAATTCCGCCGCCGCCTCAGCCAACTCCTCCTGCATGACAAATATGAAAGAGATCGTCCTCAACAACTGGAAAGCGAAGATCACCTGCCTGATCCTGGCGGCCGCCCTCTGGTATCTCATCAAGCAGAACGTGGACCGGGCAAACACCAGATTTGAATTCCCACGCGACCGCGCCAACGAAACCGCCCGACTTCTCCCACCCGAAAAAACCAATGAGCCAGCACCAACGAAAACTCTTCGGCACTGACGGAATCCGCGGTGTCGCCAACATCGAGCCGGTCACCGCCGAGACCGCCCTCAAGCTCGGTCGGGCGGCCGCCCACGTCTTCACCTCGCTCGGTGGCCCGATGCACTATCCCGGCAGCCGCCGCAAGGTCGTGCTCGGAAAAGACACCCGCCTCTCCGGCTACATGCTCGAGAACGCGATGGTCGCTGGCCTCACCTCGCTGGGTGTCGACGTCCTCGTCATCGGCCCACTCCCCAGCCCGGGCGTCGCCTACATCACGCGCTCGCTCCGCGCCGACGCAGGGATCGTCCTCTCCGCATCCCACAATCCCTACGAGGACAACGGCATCAAATTTTTCCGCCACGACGGCTACAAGCTCGACGACGAGATCGAGGCCCGGATCGAAGGCCTGGTCTTCAGCGGTGAGATCGAGAACATCCGCCCCACTGCCACGAACATCGGCAAGGCCTATCGAATCGATGACGCCCTCGGCCGCTATGTCGAATTCGCCAAGCAGAGCTTCCCGCGCGGCCGCACGCTCGACTCGCTGCGCATCGCAGTCGATTGCGCGAACGGCGCCGCCTACAAGTCAACACCCTGCATCCTCCGTGAGCTCGGCGCCGACGTCGTCGTCTACCACAACCAACCGAACGGGACGAACATCAACGCCAATTGCGGAAGCACCCACCCGGGGGAGATCCAGCGCTTCGTCAAGGAAAGCCACGCCCACATCGGCATCACGCACGACGGCGATGCCGACCGCGTCCTCCTCTGCGACGAGAACGGTGAGGTCGTGGACGGGGACGAGATCCTTGCCATCGCCGCCGTCGATTTCCTCAAGAGGGGATGCCTCGCCGGCAATACTCTGGTCTCCACGGTCATGAGCAACTTCGGGCTCGACGAAACCCTCGCCGCCCACGGCGGACACCTCCTGCGAACCAAGGTTGGCGATCGCTATGTCATCGAGGCCATGCTGCGGGAGGGCTACAATGTCGGCGGCGAACAGAGCGGCCACATGATCTTCCGCGACTTCGCCACGACCGGCGACGGCATCGTCAGCGCCCTCCAGATCCTGCGCGTCATGACGGATTCCGGTAAGCCGCTCAGCGAGCTCAAGAAGGTTCTCAAAAAATTCCCGCAGTCCCAGCGCAACCTCCGCGTCCGCGAAAAACCCCCGCTGGACTCCCTGCCGACCGTTCAAAAGCTCGTCCATGAGGCCGAAGCCTCCCTCGATGGCAAAGGCCGCGTCCTCTTGCGCTACAGCGGAACCGAGCCCAAAATCCGCCTCCTCATCGAAGGCCGCGACCAAAGCCTCATCGATACCCATGCCGACAGGATCACCCGCGCGCTTCAGGAGGCCATCGGCGAGGGCTGAAACGCGCAGCCGGTTCTTCTCAAGACTCGCCGCCACGTGAAGGCCGGGTTGGTAGCACGGCGTGAAAATCCATGACGCGCGTCATGGAGTCCCATGATTTGTATTGCTTTACGCCAAGTGAGTTGTTCATTTTTTTCTCATCAGGTGAGCATTAATCCCATGAAAACCAGCCAAGCGGAGAAGCTTCCCCGTTGGAATCCATCGTTCAGCCGATCAGGGAGTGTTCCGGCACAGCAGCGGTTGCCCTTTATCGTCTTCGCAGTGGTTTTTCTCAGCGTGTGCGCTGTCTGGTCTGCGGAGCAGGCGTATACCGATGCGGTAACCCAGACAAAACTGTCCTTTCATTGGGATCATACGGACGGAGCCCTGCCGCCGCCGCAGACCAATCCCGTTGCGCAGGTTGCCACGACCACGAGAGTGACGCTCACCGAGACGCCGAATAGCCTCACGACGATCAACTATGATGCCGGCAACGCCGACCTCTACAAAGAGATCGGCGGAACCAATTATGTCCTTGTCAGCACGTATACCAGAAAGACGAGTTGCTGGGCGAACGCGCTCCCCGATACGCCACTGACCCTGGTCGATCCCGGCGCCGGCTATAAGATTTTTCCCTGGGTATCGGCGGGAAGCGATTTAAAAAATTACTTCGCGGCGAACTATTCGACGAAGTTGACGCCTGGTAACGTGGACCGGCTCATCAGCCAAACCCTCGGGATGCCGGATCGAACCGGCCAGAATCGGGTGCTCGCATTTTTCTGGGCTCCCATCTCAGATGTTCTGAGGCCTGCCTATTCGGCCGACATCAGCACGCAAATCAGCTACTCGGGACTTCTGAAGCCCTATGGTGACAACTCCTATGCGGCTGATAGCCCTCCGGCGGGCACGGAGAACTTCATCTTTGAGGATTATAATAATCTCCCGGAATACACCGGGACGAACGGGTTCAGCAGCTTCATGACAAACAACGAAGCAAGGACCACGATGCCTTGGACAGCGATGGGATACACCTACAACTGGAACTACCTCGAAGACGGACAGGATGGACGCGCGAACGACCCATTCCGGGTGGATTCCTACGTCGGGACCACCGAATTTGTGGTTTCAGCGGGAGAGACTGTTGTTTTCGACCACTTCGAGAACGATCTCTATTCCTACCTCGTTCCGGAGCCCGGCAGCGTGATCCTCCTGCTGCTTGGTGCGGGGGTTGTTTATTTTGTGCGGTTGCGCAGGATGCACGGATGACATCCATCCCAAACGTTATTCTGGAAGCTCCGGAAACGCACGGACCTGGTCGAGGATGATCTCCGCAAAGTCAGGCTCCGTCCCGATCGCCGCCCCGTAGTAGAGCCGACGCCCCCGCAAATCATGCGGGTTGTGGCGGAAGATTTCGGACTGGCTGGCCGGCTTTCCTTTCCCGCTCCGGATGCCGAGCAACACCGGAATGTCCTGGTAGCTGTGCAGTCCGTCTGAAATGAAAAACGGCACGACCACCACATTCGGCCGCGATGCGAGCCTGTCCCACTCCCCAATCAGCGGAGCTTCCTCCATAAACGCCGCCATCACCTCACCATATTCTCCCGCTGAGGCAATCACCCCCGCCTGGAACCTCGCCGCCTCAGCCGAGTTGGAATCCAGCCCCGTGCCATGCCCGACGATCAGCAGGCTCGTCTCCGCCGGCGGCACATCCGGAGCCACCGACCGGGCCTCCTTCACCAGCAACTCCGTCATGAGCGGATGCCTCCCCGCCGGCTCGCAGTATTTGATCGTCCTCCCGCCGCGAACCGTCACCCGCCCGTCCAACTCCATTTCGCGCGGGATGACAGTCCGCGTAAAATACCCCTCGCTGATAAAATTCGGCACCACATAGATCTCCGGGCTTTCGACCATCCTCAAAGCCTCGCGGAACGATGGCTCCTGCTTCCAAAAGCATGTCGCCACCTCGGCAAAAATCCCGCGCCGCCGGATATTTTCGGCATGCTCCAATGTCGGAACACACGAGTCGGGGTTCCTGGTCGACCCATGCCCGGCGATCACGAGGGCGGCGTTTTTGAATTGAGAGAGGTTCATCATTGTTTTGCAAACAATCCGTATTTTCGCCACCAAATGCCCAGTGCAAGCGGAACCAAACGATCTGTCAGGATACGAACTGGCGGATGGTATCCGCCGGCATAAAAAGGGTGAGGGGGGCCGAGGGGGTCGGATGGAAACCAAACCTTGCGTAGAACGCGGCGGCGGTTTCGTTTTTTGCATCCACGAACAACCCGATGCCGCCGGCAATATCGGCCACGCGGGCGGCGCGGAATAATGCTTCGGCAACCAGTGCCTTGCCGAGACCGCTCCCCTGCCGTTCAAGTGCCACGGCCAACCGTCCGAGCCTCATCGCGGGAATCTGCACCGGAAGCTTTCTCGACCATTTGGTGGGAATTTGCTCACCGAATGCCTGGCAAAGAGAAATTGTGAAGAATCCGAGAACCGGTTTCGGCGTATCGGATCGCTCCTCGACGAGCACAAAAGTCTTCGAGATTCCCTTGGCAATATGCTGTCGGGCGACCTGCTGCAGATATCGATTCAGCGGTTCCTCACCGCAGTCGAATGCGGCGCGATCATGGGTTGCGTCCAGCGGCTCAACTTTAAGCACGCACAAATTTCCGGTGGGCCGCCTTGGCGGAAAGGAGGGCCGAGTTCGGTTTCGGGGGTGCGTCGAGCAACTCAAACACGCGCTTCGTCTGCTCCCGGTTCAGCCGGATGACCGATTCGCGTTCCAAGATCTCCTGAGCCTGCCGGTGGGCTGCCCGCACAACAAATTGATTGAGCGAGGATCCGTCAAGATCGGCGGCCGCCTGGATCATTTTCCGCATGGTCGAAGGGATGCGTGCGACGAGACGGGGTTGGTGTGTGGCAAGCGCTGACATGGTGCCAAGTTGGCACCACAGTGCCCAATTGTCAAACTCACGCAGAAGGCGTGGTCCTCTTTTGGAACCTGTAAAATAATTCGGAAAAGCTTCTCCCTAATTATTTCACAGGTTCTTACTCCAGCAGCTCTGCGCAAACCTTCGCGGCATCAAAATATTTCTCCGCATAAGCACGCGCCTCCAGGCAATGGTATTCGTAGTTTGAAGCGATCGTTTCGAGCGCCTCCGCCGCTTCCTGCGGCGTGCGGAATGCCAGCACCCCGTCCCCGGACGGCAGGTGATCCGTCCAGCCCGTGTCCTGCACCACCACCGGCTTTCCGGCAGCCAGATAGCATGCGCTCCGGCAACTGAACCATCCGCTCTTCGAACGGACGTAGCCGTTCTTTGCAATGCTCCACTCGCCTTTCGAGTTGGTCAGAAAATCGTGATAGCTCGCATAGTCGGGGATGTGGATATCCGGCTCGATGATCGTCCACCCCTTCTCCTCGAGCGTGGCGGTCGGGCGTTTCTGTCCGACCCCCTGGCCCATCGCCAGGACAAACTTCTCGTCCGTCAGCGACGGAAGATCGAAGAACCGCTCGAACTCGATGTCCTTCTGCCCATACATCCGGCCTTCGAATTCTTTTGGCGGATAGCTCGCCCAGTTCATCACCGTCGTCCAGGCCCCGTCGGCGATGTGCCCCGCGCCCGGCGGCATCAGGGTCTTGCTCCACCAGTCCAGCGAGATCGGCTGGACCGTCGGCCTCCAGTGCAACCCCGCCGTCGGCACGTCGCAGCCGGGGTTTCCGACATTCATGCCGAACGAAAAATGCCGCTCATGCGCACTGACCCGGGCGGCATATTCCGTACCCGGATCCGTCGCCAGGCTGATTTGCGTGAACATCGGATCCCCGTCCAAAAACAGCTTCAGGGGAATCGCCGCTGTCGGCTCCCGCAGCCAGCAGGCCCCGGACACATTCGCCAGGACATCCGCCGACATCAGGATTTCCTCCGCCCGCCCATCATCCTCGACCCCATGGTAGTCTCCCGTCGCCCCGTTGCGGTAGATCCACCGGTCGCCCATGTCGAACTCCCTCATCACGCGGCCCAGATACCCGGTATTGTGCGAACAGTCCGCGCTGGGCTCCTGCTTCACCGGATCATAGGCCCACGCCGACGTGTCCTCCAGATACCACACCTCATGCCCGAGCGCCGCAAACCCCAGCACATACTGCATGTAATCCCACGTCACTCCGCCAAACGCGTATTGGCCGATCAACCCCGTCACGACGATTCTCATACCCGTAACTTTCTATCCACAAAACCGCCCTTTGGCAGCAACAAGATTGACCGCAAATCTGCTCTGGCTTGTTAAACGGAAAATTCCCGCTATTGATAGAGGTTTTCCCATGACCTATCGCACCCACCACTGCAATGCCCTGCGCGCGGAAGATGCCGGAACCACTGTGACCCTGAGCGGGTGGGTGGATTCGCGGCGCGACCACGGCGGCGTGATTTTCATCGACCTCCGCGACCGCGAGGGCCTCACGCAGGTGGTTTTTCGTCCGGAGGAAAACCCGGCGACAGCGGCGCAGTCGCACGAGCTGCGCGGCGAGGATGTCGTCCGGGTGACCGGGAAGGTATCCCTGCGGCTGGCCGGGACGGAAAACCCGAAGCTGGCGACCGGCGCCGTCGAGATCGTCGCCACAGCCCTCGAGATTCTAAACAAGTCGGACGTGCTGCCGTTCCCGATCGACGAGCGGATCGCGAACGAGGACCTTCGTTTGACCTACCGCTACCTCGATCTCCGGCGGGCGGAGATGAGCGCGAACATGCGACTCCGCCACCGCGTGATCAAGACGATCCGCGACGTGATGGATTCCGAGGGATTTCTTGAGATCGAGACCCCGATCCTCTCGAAGAGCACGCCGGAGGGCGCGCGCGATTTTCTTGTGCCCTCGCGCCTGACTCCGGGCTCGTTCTACGCGCTCCCTCAGGCCCCGCAGCAATACAAGCAGCTCCTCATGGTCGCGGGCCTGGAGAAATATTTTCAAATTGCGCGGTGCTTCCGCGACGAGGACCTCCGCGCCGACCGGCAGCCGGAGTTTACGCAGCTCGACGTCGAGGCGTCGTTCGTCACGCAGGACGACATTCTGGGGCTCATGGAGAAGGTGCTTGTGACCGTGTTTCAGGAAGCTCGTGGAGTGACGATCCCGACCCCGTTTCCGCGCCTGACATGGCGCGAGGCCATGGACCGGTTCGGGAGCGACAAGCCGGACACGCGGTTCGGCATGGAGATTTGCGATCTGGGCGAGGTATTTCGCGAGAGCCAGTTCAAAGTCTTCCGGGGCGCGCTCGACGGCGGCGGGGTCGTCAAGGCGATCAATGCAAAAGGATTCGCAAAAATTACGACCGGGCAGATCGAAACACTCACCGAACTCGCCAAGCAGGCCGGAGCAAAAGGGCTTGCGTTCATCAAGGTCGAGAACGGCGAGTGGAAATCCCCGATCGTCAAATTTTTCTCCGAGGCCGAGAAGGCCGCGCTCACCGGGCGCCTCGCGATCGAGGAGGGCGACCTGATTTTATTTGGTGCGGACAAATGGGAGACCGCGTGCGAGACGCTCGGCCGCGTGCGGTTGCGCGTGGCGGAGATCCTCGAGCTGGTCAAAGATCCCGCCCAGCTGAATTTCCTCTGGGTCGTGGATTTTCCGCTGCTTGCCTGGAGCGAGGAGGAGCAGAAGTGGAACGCGGTCCATCATCCGTTCACGCGCCCGCTGGCGGAGGACGCCGCGCTGCTCGCAGCCGGCGAATATGCCAAGGTCCGCGCCGTCGCCTACGACGTGGTTCTGAACGGCGTGGAGATCGGGGGCGGAAGCCTGCGGATCCATGAGCCGGACCTCCAGGCGAAGATGTTCACCGTGCTCGGCGTGGATGACGAAAAGCAGAAGACGATGTTCGGGCACATCCTCCGGGCGTTCCAGTTCGGCGCCCCGCCGCATGGCGGCATCGCGCTCGGCCTCGACCGCCTGGTCATGCTGATCGCCAACGCCGAAAGCATCCGCGACGTCATCGCCTTCCCGAAAAACAACCGCGGCGTCGAGCTGATGACCGGCTCGCCGTCGGAGGTCGACTTCAAGCAGCTGCGCGAGCTTTCGATTCAGAGCACAAAAAAGCCGGCGTAATGGGATTTTTCCGTTGAAATCGGTCGAATCGAGGACCGTCTGCGGTCGGTCCGGAGGCCCGACCCTAGTATCGTAACTGGTAGGGCGTGACGTCCCGGCGCGCCGGGAAATCTTAACTGCTTCGCAGTGAATATGGCGTCACTCGTGGCAGTGGCCATGGCTGTCGCTAAGAAAGCGCCCGCCAAGAAGAAAAAAGTGAATATGGCGTCACTCGTGGCAGTGGCCATGGCCGCATCCGCAGCCCTCGCCGGATGGCGGTTCGTCCGAACCGTCCGCGAGGATGACCTCAAGCCGGATCTGTTGGAGGGCGAGCTGTTCGCGGGCGCTGGCGAGGAGGCGGAGGGCAACCTCATCCGGCTCGTGTTTCGTGCGGAGCTGGATCTCGACCGGCTTGTCCGCGTGTTGAGGAAAGGAATCAGTCATTTCCCCGTCGAGGATGAATGACGCGTAGGCGTTGAGTTTTTCCTGGAGTTGGAAGAGCTGGGTCTCCCCGCCTGTCCACGGGCGGGTCTCATACATCGCGAGCACGAGCGTATCGCGGCGGACGTCGTAGGCGAACGCATCCAGGACGGCCGGATGGGCGACGCCTTTCGGTGCTATGCTCTCGGGAACCATTGGTAGAGCATGAAATAGACCAGCACGCCGGTCACGGAGACGTAGAGCCAGAGCGGGAAGGTCCACCTGGCCCATGCGCGGTGCTTTTCATATCGCGCCTTCACGGCGTGCGTCATCGTGATGAGGATCAGCGGCACGATCACCATCGCGAGGATCACGTGCGAGGTCAGCATGGAGTAGTAAAACGTTTTCCAGAACCCCTCCCCGCCGAAGGGCGTGTGGACTCCGTGGACCAGAACCTTATGGAGCACATACGTCGTGAGAAACACGCACGAGACAACGAACGCGGCAACCATGCAGTTCCTGTGAGCGAGCTTGCGTTCGGTCCTGATGAAAACAAATCCCGCGATCAGGAGGACTGTGGCCGTGGCGTTGAGCCCGGCATTCAGCGGAGGGAGATCCGAGACCGTCATGGGTGCAAAGATTTCATTCACGGGAATTTTTGCGCAGGAATCCGCCGATGTCCATGAGAAGGTTGCAGATGGGTTTGTGAAAATGCTCGATTTCCAACGCCGTGAGCGCGGTCGCTCAAACTTCTGCTCCTCAAATACGCACGATCTTTCAAAAATAATCGACGATTGGATGTTTTAAGCTCGCAATTTCACGCAGTTTCGGATAGAATTCTTTACAATACATTGCATTCAAGTCAGTTATGAATGTAAAAACCGATGCATTTTCGATGAATTCCTCCGATTCTGCTGGGTCTTTTTCCCTATTTTCTGCGGTGGATCGGCTCGCTGGGGAGGGACGACACGAGCAGATCCGGGGGCTTTTTCATGATGAGAAATGCGCGGCGGAAATCCGGCAGGATCGCTCCATTTTCCGGCACGCACTGGAGGCCTCCATCCATACGCTGGCAACCGACAACAGTCCGACGTCTCACGCCCGCGACCTGGCAGACTTGATCCGGCTGGAAGCCGATTTGGTGGATGATACGCGCAGGCATGTTGCGGATCACCTGCGCAAGCTTTTCTCCAAGCAGGAGATTTCTCTGGAAGATGTGCGCTTGCTCACGGCAGAGATGGACGATCTTCCCGATCCGGATTTCGATACGGCCAGCGTGATTCTGGTCGCCTTGATCGTCGCCTCAAATCCCGGACAGGATTCTCAAAAGGCCATGCTTGCCATCTGGTTTGCGCGAACGGCCGTTCGGCAGGAAAGAGGGGAGCATCCCAGCCGGTTCATCATGGACTTTGTCATCCAGCACTTTGATTTGCTGGGCTCACAGATTGTCGGATGGCTGACGTCCGGCAGTATTTTTCAGGGATTGTTGGTTACACGACTTGCCGAGGAAGGCCGCTCCGATGATGCGGTTTCCTTTGCGGCAGAGTTCCAGAGCGGGCGCTTCTACTCGCCAAGCGTCGTGGAACGACTCTTGAAAGCCGGATACCTTGACCTCGCTTGGAAATTTGTCGCCACGCTCCCCACCACCTCCAAGCTGGAACGTGAGCACGTCGAAAACCTCAGACAAACCATAGCAGATTTTGATGAGGAAGAGGCCCGGGAAGAAGCGCTGAGGTGCGCCCGCGAGAGTGAGGCTTGGCGCCGCACAAACCGCCCGGTTTCGATATCGGTCCTCGAGCCGGTTCCCGTTTGCGACCTGCTCCTCGGCGACAACAATATCCTCGCCGCCATTGCAGCATGGGCCGAGCCCGGACCGGATCTCGGCAAAGAACTCAAACAACAACTTGCCGATATGGTGAAGAAGTGCCTGGCAAAAGCTCTGGCCAACCCCAGCGATGTCAGCCTCGGAAAGGACTTGGCGGCCTGTGCCGACATTCTGGGTAAGCTCGTCCCGGAAATCGTCCCTGCATTCCTGCCATTCTATTTCGTCGCGCAAGAAATCTCCGGGCTGGGGCTGCTTTCGGAAAATATCCTCTCCGAAAATGGAATTTCCACCGTCCATATCCCCGACGCGAGGAATGTGGCGCACATTCTCACGCACGGGCCGCTGGATGCTCTCCATGAAACCGGAAATGATGTCGAAGAGGCATTTACCTCCCGCGTCCGCGCCTACATCTATGCGGCCGAGATAACGGATTCAGCTCTCAACGACCGGAAGAAGGGCGGCGAATGGCTGGGCCGCGCAACGTCAGAGATCCTGGAGTTTATTCCCGAATGGCAGCAGCAGGACTCGACCTACGATGTTAGGGAATGCCTTGAGCATACGGTTGCCCTCGCCATCGAGATGATGCCTGAGACTTCCTCCTGCGGGCGAGCGCTGGCAGAAGTCTGTTGCGAACACGAACTCAATGCCACCAAGGCATCCGTGGCCCGCCGTTTGCTTACCGGCGATATCGTAGATCTGGCTCAGGATGTATCCGACAGTGTTGAATCTGCCAGATACTCCCTGAATTTCGCCTGCGAAATGCGGCATCCTCCCGAAATTCTCATCCGGGCCATCGCCGCCCACGGCAATTTGCGGAAATTTCATTCAGCGCTCATTGCGGAACTCCTCACAAAAATATGACATTCATAACACTTCCCGAAACCCCAGCCGACCTTGGCGAAAACGCTGCCGGATTTCTCAAACTCCCATGAGCGCCATCGTTCTCTTTGAAGAAAAGCAGGTCCGCCGGGCATGGAACAGCCACGAGCAGAAATGGTATTTTGCCATCGTGGATGTCATTGCAGTCCTGACGGAAAGCGATAATCCCCAAGTTTATTGGCGGGTGCTGAAAAAGCGTCTGGCCGATGACGGCAACCAAACCGTTACAAAATGTAACGCTTTGAAAATGACAGCCGCCGATGGCAGGCAGCGCCTGACCGATGTCGCCGACACCGAACAGCTCCTCCGCCTCATCCAATCCATTCCGTCCCCCAAGGCGGAACCATTCAAGCTCTGGCTCGCGAAGGTCGGGTTCGAGCGCCTGGAGGAAATCGAGAACCCCGAACTCGCAGCCAAACGCATGCGCCAGCTCTATGAGCAAAAGGGGTATTCGGAAGAATGGATCGAGAAACGGATGCGCGGCATCGCTGTCCGCGATGAACTGACCGACGAATGGAAAAAGCGCGGGGTCAGGGAGCAGCGCGAGTTCGCCATCCTCACCGCCGAGATCAGCAAAGCGACCTTCGGCATGACTCCCGCTGAATACAAAGACTTCAAGGCTCTCGCGAATCCCAAGACCAACCTTCGCGACCACATGACCGACCTGGAACTGATCTTCACCATGCTGGGCGAGGCCTCGACGACCGAGATCGCAAAGAAGAGGGATGCCCGTGGGTTTCCGGCCAATAAAAAGGCCGCCCGCGCCGGCGGCGCGGTCGCCGGCAGCGCCCGCCGCGACCTCGAAAAAAAGAGCGGACGCAAAGTCTCCACGCGCGGGAACTTCCTCGCCCTCACCCGGCCGGCAAAAAAGCAGGCGCAACTCAAACCGCCAAAGTAAATTGCCAACTATTTCCATGAACCTAATTTCCGCAGTTGAAGCAGAGGGATTGAGGTTTGAGCGGGGAAAAATCCGGGAGTCCATCGGGCGGTTTTCCCAACTGCGGCGTAGTTGCCTCCAACCATCGGCAAAGCGTTGGCGACTGCGGGTTCCAGATCGGTGACGTAGGCCTCGAACTCGTGCTGGTTCTCCTCCCAGAACGTCCCGCTCTTTTCCTTCGGCACGCTGCCCAGCAGGCGGCGGGCGAAGACCACGCGCCGCTCCCGACCCTCAGCGACTTGCAGGATCCCTCGCTGCGGTGGCCCTTGCCACTTCCCCTCCGGCACGGCCGAGATCGCCCGGCGCACATTGGCCGTGAGCTTGAGTTTGAAAAGGAAACGCGGGCGCCCGGACTCCTTCTCGTGCCAGGCCATCACCTTCTCCTGTCCCAGGCCGATGTCCCCGCGATTGAGCCAGACCTCCCGGCCTCCCAGCCAGCGCTGACACTCTTCCATCGCCTCCTCCCACTGGGTAGAGGTGACCGTGTTGCCC
>JAPLTF010000040.1 GCA_026398275.1 Verrucomicrobiota bacterium
CGAAAAAGTCCTCGCTTTCCGTTGCATCAACGCGAGCCGCAGACTCGATTCCTTCTGGAAAGACCGCCTCAACTCTCAGGCCGCGCAGAACCACTTGCTACCCCTTGCTGCCTGACGGAAGATTTTTGTCCTGCACCCGCCATGAAAATGCTCACTTGGGACAACTTACCGATCACGTTTGCCGAGTGGGCCTATCTGTGGAAGGGGCGGTTCCAGCGCCGCGACTTCAGCTTGAAGAGCCTCACCCAGTCTTCGGCTTTCAGCACCGAGGGAGAGCTTTTCGCCAACCTCGGAAAGGCCGACATCTTCACGCCCACCAAAACCTACCCGCCGATGACCGTGGGCGAGCTCGCCGCAATCGTGGAGCAAGGGACGCTATGACCGCCCAGGCCAATTTCACCCTGCGCGGGCGGAACCCGGACGTTCTGACGTGCATCGCGAACCTCTCCAACGACGAGGTGTTCACCCCGCCGGAGTTCGCTAACCGGATGCTCGACACGCTGGCCGAGGCGTGGGCCGCCAACCACGGCGGCGCGAATATCTGGGCGGATAAAACCGTGAAGTTCCTCGACCCCTGCACCAAGTCCGGCGTGTTCCTGCGCGAGATCACCAGCCGCCTCACCCAGGGGCTGGAGAAGGAGATTCCAAATCTGGAAAAGCGCGTGAATCACATCCTGACCCGGCAGGTGTTCGGCATCGGCATCACGCAAATCACCAGCCTGCTCGCGCGGCGCAGCCTGTATTGCTCCAAGCACGCCACGGGCAAACACTCCATCGCAAAATCGTTCGCCGGCGACGATGGCAACATCTGGTTCAAGCGTATCAAGCACACTTGGGACGATGGCAGGTGCCGCTACTGCGGCGCACCGAAAGCAATCTTTGACCGCAAGAAAGGCCTCGAAAACCATGCCTATGCCTTGCTACACACAAACAACATTAAGACTCGGTTGGCCGAGATATTTGGAGGCAATATGCAGTTCGATGTAATCATTGGAAATCCGCCGTATCAAATGACGGGTGGCGCAGGTGGTTCGAGTGCTTCCTCAATCTACCACCTCTTCGTAGAGCAGGCGTTGAAGCTAGACCCGCGCTACCTGAGCATGATCCTCCCGTCTCGATGGCTGGCTGGTGGTAGAGGTCTTGATGAATTTCGAAAAGCGATGCTCAGTGACCGACACATGCGCGATCTAGTGGACTATCCGGCGGCAAACGACGTGTTCCCGGGGGTCGAGATCAAGGCAGGAATCTGCTACTTCCTATGGGACGCGGCCCATGAAGGCGATTGCAAGGTAACAACAATTCGTGGGAACGAGGTTCTTGGTCCGATCACGCGGAATCTGGGCGAATATGACGTTTTTGTTCGGGATGCGCGTGCTGTGTCGATCCTGCATAAGGTTTTGGGTCGTGGGGAAGCCTCCATCAACACGATCCTCACTCGTGACACTGCGTTTGGCTTAGCATCGAACTTCGATGGCTTTCACGAAAAGGAACGTTCAGGTGATGTGCCACTCAACTTCATCCGCAAAATGAAGCGCGGTGTGGGCTTCATCCGGCGGAAGGACATAACCAAGAATTCCCACCTGATTGATACATGGAAGGTTCTCGTCCCCGAGGCATATAATGGTGGGGACGCCGTGCCACATCAGATATTGGGAAAGCCTCTCATCGCCCCCTCACCGTCGGCCTGCACCCAATCGTTCCTGTTCTTTCACGTTAGCTCACGCAAGGTGGCGATGAGCCTTCATTCGTATTACACAACAAGGTTCTTTCGCTTTCTCGTCTCGCAGCGGAAGATTACACAACATGCATTACAGTCCACCTATGCGTGGGTGCCGATGCAGACATGGGACCGCACTTGGACCGATGAAGCTCTTTACGCAAAATATGGCATCACGAAAAAAGAGCAGGCATACATCGAGTCCCAGGTCAGGGCGATGAACCTCGACGACGCGGACGATGAGTAAGACCATCGAAGAAATTCTTACGCCCAAGCCGGAGGCCCGGCCGCGCATCTACGCCTATGCCATTGCGGACAAGGCGCACGCGGGTCAACTCAAGGTGGGCCAGACCACGCGCGACGTGAAACAACGCATCGCCGAGCAGCTCAAGACCGCCAACATCAAGAACTACACCATCGAGTTAGACGAGGTCGCCGAGCGCGACGACGGCACGACATTCACCGATCACGAGGTGCGCGCCGCCCTCGTCAGGAAGAAATTCGAGAACACGGAATTGGAATGGATGCGCTGCACGGTCAAGGACTTGAAGGCCGTGCTGATCGCGCTCCGCACCGGGCAGCAAATCGCTGGCACGCGCGACCAGAATTTTTCCATGCGCGCCGAGCAGCGCTCCGCCGTGGAAAAGACCCACTCCTATTTCCATTCCATCTGGAAGGAGGACATGCACGCCGTCCCGCGTTTCCTGTGGAACGCGAAGATGCGCTTCGGTAAGACCTTCACCGCGTATCAGCTCGCCAAGAAGCTTGGGGCGAAACGCGTGCTCGTGGTCACCTTCAAGCCCGCCGTGGAGGATGCCTGGCAGACGGATCTCGAATCGCACGTTGATTTCGATGGCTGGCAGTATCAGTCGCGCAGTTCGGGCAGCGATCCGACCAAGGTCGCGGCCAGCAAGCCGCTCGTCTATTTCGGTTCATTCCAGGATTTGCTGGGCCGCGACGATGCCGGAAACATCAAGGCCAAGAACGAGTGGCTTCACAAGGTGAAGTGGGATTTGGTCGTGTTCGACGAATACCACTTCGGCGCTTGGCGCGAGACGGCCAAGGAACTGTTCGAGGGCGAAGAAGAGGGGGTCGCCAAAAAGGAGGCGAAGCTCGAATACGCCGCCGGCTTGGAAGGAGTGAACGAAGACCTCACGGTTCTGTCCGAAAAGGAAACAGAGTTCCTGCCCATCACCACCAAGGCCTATCTCTATCTCTCGGGAACGCCGTTCAAGGCGCTTGCCACGGGCGAGTTTATCGAAGAACAGATTTTCAATTGGACCTACAGCGACGAGCAGCGAGCCAAAGATGAGTTCGCGAGGAAGAAGTCTGGCAAGTGGAACCCATACGGTGCCCTGCCGCAGATGCGACTGCTCACCTATCAGATGCCGGACGAACTTGTGGCCATTGCGAGCGCCGGCGAGTTCGACGAGTTCGACCTCAACGCCTTTTTCGAGGCATCGGGCACGGGGAAGACGGCAAAGTTCAAACACCAGAGTGACGTGCAAAAATGGCTGGACATCATTCGCGGCGGGTATGCGTCCAAGGCGGTAGAATACCTCAAGACCGGCACGCGGCCCCCATTCCCGTATTCGGACGTGCGCCTGCTGCCGTATCTCCAGCACTCGTTCTGGTTCCTGCCAAATGTCGCGGCCTGTCACGCGATGGCAAACCTGCTGGCCGAGAAGCAAAATGTATTCTGGCATGACTACGATGCGCTCGTCGCCGCTGGCACCTCGGCAGGCATCGGGCTGGACGCGCTGCCGCCGGTGCGCATGGCCATAGGCAGCGGCTTCGACACCAAGACCATCACGCTCTCCTGCGGCAAGCTCACGACCGGCATCACCGTCCCGCAGTGGTCATCTATCCTCATGCTGCGCAATCTCAAGTCGCCGGAGACATATTTTCAGGCGGCGTTTCGAGTGCAGTCGCCATGGTCCATCAAGAACCCGAACGGCGACGATCCGAACGAGGAGGAAATTCTCAAACCGGTCTGTTTCGTGTTCGACTTCGCCCCGACTCGCGCACTACGGCAGCTTTCCGAATATGGGATCGGTCTTTCGCCCGGCGAACCGAACCCGGAGAATGCGGTCAGAGATCTCGTGTCGTTCCTGCCGGTGCTGGCCTACGACGGTGCGAATATGACGCAGATTGATGCGGGCGGTATCCTCGACATCGCGATGGCTGGCACTTCAGCCACTCTGCTCGCGCGCAAATGGGAATCCGCCATGCTGGTGAATGTGGATAACGACACCTTGCGCCGCATCCTCGACAATCCCGAGGCGATGGCCGCTATGGAGCGCATCGAAGGCTGGCGCTCGCTCGGCGACAACATCATCGAAACCATCATCAACAAAAGCGACATGGTGAAGGATCTGAAGGATAAGGCGAAGGAGAAGAACTTGTCGGCAAAAGAGAAAAAGCAGCTCACTGACGAAGAAAAAGAATACAAGTCCAAGCGGAAGATGGTGCAGGAGAAGCTCATCAAGTTTGCCACGCGCATACCGGCATTTATGTATCTGACCGACTTCCGGGAGAACACGCTCCAGGATGTCATTACCAAGATCGAACCCGACTTGTTTCTGACCGTGACCGGTCTGACGGTAAAGGATTTCCACCTGCTTGTGCGGCTCAAGGTGTTCAACACTGAGCATATGAATCAGGCCGTCTTCGCCTTCCGCCGTTACGAGGATGCCTCGCTCCGCTATACAGGGCTCGAAAGCCACGAGGGGCTGACCCACTACGGTCTTTACGATACCGTGGTGGCGAGGGAGTGAGCGTGCGCGACATGGGGCTGACCGGTTTCGACGCACCCAGCCTGCACGCCGTCGAACGCAAAAACCCCGCTGCCGTTTCCAGCAGCGGGGCCATGTGCACTCCATCTACGAAATTCTCAGCAATCCTTCAGGATCGCGCAGATGCCGTCGAACTTGTCGGTGGGTATAGCGCGGACGGTGAGGAGGGCGGCAATCTTTCCGGATTTCTTGTCCCGGTAGTGGATCTGGCCGACGACGCAGAGCAGACCGCAATCGAGGTCGGCAATCAGCTTCCGGCTCGCCTCGATCTCCCCGGCCAACCGTTTCACTTGGCCCGGTGTCAGGGAAAGCCGGACAGGGGGAGTCCGGACCACGGGCGCGGGGGATTTCATACCACCGGGCTCTGCATGGCCGCCTCAACGGCCCGTTGTTTCGATTCCAGTTCCCGGTAGAGCCAAGTCTGCTCGGCGGCGGATTCGGCCTTGAGCACCTTTTCCTGAGCTTCGGCAACGGCCTGCTTTGCGGCATCAATCCGCGCCTGCCACCGGCGTGTGGCGTCGGTCGGCTCGAACGCCTTCCTTGGATTGTGGCAACTGGTCATTTTCCGTCCTCCGTTGCCGGTGCGTCGGGGAGGAAAAACTCCGCGAGCTGCATCGGTGAATGTTCACTTTGCAGGCTACTGGAATGGAGCACATGCATTGATGCCCGCCCCGTGAGGTCAACCCATTTCTGGCATTCCTTCACGCGGGGGTCGCTATCGGCCCAGCACGTCGTTTTCTGCTCCTTCCGCAGTTCCATCTCCGCATCGAGCGCTTGGCTGACCTGATCGCACAGCGGCCTGAGCAATTGCCCGGCCTCGCTCGCGAGTTGCTTCATGCCATCGGCAAGCACGTTCCTCCTGGCGGCGTATCGGCTCAGCGTCAGGTGCGTGTCGGACAAGATCGCTACGCGTATCTCGTTCTCGATGCTCATGTCCGCCAGGAACGTGGCGCGGGCGGCTTTCTGGTGCTCGGCGATGCGCAGGGGCATCACGTTCGCCTCTCGCGCCTTCAAC
>JAPLTF010000114.1 GCA_026398275.1 Verrucomicrobiota bacterium
CCCCGCCACCCCAGAAGAAAACGAAGAACAAAACCAAGGAAGAAGAGCCTTGTGGGAAGCTTTTGAAGAAGACGCCCGCCGGGAAGTATCCGGTTTTCAAACCGGCCAGATCACCGGGCTTTCAGATCGGCGCCCGCAGCATTCCATAGCTTATTTTAAGCTCCTGCTGGTTCGAAAACGGGGTCCACCCCATCGGAAGGGCAAATCACTGGCCGTTGTGGATCACAAGACCGGCAGATCATTCAACGACCACGATCCAAGCCAGCTTGTGCTCTACGCCGAACATGTGGGGAGGATTCACAATACACGGGTGACCGAAGGCTTTTTCGATGAATACCGGCTCGTGGCGAATCTCGACACAATCAGAAAACCCGCGTTTCGGCGCACCAAGGTGCGGCTTAACAAGAAAATGCTCCTACCGCTCATCAGGAGATACAAATCCGCATGGAAGGAAATCCTGGGTCTGAAAAAGGGAGCTCCGCCTGCGGAGGCCGACGATTGCTGGTTTTGCCGGTCTCAGAGGGATTGAGTGCGTCAGTGCAGCCTGATTTTGTGATGGAACCCGAGGTCGTCCCAGAGTTGCCTGGCTTTTCTCTTCAGTCGATTCTGGACAGCTTTCATCCCGGGACGTGTGAACGCATTTTCCTGCAACTCACCACGGCCACCAGGAATTTTTCGCGGGGGTGCCGGGTTTGAAGGCGATGAGGTTGTCGGTGGCTCGGTCGGTGGCGTAGCGGTTTTCGGTGGAGGTGGTGACGACGGATTCGATGCCGGGGTTGTCGAGGCGGGTTTCGATGTCGAGGTTGCTGATCCCTTGCGCGTCAAATTCCCTCGGCCAGACGGCGCTGATCTTGTCGGTGTCTTTCATCGCGGCCTGCAATTTCTGCCAGTCCTCGCTGCTCATGCCGGTGAATTCGAGGCGCTTGATGGCTCCGAGGTCGGTTTCTGTCACCCAGCGGGCGAGGATCTTGTTGAAGATGTTGCTGGTCTTGCCGGTGCCCGCCAGAACCTTCTGGATGACGTCGCGGGCGGCCATCTCTTTGGATTCCAGGTCGCTCTCGACCCGCTCGGTTCCGGGCAGGGCGGCGGTTGCCACGATTTCCCCGGTTTCGGGCCGGATCGCCCGGAGTTCGCCGCCGACGGAGAACACATGCTGCGGAAGCGATCCATAGCTTGACTGCTGGCCGACGTAGCGGGCAACGACTTTGCCTTCGATGAGGAAGTCGGCTTTCTGGGAAATATCCGCCTTCCTTAGCTTGGCAACCTTGTCGTTCCCGAGGATCTCGTCTCTGGAGGCCATCTTGGTTTCCTGGGTTCGGGCGGTGCCGATGTCCACTAGGTTGAGCTGGAGCTCGCGGCCGGTCTGCTCCATGATCCCCTGCGCGTAGGAGGTCGGCCCTGCGGCTCCATCAATCTGGTCCTCGACCTTGATCGAGACCCGTGGGGCACCTTTCAGTAGGACGATCTGCCGAAGGGCGAGCGTATCCTTCGCCCCCGGGGTTCCGGGCTGGACATCTGCTTTCACTTTCACTTTGTAAATACCGTCTTTCCCGAGCCCCGAGGACACGATCTTGTAGGTCTTCACATGCCCGAATGCGGCGCTCAGAATCCGGTCGTAGTCGAGCGCGAAGTCGCTCACTTTGCTGGTGCTGGCCACGTCCACTCCGACGCCAACACGCACGGCCTCGCGGAGAGCATCCGCCAGCGCCTGCTCTCGGGCGGTAGTCTGGTCGCCCGCGGCCCGGCCTTCAGATTCGACTTCTTTGGCGCAAAGCAGAATTGAACAGCAGAGAGCGCAGAGAACACAAAGAAAATGCCCGCGAAACCGGCGGATTGAGGTGAATGAAGATTTCATGGGATGGATTTTGGGCAGTTTTCAGTGGTTCAGTTTTCAGTTTTCAGTGTTCAGACGGAGCGGAGAAGGTTTCGCGCAAAGGGCGCGGAGGACGCGAAGGGGTGGAAGAGAAACCTGAAGGATGAAACTTGAAACTTGAAAGCGGTGTGCCCGCGAATCTGGCGAATCGGTGCGAATCGGATGCGGGATGGTGGAAGTTCATATTGTTTGGTTCAGACCTTTGCGGGCTTGGCGCCCTTTGCGCGAGGTTCTTCTGCTTGAAGTCGCACAGGCTGGAAGCGTGTGCCACGGTGGGGAAGCCGGAGAAGGTTTCGCGCAAAGGGCACGGAGGACGCGAAGGGGTGGAAGAGAAACCTGAAGGATGAAACTTGAAACCTGAAAGCGGGGTGCCCGCGAATCTGGCGAATTGGCGCGAATGGGGGGCGGGAGTTTTGAAGTTCATGTCGCTTGGTTCAGTCCTTTGCGTGCTTTGCGCCCTTTGCGCGAGGTTCTTCTTCATGCTCCCGCTTCCCATGCGCTTGCATAGGCATTTTGTTTGCCGAAAAATAACTATCCTGCAGGTGTTGCCAGGCTCGCGGATGGGTTTTTCTCAGTGTGCTGAATGGTTCAGTGTGTATTCCCGTGCCCGCAAAACACCATCCCAGAAGACCATGGTCATCGGCTTCTTGAAGGGATTTTTCCAATTCGCGCGGATTGGGGGCGGGTTGCTGGGTCGCGGATTCCACGAGAGCTTTCAGCCGCCGGTAGGTTTTCATGCAGCCGGAGGCGAGAGCTTCTCGACTATTCAGGTGAAGGATTTCGACAGTGACGCCGCCCTTGGCGGTCCAATCGCCCAGCGCCGGGTCAAAGCGTGCGACGATGTTTCCGGTTGTGGGATCAAAATCAAGAAACTGCCATGGTTCTTCGGCGGTTGGGTCAACCAATAGCGGCAGGCCGTCTTTCAATGGAAACCGGTCCCCTTTGAACCTGCCGCACTCGGTGCAGCAGAGAAGAAGGTTTTCCCATGTGAACATGTGGTTCGGGTAGGAAGTCTTCGGGCGGAAGTGCTCGATGTCCGCGCCGTGCGAGTCCTCGCAATACATGCACCGCTCGCGCTTTCCCGCCATCGCCTTCAGTAACCGGAAAACGCACTGGATCGGTTTCGACTGGCGGGCGGACTTCCAAACCTCAGCGGGGGTTTTCCCTGATGGCATGAATTGAGCCTGCCTTCGCTCCAGTAACAGGCGGTTTTTTTCAGGCAGCGGAGGTCGCAAAATCCGTCTCATTGCTCAGAGTTCCTCCTCGTTGATCGCAAAGTGCTTGAGGGCGCCCTCCTCGATCTTCTCGATTTTTGTCAGCTTTCCTCCCGCACGCTTTTTCGCCGCCAGCTTGGCATAGGCAGCACGGTTGCCGACCGCGCGCGGCGAGCGCGTGTTCTGGAGCCCAAAGGCGGATGTGAGCAGAATCGTATCCGGTCGTGATGCAATGACTCTCTGGTATTCCTCCGATGAAAGCGCGCACGGCCTATCGCCGCTGCCCGGCTCGGGGAGAACAAAGAGCCCGTTCGGGTCGGCCGCCTGGCAGATAATCGGGCTGTGAGTTGTCACGAGAAACTGGATGTTCGGGAAATGCCTTTTCAGCCAGAACCCGATCTGCTGCTGCCACTCCGGGTGGAGGTGCGCGTCAATTTCATCGATGAGAACAACCCCGCTGCGCTTGATGTAGAGCCTGCCATCGGCATCGGTTGCCGTGAGGTCATCGATCCCGTAGGCCAGCGTGAGATGCCGCACGATATCGGTGAGCAGCGCGAGCGCGGAGCGGTAGCCATCGCTCATTTCGCCCCAGGCAAGTTCCACCCCGTTCCGGTCCACCAGCCAGAGCCCGTCGGAATCCACCCGCTTGATGGAAAGCTCGTTGGGCATGAGATCATCCCCCAGCAAACGCAAGAGCAGATCAAGCTGGCGGCCTTCCCCTTCCCTAGACTCCAGCTCTTTGTATTTCAGGTCCCGGAGCCACCGGTCGGCCTCGGCCAGTGAAGCGGCCTCCTGAAACAATGTGGCAAAACGGGCGGTGGATGGCGTCACCATCTGCTGCATGGCCTCCGGCGACGCACCGAAAACCCGCCGGTAGGGGCCGTAACCGCAGGAAAACCATCCGCCGGAATCCGCCGCCCAAATCGAACGTCCGGCAGGCGTCCGCGTCCGTCCGCCCGTCCCGTCATCCTGAAGCGTGGTTTCCTTCCCGCCATTCTTGAAAACAATTTTCGCAGGGAACCCGTCACGGGAGATTTTTCCTTTCCCGGACATTTTGTCATCCCCAGCGACCCGCCGGATTTCGAGCCCAACCTCCGCCAGTTGCGTCCCTTGACGGATCCACCGGTGAAAATTCGGCTGAAGTGCCCTCGCCGTATCCCGCCCTGTCAGGCACAACGCAACTGCTTTCAACAACGTGCTCTTCCCCGAACCGTTGTCTCCGGTGAAAACCGTCCACCCGGCATATGTCCCGTCCGGACGCGACAAGTCGAATTCCAATTCCCCGAATCCCTTCAGGTTTCGGATGCTGATTTTGTTGATATACATGGTGTGTTTGTTTCTCAGTAATTATCCGGCGGACAAGGCAAGAGTCCAGCCAGATGGAAGAGGGTTTCGCGCAAAGGGCGCGGAGGACGCGAAGGAAAACCGGAAAGCGGAGATCGGAGACCGGAAAGCGGGGTGCCCGCAAATCTGGCGAATCGGCGCGAATGGGGGGCGGGGCGGTGGAAGTTCATGTCGTTCGGTTCAGTCCCTTGCGGGCTTTGCGTCGTCTGCGCGAGGTTCTTCTGCTGGAAGTCGCGCAGGCTGGTAGCGTGTGCCACGGTGGGTTTCTGGCAGTGTGGATTCATCACCTTTGTATTGCCTTCCACCTTTGCGTTCTTTGCGCCCTTTGCGCGAGGTTCCTCATGCTCCCGCCTCCCATCGGCCGCCTTTGGCGGGGCCGATTCGGCGCAGTCGGCTGTTGGCCTTGAGTTGGCGAATTTGCTTTTCTACGGCGCGGGTGCTGATGCCGAGGATCTTGGCAATCTCCGGGATGGAAATGCCGGGGGACCCCCGAACAATGGCGATGATCTTGTCTTCGGTTTTCCCCGAACTTTTCCCCGAACTTTTCCCCGAACTTTTCCCCGCATCCGATCCGGTTGATGCCCCTGCCAGATAGGCGGGGGAAAAGGGGAATTTGACCCATAGGTCGCCGGGCGTGTATTCGATCGAGGGTTCGGGCGATCCGGCTTCCCGGCAGGTGGACATGATCCGCTCGATCCCTCGTCCCCAGGATTCAATGTCGCCCGCGCGGAAGAATGCGTTTGCGATGTCCGGGTTGAATGGCTGGGAAGAATGCTTTTCAGTCAGGCGTTCGACTGTCCAGTCGAGGGGCAGGTGGCCGCAATTCCAAATGAGGAGCTTGTCAGCATACACGCTGAGCTGGATGGGTGAGCCGCTGGCGTAATCTTTGTGGGCCACGGCATTGAGGATGGCTTCCCGCAGCGCTTCCTCAGGGACCGGATAGGTTTCCACTCGTTGAACGCCGTCGTAGGAAATCAACGCCTTGAGGTATTTTGCGCGAAGCGTATCGAGGGTTTTGTCCACCTGGCTGAAGAGATCGCCGTGAATCTCATCGTGAAAAACGAGATCGGCATTCGTGCGGAAGTATCCGATTTTGATATAGGCACCGGTCACGAATCTCTCGGGGTCTGAATGGAAGAGGAGGATGGCGGCGCGCTTCAGATAATGGCCATCCATGAGGTGCAGCTTCTCCAAAAGCTCGGCATCCGGTTCCCGCAGGATTTCCGGCGTGAGCCGCTTGCTGCGGTGAGCGCGTTTTCGGAACGCGGCCAGCGAATGCGGATCAAGATCGGCCGGGCCGACATTCGGCACCGGCACGCCATCCCAGTGCCGTCCCTGCTTGCGCAGAAGAAACCGGTCCAGCGCCGCCCCCTTCAATTCCTGCTTCGTGCTCCCGCTCCGGTAATGGTATTCCCCCTTGTAGCTGATCGGATACGGATACGGCTCGACGACAATCTCAATGAGGTCGGCCCCCTCCTCGTTGCGAAGGTTTACATCCACCAAAATCCCAAGCACATCTCGGACTTTGTTCGGGATGTCCTCCAGCAACTTCGATGCGCCACTCACGCCGACAGGAATCCCCTTGTTATTCTTCCCGATGACGAGAATCCCGCCGCCCGCATTCGCGAATCCGCAGACCCACTTCAGGTATTCGTCCCGCCAGGTTTCTTTCCACTCGATGGATTGGTGCTCGGGCATTTGTTTCACTGCGCCCGGACATTGTATTCACCGGGGAGCATGCCTCGACCGATGAATATGAGCGGTCTCTGTGGTGAAATGTGGATGAGTTTGCGGTTTTCGAGCGGGAGGACTGTTCCGGGGGAGTAGCCGCTGGAGACATTTTTGATGATGAAACTTCGGGCGAATGGATTCATGGCGTCTTCAGCCGCAATTATCGAAGCTCCACCGAGCGGATCTTCCCCGGAAACAAGAAAATCACCGGCAACGCCAGAGCCAGCCACATCCTTCGGGAGTTTGTCTTTCGGGCGGTAAACAATGATCCGGGGAACTTGCGGGGCAGCGGGCTGTTGTTTTGGCTGTTCCACCACTTTTTTTGTCTTTGCCTTCGGCATTTCCGTTTTTTTCTCTCTCCGCTTTTCTGTTGGCTCTGATGCCTTCACTGGTTGAATGGCAGTTGAGTTGACAGTCGTTTGCTTTTTGGTCTCTTTCTCAGAGCTGATCTGGTTGAGGATGTCGCTGACGTCCTGCGTTTGAGCACGCCCTGTAAATACGGTGCAAAGAACGCAGAGCAGGACAACGGACGGAGAGGGAAGCCGAAAATATCCACATGTAGAATTGGGACGAATAATGGTCTTGCAAATATGGCGAATGCTTGCGGATGTAGATTGCATGATTTCTTAGTAAATGGTTAGTAAATCGGACTGGGCTTTCTCAATACTCAACGGGTTTGCGTTGAGCTGGACGCTCTAATTAAATAGCGAGTTAATGTTATCTTTTCTACGCTTTTGATTGTCTATTAATCTTTTCATCATGGACGGGGCGTCTCGTTGCATTGTTTCCACAACAGGAAGTAAGGTCGTATAAATAGCATCTGCATCACCCTCTGAAATAAAGGTTGGCGACGAGAGGCTTTCAAAATAGAACATGCTAGCAATACTGCCATTCCAGGAAAAGCCAGCCGAGTCAAAATTACTCCAATCTTGATTTATACTGTCTCCTTCAATTGGTCTGCCATCGAACCATTTTGCAAATCGACCAATATTGTTTTTTTTGGCCGTGTTTCTCCATTCAGAGAACTTAGTATAATATCTTTTAATAACCTTGAAGTGTCCAGCAGAAATATTGAGTTGGTCTTTCGATGGTCCACTCAGGTCTCCATTAGCGGTTAGTTTTTCTAGCAAATATTTGTCAAGAATCATGGTATTAGCTACTTTTACCTTTCTGCAATATGTTTCCATTTTTCCAGACTCATCGATTGGGATATCGACTAGAAAGTTTTTTGATGGATCTGTTGCATTAAAGAATAATCGCTGAAATCTCAGGCTTGGCTCACCACTTGGCTTTGATAAGGTATCTACGTATTTCATGCTAGGATTACTGGACTGATGAGACGATTTGTTTAACTGTTCCAATACCCTATCTGAAAGTTGCTTGTCGGTCTCATTACCCTGACTAGCAGGCATGTTCTTTAGCGACAAGCCAGCAGGCTCTAAGACAGTCGCAGCTTGTTTGGGTACTGTGTTCACGACTGCTCTGTTTGTTTCTGTTTTCTCAGAGCTGATCTGGTTGAGGATGTCGCTGACGTCCTCTCCGAGTGCTCGAGTGAAAACGAGCGTGCAGGTGACAATGAGGAGAGTGGTCTTGAGGTGTGAGAGGTTCATTTGGAAATAGTAGAGGAATTTCGCGCAAAGGGCGCAAAGGACGCGAAGACAGCAAGGCATGGAGAAATGGGACCCATCGTGGTGAGTCTCCCCTTGTTCAGTTCATCCCAAAAACCGCGATCACGAAACACGTTCCTTGTTGCCGCTTCGACGTTTTGAGTGGGTTCAAGCATGAACAATATTGAGTTGAAGACCGCCCGCTTTGAGGTAGGCAGCGATGCGGAAGTAATGGAAGTTACGGAAGCCGCGCGCCATGCGCTTGGCGATCTGGAGGATTCCG
>JAPLTF010000001.1 GCA_026398275.1 Verrucomicrobiota bacterium
GATTCAGCGCTTCCACGTCGAGGCACCGGAGCAGGATAAAATTGGGGTGATAACGGATCACTCATCAGCCAAGCCGGACAAGACCGGATCGAGCGCGGCGAGCACCGCGCAAATATCAGGAGGTGCCCTGTGATCGCGCTCGACGGGTTTGAAAATGACGCCTGCGTGCCCACGGTGGACTTCGAGTATCCGGAGGACGGAGACGCGGAGCCGGTGGTCACGCGGGACCGTTGGACCGAGGCCCCGCTGTATGGCCGGGAAGGAGGCCGCATGAGCCCGGTGGAATTCTCCACGCTGCTCGCCGGATGGTGCGAGAAGCACCACTTCTCCAACCAGCGGGCCGCTGCCGCCGAGCTGGGCGTTTCCTACGGCACGCTCTGCGGGTGGTTGTCGCGAGTTCGGGGCCTGCCGTGCCGCCTGACGAGGGAGGCGGTGCTGAGGCGGATGCGCGGGGGCTGCGAGCCTGTTGCCGAAGCCAGCCCGTCCGAGGTTGCCGCCGCGTGCAAGATCTGGCGGGCGAAGAACGGGCTTTCCCAAGTCCAAGCCGCCGGGTTGCTCAAGTGGCCGCCAAGCATGTTCCGGTCGATCGAGGCGATGACGGGCAGAATGACCCCGCTGGCAGTCGATGAAATCCTCCACCAGATCCGCCAGCCTGTGAACGCGGAGGAACTCGCTGTAATCAAGCAGCGGCAACGTCCGGTCGAGCCGGGGGTGGTCGCCGAGCGGTTGCGGCAGTGGAGGCGCGCCCACCGGCTCAATCGCAGGCAGGCGGCCGATGCGCTCAAGGCGATGGGGTTCGCCACCACGGATCGGACGGTCTGGGTGTGGGAGACGGAGCGGATGTTGCCCAACCGCCCGCTTGCCCTGCTTGAAAAGCTCGCGGAGAAGCCGCCCAAAACCGAGCCCCGGCGCGAGGAAATCGGGCTCAGGTTCGGCAAACAGTTGCGGGAGTGGCGGCGGATGCGGGGGCTGAACCAACGGGAGGCGTTGGCGATCCTCGGCGAGGGCGGAGATCAAGCGAAGGTGTCCGATTGGGAGCGCGGCAAGATGGTTCCACGGAACATGGGCGAACTGCTCGCAAAGATGGAGGCGGCGAAATGAGCGCGTGCGATTACCTCAGCGATGCCGATACGGACGTGGTGCTCGCGCTCAACGGGATCACCGTGCTAAACGAATTGCCCGAGCCCGCCGCGCCGACCGCCGACCCACTGCGCCCCGCCTACCAGCGCCTGCCCGATTACGTGCGGGAGATGCTGGAGAAGCCGCTGCGCAATATCCGGGCCACCCATCCCGAGGCGGTGACGATGCTGCGCCAACGGCTCTCGATCCTCGAAAATGCCCGCCAGTTCGGCAGCAGCGTGAAGTTGGAAAGCCGGATCGCCCGGACCCGCGCCACTCTCGACCATGCGCTCGCCATCCAAGCCACCCCGACGACCGAGGAGAGGATCGGCGACATCCTGATCCGCGACGATGCCCACGCCGGGCAAGTCGTGATCAAGTTCCCGTCCGAGCACACGCCCGAGCTGCGGAAGCGGATCCGCTCGGCCGGGTTCTGCACGAAAGGGCCGCGCAGGGCGTTCCGGTTGCGGAAGATCAGCGGGGGAGTGAACGCGGCCCTTGAAGATGCGAGGCGGCTTGTGCGGGAAATCCTCGGCGGGGACTGATCGGGCCAATATCGCTCCCTCCATCGGCAGGCAAAGAGGGGCCCCACAAGGCGATAAACGCGGAATCTGGTGCGTCCCATGAATGACTCGGATGGCAAATCTTCGCTTCTCGCGTGATATTCACGGGATCGATTGAGAGAACCCGCTAGGGTTGCATGCACTACATAATTAAAATCGCGTTGACGGCTGAGGCCGGTTTGTCGGGATTTACTTTGGGAGAAGTTAAGTCTCCGGAACGGTAATCTTTATCGTTTCACCGCGCCGCAATAGAGTCTCGTGAACATCTTTAGAGAAATGCGATTGTAGAAGCTTCTCGCTATCCGTTGTTCGATCTCCTGTTAAATCTCTCAAATGGCTTTCGCACAATTTCACAAAAGCCCATTGAGCTTTTTTTTGCATATGAGTGAATGTAGAATTCAACTCGATTTTTTGAGGATAAGAGTAAATGTGGTAAATTGCATCGGCAGACTCCTCAGTGTTATTTGTGCCTAACGAAGCCTTTGTTAGAATAAAGTAAGCAGCAATCTGGTCGCCAATTACAGATACTTGCATGCTCATTTTAACGGTCACTATCGCAAGAGTTAACAGTGCCACGAGAAACAGAATGCCAAGTACGGTTTTCATATTGTCCTGCCGCAATGTTCGCAGCCAACATTTAGGTGAAACGGTGCTAGGGTTGCCATGCAGTTAGCACTCATAAACACATTTGTATAAATATGGAAGAAAAGTGCAAAGATGCTCATGACGAGCAAGAATACTGGAGTCTCTGAGCAAAGCGCACAAAGCGGCAGATTTTATTGCGGATAGTTGAAAATGAGAACAACAGAATCAGCGTCTACTTTTTTAAGAATAACACCGGATTTGCCGAATCCAGAAAAGCGTTCAAAGGTTTTCCCTTTTTTAACCCATCCTTCGGAAACCTTTTTTTGAATGGAGTCAAACACTCGAAAAAGCGCCTTTCCTGCACTGCCATCAACTTTGAGCAAGGTAATGGTATTTTGAGAGCCTGTTGGGCGCGCACTTTTTCCGACTTTCAAAATCACTTCCTCGAATTGGTGAACTGACGTAAACTCGTTTTTAATTCTAGCACCCCCTTGTTCGTTATAAACTACTTGTGCCTCAAGACAGAGAACGGCTCCAATCACGAGAATGGATGTCAGAAATACAGCGAGTTGCGAATTATGATTCATGTGTTTTTACTCACGGGTGTCCGGTTAACTGAGAAATGAGTTTTTGGAACAGTCATAAAATGAGCGTCTTGCAGATGAAAATGGATGTGACGCATTTGAAATTGGTTCACGCTTCCTGGCATGAATTCCGGCCGATTTGTGTTGACCCAGC
>JAPLTF010000050.1 GCA_026398275.1 Verrucomicrobiota bacterium
AAACCGTCATCATTGAAGGCTCAAGCTTCCGCATGAAAGACCGTATCGAAACCTGAACCACGCCCATGCCTGAAAAACTGCTTTTTGCTATCCGGTTTTCAAACCGGCCAAATCATCCGACGTTCGCACCGGCGCCCGCACATCGCTTCCTCTTCACTAACCCGGCGGGCTTCCGCAAGCTCTTCCAGATCTGCACGCACCGACTCATAGAAATCCTCGCGAAAACGCTCGTAGTCTTGAAAAGACGGAAAAACAGGCTCGGAAAGGCCGCTGCTCCCCGGGAAAAGCTCGATTTCCGATTCGTTGGCTATTACGTCAGGCATTCGAGATTGCTTTTGTATAGGTCGTAAGAAACGGGGTTGTCCAGATTGAATTTCGTGACGTCGGGGAGCCTATTCAAGGCGGAACCGGTGTCAAGAGCCAGAATCTCAGGATAATGGACTGCGCTCCATCCATCCACCTCATGTTCGTTCCGGGTAGCGTCCCAAATGACTTCGCCCATCGCTTTATTGGGGAACTCGGCCTGTGTCGATAGCTCGGTGACCCAAACAAACCGGGGCATTGGGACTGCGCGATAGACTTCGGCCACGGTAGGGTTTCCCATCCCTCGCGCCAGGATCGCCCGCTTGAAAGACCGCCCGGAGGTGAGGAATGAGCGGGTCACCAGCGGGCAGGCCGTGAGACTCGGCGAGTTTGCCGCAATCCCAAAGACAGGGTCTGAAAGAAGCTTGTCCACCACCTTCTGCTGGTGCTCGGCGGCGAGAAAGACCTTTTCCGGAAGCGGGGCGATGAAGCTCTCAAGGCGGTCCACGCCATGCTTGGAATCATTTGGCACATTCGATACCCCACCCACAAGTGGCAGTCGCTGGTAGGGCATGCAGTTGTCGTCATTGATCAGAAAGCCGCTGTTGTAAAACGACGATGGCACTCGCGGCCCCGCGATGGGTGCCTTGGAGAAATCAGAAAAATGGCCAACCACGACAAAAACGTGGTCCTTGGTGGCCGCGAGCACTGGAATACCTGATTCGATGTAGGTGTAGAGAAGGTGGTCGAAGCTCGGGCCGTAACCTTTTCTTGTGTAGATCAAAGGCGAGAAACCGGCCTGTCGGCACGCCTCACCCATCTGCCAGTCCGTAAGACCGTGAGTGGGAAACAGCCTGCCGATGGAATAATCCTTCGTAAGCTGCGTGATCTCAAAAGGGCGAATCTCCCGGTAATGTGCGTATTGCGTGCTGAAATACCGGAACAGCATCCAGAGCGCGGACTGTGCGCAGACCGTTGCGTCGGTGTCTTGGCTGATGAACGGAAATGCTTCTATTTCGAGTGGAGTGCCCTGAAGCGTGATTTTTTCTCGGCAGGTTCGCAGCAGGCAGCCCTTGAGGTCCGACAATTTGGATGGGGAAATCATCGTGCGGCCGAGGCAACTGGGACGGGTCGGTCGAATCACGGCATAACCGCAGTAGGCGGATCGTGCTGACTCACCAGTAAGAAGATCACCACGAGTGATTGGCTGATCGAAGAAGTGCAACCGGAGCGTTCGGGAGGCTGGTGTGTTGAAACGTTTCGAGTGGTAATGGGAAAAGGTGTCCCGGTAATCGCGGTCGATATAATGCCGCTCCACAGCAACAGCGCGGGCGATACCATCGAGCCTCTGCCGGAGCATCGAGGCACCATGCTTTTCAATAAAGGGAATACACAAATTCCACAGATCGTCCCACGAATGGGTCGCGTCGAAGTGGATCAGTGGCAGAAGGGTTTTCTCTCCGTCGATCATGGGCGAGTTAATGTATCAGGAAGCAGCAGAATATCGTGACTCTCTCGTGTGACGAGGAGTTGGTGCTCGATGAGAAGGGCGACGAGTTGATCGCCGTTCATGAGGGCGACCGGGGTAGCGCTGGGGCGTGAAGCCTCCTCCTTCGACTTTTTGGAAAAGTCGCTGGTAGTGATGATGAGTCCCTGTTCATGGACACTCAGGCTTCCCCGGAGTTTCTGCACAGCGTCGGATTGGATGTTATGCTTCCACTTCTTGGCCTGCACGGCCATTCGAGTGCGGATGACATCACCGACCAAGAGTGTGCCGCGCACGTCAATGCCGCCGTCCTTTGTATAAGACGTGACTTCGATTTCCTCGAAGCCGATCCGGGCAAGGAGTTCACCAATCAGCTCCTCGAACGCCTTTGCATGAAGGGTCTTCAATCTTTGCAGAAGCTTTGTGCGAATGGTCCGGTTGTGTTGCTCGATGTCGAATGCCAGTCCGGTTCCCTGCCATGCAGTGAGGCTGATGAAGCCGCCTTTGCTGGTATGGAACCGGGGTTGCTCGCCACGAGCCCTGTAGCGGCGGACCTCGGTAAGGATCTGGGCATACATGGTCGCTTCGGGCGTCTTTCCTTCCGTGTCAAGCAAGTCGCGTTCGAGCGCTTCACGCGTGAGGTCGCGGTAATGCACGGGCGCTTTTCCCGGATGCTCTCGCAGAAGTTTTTCGGCGGCGGCGGTGAAGGAGAGCTTCTTGCCTTGCGGCTTCTTCCCCTGTCTTGAAGCAGGTGCAGTGGATGCCGACGCCGGAGCGGGATTCAGCGCGAAGGTTTCCGGGCCGGACTGGATGAAGCGCGAGGCCGCGCCGCGTTTATTGATGTCTGAATAAAGCTGAGCGCCAACCGTTGCCCATGGGGTCTTGCCCTTGGATTGCCAGTAGCCGCGCTCAATGGCGAGGCGGGAGATTTCGCGGTAGTCGAGGGCCTTTCCGGCTTCCCGTAGGACTTGTTCGGCTGCAGATAGTGCGCTCATGCTTTGGACTTGGTGACTGGTGGCGGGCGGTGACCGAGGATCATTTCCTCTACCTCGCGGGATGTGTCGGCGGCAAGCTTCGCGGCGGCGGTGCGATGGGCAGCGATGCGTTCGCGGGCAGCGGCCACTTCGGCCACGAGCTTCTTTTGGATCGCGAGGGGTGGAAGCGGGAAATCAAAATTCCAAATATCGGTTCCCCCGATGGCGTAGTTACCCACGGCAGTGCGTGCAGCGGTTTCGATTTGGGAACGCAAAGCGGGAGTCTGAAGCACGAGCCATAGAAACCATGGTTCCATTGTGTCCATAGTTCGCACCCTGATGAGTTTGTCAGGGAAAATAAGGTCGGGCTCATCCTCGTGGACGAGCGCGGACATCCCAACGTAGGCAAGAGTGCCGTTTGTGCGGCACATCAAGACATCATTGGCTTGCAAGTCAAAGTTCCGCCGAATCTGTGGGTTGTCCGCGATGAACTTGCGCTGGTTTCGATCATATTCACCGCGCGTAGCGGCACTGATTTTAAGAACTTCGAGACTGGTTGGCAATGGGGACGGCCCTAGGGAGCAGCCGTGCTGCACCGAAACGAGGCACCCGCGACCTTTTACCACAGGAAACCGACCCTTTCGCATGTCACCACGGGTCAGCCCCAGATGAACAGCCTTGCCGCTCCACGCTTCTACATCGCTCCATCGTGCGGCGAAGACCCGTGGAGTCGGTCCTTTCACTTTCGCTGGTAGCCCGAGGGCTTCGAGGAAGTTTTTGCGGATGGCGGCATCGTGTTCGTCAGCAGATTTGGCAGTAGCGGCGATTTTTTCCTGTGCTTCACGCCAATGGGCAACGATGGCCTGCTGGGTGCCGAGCGGAGGGAGCGGGACTTCGATGCTTTCCAGCGTGGTGGGTTCCACGCGCTTTCTGCCGCTGGCTCCGCTGATGAGGCTGTTTATCCGAACGCGAAAGCTGTCCATGCGGAAGAGCAACTTCACGTATTCCGGCAGGGCGACTTTGCTATCCACCGCATAGATCGGATATTCGGAACTGAAGACGACGCGGGGCATGGATTCCGGGACGATTCCGATGGCCCCGTTGCGGGCGTCAATTTTGGAATATACCACATCATCCGCGTGGGCGAAGAACAGCCGTCCTTTCACTTCTTGGGTGCCACTCATGTCGCGGCGAGAAAGATCACCGCCGAAATGCAGCGAGCCAAAGACAAGCGAGTCCAGGGAATGCGCGGCACGATCCACTGACTCCACCCTGCGCGTAAGCGCGGTCGAAAGTGGGCGGATGATTTCCGGCGGCCAATTCCAGCCGACTTCGCGAAAGCTGCCGGGGCTCCAGCGAGCGGCATCCGACCAATGAACGGCAAAGGCCCGGCCGACGTAGGTTTCTACGCCGCCAGGCCGTGGACGAAAAAAGGCGCGGGGTCTTTGCGAAATTCGCGGTAGAGTTCGAGGCAGGTTTTTTCGATGCCCGGCGGGACGCGGTCGTTCGGGTAAAGCTCGTTGAGGTCCGGTTCGCCGGTGGCGGAGATGCCGACCTTTTCGGCCTCGTAGAGGAAAACCGGATAGTCGAAGCGCTGTTTGAGCAGGGCGCGGCTTTCGGTCGCGATCATCTCGGCTATTTTTTTGTCGAAGTCGGCGCGTTCTTTCCGCAGCGCGGAGATCTTTTCCCTGTCCTTCGCGGCCTTGGCTGCGGCGGTTTCTTTTTCCAGCCGGGCGTGGGTGGCGTCCACTTCCGGCTGATGCTTTGCTGTGATTTCGGCGAGGGCTTTTGCGCGGGCCTGCTCGAATCGCCCCGCCTCCTTGGCAGTGAATTTTTCCAGGATGAGGATCGAGCATTTGACGCTTGCCCCGCTGCTGGTGAAGGTTTCCTGCGGGAGCGAGACAACTGCGCGGAGGAACGCGCGGTCTTCTGTGAATTCGCGGACGAAAGCGAGCGAGGGATTGTTGAAAATGCCCTCGGGCAGGACGATGCCGAGCCGGCCGCCGGGGGCAAGCAGATCCAGGCAGCGTTCGATGAAGACGAGCTCGGTCTTCATGCTGAGCGATTTCAACTTTTTATCGTCGGCCTGTTTTTTCGCCTCTTCGTTCGCATCATTTTTCGGATCGGCCTCCGGCTTTCCGCGTAGGGGCAGCTTGAACAGCGAAAGGATCGGCTTGCCCTCGGCGGCCTCGACGCGGGCGACGGCGTTGTCATAAACCTCGCCGTATTCGTTTTTGTATCGGGATCGGGCTTCCGGAGAAACCGTGTAGTCGGATCGCAGGACGACATTACCCGCCTGCACGACGGCTCCGAAGGGCGGGTTGGTAGCAATGACGTTGAAGCGGTTCTCGAAGATGCCGTTCACATTGAGCAGCCCGTTGTGGTGATGCACCCCGCCATGACCATCGCCGTGCATGATCATGTTCATCTTGCTGGTGCGAGCCATGCGGTCATTGGCGTCGGTGCCGTAGATTCGGAGGTTGGAGAGATCCCAGATGCGCGAACGCGTCCGGCGCGATGCCGGGGCATCAGGATCGGAGACCGGATCGAGCTGTGCCCGCAGCGCGTTGTATTTCTCGCGCTTGCGTTTGGCCTTCTCGGCAGCGGGAAGTTTCTTCTTTTCCACCTCGTCGCAGAACGAGCGGTATTGTGCATCGACATCGGCAGCGATGCGCTCGCGGAGAATCTCGAAGCAGCGTATGAGAAATCCGCCGGAGCCGCTGGCGGGGTCGCAAATGTATTCGCCTTCCTTCGGGTCGAGCATCTGGACGATGAACTCGACCACGGGACGCGGCGTGAAGAACTGCCCGATCTCGCCGCGGAACGTGCCACCAAGGAAGCGCTCGAAGGCGATCCCCTTTACGTCTTCACTCGTTTCGGAGAGATTATAGGATTCGAGTTTCTTGACGATGGCCTCGACCGTGGCTGTGCGGAGATTGATTCGCTCGTCGACATCAAAGATTTTGTCAGCGCGATAGGCCTCCTTGGTTTCATCGAAGAGCGAATTGATCGGGCTCTTGGAAATCTGGGTTTTCAGAAAATCGACCGTGAAGAGATTTTTGCGCTCCTTGCGTTCCTTCAAACGCCGCTCGACCCAGACCTTGATGAAGAGAATTTTGGCGATCTCATCGAAAGCGGCGGCGGGGTCAAGATGCTCGTTGTTGCGGATGACGTTGTGGCACTGGTGTAACAGGTCGGCAAATTCCTTTCCCTCGAACGGCTTCAACTGGGAAAGTAGATCCTTGATTTCCTTGTCACTGGCGTCAGCGCGCGGGATGTCCTTGACCTCGGAGTAGTTCGGCGCGCGCTTTTCGAGATCGACCCGGAAGAACCGCGTGCTCCGCCGGTTGTGGGCGACAAAAAACTTGGCGCGCTCGTTGTTGGCGTAGTTCGAGCCTTGAGCATAGGTCTTCTGGTCGATAGCCACGTTGTCCGCCTTGCACTCGACAACGATCAGCGCGGTCTTTCCGTCCCGTTTATCCTCCAGCGTCCGCCAGATGACGAAGTCCGCGCGGGCATGCTTGTTTCCGCGTTCACCAGGAATGGACTCCTCCTCGGCAATTTGTCCCAATGTGAATCCGTATTCGTTGACGAGGATGCAGAGATATTCCTGGCGGACGGCCTCCTCGGGCGTTTCGTTGAGCCATTTCTGGCGGACGTGGCTCCAGATTTGGCCTTTTTGGCGACGGACGGTGATCGGTTCGGGCATAGAGGAGTATTCCGGTTGGCTCAGGATTTCCGAGCGACGGAAGTTGTTTAACCGATCTCCTGCCGAAAGACCAGCCCGCTCAGATCTCGCTCGCCGGATCCGAATTTTCTTCCGACTCCGGCTTCTTCGGGGCCCGCGGGGTGACGAGCACCTTGTCGATGCGCTGGCGGTCCATGTCGATGATCTCGAACTCGAAGCCGTCCCACATGAACTTTTCGCCTTCGCGGGGGATGTGGCCGGTGCGGAACAAAATAAACCCGCCGAGCGTCGAGAACCGGTTCTCGTTTTCTCCCGGCAGATCCTCCTCGATTCCGAGGCTCGACTTGGTTTCGTCGATATCGAGCATGGCATCGATGAGCCAGGTCCCGTCCTGTCGGAGGGCGGCCTTCGGATCGTGGCGCTGCTCGCGTTCCGGCAGGTTGCCGACGATGGCCATCATCACGTCGTTCAATGTGACGAGCCCTTGGAGGCCGCCGAATTCATCGACCACGAGCGCGATGTGCTTGCCGGATTTCTTGAACGACTCGATGAGTCTTCCGGCTGGCATCGCGGTGGGAACATAGAGCGGGGGTGTGACCAGCGCGCGCAGTTCCACGCGGCCTGCGAGCGAAAGGTTGGCCCAGAGGGATTTTACCGACACCATGCCGATCACGTTGTCGCGGGTCTCCTGGTAGACCGGAAAATGCGAGTGCCCGCTGCCGGCGATCCGCCGCCAGTTTTCGTCGTCGGTATCATCGAGCGAAAGCCAGATCATCCGGGCGCGCGGGGTCATGAGGTCGCCGGCATGCTGCTCGTCGAGTTCGAACACCCCCTCGACCATGTCCTTCTCCGCCTTCTTGAACACCCCCGTGCTCAGCCCCTCGTCGATCAGAACCCGGACCTCCTCCTCCGAAACGGCGCTCTCCTTGGTTTTCCTCACGCCGAGAAGGGCCATGAGAAAATCGCTGGAATGGCTGAGAAGGTTGACGATCGGGGAGAAACTCGTCGCGAGCGCGTTCATCGGTCGGGCCAGCGCCGAGGCGATCTTCTCCGGATTGCTCAAGGCCAGGCGCTTGGGAACGAGCTCCCCGATGATCACCGAAAAATACGTGATGATCGCCACGACGATGAAGAGCGAGATGTAGTGCGACGGCTCGGCTCCCAGGCCAAAGCCCACCAGATAGGACTCAAACCTGTTCGCAATGCCAGCACCACCGAATGCGCCCGCGAGCGTTCCCACGAGCGTGATCCCCACCTGCACGGTCGAAAGAAATTTCCCCGGGGCGAGGGCCAGGTTGTGCGCCAGCTTCGCTCCGTTGTGCCCCTCGTCGGCAAGCGTCTTCAGCTTCGCCTTGCGGGAGGCGACCAGCGAGATCTCCGCCATGGCGAACACCCCGTTCGCCAGGAGCAGGACAAAGATAAAAATGATTTCCAACGTGATTCCAGACATACGATAAGAGAACCGATTCTATCGGATCATGTCGCTTACGGCAAACGGAACCTCTGCATCAGGGTGCCCTCGCACCTCCGATCGTTGCAGCTTTCAGCGCACTTCGTCCGGAGGAGAACGACCACGGCAGCAAATTCCAAGAGTTGGTATTACACCCGGAAGATGGCCCCGAGCTTCTTCCCGAGGATAAGGCTGGCACCGACGATGGTGACCGCAAGGAACGCCATGGCCCAGACGCCGAGCGCGCTCGCGATAAATCGGCCTTCCCCGAGAAGCTGGTAGAGCTCGTAGATGGCCTTGGTGATCGGGAAGTCCTGCTGTTTCTGGGCGAGGATCAGCGAGTCGCTGACCTCGAGCATCGCGAAGGAAAACGCAAGGAGTCCGCCGGCCATGAGGTTCGCCGCGATCAGCGGGAGGGTGATCTTCCGGAGCGACCGGAGCGGCGGGCATCCAAGATTCTGAGCGGCCTCCTCCAGGGTGACGCTGGTCTGCTGGAACCCCGCTGCCGCCGAGCGGACGACATACGGCAGGCGGCGGATCGAATAGGCGATGACGATGATGACGAGCGGGTCGATCGTGGGCGAGAGGTGCTGCACCAGAAATTTCCCGAAGCCCGCCGAAACCGTGCCTGCAAGTTCGCCCGCGAGCTCATGATATCCCAGAAGCGAAACCGCCCACGACGGAACCGCCATGATCGCGGAGGCCACGTTCATCAGATTTCCCTCCTGCGTCATGGCCAGGTAGCCGAAGGCGAGGACGAGGCCGGGGACCGCGAGGGGGAGCATCGCCATGGCATCGAGGATCTGGCGGCCGACGAGCTTGGTGCGGACGACGACATAGGCGATGGCGACGCCGAGGATCAGGTCCAGAACCGTGGCGAGCGCCGCGTATTTCATGCTGTTCTGGATCGAGGGAAGGGTCAGGTTGTGCCCGAGCGCGGCCTCAAAATGCGAGAGCGTCCAGCCGGATGGCAGGATCGTGCCATACCAGTCTTTGGAGAACGCCACCAGGATCACGCCGAGGTGGGGAAGGATGGCGAGGAATGTGATGAAGACGAATAACCCGGTGCAGAGCAGTCCGCCGAGCCATCCGGTCTCCCGCGGTCCGACCTGGCTCGTCGCCTTCGCCATCATCGCATGGCTGTCGCGGCCGAAGAAAAATTTCCCCGAGGCGTAGAGGAGGACGGTGGATGCGAGGAGCACGGCCACCAGCGCGAACGGAAACGGATTGCCCCCGATGTCCTTGATTCCGGAGAAAATCTGCACCGAGGTCACGCGGGTGAACTCGAACATGAGCGGAACTCCGAGCTCGGTGAACGACCAGATGAAGATGATCGTGCCCCCGGCAAAAATCCCCGGCATGATGAGCGGCAGCGTGATTTTGCGGAACCTGCGGAAGCCGGTGCAGCCGAGGTTTTCCGCCGCCTCCTCCATTGCGGGATCCACGTTGGCCAGCGCGGCGAGCACGTTGAGGTAGAGGATCGGATACAGGTGCAGCGCGTTCATGATGATCACGCCCCAGAGCCGGCTCTCCCCCAGCCAGTCCATCGGATGGGCGGAGTCCATGAGCCCGAGCGATTCCAGCAGCGCGTTGAACGCGCCCTCCTGCCCGAGAATCTGCTTCACCCCGATCGCGCCGACAAACGGCGGGAGAATCATCGGGATCAGGATGAACGCCCCCAGCAGGGACTTGCCGGGAAAGAGATACCGGTCGCTGATCACGGCGAGCGGCAGCGCGATGCATGCGGTGAGCAGGGTGCTGAAGAGGCCCATCAGGAAAGAATTCCAGAGCCCCTCCAAGTAGATGGGATTGCGGAAAACCTCACCGATATAGTCGAGCGTGAACTTGCCGTCCGACCCGACAAACGCGCCCTGCAGAGTCCCGAAAATCGGCCAGACAAAAAACAGCGCAAAGAACGCGGCGGTGAGAAAGAAAACGAGCTTGGCCAAAGTCGATGACATGACTTAATCCTCCCGCGAAGGCGCGGAGGCGCGAAGGTTTTTTGCGGAGGGATCGTCCTCAAGTCCATTGACGATTCGGATGATGCCATCCTTGAGAAGCGGAGCGTTGAAATTGATGAGCAGCCCCGGTCCCAGCTCCCGGTGCAGACGGAGAGCTGAATCGACCACCTCTCGCGCAATGGAATTCTCATCCCAAACCTTCGCGGCTTCGCGCCTCTGCGGGAGCCCGTTCATTTCCCCTCCTTCGCGAGGCGCTCGGCTTCGCGGTATTGGGCACGGAATTTTCCGCCGAGCTCCTTGGCCAGCCGGACCTCATCGAGCCGGTTCTGCGACGAGAGCGCAGGCTGGATCAACTTCCGGGCGGTCTCGTAGTCGACCGCGCTCAGGTCGGCAAATTTCTTGAGGGCCTCGCGCGGAAATCGGGCGGCGATGAGCGCCTGCCAGGCGGATGCCATCTCGTCATGGGAATCCATGCTCATCACGCGGATGATGAAGCTCATGGTCTTGAAGAGCGATCCCGTCCAGGCGGGGTGATACGTGAAGAGCTCGGCCTCCTGGTAGGGCATCACGCCGGGGTCGGAGCGGAAGCCGGTGTATTCCGGCGCGTAGAGCTCCTTGCGGACCGGCAGCCGCCTGAGCGCGTAGCGTTCCGGGCCGCCGGGAGTCCCGACTTTGAAGTTCCACAGCTTCTGCCCCTCCATCGAGAGCACGAACGCGATGAATTCCTCGGCGACCGCGCGGTTCGGTGCCCCGCGGAGCAGACCGACCGGATCGACGCCGACCGATGATCCGCCCGCCGGCGTGAAATACTGCAGCCGTGACGACGCGTCACCGATCTTCACCGACTCGCTCTGGAACCGCCCGAAAAAATCGATGCACATGCCGGCCGCCGCATCGCCGAGCGAGACATCGATCGGGACCTTGCTGCCGGCATCGGTAAAGTAGCGGGCGTTTGCAGATGCCGCCTGGATGAGGCCGAGGCCGCGCTTCCATCCGACGGCCAGGATGGCGGGATCCTCGGATGTGGCCTCGCGGACGAGCTCCTGCATCTGCTGCTGGATCACCATCTCATAAGCCTTGGCAGCCGAGCCGCTCTTTGTGGGATCGGCCAGCGCGATTTGCTTGAACAGCCGAGGGTTTGTGAGGTCGCTCCATGAAGCCGGCAGTTCCTGCACCCCCAGCCGCCGCAAGGAGTCGCTGTTGTAGCAGATGCCGAACGAGGAGAGGCAGGACCCGATCCATCGCGCCTGCTCGTCGTAAAACGGCTCGCCGGACACCTTCTCGGGAATCGATGCTTCGCTGAACCAGTCCGGATGATCGCGGATCACGTCGCTAGGGACCAGCCGGCCGGCCGAGGCCTGCTGCTCGAAATCATAGGCCCCGCCCCCGAAGAAAAGATCGATGCCGATGCCGCGCGTGGAATTCAGAAATGCGCGCCGCGCCTTCTGGGCCGGCGTGTCGATCGATGCGGCCTCCGCGGGCTTGATTTTCGGGTTGTCAAATGCCGCAGCCACGTCCGACGTCCACTCCTTTCCGGACATCGTCCATTCCTGCTGGAACGCCGCGTAATACTCGCCCTTCAGGTAGCGCGCGATCTCGCTCGTTCCGCCCGGGAGCCGCCAGTCCAGCCGGACGCTGCGGCCGGTTTTCTTTTTGTAGTAGTTGCTGAATGCGACGGTGAACTCGTAGCGGATCGCCTCGTTGTGCGGCGAGACAAGCACGAGCGTGTCGTCGGCATCCGCCAGCAGATTGCCGTTGGGCTTGAGTGCGAAGGGAACCGCGAGCAGCGCGGCCAGCGCGGCCAGAACAGCGAGGATCCGGATGTTCACAGCCCCCTTCATCTCCTCAGCACGACGACATCATCGGTCTGGGCCACTGCGTAAAGATCGCGCTCTGAAGTCCGGGCGGAGAGCCGGGGGTTCAGTTCGAAGATTTTCAATTTCGTGTCCCCGGTGAAGAGCTGGTATTGGGCGACCTCGCCGAGGTAGATCGACTCCCCGATGCGCCCGCAGAGGCAGTTCTTCCCGGCGGGTTTCTCGGCGAGAATCCAGCTCTCCGGCCGGATCGAAAGCGTCGCCTCCTCGCCCGGTTTCGGCAGCCAGTTCGGATCCCCGATCACACCCTCGAACACCCCGGAGTTGACGGTCCCGACCACCGCCCGCCCGGCAGAGGTGCTGCGGATTTTTCCGGGCAGAAAATTTGTTTCGCCGATGAAGTCCGCCACGACCTTCGTCCGGGGCTTCCGGTAGACATCCTCGGGGGTCCCGATCTGCGCGATGTGGCCGCCTTCGAGGATCGCCATCCGGTCCGAGATCGAGAGCGCCTCCTTCTGATCATGGGTCACATAAATCGCGGTGAGCCCGAATTCCTTGCAGACCCGCCGGATCTCCGTCCGCATTTCCAGCCGCAGCTTGGCATCGAGGTTCGAGAGCGGCTCGTCGAGGAGCAGGCAGCGGGGACGGATCACGAGCGCGCGGGCCAGTGCGACGCGCTGCTGCTGGCCGCCGGAGAGCTGCGCGATCTTGCGGTCCGCATACGGCGACATCTGGACGGATGCGAGCGCCGCCGCCACGCGCTCCTTGATCCCGGCCGCCGGGACCTTGCGCTCCTCGAGCCCGAAGGCGACATTCTTAGCGACCGTCATGTGCGGCCAGAGCGCGTAGCTCTGGAACATCATCCCCGTGTTCCGCTTGTGGGGAGGAAGCTTCGTCACGTCCTCCTTGTCAAAAAGGATCCGCCCGGATTCCGGGATGTAGAACCCCGCGATGTTGCGCAGCAGGGTCGTCTTCCCGCAGCCGCTCGGGCCCAAAAGAAAAAATAGTTCCCCCGGCTCGATCCGGAGGTTGATGCCGTTCAGCGCGGTGGCGTCCCCGAATTTCTTGACCAGATTCTCGATGGTGATGGCGATCATTTCGGTGTCGGGGAAGGAAAAAGCCTTCCTTGTAGCGCAATGCAGCGCATCAAAGCAACCTTCGTGCCGGATGGGAATGTGACAAGGGTGCAGGACAAAAATCTTCCGTCAGGCAGCAAGGGGTAGCAAGTGGTTCTGCGCGGCCTGAGAGTTGAGGCGGTCTTTCCAGAAGGAATCGAGTCTGCGGCTCGCGTTGATGCAACGGAAAGCGAGGACTTTTTCGGC
>JAPLTF010000082.1 GCA_026398275.1 Verrucomicrobiota bacterium
GGAATCCTCCAGATCGCCAAGCGCATGGCGCGCGGCTTCCGTAACTTCCATTACTTCCGCATCGCTGCCTACCTCAAAGCGGGCGGTCTTCAACTCAATATTGTTCATGCTTGAACCCACTCAAAACGTCGAAGCGGCCAATAGAAGGACTGCCTATCGAAAGAATCGTTGGTGTCCGCAGCCATGCATTTATGCGCCCATTGGCGTGTGAGCTCGACATATAATGTTATCCTCCGGTCTCAAGGGGAACTGACGGGTTGCGCCTCGAGACGCACGAATCTCTTGGAACCTGTTCCTCTCGGCACGTTGACCGTGACCATTTCCAAGGCTCCAAGATCAGCGACATCCGTTTCCACGACACCGGCGGAGCTCCAACTTGAAGGTTCGAGCGTATCGCTCCATGTCACGGCGAGGCGAACAACCCCGACAGAGGCCTTGCTCCGGGTATACTTGAATTCCAGGACCGTGCCGTCGAAAGCCAACTCCGTCGGTGTCGTTGCTGGGATCTGCGGATCTGAGTTGCTCGTCGCAAATTTTAGAATATTTGCAATCCCATCACCTGCCGGAGAGGCCGTATCGGCGGCTTGCCCTTCGCTGACAGTTGTTTGAAACCACTGCTGACGCCAGCTCTGAAGCGCATTCAAACCCGTCTGCGCAAATGTGAACTTGAACCAGTCGAAATTTCCGACATTGCTTCCTCCTGCGTTGTTGGTGTCCATCGACACCTGCATCACATGTTGTCCCGCACTCAGGCCCACACTTTGACTTACTGAGGTGTAGGTATCCCAGTCGCCTGTCGCCGGAATTACCACCGGACCAGTGACGTTCACTCCGCTGAATTCCACATGGAAGGTTCCTCCAGCCTGTGGCGAGGCTACCCTTGCTTCGAACGTATAGTTGCCAGAAGTGGCCACATTGACCGTATATTCCATCCATTCTCCCGCTCCTACATAGCCGATGACCGTCCCAGCGGAATCGGTATCTACTCCCTGACCGGGGCGGAAGGTTGCCGATCCTTCGTTGAGGGCGGTGAAATCGTGATAGGCCACGCCTTCTCCTCCGTTGTCATATTCCTCCGCCTGGATCGTTCCCGCGATGGCCTTCACTCCATTATAGGCTGTTTGGGCTCCCGGCGTTGGCGTTGGCGTTGGCGTTGGCGTTGGCGTTGGCGTTGGCGTTGGCGTTGGCGTTGGCGTTGGAGTGGGAGTGGGAGTGGGAGTGGGAGTGGGAGTGGGAGTTGGTGCGGCTTCAAAGCGAATTTCGGCGAGACCCTGATAGGGCTGATCACCGTAGCCGCTTGTTGCGGAGAAGGTGAAGTAACGCCCGACGAGCGGCGCCCCGGAGTAATCGAGCAACTGACCGAAGTTCGGATACGTGGCTTGGGCCAAGACCGGCTTTACCGTAATGCCAGGTTGGACGCCCTGCTGGGTGCCGGCTCCTGCTTGGTAGGGCGAGGTCGCCGAATAGGCGATCGTGACATCTTTCATTCCTCGCGTGCCGTCGGATTCGTTATAGTTCCAGACCCGGATGTAACTCACCGAGTAAACTGCTCCGAGGTCAATCTGGATGAAGGAATCCGCGTTGGTCTGGGTAAGGAACTGGGTGCTGACACTTTGGTCATGGGCGTTGTTGGGCAAACGGATGCTTGTCGGATTGGCAACCTGCAACCCGGAACCGTTGATCACGTTTTGAACGTTTCGATTTGGCTCAAGCGGGTTGGAGGCGTTGATGATTGAAACCCCGGTAATAACCGTGCCGGGCGTCGGCGTTGGCGTCGGCGTGGGAGTCGGCGTGGGAGTCGGCGTGGGAGTCGGCGTGGGAGTCGGCGTGGGAGTCGGCGTGGGAGTCGGCGTGGGAGTCGGCGTGGGAGTCGGCGTGGGAGTCGGGGTCGGAGTCGGCGTTGGAGTCGGGGGCGGGGTCGGGGTCGGAGTCGGCGTTGGAGTCGGGGTCGGGGTCGGCGTTGGAGTCGGGGGCGGTGTCGGTGTCGGTGTCGGTCCACCAGCAGCCGCAAAGCGGAGCGAGTTAAAGTTTGCCAGCCCATTCGCATCGGCTGTGTTCGAGTCAAACGTGATCCGCATCACCTGTTGACCCGCGCTGAGCGCAACTGTCTTGCCCACATAAACAAACGTTGACCAAGAGCCGGTTGAGGGCAGAGTCATTGCCCCGGTTTTATCCACTCCGTCAAAGTCAACATGGAAAGTCGTATTTCCTGCTGCTAACGCAGCATTCAGTTCGAGCGTATAATTTCCGGCGGCGGCAACATCGACGGCATATTCCAGCCATTCTCCAGCGGCGATCCACCCGACATTTCCGTCAGTTGAAACATCCACCCCTTCTCCTGGACGGAAAGTTGGATCCCCTTGATTTATCTGTGTTGTATCGTGGTAAGAGACTCCTTCGCCGCCATTGTCGTATTCCCTGGCAGGGATGATCCCCGCAATCGCCTTTGCTCCATTGTAAGGTATTTGCGGTGCTGGCGTTGGGGTTGGGGTTGGGGTCGGCGTTGGGGTCGGCGTGGGCGTGGGCGTCGGATTTGGCGCTTGGAATGTCACCGAATTGTAAGGCGTCGGTGGTGTCGAACTTGTCGTGCGGACATAATAATCAAACAGCGCCGTGGATAGAAGCTGATCCGCCTGTGAGGAAACCGCCAATCCCACATAGAGATTGCCATTGGTAAACGTGATCGGCACGGCTTGCCCCATCTCCACCCAGTCATTGGCCGCGGGGTTATCCACGGCGGAGTAGAAGCCTTGGATCTGATCTCCGGATTTAATCAATCGAACCCACTTCGGATTCGCGGGCGCTCCCAGACCCTGATCCTGCTCACAAGACCCACCAGCCTGCCGACGGAAGACACGATAGGGCGTTTTGCCGTTGCTCGTTCCCCCGGCACACATGAACATCATGCTCGAGTCCGCAGCGAGCGAATCCCGAATCATAACACCCGCGGTTTGGTAGTATTGCCCGCCCTGGAAGTCCGAGATATGAACCGTGAGAGTCATATCGCCGGAAGCTCTTTCATAAAGGTAGTAGAACTGGTCGGAGGTGTTAAAGATTTGAGTCCCGCCTCCCTGCATGATGAACCGGTTAACTTGTGCGTCATTCACACAGGAGACATTCCCTTTCTGTAATGGATTCGCTATGTCCTGAGCGACGAAGCCGTTGGGCAAGGTGAAGATGGCGACCTCCGTGGTTGTTGCTGAGGAACCGATGGAGTTGCTGGCCTTCACACGATAAGTGAAGGCGGTTTTCTCCGGGAGGCCCGTGTCGGTGAAGGTCGCGACATCGGTCGCGACACTGGTCAACACCGACCAACTTCCGTTCGCCTGACGGCGCTCGATGACAAAGTTTTGTTCGTTGTTGGAGTTGTCAATCCATTGCAGTTCCGCCTGCCCTGAGGCGGGGGTTTTCACGGTAAAGCCCGTGGGAGCGGCTGGCGGCGGCGCACGTTTCGGCGCGGAGAGAACACGTCACTTGAATCGGCGCGGCTGTGCGTGAGGGAGATTGCCCAGATGGCCGGGAAGGAGGCCGCATGAGCCCGGTGGAATTCTCCACGCTGCTCGCCGCATGGTGCGAGAAGCATCACTTTTCCAATCAGCGGGCCGCTGCCGCCGAGCTGGGCGTTTCCTACGGCACGCTCTGCGGATGGTTGTCGAGAGTGCGGGGCCTGCCGTGCCACCTGACGAGGGAGGCGGTGCTGCGCCGGATGCGCGGGGGCTGCGAGCCGATTGCGGAAGCCAGCCCGTCCGAGGTCGCCGCCGCGTGCAAGATCTGGCGGGCGAAGAACGGGCTTTCCCAAATCCAAGCCGCCGCGTTGCTCAAGTGGCCGGCGAGCATGTTCCGGTCGATTGAGGGGATGACGGGCAGAATGACCCCGCTGGCAGTGGATGAAATCCTCTACCAGATCCGCAAGCCGGTGAACGCAGAGGAAGTGGCGGTAATCAAGCAGCGGCAACGCCCGGTCGAGCCTGGGGTTGTCGCCGAGCGGTTGCGGCAATGGCGGCGTGCCCACCGGCTCAATCGCAGGCAGGCGGCCGATGCGCTCAAAGCGATGGGGTTCGCCACCACGGCCCGGACGCTCTGGGTGTGGGAGTCCGAGCGGATGCTGCCCAGACGCCCGCTCGCCCTCCTTGCAAAGCTGAGTGAGAAGCCGCCGAAAACCGAGCCCCGGCGCGAGGAGATCGGACGGAGCTTCGGGCAAACGCTGCGCCAGTGGCGGCGGATGCGGGGGCTGAACCAACGGGAGGCGTTGGAAATCCTCGGCGAGGGCGTGGATCAAGGGAAGCTGTCGCGGTGGGAGAACGGGAAGCAGGTGCCAGCAAACACGGCCGAGCTGCTCGCAAAGATGGAGGCGGCGAAATGAGCGCGTGCGATTATCTCAGCGCTGACGATACGGACGTGGTGATCGCGCTCAACGGGATCACCGTGCTGAACGAGTTGCACGAGCCCGCCGCGACGACCGCCGACCCACTGTCCGGGCGACCCACCCCGAGGCGGTGACGATGCTGCGCCAACGGCTCTCGATCCTCGAAAACGCCCGCCAATTCGGCAGCAGCGTGAAGCTGGAAAGCAGGATCGCCCGGACCCGAGCCGTGCTCAGCCACGCGCTCGCCATCCAAGCCACCCCGACGACCGAGGAAAGGATCGGTGACATCCTGATCCGCGACGACGCCGAGGCCGGGCAGGTCGTGATCAAGTTCCCGTCCGACCACACGCCCGAACTGCGGAAGCGGATCCGCTCGGCCGGGTTCTGCACCAAAGGCACGCGCCGGGCGTTCCGGTTGCGGAAGATCAGCGGGGGAGTGAACACGGCGTTGGAGGATGCCCGGTGGCTTGTGCGGGAAATTCTGGGCGAGGAAGCCTGAGAACATTCTTCTCCACAGCGCCAGTCAAGACGGGCAACACAGGGCGATAAACGCGGAATTTGAGGGGATTCAAACTTGGATCAATGCGGCTGATGGCGAACTCCAAGCCCTGTTCGCCCGCCCAATGTCGGGGGAGAACGCTCAGTATGACACACAGTTGATTTGGAGCACGGTGGGTCTCTTGGTAGTGTTTTCTAAAAGCAGCCCACCCTCGCAACCCATAATTCACATTCATGAAAATCAGGAAGGAAATTAAGCGACAGCGCCGGATCGTCCAGTATGCCGAAAGGGCCGCCAAGATCCTTGGAGTCCCGGGCTTCGAGGCCCACCACGCCCGGCGCAAGATCCGGGCGCTGCGGCACAGGCGCCGCAGGCTTGCGAGGGGGGAGATCGTATGAAGCCCAATCCCCGAGGACGTGATAGCGTCCCTCAGTGTGGACTGCTCGGCCTTCGGGCTGACTGTGAATCATGGGCTGTTCACGCTCTATACCCACACCGAGCGTCCTGCGCCCAAGAAGCCCAAGGACAGGGCGCAGTGCCACATGATGAACCGGGTGCTGCTCGGGGTCATCCTCGGCCACCTCAGAAAGCCCAACCCCACACACAGGTTCTTCCATGTGTATCGGGTCCTCAGCAAAATCATTGAACGAGAACCACACTCGCTATGAAAATACTACTGCTCATCGCAGCCCTCACGCTCGGGACCGCCCTCGCGGATCCTCAGCAAATCATCCAGATCCAGCCTGCCCCGCTTCCCGGTATGCAGCCCACCGTGCTAATCGACAACCGGCCCGCGCCGGGGGTCATCGCCCAGCAGATCATCCAGATCCAGCCTGCCCCGCTTCCAGGTATGCAGCCCACAGTGCTGATCGACAACCGGCCCGCCCCGAACGTCATTGTAATCACCCCGCTGGCCACACCGGCACCGATGGTGGTGAAGCCTATGGGGCCAATCCAGCCTGTCCGGCCAATGGGGACCGGCTTCGGGCAACCGCCGTCGCAATGGGATCGCCGTTGGCCATGATATTTTCTTGAGCAATTTCCGGATTGGTGTTGTCTGATTTACTGGTGGGAGAAATCCCGCCAAGGTCTTGCTTGGAGGGCTTAACGGGCAACGGGCCTTGAGCCCCCGCTTCGGCGGCTGACTCTTGTGAGCGTCCCGCCTCCGGCGAGACCTTCAATTCGCCCTGCTTGGAGGGCTCAACGGGCAACGGGCCTTGAACTCCCGCTTCGGCGGCTTGTTCCTGCGAGCGTCCCGCCTCCAGCAGGGCCTTTGCATTCTTGGAGAAGATGGTCTCTGTGGGAAGAGCGAGCTCGCTCAGGGACTCATTGGGTCGTTCCCCCGTGAGGCCGGCCATCACATTTACTTCAGGTGAAGTGGGGGGCCTCGGAGTGGTGTTGGGGAACTCTCCGCGGAGAGCCGAAGACACTTCTGATTTCGCTGGCGAGGAGGGTGTCTGTGTTGGATTGAAGGGTATCAAAACCCCTTTGCCCCCGAAGAACATCTCCCCCAGTTTGGCTTTGCGTGTCGGTAGTAGCTCTCCCATAATTTAGGTCCTTTGGTATTATTTCCCGGTCGGTGGTTAAAGTGTAGTCGGAACGAAAAGTATTTATTACAGGAGCACCGAGAAGTGAAAGACGCTCATGAAAAAGTCATTTCAAAATATCTTTTGTTGATCTCAACAATTCAGCATTAGCTTTTTTAGTTTGTATATCATTATAAACTGCCGCCATCCATTCTATAAAAATAATCAACAGTAATGAGATGATAAATATTGCAACTGCAATTTCGCACTTCTCGCTAAATTGTCTCGGTCTCGTTTCTAGATATCCATCTTTTGACCAATACTCGATATCTTGTAAACATACGATGACTGCCCCAGCTATTATATTACTTGCAGCAACAGCAATGTAAATGGGGTGAGTGCTGGTATCCGTATCGCATGCGCCTGGGTTAGCCGGATATCGTATACACATATAAATATATAGTCCCAACAGCAATATATATATATGAATTGGATGCTGCCAAATATCAAAAGGTTTCACACAGTAAGTAGCGATCGTGTTAGCGAGTAAAAATACGACGGAAATAATAATGACAACCAATTTTGCTTTTTCAAAAAAGTCTTCATGCCATGGGCCTTCGTTGTTTTTCATAGATTGTTACATGCAACTCCAGAGGAGTTGATTTTCTTCCGCAGTCAAATGGCTTCGAATAAACTGCCTCTCGATGGCGTTCGGCCATCCGTTTTCCTGCCCGTTGTCTTTGGGTTTTGGCATACTCAGGGGCAGGGTTTCAGTTGGTAATTACAAAACAGCCCATATAGAGAAAAACGCTCTCTGGTGATTCGGAGGTCGTCTATATCGGTTTCAAAGCACCTGATTATCGAACGCTTCATCCAGGCCGTATATGCCCACCACATGCAGGCATTGATGCCCGAAACTCCCGTGACCCTCATCAGAGGCAAATCGAGTCCCGCATACACGAGATCATTGCTACAGCGGTTTTTTATCGAGAGCAACAGGTGACTCATGTGGCGGCGCCCATAAAATGCCGACAATTTCTGGCCGCCTGGCAGTTCCTTGATGTTGTAGCCGTGCCGGTGCATGGTCGGCCACGTGGCAAGGAATATCCACTGTATTTCCTCCGTGTTCAGGCTCGCTCCATCCCATTCTTCAATAAACCGAAATGCTTCGTCGGCGGTCAGTCCCGCCGCCTTTGCCTCAGATCTTGGAATGCTGAATGTAACCAACGTCGAACCGATGAGCCCGAGGGCATGCCGGCGTGTGAGTGGAGGTGATCCAGTTTTCATTTTGCTCCCTCCAAAACACGAGCCCTGAAATCATGGCTGAATGTTCGCTGCGGTTCCTTCCGTCCCCGTGCTGCGGCCAGAAACGCTTTGTCCCCGCCAGGGTAAAGCCCCCCCATGCTTGGGGTTGGCACATCCTGATTGAATCGTATGCCTTTCCACAGAGAACTTAACGAGCGGTTTCGGATCCGCTTGAGCACACGTTTCCGGACACCGTTCACCAAAAAGTCCGGCGAAAGGTGGAGGACAATGGTTTCGCATTCCTCCCACTTGCCCATGCAGGCCAACCCGCTGACGATATTCATCACTGGGGTTTCATCCCAAGGCCAGCGGTTCCAACAATCCTTCAAAGCGCGGACGGCTTCCTCATGGCGACGCAAGCGATAGAGGCAATTGCCAAGCGCGAGCTGCGCAAGGCCAGAAGACTTATTCGCCGGAGAGAGGCTGTCGTAGCCGTCCTCAACGAATCCCAAGAGGTTGTTATTGCACTCCCATGCAACGAGGCGGCGAAAATCCTCCGGGTTCTCGGCGTGTTGGGTGCGGAACTCCTCAATGAGCGGGAAAAGAAGGGGAATGGCGGGAATGCTGGCAGGAGTCGTGTCACAATTCTCACGGAGAAAAAAAAGGAGGTGTTGCCGGGCGGCACCGAAACGTCCGTGACTCGCTTGGAACTCTGCCATCGCGGGCTGTTTCTCCCAAAGCATCCGTCTGACCTTTCTGCCGATCTCCTGAAAAACAGCCACTCGGCCAACCGCAACTTCCTGTTGCCAGCGAACAAACTCCCTGAAAAGTTCCGGCTGACGCTGCTCCTGGCGCGGGGACACTTGGAACGTCACTTCGTCTGCCACCACAAAAAGGCAGCGGAATCTCTCCGGCATCGCGTTGAGATCCGCGTGATCCACCGTTCGCAGTGGGAGCGAAGCGGCATTTTCAGCAACAATCCGCCCGAAGGGGACACCCGCGAAACGCATCGCAAAGCTGAGCGATATCGGAATGGAGCCGGCATTTTCCCAAAGCGGGGCAAGTTCGCTGTCGAGGAATGCCTTTCTCCATGGATTCCATGTCGGGATATTTCCCACAGAGAAACTCCGCAGGATGTGCCTCAACGCATCCCGATACCGGCCCAGAAGTGATGCCCGGCAGGCGAGGCCGTATTCCGTGATGACCTCTTGCCCTGGGGTTGTTGGCTTGATTGATTTCTCAAGTTCATACGCATCTCGCGTTCTGCCGGAGAAGTTAAAAGCCAGGCAGGCGTTATGGGTTTCGGTCTCCGTGAGCCCTGTGAACGCAAGCAACTGGTCCGCAAGCTCAGCCGCACGGGCAAAAAGCCCACGGCGTAAATAGATTTTCAACGCGATATGGGTGACGTTCCGGCTTGGATCGACGGCGAGTGCCTTTTCAATGGCGGAGGTGGCTTCTTCGAGGAGGCCGAGATCCGACAAGGCCGAAGCCTCAATGGTGAGTTGTTGTGTGTTCATCGGGTTTGTGGCTGGTGATTCTCATTCATTGCCGAATTCTTCTGATTGACTGCGGCAAGGCGCTCACGAAGCCGATCTGCACGCCCCGCTTGTAGATCGGATGATCCGGCGGCACCAAGTTTTTCAGCGAGTCCACCGTTACTCGCGGCCGTTTGGAACTTGATTCCGTATTCGTCGGTTGTGGGGTCTGTGGTGTTTCCATATTCGTTGTCGAGGTGGTTTTTGGCAGAGGCTCAGGCATGTTGCCCCCTTCCGCACTCGAAGAGCATGCTATCGCGCAGGAACCGCGCAACAGCCCGGTCGGCCGTGCGGAGGCTCCGGCGCACCCGCCGCTTTGTGTAGTCCGGCAGGTGCTCGGTGTAGTGGCACCACCAGGTGCCGTTGTTGTTCCAGAGGTGATGGTCGGGATTGTCCTCCCGGACCCGGATGGCGAGTTTTGTATTCATTGGTGGTCTCTATTGAGGTTTCCACCAGGAACTGCGGGCGCAAAAAAACCACCGTCCTTCATCAGGGCGGTGGTCCATCGAATCCGCGGAGATTTGTTGTTCAGGCCGAAGCCCGCACATCGTCCCGGTTTCCCGGAACATCCACCGTTGGGTTGTCTCCTCCCTCGGTTGGCACCCTGCCCGCCCACGCGGCCACAGGGATTCCTGATGCTGATACTTTTATACCCCAGAGCGTCCGCGATAGCGAGGACGAACTGTGTCATAAAATCGAAACCGACGATCCACGTAGAGAAACAGGGAAGCCGTTTCGACATCCCCCTTTCGGGATTTGCGTGGTCTGAATCGTTGGCGGCTTGAATATTCATCTTCCAAGTAAGCCAAACGGTTGAGGCGGGAAATCGTCAACCAGCAGACGTTTCCTAGCGCCTGTAAACGATAATTCTGGCGCATTCAGGAATTCACATATTCTCAGGATATGTTACCTTATCGTCATGTTTGAGAATCTTTTCTCCATGGGTGGGCTTTCCATTGACCGGCTCAAGAGCTTCGTGGAGGTGGCCGAGAAAGGGGCGATTGCGCGGGTCGCGGATGGCGACCCATCCCGCCAGTCGCTCATCAGCCGTCAGATTGGGGAGCTGGAGGCTTTTTTCGGAACCGAGCTAACCAGGCGCAAGGGCAAGGGGCTCGAACTCACCGAAGCCGGGCAGGAGCTTGCCCGGCATGCCCGTCTCCAGTTCCAGGGGCTCGCCGACTTCAAGGCTTCCTGTTCGGGAAAACCGGTGGAGTTTCGGATTGCGGCGGGCAACAGCGTGCTCGAATGGCTCCTCGCCCCGGCCATGACACAGTTCGCGCCGTCTGCAGCCGGAAGCACTTTTGTCTTTTTGGACTGGCGCACCGGTGACGTAGTGCGCGGACTCCTCGACCACACCCTAGATTTCGGGATCATCCGCAAGTCCGCAATCGTCCAACCTCTGAAATTTTATCCCGTCGGTCGGCTCAACTACGCATTGTTCATCCCGAAAACGCTCGCCTCGCGGTCTATCCCGAAGAATCTGCCCATCGCGATCTCTTTGGGAGGCGACTTCATCGAATCATTTCAAAAGGCGGCGGACAAGGCGGGGCAGGAATTGAACATCGTTTACCGGTGCACGAGCTTCACGCAGGCAGCCCAGCTTGCACGCTCAGGAGCCGCCGCTGCCGTCCTTCCCGTCATCGCCGCTCCCTCGCTGTCCGGGTTGGTCACCGTCCACCATCTTCCATGGCTGAAGCCTGTCACCCGCGATCTCGGAGTCGCCTGGCACCGACGGCTCATGGATATCCGTCCCCGAGCGGAGAAGCTTCTGGTCGCATTGGAAAATTCCCTGCGCAAGATGCTCTCAGAGCAATCCTGACTCAATAGTCAGATACCCTGCATTTATCTGCATGGCTGGGTTTCTCGTGATGCGGTATTCATATCAGCATGAAACAAGCCACCGCCCTTTCGACCATTGAGGCTGGAGGCTGTTTCACTGCCGCGACATTGATGACCATGAGACGACGATAACAAGGAACCACTGAGACTGACCTGAACCGCAGGAGCACTGCGCCCGAGAGGGACGTGATGCGCCGGGTTCTAGCGGTCAAAGCAGTATGTTCCTTGACATCATCAACACAGCGACAGTCCCGGCTCGCATCGAGTTCGGGAGAAACCAGGAATTCACCAACCTCCACATCTGGAGGCTGGAAGACAAAACCCAAACCCTGCGCGTGGCCTGCCACCTCGGAGAGTTCTCCGTCTGGCAGGAGGGCCGGGAAGAGCACGAGCTTTTCCGGGTCAATCTCGGAATCCTCGCCGAGATCGCCCGTCGCGCAAAAATTGCCGTCCGCACCTACGAGCGGTCGCGCAAGAAAGACGCCAGCCAACTGGCACCGCTGAGCGAAGCAGAAGTTCTCCCCATCTGGAGAGCCTGCCCCATCTTCTACAGTTTGAGGGCAAAATCACCGGCATTTCCTCTGTAGAGGAGGGGCTGGAGTGAAAAATGTAGTGCCTCAAAATGCGGTGAGAGGCTCATTTGGTATTGCGCTGAAGCAGACTCGTGTTGTCCCATGAAG
>JAPLTF010000079.1:0-12956 GCA_026398275.1 Verrucomicrobiota bacterium
GAAAAAGTCCTCGCTTTCCGTTGCATCAACGCGAGCCGCAGACTCGATTCCTTCTGGAAAGACCGCCTCAACTCTCAGGCCGCGCAGAACCACTTGCTACCCCTTGCTGCCTGACGGAAGATTTTTGTCCTGCACCCAACTTTTCAGGCGGGCGAGAATTTACATGCCAAGCCGTGAGGTTTCCGCTTAGACTGCCCGGCTCGCATGGAAGAAAATATTCTCACCGTCGGGCTTCCCTCGGGAAGTTTGATGGAACCCACTATCGCACTTTTTGCCAAGGCCGGCTTCTCGATCTCCGGCTCGAACCGCTCGTATCGCCCGGCCGTGGACGACCCCGAGATGCGCATCCGCCTGCTCCGGGCCCAGGAAATCAGCCGCTACATCGAGCACGGATATCTCGATTGCGGGATCACCGGTCGCGACTGGGTCGAGGAGAACGAATCCCAAATCGAGGAGATCGCGAGCCTGGCCTACAGCAAGGTGAGCTCGAACCCGACCCGCTGGGTGCTCGTCGTTCCGGAGGATTCCCCGATCCGCACCGTGAAGGATCTCGAAGGCAAGCGCGTGGCCACGGAGGCCGTGGGGATCACCCGCCGGTTTTTTGAGCGCGCCGGCGTCAGCGCCGAGGTTGAGTTTTCGTGGGGGGCCACCGAGGTCAAGGTCCCGGACCTCGTCGATGCGATCGTGGACATCACCGAGACCGGCTCCTCGCTCCGGGCGAACAAGCTCCGGATCGTGGACACGCTCATGGAATCGTATCCTGCGCTCTTCGCGTCCCGGCAGGCCGCCGCGGATCCCTGGAAGCGCCAGAAGATCGACACCCTCGCGATGCTCCTCCGCGGAGCCCTCGCCGCCCGGGACCTCGTCGGACTCAAAATGAACCTCCCCGAAAAAAGCCTGAAGAATTTGCTTGAGGCGCTTCCGGCATTAAGGAATCCTACAGTTTCGCCCCTGGCGCAACCCGGATGGGTCGCCATCGAGACGGTGATTGAAGAAAAAGTCGTCCGCGAAATTGTTCCGAAACTAAAAACACTCGGCGCAGAGGGGATCATCGAGTATCCGCTCAACAAAGTTGTCTACTAGCATCCCCGCAATCCCATGGGTTCATTAAAGAAGAAAAGAAAGTCGAAGATCGCGAAGCACAAGCGCCGCAAGCGCATGAAAGAAAACCGCCACAAGAAGCGGTTGCGCTACAAGTCGTAACCGCCTTGTCCTCACGACGCCCCGGAGGCCATCGGCCTCCGGCGGGCACCATTTTTTGGCGAACGTTCCCGCACCGCGCGGGCGTTCAGCATCCGCAAGGGACCGGAAAGCCGGTTTCCTCGCGCATTGCGTTTGCGCCATTTGGTATTCAGCAAGAACGACTGCCTAGAACTCGATGCGCATGAGCCGGACGCCGGACGGCGAGCGGAAATCGCGCGGCGTCATTTTGTTGTCCTTGTGGAAATCGGTATACCGGCGGGTCAGGTCGAGGAATTTTTTATTCGAGCTGAACCGGATCAGTTCCGTGCGGGTGACCACGCCATCCTTGTTTTGGTCCACCAGCAGGAAGCACTTTTCCGTGCCGCCGGCCTTCGTCCACTCAACCAGCGTCACGCTGCCGTCCTTCTTGGCATCAGCCCTCTCGATCACGTAGTCCGCGTAGGCGGGACCGACGGTCCGCAGCGTCAGCGGAACATCCCATTCCGCGGATTTCTTGGGAGAGCTTTGGCAGGCAGTGAGCAGGATGGCAGTGACGGGAAGGAGGAGCAATCGCATGGGCTTGTAATGGTTGATCAATTCATGTGCCTCTTTGGCGGATGAAATCCGAGCTTTTTCTTCACCATTCGTGAGGGGCGCATGACGGGAAAGTTGCCATCATGGGCTGAAAGGATCGGGTCAGACCTCCGGGCTGACCATGTAGAGCTCCTGCGGCGGGCCGGGGACGTCCCGCCCTACCTCGGTAACTTTCGCGTTATGCACCATTCGTGAGGGGCCCTCGACGAATCCTCGACAAGGCGGACCGGGAGCGGATAGAAAATCGGCAAATCCTTCCAACGATGCGCAAATCCCTTCTCCTTCTTTTCTCTTTGCTTCTGCCTGCTGCGGTCCTGGCAGCTCCCGATCCAAATGGTGCCGTCGCAGCGATGCGGGCTCTTCCGGCCCAGTATCAGAGCGGAATCCTCCGGCTGTCGGCGGACCACGGAAAACCCACCCCGCCTTATTGGGCAATCATCGCGCGGAATCCCTCACGCAGGGGCCTGCCCACCAGCCTGACGGTGACCCGGGGACGGGTCACCTCGGAACGCGCGACCCTGAACCCCCGCGCCCTGATCAGCGGGGATTCGCCCATCACACTGAGCCGGGTCCACATCGATTCCCCCGAAGCCTGGCGCAGGGCGCAGAAGTTTGCCTCCGACCGCGGAAGACGGCTCGACAGCGTGAGCTACGTGCTGCAGCAGCGCGGGAGTTCTGCCGCCGCTGTCTGGTCGATCTGGTGCTACGACTCCCGCGGGGGCTACATCGGATTCGTGTCCCTGCTTGCCACAACGGGCACCATCATTTCCACGGACTAGATCGGAGCCTTCCCGGTTTCGAGCATTTCGATGAGGCGGGGATAAACGATATCTACACGCTGGTCGGACTGACCCGGGTCGATAAAATCGTGAGGAACCTTTTCTGACGCCGGGAATTCGTAGCTCTGCACGACGCCGGGGCGGAGCCTCATCCAATGAGATGCCAGGCGGGCGGTGACCACGTTGTTGGCTGCAATGTCCGAGGCGGAAGTGACGACCAGAATCGAGCCGCAGGCAGGAGGGGATGTTTCCGCCTCGCCGGAGACCTCAACGCCTAGTCGCATGGTCTCCCCGATGCTGCGGGTCGAAAACCGCGGGTAGGCGTGCGAGGAACCGGAAAGCTGGTCCTTGTGCACAGGATCCCACCAGAGGAAAAAGTTCGGCATCCGGATGAGCAGCTGGCTGAGCGGCCGGTTGGCCCATCGAGGAAGTCCACGCGGTGAAAGGAACGGGGCCAGGAGGACGGCGCGGTCCACATCGGAGCGGTTTTGCGCCACCCAGGCCGCCGTCGTCCCGTTGATCGAAAGTCCGACAACGGTGAGGTGCCGGCCCAGCGGGCGCGAGAGCGTGATGGCGAGGTTCGCGTAGTCGAGCATCGCCTTCGCGGTGAAGACGCTCAGCGCATCGGTCATCAGGTCGGCATCACCGTGCCCCGGGGTGCGGGGAATCACGACATTGTGCCCGCGCTCAAAAAGAATCCTGCCGAGCTTGTCGAATTGCTCGGGCGAGTTCGTGAGCCCATGGAGCAGGACGAAGACATGTTCGGTCGGCGCGTCGTGAAGGAAGACCCTCGGCCGGCCGGCTTCGGAGAGCGTCTGCGGTGCCTTGGCGATCCGGGTTTCGATCTGAGCCTTCGCGTCGGCGTAGCCGGTGGGCGGAGAAAACTTCGGGGCCGCATACGAGAAGGGCATGGGCCAACATGCAACAATCATCAGGCCGGCGACACAAACCGCAAATCCCGAGATCGCCCAGCATACCATTCGCCGCGCCTTTGATCGCCTCGTCATGGGGTTTGATCTATGCCAGAGGCGATGGTAGACGGAAAGCGCATTATGAAGATTCTAGTTCCGGGGAGCACGCGCGTCCCGCGTGTGGAGGTCGGCGTCCCGCCGACCGGATCGAAACCATCCCGTGGCATGGGCAATGCTCCACTTTGCTTCGGGATGTTGACTCGCTCGCTCCCGCTCGTCTCGCCCTTCGGGGCAACCTGCGGTTGCTCGACCGAGCGGCTTCCCAGGCCGCCTGGTTGTGCCCCTGCACCAAACCGTCGTCTTTCCCGTCTCACGATGCGCTGTCGCGCTGGTTTTCTGCCCATGCGTGGAAATTTTGAGCATTGTCTGGTGCGCGCGGTTCTTCTGATCGCGATGGCGGCGGCCTCGGGATGTGCTCCCATCTCGAAGTATCCGGCTCCCCCGCGCGTGCGGGATGGCACGCTCGCGCCGGCCAGCAGGTGGGCGGCATCCGCCAGGCGGAATCTGAATGAGCAGGAGGCGTCCGGAAAAAGCCTCGCCGCCCTGCGGGTCGCGCTCGCGGAAAATTCCCCGCAGGCGCGGGATATTGCAAATATCGCGCTCGGGCGGTTCGTGGAGTCCAACTTCGACGGGGCGTCCCCGCACGAAGCCCGGTTCACCGGGCCCGACGGCGTCATTTACCATGTCGGCATCGCAACAAACCCGCGCGATTGGTCGGCGTCGCTTCTGAGCAGGCTGGCGCCGATCCGTCCCACGAGAACGCGCGCGGCCGCACTTCTGCAATGGTCGGGCTGGGGCGTGCCGGTCATCGGGGAGAGCAAGCCGGACCATGCAGCCCAGCCGTTTGAGCCTCGCCGGGGATACCGTCTGCCGGTCACGGTGGCCGCCGACATGCACATGCGCGGCGGAGTGTGTGAGACATCGATCCGGTTTCTCAACCCCGAGGTCACAAAATCCGTCCGCATCGGCGGCCACATGCGGCCGGTGGCAGCCGACCTCTACGCTCCGAAGCGCGCGACATTCCGCGGAGGAAACCCGCTGATTCTCAGCCTGCGCTGGTTGTTCCAGGTGGATCGTTTTTCTTATCCCACGAGACTCATCTTCATGCAGCCCTACGATCCGAATCGGATTCCGGTGGTCCTCGTCCACGGCCTCCTCTCAACCCCGCAGATGTGGGGCGAGGTGGTGAACGGCCTGCAGGCCGATCCCGTCATCCGGAAAAATTTCCAGTTCTGGGCGTTCTTTTATCCGACCGGACAGCCAATTCCGCTTTCCGCGCTCGATCTGCGCAAAGGCCTCCGGGCAGCCGAAGCCCGCTATCCGCTCCCTCGCGGCCTTGTGCTCGTCGGGCACAGCATGGGCGGAATCATTTCGCGTGCGCAGGCGTCGGGCTCCGGAGGCAACGCGCTGTTCAACGACATCTTCGGCAAAGATGCGCCCCGGGTGGCCGAGCGCCTGCCGAGGGCTCCGCTTCTGCGGGATTCCCTGATCTTCGAACGGGACAAAAATGTGCGCCGGGCCATCTTTATCTGTGTTCCGCATCAGGGCAGCAACATGGCTCTGGCCGGACCGGCCGGGTTCGTTGCCTCGCTCATCCGCCTCCCGAACAACATCGTTGGAGCGGCGGCGGAGGTTTCCGATGTCGTGACGACATTGGATTTGCGGCGGCCCCCGACAAGCATTGCCGGCTTATCCCCGCAATCCGCTTTTCTGCGGGCCCTCAACCAGCGCCCCATCGAGACTCCCCACCACACGATCCTCGGAGACCGCGGACGCGGAGATTCCCCGAACAGCTCGGACGGCGTCGTCCCATACTCCAGCGCCCACCTTGCCACCGCAAAGTCGGAGCTCATCGTCCCGGCGGGGCATGGAGCATTCCGGCACCCGATGGCGATCGCCGAAATGCAGCGGATTCTCCGCCAACATCTGGTCAGTGCGGGTGGAGCGGGAGGAGCCAGGGAACCAGCAGGACGCTGACGGCCATCACGACGAGCGAGAACGGCACGCCGACTTTCACGAAGTCGCCGAAGCTGTAGTTGCCGGGCGCCACGACCAGCGTGTTCACCGGCGACGAGATCGGGGTCATGAATGCGGTGGATGCAGCGAGCGCGACGATCATCGCAAAAGGATACGGAGAGGCCTGGAGATCGCCTGCTATCGCCAGCGCCACCGGTGCCATCAGCACGGCGGTGGCGGTGTTGGAGATAAAGAGCCCCAGAATGGCTGTGATACCGAACAGGCACGCGAGCACGCCGTAGTCCCCGAGGCCTGACGTGACCGCCATCAGCCCCTGGGCGGCCAACTCGACGCCACCGGTCTTCTGGAGCGCGATGGAAAAGGGTAGCATCCCGACGATGAGAATCAGGCTCTTCCAGTGGATCGAGCGATACGAGCTGTCGAGGTCGATGCAGCGGAGCGCGCCCATGAGAAGGCACGCGATGAGCGCGGCCTGCACATTCGGAACGACCCCGCTCACCATCAGGCCGACCATGACGACCAGGGAAATCAGCGCGTGAATCGCCTTCCCCTGGACAGGCAGAACCTCAGAGCGTTCCGCGGGCAGGTTGAGAAGCACAAGGTCGGACCGGTCGGACTGCAGGCGTCCGATTTTCTTCCATGGTCCGATGACCAGAAGCGTGTCGCCCACCCGCAGCGGCTCGCCGACATACCCGCGCCCGACAACCGTCCGTCCGTGGCGGAGGCCGAGAACGGTCAGTTGGAAGCGGCTGCGGAAATCCGATCCGGCCACGGATTTTCCGACGAGGGTGGAGTCGGCTCCGACCATGACTTCCGCCATGCCGATCTGCTGTGAGCGGTCGCTGAAGTAGGCACCGGTGAGCGGCAATTCCTCCAGCGCGAGACGCACGCAGGCCTCGTGGACATCGACACCCGGAGAAAACACATCCACGAAAAGCACGTCATCCGCCGCAAGCTCGGTCTCCGCGCCGGGCGCAAACGTTTCCTTCGAGAACCGACGCGTGCGCTCGATGGCGATCACGTTGATTCCCGAGTTGTCCCGCATGTTGGCCTCGGCGAGAGTTTTTCCAACCAACGGGGATTCCGCCTTCACCCGGACACGGAACTCGCGGTCCGCGAGCTGGTATTTCGCAATCCAGTCCTGAAGGCTCACGAGACGGACCTCGCCGGATCCGCCTGAGGTTTTTTGGGCCAGCCAGCGGCGGGCGAAGAGCATATAGGCGATCCCGAGCACGAGGATCGGCACGCCGAACGGAGTGAAGCTGAAAAAGCTGAATCCCTCCGAGCCGCTGCGGACAAGCTCGCTGTTGACGACAAGGTTCGGAGCTGTCGCGACCAGGGTCATCATCCCGCTGATGAGCGCGGCCATCGAGATCGGCATCATGAGCTGGCTCGCCGCAGCACCGGTGCTCTGCGAGATCCGCAGCGCGACAGGAATAAAAATGGCCACCACCCCGGTCGAGCTCATGAAGGCGCCGAGCGTGGATACGACCGCCATGAGCAGGCCGATCAGCCGGGTCTCGCTTTTGCCGGCGGTCTCGATGAGCCAATCGCCGAGCCGCTGGGCGACGCCCGTGCGCACGAGCCCCTCCCCGATGACGAACAACGCCCCGAGGAGCACGATGTTCGGATCGCTGAATCCGGCGAGCGCCTCGCCCATGGTGATCGCCCCGGTGAACGGGAGCACCGTGAGCATGATCAGCCCCACGGCATCCATCCGCGGCCGGTTCATCGCGAACATTGCGATCGAGATCCCGAGCAATCCGAGAACGATGGCGAGCTGCGTGTTCACGGCTGGACCTCCTGATCGAGGGCCACGACCTGGACGGAGACTTCCATCCGATTAAACGCATTTGCCGGCCCCGACCACGAGCCGGAGAGCGGGGAGGCTTCTTGGTGGGACGGCGCGACCCCCACGGAGATGTGCTCGTCTCCAGCGGCCTTGTTGTTCGTGGGATCGTATCCCTGCCAGCCGGCACCCGGAATGTAGATCTCCGTCCAAGCATGGGTGGCACCGTGCTGACCGGCGTCCATCTGGACATAGCCGGTGACAAATTGCGCAGCGAACCCCCAGTGGCGCGCAGCCTCCATCATCAGCACGGCATAGTCCCTGCACGAGCCCCCGCCCAGGGCGATCGTCCTGCTCGGCGACTGGACGCCGGGATCCTCGCGGCGGGTGTATCGGAAGGCCTCGAAAATCCGCGCGTTCAGCCTGTTCAGCAATTCCCGCGTCTCGATGATCTGACCGGGCTGGTAAATATCGAGCAGCCAGTCCCGCAGGGCCGGCCCGTCGTGGGGAAAGCTCGGGAGCCGGTAAGGGATCAAGCCCAGCTGTTCGTTTGCGGGATAGTGGAACGGGAACGATCGCGCGTTCGGGTCGATGTGGCAGTCGATGAGCTGCTCGTCAAAAAGATCAACATCCACCTCGCTGAAGATGCGCAACCTGTCAGCGGGTTCCTCAAACGTGGCGATCGCCACCGAATTCCCGTCGAGATCGCGCAGCCATCGGACGGACGCCTTCGGCTCGATGTCGAACCGCCCGCAGGCGATATGCAAATCATGCCCTTCGCGCGGCCGCATCAGCGCGCGGTGCGGGCCGAACGTGACGGGCTGCCTGTAGTAATACTCCGTCGTGTGGGTGATCCGGATGCGTTTCATTGTCGGAGGAGTAACCCCCAGACCGGGAGGAATGTCCACCCCGGGATTATATTTTTACGGCATCCCCATTTCCCTGGCACCGTGATGGTCCCGATCACGTCCACGATTCCAGTCGTCTCATCACGGACCGTCGCCGTCCACCCGGTCCCATTCCGAGGGCCCCCGCTTTTGAAGACCCGCAGGCGATACTTCCGTACTGCCTTCCAGTCGTAAGGGATCAGCGTTTGGTAGCCCTCGCCTTCCCCTCCAAATTTCTGCGCGATCCCCGGACCGCTGGCGCCCAGGGCATTCCAAATGGAGAATATCGCGACTTTTCGCTCTCCGCCATCGGGATGCCGCCCCAGGGTCTGAAGTCCGAGATATCCCGCTTCCCCGTCGTTGAAGGCAAACTGGTGGGACCAGAAATACCCGACATTTTCCTGCGGCTCGATCTCCACGGTGACGCGGTGCTCGAAGCTGCGATACCCGGGCCTGCCGTCCGGGTTAGAAGGGACGGCGGGCCAGTTCCAATCCGTAAACGTTCCCGTCGGACCATGCGTGTGCGCCGGGGCAGCGGCTGTGCCGAAACAAAACACCAGCGCAAAAACAATGTGGCCGGCGGCATTCGATTTGCCCGATGTCCGTGAATCCATTTTCAAGTCATGGTAGCAGCTCCGGAGCTGGTCCGCCCAGAGCGGTTTAAAAATATCGCGGCCGCACAAGCAACGCATTGTAGCCGCTCCGTGTCGGACGCGCCTCTGTGCGGCTCTCAGGACGACGATTCCGGCACAACACGCCCGGCACGGGCGTGGTTACAGTTTTAGTTAAACCACTCTAATTGCCGGCGTGCGCCGCGTTGGTAAGAAGCTCCTTGAGCAGCAGATTGTCCGAGTTCGGATACCGGATCGTTTCGCAGCCTCAGCCGGGAAAGCCAAGCGGTAATTTCACCAGTCCGAAATTGGGTGCAGAACGCGAAAGTTACCGAGGTAGGGCGGGACGTCCCCGGCCCGCCGCGGGAGCTCTGCACGGTCAGCCCGGAGGTCTGCCCCTACCATTCATCCCCTTCGGGGATTTCCCGAAGAAATTTGTCCTGCACCCAGACGGATCTCAGAACGAGGTGCGCAGCCTCGCGTAGAAGACGCCGGCCGTGTCGTTGTCGGGCGCGTTGCCCGGATTTGCGATGAGCTGAAGGCCGACCGAGAGCTGGGTGTTCTGGCTGACTTGGAAGCGGTGGAAGACCTCGAGGACGGCCTCGTTCCGCGATGCTTCGATCCGGGGAACGGTCAGGGCGAAGGCGGCTCCGGTGAGGTCATCTTTTCTTCCGAGCAATCCGCTGAGACCGAGCCCGATTTGCGCGGACTGGCGGACGTTCGTGAGCTCGCCGTCGGAGTAAGAATACCGTGCGAAGACCTGCAGGTTTTTTGTAAGGTTCTGGTCCGCGATGAACGTAAACCCATAGTCCTCGGGAAGGCTGAATTTGCTGCGCGCGTCCATGTGCCAGATCCCGAACGCGTATCGGCCTTCGCCAAGCCCCTTGAATGTGGGCGTGTAGCCGGCCTCGGCGAAGCTGAAGATGTCCCACTCGTTGAAGAGCGTGTCGAACTCATCACGGATCGTTGTGCTGTAGGCGTTGCTTGCCCCGGCGGTGAGATAAAACTGGTCGGTCGGCCGGATCGAAATGCCGAGCATCGGGCCATGGCCGGGAAAGGGAACGGCCGGGTTCGCCGAGAAGTTCCGGTTCACAAACGAGTTGTTCACGTTTTGCAGCCAGTGCGAACCGACGTAATCCGAAGGGTCCGCGCGTCCGATAATGATGCGCACGCGCGCGTCGAACAGCCGCTGGATCCAATACGCGTCCCGGATCACCCATCCCCGGTCATTGAACGTGCCGGTGGGGGCGACGATGGTGCCCATCTGCCCGCCGATCCTGGAAGGAGGCTGGCTGCCGATCTGATACCGGTATTCCCCGGTAAAGACAAACCGCCCGGTGTCTTTGGTGCCACGCCCGATCAGCGTCCACGAGGACATGAAGTCCAGATCGCCCGCCGCCCCGTATCGGGAGCTCTGCCCGCCCATCGGCTGCATGAAGAGCATCGTGTTCGCCACGCCGATCCGCAGGCCGGTCTTCTCATAAAGCGAATCGAGCGGGGCAATCAGCATGTCCAGCGGACGGTTCACGCCGTAGGAATCCAGATAGCCCTCGTTTGGAGCGTAGATTTCATCGAGCTCGGCGGGCGTGTTCGTCGTCGCTTCACCCGGTGAAAAGTCGGCATCGTAGTTCGAGGATTCGATGTCGTGGATTGTCGGCTCAGCGGCGGCGGGAGCCGGGGTGGTTTCGACCGGGACCGCCTGCTTCGCGGACATCTCGGCACCCGCCAGATTCGCGCCCAATGCCAGCAGGCCGGAAAGGGCAAAAAAAACGGATCGACAAAAAATGCTCATCTTATTGGTGACTTTCAACTTGTTCGGAAAGATGCTCCCCTCCTCCATGCGATGGCAAGCACTTCCAGCCGACGCATTGCCAATTGTCCTCTCTATCTCCAGCAAAATGGCCTGCTGGGCGCCTCCCGAATTCCCATTCAACCACACATGAGGGGGCAGCTGCCGACGACCGTGAATTTGAACCGCGCCATTCCCGCTCCGCTGCGGCCGCCGTAGACTCCTGCATTTCACCACCAATCCCGCTCCGGAAAACGGACTATTGAATTGCCTGATGCCAAGCCACACTCCATAAGATACGGCCATGATCCCACAATCCGTTCTCACATACCTCGCAGATCATGAAGAGCGCTTTATCGAAGAGCTCTTCGCCTACACACGCATCCCCAGCATCAGCGCCCAGTCGGACCACGCCGGCGACATGCAGCGCTGCGCAGAATGGCTCGTCGCCCGATGCGTCAAGGCCGGCCTGAAGGCCGAAATCCGCAAGACCAGCGGCTACCCGGTGGTGATCGCGAAGACGCCGAACCAAGACCCGAAAAAGCCGACCTTCCTGGTTTACGGCCACTACGACGTCCAGCCGCCGGAGCCGCTCGATCTCTGGACCTCGCCGGCATTCGAGCCACGCCGGGTCGGACGCAACGTCTATGCCCGGGGCATCAGCGACAACAAGGGCCAGCACCTCGCCCACATCAATGCCGTCGAAGCCTGGCTGAAGACCGGAAACGAATTGCCCTGCAATGTGAACTTTCTGATCGAAGGCGAGGAAGAGGTCGGATCGAAAGCGCTCTACGACTTCCTGCCCAAGCACGCGAAGGAACTCGCGTGCAAGGCTCTGGTTGTCTCTGACACCGAGATTCCCAGCATGAAGCACCCGGCGCTCTGCTACTCGCTCCGGGGCATGGCACCGATCGAAATCCGACTGGACGGCCCGGACCGCGACCTGCACTCCGGCCTCTTCGGCGGCGCGGTGGACAACCCGGCCATGGTCCTCTGCCAAATGCTCGGGCAACTGCGGAACAAGCGGGGGAGCATCGCGATCCCCGGATTCTATGATGATGTTGTGAAGCTCTCGGCCTACGAGCGGAAGCAGATGGCCAAGGTCCCGTTCGATGAAAAAAAATTCCGCAAGTCCGTCGGCGTGCCGGCGCTCTTCGGCGAGGCGGGCTACACCCCGGATGAACAGCGCGCCGCGAGGCCGACGTTTGAAATCAACGGCCTCACCAGCGGCTACCAGGGTGAGGGCGGCAAGACGATCGTCCCCTCCTGGGCGAGCGCCAAGATCACGATGCGCCTCGTGCCCGATCAGGATCCGAAAAAAATCATCGCGCTTGTGAAGAAGCATCTCAAGGCGATCTGCCCGCCCACCGTCAAGCTCACGGTGACCGAGGGCCAGGGCGGCGGCCCTTACATGGTTGACCCCACAGGACCGCTCGCACAGGCCTGCATGCGCGCGGCGAAGCTCGGGTTCGGCCACGAATGCCTGCTCGCCCGGGGCGGCGGCAGCATTCCGATCATCGCGGCATTCAAGGAGCACCTGAAAGCGGATTCCCTCATGCTCGGACTCGCCCTGCCGGACGACAACGCGCACTCGCCCGACGAGAAGTTTTCCCTCGATGCCTACATGGCCGGGATGAAAATGGCGGCCCACCTTTGGCCGGAGCTCGCCTCGGTGGACTGACACCAGTGCCGGTCGGGTTAAAACCGGAATCGGTTGTATTCTTCGTGCGATCCGATCCAGAACCACACGATCAGATCACCCTCGCGCAATTCGATGGCTCTGAGATGCTCCCCGATCCGAACCACGCAGATCCCGTTTCGCCGTTCTTCAAACTTGAGGGAGGGATGCCCTGGGTCGTGTTTCCACAGGGCATATTTCTCGCGGGCGAGCTTCTGAGCGCCCGGAGAAAGTGAATCGAAGCATTTCCAAAACTTCCGGTGAGTCTTGCCGGTCACGGCAGGTCCCCGACTTGTCCGCAGCGAAGGTCGTCGCGAATCTCGGCAATCATGCCACGCAGCCTCCCCCCTTCGGAGAAGTCCTCATCGATCTGATCGTCCCACGCCTTCGCGTCTTCCTCACGAATGAACGACGCAAGCTCCGCGAGATCGTGCGTAGAAAGCTCGTGAACGGCTTGTTTCAACTCTGCCAAGCTCATGCCAGGGCAATATACACTCAATCCGGGTGGAGGCAAGGCAAGTTGCCGGCAGGCAATGCGTGTCCACCTGCAGCTTCGCTAAGAACCTGTGAAATAATTAGGAAAAGCCGCGCGAGAGTAGAAAAGGCCGGATGGCAAGGCGCTCGCGAAGGCGCATCCCCTCAGCGGGCTGTAACTGAGCGAGCAACGCCGCCAGACGGCCTTTTCTGCTCTCGCCCAGA
>JAPLTF010000079.1:12985-44294 GCA_026398275.1 Verrucomicrobiota bacterium
ACAGCCTGCCGCAGGCAGCCCGGAGGGCGATGCGAAGCATCGGCAACACCGCTGTGGGTATTGCCGCCGCCTTCGTGCCTTGGCCAAGCCAAAAATCCTCAGCAACGCGGCTTTTTCCTAATTATTTCACAGGTTCTAAGACTGTCGCGAAAACTTGCCTGTCCCCGGAGAGCGGGGTAAAGGGAGGCGATGAACGCTTGCGACGCCTTTCTGAACGCCTTTTCCAAAGTGACCGGAACAGGAGATTTCCACTCCACCGGGCAGGCGCCGTTTTTCCTTCCGGGGATCGAGGTGGAGGGGCTCGGGGAGCTGGCGTTTCCGCTTCCGGCTTCGCAGGTGAAGGAGTTGATCCCGCTCGCGGAGGCTGCTCCCTATGGGCTCGGCGAGAAAACCGTGCTCGACGAAAGCGTGCGCAAGTGCTGGCAGCTCGACGCGGCGCAGTTGAGTTTCAAAGCCCCGGAATGGCAGGAGTTCCTTGGCCGGACCGTCGCTTGCGTCCGGGAGGATCTCGGCGTCGAGGGCCGGATTTCCGCGATTCCCTACAAGCTCCTCATTTATGGGAAAGGCGGGCACTTTCGCGCCCACCGCGACACCGAGAAGCTCGATGCGATGTTCGGCACGCTGATCATCTCGCTGCCCTCCGCGCACGAGGGCGGAAGGCTGTTCGTCCGCCACGACGGACGCGAGGTGGAAGTCGATTTCAGCCGAGAGACACGCGCGTTCCAGCACGCGGCATTTTTTGCGGACTGCGAGCACGAGGTCGAGCTGGTGCGTTCGGGTTTCCGGTGCTGCTTGGTTTACAACCTCCGCCTCGATGCGGGCGACCCGGGGAAACTCAACCTTTCCCAGACCGCGCAGGCCCGGACCCTGCTTGCCCCGCTGAAAACATTGCTGCGCAGTCGTGCGGGGGCACTCACGGCCGTGCTGCTGGAACACGGATACACCGAGGCGAATTTGACCATCCGAAATCTTAAGGGCCACGACCAGTCACGGGCCCGAGCGCTGTTTGCGGCGTCAGAAGAAGCAGGGGCGGTCGCCCACCTTGCGCTCGTCACGTTCCACCAGTCGGGGGAGCTCCGGGACGGCTACGGCTACGGACGCCGCCGATACGGCTACGACGACGATGATCCAGAGGACGGGGAAATGGGAGAAATCTACGAGGAGGATCTTTCGGTCGAACATTGGCGAAATGCCAGCGACCGCAGTGTCGCGCTCGGGATCTACCGGATCGAACCCGACGACCTCATCTCCAAAGAAAAGCTCGGCGAGGGCGAGCCGGATGAGAAGGAGGCCGAGGGGTTCACCGGCAACGCGGGCTGCACGATGGACCACTGGTATCGCCGCGCGGCCGTCGTCCTGTGGGCGAAGGAAGACCACGAGGGCATCCTCTGCCGCCACGATTTCAAAGGGGCTTGCGCCGCGCTCGCAGATCTCGCTTCGACGAAAAACACCGGACCAGACTCGCCGTTTCACCGCCTCGGCGAGGCGGTCATCGGGGAGTATCCCGAGAGCCGCGCGTCCGGCATTTACCACAGCGCGTTCCGCGATGCCGAGGGGCATCCATTTTCCCTCGCGCTCGGAGCGATCGCCAAGGCCGGCTCGCGCGATCTGCTCGGCCGATTTATCACAAACATCGACCCGGCGCATTTTGTGCTGTGCGACGCCAAGCTCTGGAGCCGGCTCTTCAAAGCCTTCGGCGTCGAGGCCTTTGCGCCGGTTTGCGAGAACCTGATCAACGGCGGCGTGGAGGAAAATCGCCGCGCCATTTTCCAACTCCTCGACGCCCTCCTCAAGAGCAAGGAAGCCGATTCCTGGGCGGGCGCCATTGCCGGGCAGCTTGTGGCGCTTGCGCCGGCAGCCCCCCGCCACGGATACGACAACCGCAGCCAGTTGGCACCGGGAGACCGGGAGGAGACCCGCATCCTCCTTGCCGCATCGCATCTTCTGGCGGACGAGGAAGACCGCCAGGCCGCCGTCACCTTCCTCCGGGGTGAATCCTCGCTCGCCTATGTGCGCGAAACTCTCGGCCCGGTCCTGCTGGAAAAATCTGTGCAAAAAATCCTGGCGGTCAAAACCTCGCTGGCCCCGGAGATTCTCGCATTCGCGAAAAACCTGCTCGCCGCCGAGGTGGCGCGACCCCTGAATCCCTACCCGGATTGGGCCCGGCCCGGCCCTCAGCCCGACGTGCGCACTTACGGGCCGATCCGCGAACTCCTTGCCTTCATGGCCGACCCGGCGGCGGAAACCCACCGGTTCACCAGAACTCAGGGAGAGAGGGAGCTCCTCGAGAATTTCATCCGCCAGCACGCCCTCGACCTCGATTTTGTCACGATCACCAAAGGCCGTCCCTACACGCTCTTCTGCACAAAGAACGACAATTCCCACCAACGCGCGCTCGCCCGCCGCGCAAAGGACGAGGAACTGCTGGGCCAGCTTGGCCGCTGATATCGCCTGTCGCGGGAAAGTATAGACTCAGCCAGAACCAACTCATGACCCCTATCGAAAGCCTTGGACCCTGGTCCGCAATGCGACGAGGTTTTCGCTTACCCACCGGTAGAGCGAAGCACCGACCAGCGTGCCGAGGGCGATGGATGTGATCACGTAAACCACGGTAATCAAACCGTCGATCCCCGCCGCCCGGTCACTGAGCATGCGGGTCACGCTGAGCAGGCCGAGCGCTCCGGGCACCAGCAGCCAGAATGCGGGAAAAAACGTCACCGCCGCAGGCGGTCCACGAAAGCGATACTGGATGAGATACCCGAGCGGTGTCGCCACGAGCATGCCGAAGAATCCGCTGAGCTCGCTGCTGAAAAACCCGGAGGCCAGGCGCTGTGCGGCGAACGCCAGCAGCAGCACAAGCATCATCCATTGGAACGAATTCCGTGGCGCGGAAAAGTGAAGATAGACACCCAGGCCGAAAACCAGCACGCCACCCCACGGAGCCCACAGCACCAAGCCATAATAGCCCCCCGCCGAGTGGACGAGGTCTGCGGGCACATAGCCGGTGAAGATCGCCCCGATGGCCAGGCCAAACGCGAGCAGGACGAGCTGGACGAATCCGGCGATCAGCCGGCTGGATCCGCTGACCATGTCGCCATAGGCGAGCTCCAGCATTCCTAGTGTCAGCATGCCGCCGGGCAGGAACGTCACCAGCGGCGGGACCAAGGCATGGAGCGGATCAACCGGAATCCCCCTCCTGATTGCCAAAAAGACGAGCGAGGAAACCACTGTGGCGGCGATCACCGGCAGCGGCACCGACAGCATCGTGCGGCCGCGGTTGAAGAGCTTGATCAGCCCCACGATCAAGCCCAGCACCGCCGCCGCCGCGAGGTTGGTCGGCGTCGGCATCAGCACCAGTGCCAGCCCGACCGTGAGAATCGCATGGCCGGCAACATGGCCGAGCGGCCCGAAGCGGGCCTTCTGCCGCCGGATCGCCGCCAGCCGCTTGAGACCGTCCAGCGGATCCAGCTTCGCGCTGAGGGCCTCCTCGCCAAGCGCATAAACATCGGCCATTTGGTCCAGGCGAAGCATTTGCGGCTGGCTTTCGGCCAGGGTGACACGCTCGCCGCTGCTGTCGTGCAGCGAGATAAACACCGCTGTCGGGAAGGCCACGACCCGCGACTTTCGCATGCCATAGGCGGAGGCGATGCTGCGAAGGAGTTTCTCCACCTTCGCGGTCTGCTCGCCGCACGCCAGATAAGCCCGCCCGAGGCGGAACAGAAACTCGAGCAGGACGGCCGTGCTGGGAGCCGGCGGTTCTGGGGCCGGAGATTCAGTGCTCATGATGCGTCAGCCGCGTTACGAACGAGGCCAGCGGCCTGGGATGGCACAAAATCAAGGCGGGTTTCGGATGTGGGGCGGCCGTCCCGGCTGCCTGCTTGTAGAGGGAATAGCAGGCGGGACGCCTGCTCCACACCGCTTAAGTCAGCGCCATTCCCGTCAGCCCGCATTACAGCCCCCAGGGAATTCCCAATAAAAACCACGCGATGAAGAGCAGCGTCCAGATGGCGTAGATCGCGATGACATACGGAATCATCAGCGCGACGATCGTTCCGACCCCGGCCTTGGGATCATATTTCTGAGCGAAGACGACAATCAGCGCGAAATAGGCGTTCAGCGGTGTGATGACGTTCATCGGAGAGTCCGCAATCCGGTAGGCCGCCAGCACGGACTCGGGAGCCACGCCCAGCTGGACGAGCAGCGGCACAAAGATCGGAGCGAAGAGCGCCCACTTTGCAATCGCTCCGGAAATGAGAATGTCGATGAGGCTCACGACCACGATGAACCCGAGCAACAAAAGCAGGGGCGGGACGCTGGCGGACTTGAGCACGTCGGCCATCGACACGGCCAGGATCGTTCCGATGTTGCTGTAGTTGAAGTAGGCGATGAACTGGCTGAGGATGAACAGCAGGAGGATCAGGCTCCCGAGTCCCGCCAGGGCCTTCTCCATCGCCTTGATGATATCCGTGCTGTTTTTCATCGTCCCGGCCCCGAAGCCGTAGGCTGCCCCCGCGACCAGAAATACGACCATGATCACCGCGATGAGGCCGTTCATGAAGGGTGAGTTGCCGATCAAGGCCCCTGTCTCCGGATTGCGCAGGGCGGCTCCCGGTCCGATGGTCAGGAAACCCAGCAGGACGAGGACGACCACCAGCGCGAACGCCGCGAATTTCAGCCCGCGAGGCTCGTCGCCTTTCACTGCGGCCTCTGCCGAGTCAGGGGTTCCCGCCAGATCGCCTGCATCTTCCGGATTGTATTTCCCCAGCCTCGGCTCGATCACCCGCTGCGTGATGAACGTGATTACCACTGTGAGCACGATAACCGACGCGATCGAAAACCAGAGGTTGGCGGTCAGGTCAATCGAAAGCGCGGGGTTCACGAGGTGGATGGCGTCGTTTGTAAACTCGGTGAGGACGGCATCGAGCGGCTTGATGAGCATGTTCACGGTGAACGCCGCTGCAACGGCTGCAAAGCCTGCGGCCAGGCCTGCGAGCGGATGCCGGCCAACGCTCAGGAAAGCAGAGCCGGCAAGGGGAATCAGAACCAGATACCCTGCATCCGCCGCGATGCTCGATACGATGCCCACGAAAACCAGGATGTAGCCGATCGCCCATCCCGGCGAGACGGCGACCAGCTTGCGAATGAGCGCTTGGATGAGCCCGGATGCCTCGGCCACTCCCACCCCGATCATCGCAACGATGATGAGACCCACGGCGGTAAAGCTCATGAAGTTCGGGATCACAGACGCGTAGATGAATCGGATCCCCTCGGTCGTGAGAAGGCTGCGGGCCGCCACGGTATTTGTCAGGATTTTGTCCGTCACCGGATCGATCACCTGCTGGGTCACAGACGCACCGAAGAGGTGCAGGATGTGCGACAGCACGATCACGATGACCATGAGCGACAGGAAGATCATCGCCGGATGCGGGACCTTGTTCCCCGCCTTCTCGACGACGTCCAAAATCCGTTTCATCAGCCCGTCGTTTGATTGGGTTGTTTGAGCAGTTTCCATAAAAATCAGGTCCTGGCAGGTTTCCCGGACGGCAGCTCGCCGGGCCGGTAATCCGGCAGCCATCCGCACGGAACCATGGCAAAGAGCGCCATGCATGCGAGGACGAAGAAGCCGATCTTGAGTGCGTGCAGGCGGGTTTCCGAGTTGATGAGGACTGCCTCAGCGATCTTCTCAGGCGCGGCGTTGATGGTCTCGAAGCGCTCCTTCAGCCGGTCGTTGTTGAGGAAATTGATGCTGCCGAGATCCACCTCGGCCTTCATTTCTGCCGTGATCAGCGGGTTGTCCGCCACGCGGCTCATCACCCCCGCGCTCAGGACGCCGACCACCAGCGTGCCCATGAGCGCCGTGCCCACCGCCGCAGCGAGGTTCTGGGTCACTCCGCGCAGGGCGCCCACGTCGCCAGCCAGTTCCTTGGGCGAGGAGGTGACCAGCACGTTGAAGAGCAGCGTCACCAGCGCGCCCTGCCCAAGGCCGACCGTGATCAGGCCGATGATGACCGGAAAGACGCTCCAATCATTGCTCACGACGAATGCCAGCCACAGCGCTCCGGCAGCGACCAACCCGAAGGCGGCGCGCGCGATGGTGCGCGGAGCGAACCTGCCATAGAAGCGGACGATCAGGATCGCGGTGAAAAACACCGTCAGCATGAAGGGCATCATCGCGACCGATGTCGCGGCACTCGTGCGCCCCTGAATGATCTGGATATAAAGCGGCACGGTGAAGTTGATGGCCGCCTCGGTCGCAACGATGAGGAAGAGCGTGAGGACGGCAGCCCATTCCTTCGGCGAATCCACCACTTCCAGCGCCAGCAGCGGAGTTTTTCCTCTCGCCGCCTGCTTGTGGCTCCAGAGGAAGAATGCCATGAAGATCACAATACCCAGGCCGATCATGAGCGGCGCGGGCGATACGCCAAAGAATTCAAATGGCGCGGCCGGCCGGGCCAGCGTGAGCCCCCAGTTCCGCAGATTGTTAAACCCGAAGCTGATGAGAATGACGGCGACGGCTGACAGCACCACGCCAAAGGCATCGATCTTCACTGCGGGGTTGGGCACGGAAGGCTTGAGCTTGAAGCTCAGGAGCAGCAGGACCGACGCGTGAACGATGAGGAGCCCGAACGCGAGGCGCCAGTTGATCATGGCGACGTAACCGACGATGACAAACGCCAGCACGCCGGCGATGGCCCGCGCCGAGCCGAGCCAGCCCACCGCCTTCGCCTGCTGGGCACCCTTGTAGTGATTGGCGATCAGAGCGACCAGCGAGGGCACCAACGATGCCCCCGCGAATCCGGCAAGGGCCTGCCCGGCCAGCATCACGCCTGCCGTCGGACTCAGCACCATCGTCACCATCGCCGCGAGAAAGAGCGCCACCGCCACCTGGAAAAATACCTTCGAGCCGAAACGCTGACCGAGCTTGCCGCCCAGCATCACGAAACCCGACACGCCCAGCGAATACATCACGATCGCCGTCCCCACGGTGGTGGGAGGGGTATTGAAGCTGCTCACCATGCCGCTCATGGAAACCGGCAGGGCGGCGACATTGAAAGACATCAGCATCTGGCCCATGGCGATCACGATCATCGGCAGCCAGGACGCGTTCTCCTCGATGGCCGGCGAGGCGTTTGAAACGGTGTTTGTTTTCATGTTTTTTTGGTTCTACAGACAGGGTCTGGCGGACTTGTCAGTGAGACTGCCTGTTCAAGCCTCGGGTTGCGACACAAAGAGATCCATGCCCAGCTTTTGCGAGAGGAACTTCGCCACGAGCTGACCCTTCACGCTGTTGCCGGCCGCATCCAGCGGCGGTGCAAAGGTTCCGAGCCCGCCCTTGCCCGGCGAGACGGTGACGATCCCGCCGCCAATCCCGCTCTTGCCCGGGAGCCCGATATCGAAAAGCCAATCGCCGGATGTCTCATACAGCCCGGCTGTCGCCATCACGGCCAGCGCGTAATGGCAGACGCTCGCGTCCACAACCCGCTCCCTGGTGATCGGGTTCACGCCGCCGTCGGCCAGCGTCGCCCCCATCACCGCCAGATCCCTGGCGCTCACGTTGAGCGCGCACTGCTTGGTGTAAAGGTCCACCGCCGTTGCCGGCTCGATATAAATGCGCCCGAAGCTCTGAAGCATGCGGGCGATGCTTTGATTGCGGAAATTCGTCTCCGAGGCTGAGACATAGACTTCGTCATTGAGCGGAAGCGTCCGCCCCGCAAACTTCGACAATCCCTCGTGGATGAATTTCCATTTTTCCAAAAAGCCGTCCCCGGGCACGAGGCTGGTCGTGGCGATAGCACCGGAGTTGACCATCGGGTTCGTCTGTCCGCCCGGCCCCCGCTCGATGCCCTCCAGCGAGTTGAACGCCCGCCCGGTGGCATTCACGCCGACCTTCTGCCGGACCGCCTCGACGCCGACCGCCTGGCAGACCAGCGCAAAGAGGAACGGCTTCGAGACGCTCATGATCGTGAACTCGTAATCCGCATCCCCGGCCGAATAAACATTCCCGCTGGTGCCGACCACGCACACGCCGAACAGCCCGGACGGCACGCGTGCCAGGGCCGGATAGACCTGCGAGTTTGCGCCTTCCGCATTGGACCCGAACCGCCCGTGAGCCTCGGCCACCAACGCTCGCACCCGGTCTTCCGGAGGCAGGTGCCCGGTGGAAATATACAGATCGTCCGCCGGGTCAGTGGGTCGTGTCATAACAGGAAAAAGACTCTGGCATCTAGTGTAGTCCGCCCAACAGAATAACGATTGCAGCGAACCTGGTCTTTACAAGGGAAAGACGAGAGATTGTTCGGATTGGGGCACATAATCAGAGGGAGAAACTAATATGCAATCTGCTTAGCGAACTACACTAGTCTCTTTTGTTGGTGCAGATCAACGTTAATCCCCGACACAATAATCCCCGACTTTTGAAGGGGGCGAATGAAGCCTGGAATATTCCGGACCACTCAGAGAATCGGCGCTACCAACCGCGCGGCACGGGCCCCGGCCTTGAACCAAAGCGGGCGGGTTTCGTAATCATCCCTCCCGGTCTCCTCCGAATGGGAAAAATCATTTTTCAGCATCTCCGCCACACTCGCGACGAAGGCCGGATCAGAAACGGCAAGGGTGATTTCAAAATTGAGACGGAAGGATCGGTTGTCGAAGTTCTTGGTGCCGACGCCTGCCAGGCTGTCGTCAACGAGCAGGCATTTCTGGTGCAAAAACCCTGCGGCATAGCGGTGGATATGGATGTTCGGATGTGTGAGTTCGGTCAGGATGGCGAACGATGCCAGCCACACGAGGAGCTGATCTAGCTGGCTACCGAATAGAAAGTTGTCTCCTGCAATCGCTGCCAGGTCCCCGATGCGGGTGGGTACGACGTCCCCGCGCGGCACAATGAACCGGTGCATGCCCTCATGGACTTCATGAATCTTCGCCTCATGCCTGCTGAGGATCTTCTGCATAGCGAGGGAATGGGCGTCGAACCGGCGGCTGCCGAAAAACCAGTAGAGCGGCAGGCCCAGCCAGGGAAACGCGATCAGACCGACCACCCAGGCAATCGTTCCCTGGGGAGTCCGGACGGTAAACAGAGCATGCACCGCGCTCGCGAGAGCCACGATTTCCACCGCTATGTAAATGCCAGCCAGAATCCAAGACATGAAGTCAAATGCTATTTTCCCTACAGACGGACGGTTCCATCTTTTGAGAGAAGGACAGCGACCCAGTTTGTGCCGGGGAAGTTGGCGAGGACGATGACCAGGATCACAGTGATGGGCACGCACAGGAACATGCCGACCACGCCCCAGAGCATGCCCCACAGGAGGAGCGAGATCACGACGACGAGCGGGCTGAGATTGAGGGTGATGCCCATCAGGTTCGGCTCGACGATATTGCCGAGGACCTGCTGGATGACCGTGATCCCGACGACCAGGATGACCACCGGCCTCCACTCTTCGAACTGGACGAGCGCCAGCAGTCCGGGCAGGACGGTGGCAAAGATCGATCCGATCGTCGGAATGAAGTTCAGGATGAAGACCAGCAGCGCCCAGAACGCGGCGAAGTCGAGGTTGATGGATTTCATCACCGCGTAGCTCAGGACCGCCGTGACGAGGCTGACCGCCGTCTTCACGCCGAAGTAGGTCTGAATATCCCGGTCCACGCGCTTCAGAATCCCCTGCACGCGAACACGGCGATCCTCATCGGGAAAGAGCGCGGCAATTTTCGCCGGAATAAACCGCGACTCGAGGAGCAGGAACACACCAAAGATCAGGATCAGAAAGGCATTTTTCAGCAGGGTGGCGAGGTTTGTGGCCACAACGGTCACGGTTCCCGGAATATCAAATCCGCCCAAAAACTCGCGGATCGCGGGAGGTTGCTCGAAGCCGATGGCGAGGAAAAGATCGGCCTGGATGGCCAGGAGGCGGCTCTGGTAGCGGGGGGCAAACTCGGCGACCCGCATGGCGTTCTCGGCAATAATTGAAAACAGGAGAAAGCTCAGCGCGATCACCGCCAAGAAAGCCAGCGCCAGCGCCGCCGGTTGGGGGAGCCCCCGCCCGGAAATTTTCGCGTAGCCGATCCATCGCTCCAGAATTTTGATGAGGTAGACCCCGATGAGCGCGATCACCAGCGGGATGAAGAGGTCCTTGCCCGCCCGGATCAGGACGAGCGAGAGCGCGATCACGACCATCCAGCCCGCCGCCTGGAGCCCGCGAAGGCCCCTGGTTCCCAACGCAGTTTCAAGCTCGTTCCGCATGTCAGCAAACTCTCCTGGTCGCGAGGATCATGGCTCCGGCCCGATTTATTACCCGATCGCCCGGATCCTGTTCAGAACTCAACCCGCAAGAATCAGGCTGCTGCAGGCTTTCCGGCGGAGAGTCCGAGGGCCAGCAGGGAGCTGCCGTTGAAGAGAAGGCTGATCCCGAAGAAGAAGCCCAACACCGCAGCGCTGTCGGATGGCCAGCGGTTGTAAACCATTACGCCCAGGATGAGAGAAGCCAATCCGCTGATCAGCATCCAGACCCACCCCGGGGTGTTCCGCATCATGAAGGCGGTGGCGGAGACGAAGACTCCTTCGATGATGAGGAAGAACGCAAAGATGAGCGTGATCATCATGACGCTGGTGGCGAGGCAATTCAGCAGCACGATGCCCGCAGCGATGCGGATGATGCCGGTGAGGGCCTCCATCACCCGGTGGCCCTTGTGTTTTCCGAAGATCGCAAGCCCCAGCGCGATGACCCCGCTCACGAGAGCGACCACCCCGAGAAACTGCGCGATCACCAGGGAGAAGACCAGCGGAGAACCGATGGCCGAGAAGCCGACAAAGATCGAGAGGATGCCGCCCGCGATCAGCCAGCCCCGGCTTTTCGAGAGATCCGCTGCGGCAGAAGGAAGGGAAGTATTGGTGGTCATAGCCCAGCGGTTCTCTCATTCCGCTTGAAAAACAACAATCAATTAATCGGAAAAGCCAGGAGGCATTGACACGAGATTCGTGTAACACTATTCTCGTGTCATGAAAAACATCACGATTGCGCTTCCTGATGCAATAGGCCGCAAGACCCGCGGTCTGGCTGCCGAGGCCGAAACGAGCGTGTCGCAATACCTCTGTCGATTGGTGACGGAGAAGATTGAAGGAGACACAAAGTATCAGGCGGCCATGACCAGATTCCTGCGCAGAGGCGCCCGGTCACTCCAGGCCAATCCGGCTCCCTACCCCACCCGCGATTCCCTCCACGATCGGCATGCCCTTCGTTGACACAAACATCCTGGTTTACGCCCGCGACAAAGGCGATCCAAGAAAGCAGGCGCGTGCGGCAGAGATACTGGGCGCTCTTTGGCACAATCGCACAGGCAGGCTGAGCGCCCAAGTGTTGCAGGAATACTACGTGACTGTAACCCGGAAACTGAAGCCCGGACTTTCCCGGACCGAGGCCCGGCAGGATATCCGCGACCTGCTGGAATGGAATCCCCGTCCGGTCAGCGCGGGGATCCTGGAAGGTGCCTGGGAAATCGAAGACCGCTGGAAGCTGTCCTGGTGGGACAGCCTGGTAGTGGCCTCGGCTCTGGACAGCGGCGCAACCATCCTCCTCAGCGAGGACATGCAGGATGGTTTGGTCATCCACTCGCTCCAAATCCTCGACCCCTTTTCGGAGAAGTTCGATCTGGAGCAACTCGGCACCCTGTGACATTCTGCCATGAATTGGCCCTTCGTCCAACAGCCCCCTTCTTAGATCCCTTTCTCTGCTCGGTCCTGCCGAACTCCATCTGCTGCCCGCCGCCTCCCCGCCGGAGATATTCACGAAAAATCAAAATCCCCATGCCTCAAGAAACGCTCAGCATTCAGGTCCGGTCGGTGGAAGAAATGCTCCACGCCGAGTCGCCGGTGATTTCTTCACGGCTTCACCCCGATGTCAGCGAGGCCCTCTGGAATGCGATCCGGCAAGTCAATCCCCGGGCGGGTTTTCGATTCGAGATCATCGTTCCAGCGCCCGACCTGTCACGGGAGGGGGACGTTCGTGAGGCCGTCCAAAAGCATTTCCACAGCGAGGTAGCCGCCTTCAGCGAAGGGATTCGGGAGATTGTTTGGAATGGCTGGGCAAGCGCACGGATCGGGGGATCTCTTGCGCTTTTTCTCCTGCTGATTTCCGAGGGGCTTCTGCTGCTTAACGAAAGGATGCTGCCGGAGTTTCTCAGCCGTGGGCTGGTGATTGTCGCCTGGGTGGCCTTATGGCGTCCGGCGGAACTTCTCGTCTATGAGCATCTGCCGCTGCGAAAGCAGCGCATGCTGGCCCGGAAGGCCGCAGAGGCCCACGTGGTGCTCCGGCCGGCTGAAAGCCTTTGCAGGAAGCAATCCGTTTGAAGACAGGCTCCTTACCGCGAGGTTTTCGGGGTTTCTTTGACCCTGTAAAAGATCGCGTAGAGCACGGGCGTCACGATCAGTGAGAGGACCGCTGCGAACGACAGGCCGAACATGATGCAGACCGCCATCGAGCCGAAGAACGGATCCGTGAGCATCGGGATCATGCCGAGCACGGTCGTCAGCACGACCATGCAAACCGGCCGCATCTTGGCGGTGCCTCCGTCCAGGAGCGCCTGATAGGGAGGTGTTCCTTTTTCGATGAGCGTGAGAATCTTGCTGAGGACCACGATCTGGTTCTTGATCAGTTCGCCGCCGAGGGCAAGCACGCCGAGGGTGGCCATGAAGCCGAATGGCATGCGGGTGAGGAGCAATCCCACCGTGACGGCGATGATGAACAGCGGGATGATCAGCCAGATGAGGACGGTTGTGCGGATCGAGTTGAACAGGCACACGACGATGAACACCATGAGCGCCAGCACGTAGGGCAGCGGCTCGGCCAGGGCGGCGCGGGCGCGGGTGGAATCCTCATGCTCGCCACCCCAGCGCATGGCATAGCCCGGCGGAAGTTCGATCTGCTCAATCTGATCTTTCACCCGATCGCGCAGCTGGCTGGGCAGGCCGGCGCGAGGGTCCGCATGCACGGTGAGGGTCGGCGAGCGGTCGCGGCGCGCGACCAGCGGATCTTCCCAGACAATCTTCGAGCGCCCGGTGACCTGGTTCATGGGGATCATCCGTCCCGCAACCGGGCTCCAGATCTGCAGGCTGCTGATCGTTCCGACGTCCTCGCGTTCGGCGCGGGGAGGTCGCACGACGATCGGCAGAAGCCGCGTCTCCTGCGGAAAGATCCCGGCACCCGCATCGCCGGGCTCGCGGTAGAAGCCGACCGCGCGGCCTTCAAAGCTGGATTCCAGCGCACGGGCCACCTCGACGCGCGTGATGCCGTTGCGGCGGGCCTGGGATTCGAGCAGTTCAGGCCGGATCGCCATCACCCGCTCGCTCCAATCGCTCCGGATGCACAATGCCTGGCCGTCGTCCTGCAGGATCTTGATCGCCTGATCGCCGAGCTGGCGGAGGACCGCGGAATCCGGCCCGCTGAACCGCACCTGGACGCGGCCGCCGGCACCCGGCCCGAGAAGAAATTTTTTCGCGATGGCATTGGCATCGGGATAGTTTTCGTCCAGGCGTCTTTGGATGTCGGCAATCAGCTGCGGAATTTTCGAATGATCTTTCACATCCACCAGGAACTGCACGTAGGCGCGGTTCTCGTTTTCCGGGGAATAGACCAGCAGGAAGCGCAGGCCGCCGCCGCCGATGAACGAGGTGACATGGGTGACCCCCGGCTGCGACTGGATGAACCGCTGGACTTCTCCGGCGAACGCCTCGGTTTCGCGGATGTGGGTGCCGGCGGACAGGTAGGCGTCGACCATGAATTGCGGCCGGGTCGCCGGCGGGAAAAAGCTCTGGTCGACTTTTCGGAATCCGTAGATCGCCGCGACGAATCCGACGAGGCACGCGATCACCACCGCCCACCGGAAGCGGAGCGCAAGGACAAGAAGCTTCCGGTAAATCCGGAACGGAAGCGCCTGGTAGGGATCGCTGTCCCCGGGCTTTCCGCCGCCCGCGAGGGGCTTGAACATCATGTAGCTCAGCAGCGGCGTTGCGGTGACTGACGAGATCCAGCTCAGGGTCAGCGCGATGAGGATCACCCAGAAAAGCGAGTTCGTGTATTCGCCGGTGGCGTCCTGCGAGAGGCCGATCGCCGCGAAGGCGATGATCCCGATCGCCGTGGCACCGAAGAGCGGCCACTGGTTTTCCGAGACCACCTCGCGGACGACCTCGAGCTTGTTTCTTCCGGATTCGATCCCGACCTTGATCCCCTCGATGACGATGATCGCGTTGTCGGTGAGCATGCAGAGCGCGATGATGAGCGCGCCGAGGGAAATGCGCTCCATCAGGAGATCACCCTTCAGATACATGACGAGGAACGTCGCCATGATCGTGAGGAAAAGCACGAGGCCGATGATGAGCCCGGTCTTGCGGCCCATGGCAATAATCAGCACGACGAAGACGATGAAGACCGCCTTGCCGAGATTGAACATGAATTCGCTGACCGCCCCCGAGACCGCCTCGGGCTGGAAGTTGATCTCCCCGATCTCGATCCCGAGCGGCTGGCTGCCCTTGAGCTCCGCGAGCTTCTCCCGGAGCGCCTTGCCCATCTTCACCACGTTCCCGCCCTCCACGCTCGAGATGCCGAGGCCGATGGCCGGATTGCCGTCGTAGCGGAGAACCCGCCGCGGCGGGTCCTGGTCGCCGCGCTCGATCGTCGCGATGTCGCGAAGGTGGAGCTGGCGGCCGGTGCTGTCCGAGCCGATCACCAGATTGAGCATTTCATCCGCAGAGGCGAAGGCTCCGGTCGGATCCAGCGGGATGTGCTGATCGCCGACACGGATGCGACCGCCGTCGGCGGCGATGTTCCGCTCCTGGAGCTTGCCGTAAATGACCTCCTCGTTCAGACCGAGCTGAGCCAGCCGGTTGCGGGAGATTTCTAGGAAGACGACCTCGCGCTGCTCGCCGAAGAGGGCGACGCTCTTGACCCCGGGCACCTGAAGCAGCTCGCGGCGGAGGAACTCAACATAGCGTCGCAGTTCTGGGAACGAATACCCCTCGCCGGTGACTGCAAAAAAAATTCCATACACGTCGCCGAAATCGTCGATGACCATCGACTGCCCGCGCACTGCGGGCGGGAGCTGCGACTGGACATCGGAAATCCTGCGCCGCAGTTCGTCCCAGACCTGAGGCATCCGGGTCTTGTCGTAGCGGTCCTTGATGGTGACGGTGACCACGGACCGGCCGCGCGTGGATTCGGATTCGACGCGGTCGAGCTGGCCGAGCTGCTGACAGGCGATCTCGATGGGATTCGTGACCTCCCGGGCCACCTCGTCCCCGCTGGCTCCGGGATAGGGAGTGATGATCAGCGCCTGCTTGATCGTGAACTCAGGGTCCTCAAGCCGCCCGATGTTCAGATAGGCAAGCATGCCGCCAATGATGGCCAGCGCCATGGCCACCAGAACCACGCGATTGTTTTTTACGGAAAATTCGCCGGGATTCATGGCTGGCTGCCCCCGAGAGCGTCGCCGAGATCGCGGACCTTCATCCCCTCGCGCAGGAACGTCACCCCGGCGACTGCGATGCGGTCGCCCTGCTGCAGTCCGTCCACAATTTCGATCCGGCCGCCTGTCGCCTCACCGGTTTTCACCGCACGACGCGCCGCGGTTTGATCCGGCCCGATCACCCAAGCCACCTGCTCTCCGGAACTCTCCTGAAAAATGGCGGACACCGGCACGAAGATCCGGCCGCCGAGAATGCCCGCCCGCCGGTAGGTCATGGCGACCGTTGCCGTCATGCCGGGCAGCAGGTTGATGCCGTCCGGCACCTGCATCGCGACCCGGATCGTAAATGTCTGGGTCACCGGATCCGCGCGCTGCGCGACCTCTTTGATATGGACGGGGAATCGCAATCCGGGTGCCGGGCTGAACTCCGCCACCAGCTGGAGGATGTCCGCCGAGCCGAGGTCGGCGGCCATGATGCTCTCCGGGACGTCCACGGCAATTTCGATTTCCGCGACGTCCTGAAATTTGACCACCGGTTGCTTGGCCCGGACGTTCTGCCCCTGCTCGACGAACCGCTGCGCGATCACGCCGTCGTAGGGCGCGCGCAGGGTGGAATCCGCAAGCTGGAGGTTGGCCTCGACCACCCGGCCTTCGAGCCCCCGGACCTCGGCCTCCCTCGCCAGGATGTCTTCCTCCCTGCCGACCGCGCTCTGATCGAGCGTCTGGCGGGCGGCTTCGAGATTTTCCTGCGCCACGCGGTAGGTCGTTTCCGCGCGGTCAAACTCCACGCGCGAGATCGTCCGGGAATTCAGCAACTGCCTGGCGCGGCCGAATTCCGTGCGGGCGTTGACGAGCGAGGCCTCGGCCGAACGCACCTGCGCTTCCAGCCGCTGCCTCTCCTCGGGACGAACGCCGGCATTTGCCGCCTGGAGGTCCGCGCGGGCCCGGTCGAGCTGGCCGCGAAGCGCCGCAAGCCGCGCTTCGAAATCCTCCTGCCGCAGCTGTGCGATCACGTCATTGCGCGCGACCTTCTGACCCTCGCGAACCGGAAGGCTGACGAGCAGCCCCGGCACCTGAAATGTGAGCTCGACCTGCTTCGAGGCTTCGACTTTTCCAGGAAAAGTCCGCACGGCCGTATCTCCGCCGACCGAGACGACCATGGATTTCACCGGACGAACCGGACTGACTGGATCCGGCGCCTGCGGACGGCACCCGGCAGCCAGCAAGAACAGGGATACCGGCAGGCTGATGAGGATGGTTTGAAAAAAATACGCGCTGTGCTTCATAGAATTATCGGCTCGCATCCGCATTCGCACCGGTCCGCTGGCAGATGCCGGTACCTTCTACGCTGGACGGACCATGACGGAATAACCCGACAAATCGGACTATCCAAGCCTAAAAGTCTGCTGGCAGGGCACCAAGAAGATCCATTCCCGGCGGCCTCGAAAGATCACTGGCTGCTTACCCTCCCCCCGACCATGATCCAATCGACCGGGCCCGAGTGCGTGAGGATGGCATCGGGAAGATTTTCTGCCGGGCCGGCGTGGGGAATCGCGAGCAGGTCGGCCTCGGCACCCGCGCGGATTTCCCCGAGCCGCCCGCCCATGCCGATCGCCTTCGCGGGGTTGAGGGTGGCCATTTTGAGGATTGTTTCCGGGGCGACCTCCGGATGCCTGCGGGCGGCGCACCGCATCTCGGCGAACATGTTGAGCGAGCGGTTGCTGGCGAGGCTGTCGGTCCCGAGGCAGACGTTGAATCCCTCTCGCAGAAACCGCTCCATCGGGAACGGCCCGCGCTCAAAATATTCGTGGCAGCACGGGCAGTGGATGATCGAAAAGTGCTTTTCGCGCAGGAGCCCCCAGTCCTCCTCCTCCAGAAAATTCATGTGCGTGAGCAGCGAGCCGTCGGGCAGGGCCTGCTCCGCGAGCAGCCGGGCCACCGGCGTATGGCCGCCGGTATCGGACATCGGGCGTCCGAGGCCATCAAGAAATTCATGCAGACGCCCGCGGGCGTTCCGGAACATCTCGAATTCCTCGTCCGACTCGGCCAGGTGGGTCATGAACGGCATGCCGTATTTTTCGCAGCAGAACTTTGCGAGGCGGTAGAGATCCGGGGACGTCGTGTAAGGCGCGTGCGGCGAGAGGCCGAACCCGCCGGACCATCCCGCGCGGTCCTCAAAAAAGCTGAGCGCTCCGGCCACGACATCCTCGGTGTGGATCCGGTTCCGCACGTCCATCATCTCGTAGAACCACCAGGTGCGGATCGGAGGCGGCGGCATTTTGACCATCAGCTCGGGAAACGATTCGATGTTGAAGACGCTCGTGGTTCCGTGGCGGAGCATCTCGCGGAACCCGGTCCGGATCGACTCCAGATAGTCGGCATCCGAGAGCGTGCGCTTGAGCTCGTTGATCCTGCGGATCCACTGCGAGAAGCTCGCGTTCGAAAGGATGGCCCCGCGCATGACCGAGTAGTCGAGGTGGCAGTGGGCGTTGATGAGGCCGGGCATCAGGAGCACCTCGCCGAGGTCGGTTGCCCCGCGTCCGTCCCATTTGCCCAATGCGACAATTTTCCCGTGCTCGACGCAGACCATCCCGTTCTCAATCGGCGGGGCGGAAACCGGATAAACGATGCGTGCGCGGAGGGTGGTCATTCGGAAACCCCTGCCGGCGCGAGGATCGCGTCGCGCATTCCGTGGAGAAGTTTTTTATCGTCCGGGCAGATCGTGGCCAGCGCGCCGCCGCAGGTGACCGAGCCTTCGCCGACGAAGTAATACGGGCAGAGCCGGACGCGGCCCCGCATCGGGGTGAGACCGTCCCGGCCCGGCGTCCAGAACGATTCCTCGACGAGCCGGCCCGGATGAAAGTCCTGCAGGATGTGCGGCCGGCGTTCAAAATCCCTCAGGGCGCTTTCCAGTTCAGCCTGCCATTCCTTCTGGGGCAGGTCGGAGGCGACGACGACGCCCCGCGATCCCCAGGCCTGCTCGGAAAATCCGCTGATCTTGAGGATGAACTGGCGCTTCTTCTGGCTGAACCGCGCGACCTCATCCCATGCGTGGGCCTCGAGCCGGGGAAGGACGGCATGCCGCGGAATCGGAGCCGGATCCACGAGCCATGTGTAGGGGATGACCCGCTGCAGGGCTTTCTGCCCGCGCTCGCCGAGTTCCCTCCGCCAGAATTCCTCGAGGGGTTTGATCCAGAAGAGCGCGAACCAGAGCTTTTCCTCGAGCTCTGGCTTGAACGGCGGGGTGACGGAAATTTTTCCGTCGGCCGCAGCCTGCATGAGCGCGGGAGCAGCCGGAATGTTGGCGAGGTCGAACAGCTCGAAAAACCGGTAGATATTTTTCTGCCAATCGTCCCGAGGGCTCGCGTCGAGAACCCGCCATTTGCCTTTCGCAGAAAATTCCGTGCTGAGGATTTTCGCCAGCCACTCCATTTCCGGCCGGTAGGTGGAGGCTTCCTCGGAGACCACGATGTCGCCCCCGGGAAGGATGTCCGCAAACCCCCGCAGCATGCCGCCGGCACCGCCGACGACCTGATGACCGAGGGAGGCGTAGGTTTTGTTCAGCCATGCGGTGAGCCCGATCCCGCCCGGAACGCTGTCGATTTCGGCGATCGTGAATCCCTCCTTCGTGAGCACCAGATCCGGGCGGATCACCTTCGGGATCTCTCCCGCGATCCCGTGCTCGCGCTGATATTCCACAAGCGCGGGCGGCTTGCCGCAGTCCAGCAGCTCCGCGATCCATGCCGGCTGGCGGCCTTTTGAGCTGAGCCGGTAGAGCTGCTCGCAGGCCCGGAGAAAAAGCAGGAGCCGGTAGCCGAGCTTTTCGATCTCCTCCTGCAGCTCCGCGTCCACGGGAAACGGGCGCGGGGAAATCCGCCAGTCCTTTTCGTGGAACAGCCCGCCCTCCGGCAGGGCTGCGTGGACGGCGCGGGCGCTCTCCTCCGGGCTCATGACAGAATCTTCAGCGCCTGGCGGATCAGATCCTCCGCACTCGGGGCGGAGTCCGACAGATCCAAAACCCTGCGGACCGCCTTGTGGGCCTCCACCTGTTTGTAGCCGAGCGAGATGAGGGCGAGGACCGCGTCGTGCATCCGGACATCCGCCTCGCTCGGAGCATTTTTCGCGCTGGACGCCTCCCATTCGGCAGCGACGCCCACCTTGTCCTTCAGCTCAAGCACGATCCGCTCCGCGGTCTTTTTTCCCACGCCGCTGATCTTGGAAATGGCGGCGATGTCACCCGCGACCACGGCGGCCTTGAACATCTCCGCAGGCAGCCCGCTCAGGACAGCGAGGGCGATTTTCGGGCCGACTCCAGTAACGTGGTGGAGCAGGAGGCGGAACAAGTCGCGCTCGGCTGGCGTGAGAAATCCATAGAGCACATGCGCATCCTCGCGGACCGCGAGGTGGGTGAGGATTTTCACCGGCGCGCCCGGCTGGGGGAGCCGTTCATAACTTGATACGGGGATCAGGACCTGATAGCCGATACCATGTACGTTGACGACGATTTGGGTCGGCAGCGCCTCCGCGAGAGTTCCTTCGAGAAATGCAATCACCCCGCACCCATATCAGAGGTCCCGCAAAACTCAAATGGGTGATATTCGTTTTTCTGGTTTTGGGATCCGCCTTCGCGTCTGCAGAGACCCGTTGGGCATGGATGGTCGAACCCTCGTTCATGGACTACAAAGTCCGGCAGAAAATCGATGGCTCGGAGCGCACGATCCTCGCGCTCGTACGGATCATCGACGGCGAGATCTACGGGGCAGAGGGCGGGCATGACCACATCATGAACATGGCCATGAAAAAGATCGAACCCGAGACGGCGCAGACCGCCAGCAGGGTCTTTGCCGCAATCAAACCGCAATTCGTCCGGGACAAGAACGGGGTCATCCAATACGCGGTCCTCGAGTCGGAAAACCCGCTGACCGCCTCCTGCGTGCTCGCGCCGGGGTTCGCGGAAAAGTTCGCCGACACGCTCGGCCCCGACCTCCTCGTCGCCCTTCCGAACCGCAACCAGCTCCTCGTTTTTTCCCGGCAGGACCAGGCATTCGCGAAAATGGGGGAGTCCATCATCGCCGGCTACCTCGGCTCCAACTCCCCCGTGAGCCGCGAGATCTTTTCGCTCGAAAACGGAAAGCTCCGGTCGCTCGGTGTCCTGCAATGAAAACCGCTGTCGTCAACCGCCGCCCCTTCCTGCCATGAAACCATCCGACCACCTCCAGGACCGCGCGGCCCGGGCAAAGAAAATTGTCGAGGCCCCGCAAAACTTCAAAGTGTGCGAAGGCTGCGAGTCGATCGTGACCGCGAGGGTCGTCACCTGCCCGAACTGCCACGGATACCGGTTCGACGAATCGGCGGAGCGCGTCGTCGAGCAGGCCAACCTCCTCGCCTCCCGCCCCCAGCAGAGCGTCACATCCGAGGATCTGGAGAGCTAGCGCCGCCGTCTTGCACTCCGGTTTGGGAGGCCACAGGCTGTAGCCGGGGTCTGTGACCCCGGGTGGTCTGTGACCCCGGGTCGCCCGGCAGGCAAGCGCGGATGGGCGCTCAGAGAGCACCCCTACAACGCGACCGTGAAATTTCCGGGCTCCGGTTCTGATCAGTTTGGGCGGCCTCTCTACAAGAAGGCGGCCGGGACGGCCGCCCCCGTCACGAATACGCGCGAAAGCTTGACCTTGGTCAAGGGTTTTGGCTAGGAAGTCCGCATGAAAATCCTGACATTATTTCTCTCGCTCTGTTTCGCTGCGTCGGCCCTGGCGGCCCCGAGGGAAGTGGCGAAAGGTTCCGAGCTTCGCGCCGCACTTTTCGACATCGCCCGTAACACCGTGGAGAACGAGGCCGGCCAGCCGGTCAAATTTGCCGGATCGTTGAAGCAGCTTGGCGACTGGGCGTTTTTTAGCGGCACCATCGTCAATGCCGCGGGGAACCAGATTCGCGTTGGCGTCGACCGCAGCGCGGACACGGCAATCCTGTGGAAAATCGTGGACAGCGAATGGCAGATGATCACCTGTGCGGTGGGGATCACCGACGTGGCCTACGCCTCTTGGCCTGACCAATACGGCGCGCCGATGGCGCTGATCTTCCCGGAAGGTTGATGGCTCACCGTCAACTTGCGGGAGGCGGGACTGTGATCAACCTGAGTTGGGTTTGACTGAAAACCAGGCGCCATGAGTGAATCTCCCGCCACCCCCGGCGCTGGTCGCATCATTGGTTCCATCGCTGCCATCCTCGTCTGGGCAGGCGTTCACCTCGTCCTGTTCTACCTTGTTTTCGCCAGCGGTTTTTTCATCGACCTCTTCCTGCGGATGTTGCGCACCATCCTGATGAACGACAGCCGGGCCATGGGCGAAATGAGCCTCGCGTGGGCGGTGCCGCTCCAGATCGGCATGATCCTGACCGGGCTCTCCGGTGTTCCAGGTGGTCTCGCCATTGTCTGGAGCCAGCGGCGGCGGGCGCTCGTGTGGACGTTCTTTATCGCTTTCGCGATCGGAGTCCTTTTTGAGATTTCCGCCATTTGGCTCCTTCTCAGAGCGGCCTTCTCTTCCTGAACATCAATATGTGGGGGCGGTTCTTCGGTGGGAGCGCGGGTATCATGCCCACGCTCCTTTCTGCCAGCCCGAATGGCGGGGATTGTTCTTCCTGTGCCACCATTGATCGCCCCCGGTATCCCCCCGAATCTGGCGGAGTTGACAGTTGGGAATTTCAGGCCAATCTTTGCGGCTCACACCACAAAACACCATGGCACTCAATATCGGCACCCAAGCACCTGACTTCACCCTGAAATCCATGACCGCCGACGGACTCGTCGACGTCACCCTCTCCTCGAATATCGGCAAGCAGGCGACGGTCATCCTGTTTTTCCCTCTCGCGTTCACCGGCGTCTGCACGCAGGAGCTGTGCGATGTGACCGCCGGGCTCGGGAAATATGCGGAGCTCAAGGCCGAGGTGCTTGGGATCAGCGTGGACAGCCCGTTTGCGCAGGCCGCATGGGCGAAGAAGGAAGGCATCACGATCAAGCTGCTCAGCGATTTGAACAAGACCACCACGGCGGCTTACGATGTTGTCTTTCCGGGCCTCGCCGGAATCGGGGACACGTCCGCCCGCGCGGCATTCGTCATCGATGCCTCCGGCAGGATCGTTTACAGCGAGCAGACGGCGACGCCGAAAGACCTTCCGGATTTCGAGAAAATCGAAGCGGCCCTCAAAGCCCTCTGATTGAAGGCGAGCGGTTTGATTCCGACGCGGAGCGGGCAGCCGGACCTCCGGCAATTCCCGGATTTCCTGATCCTGGGCCCGCAGAGGACCGGGACCACGTGGCTGTTTTTTAACCTCCACATGCATCCGGAAATCCTCCTGCACCGGATGAAGGAGACCTACTTTTTCAGCACGCTGGGGAAGCCGGACAACCCGCATTTCAAGTTTCCTTTTTTGGAGGACTACCTGGATTCCTATCGGGAACCGCTCGGCGAGCGCCTGAAGAAGCACTACACCTGCCTCCGGAAATCGCTGGCGTTTTACCGACCGAAGGTCCTCGGCGAAGCCACGGCCTCGTATGCGCTGCTCCCCGAGGACATCGTCGCGGAGATCGTGCGACTGAAGCCGCAAATCAAAGGAATCATCATGCTGCGCGATCCGGTCGAACGGGCGTGGTCGCATGCGAAAAAGACGCTGGTCCGCGGAAAGGACGGGCCGGTGGGGTTCGAGAAATTCCGCGCGTATTTCGAGACTTCCGGACAGAAGCAGCGCGCGGGATATTCCGCCATGATCGCGCTTTGGAAAAAGCACCTCGCGCCGGGACATCTCTTCATCGGGCGCTATGACCGGATCGCATCCTCTCCCAAAGCGCTGCTCGAAGAAATGGAGCGGTTCCTGGGGGTCACCACCAAGGCGCTGTATTTCAACCGCCACCTCACGATCAAGCTCAACCCCACCTCGGAGGATTCCATGCCCGCTGAGGTCAGGGGATTTCTGGAGGAATTTCTTGCTGAGGAAATCGGGGCCTACCGGAAAATTCTGAAGGATATCGGCGAAGGCCGGGCGGTCTGATAGAAGGGTCCCGTGTCGAAGCGAATTCCAGCCCGGGCGAAAAAGAAGAAGAAAGCGCCGCCCCGGAAGCGACGGCCCCGGATCCTTGGCGCGCTGGTGAAGCTCGGGCTGGTGACCCTGCTCCTCTGGGTCGTTGTCGGTCTCGGATATTACGCGTGGGCGCTGAGGTTCGATCTCCGGACGATCCACGAGATGAACCAGCGGTCGGTCGTCTATGATTACCAGGGGAAGTTTTACAGCCGCCTGGCCGGCGAGAACCGGATCGTCGTGCCGTTCGACAAGGTCTCGAACGATTTTGTCAACGCGCTGATCAGCCGTGAGGACACGAGGTTCTACAGCCACCACGGAGTGGATCCGATCGGTGTCGCCCGCGCCGTCGTGCGGAACCTTTTCCTCGGCGGTTTCCGCGAAGGGGCCAGCACGATCACCCAGCAGCTCGCCCGAAACAGCTTTCCGCTCGGAGGAAAAAATCTTCACCGCAAGCTGATCGAAGCCGCGCTCGCGTTCCGGATCGAAACCGAGCTGACGAAGGAGGAGATCCTCGAGGCCTACATGAACCGGATCTATTTCGGCTCCGGCACCTACGGAATCGAGGCGGCGAGCCAGACCTACTTCGGCAAGCCGGCCTCGCGGCTGAATCTCCAGGAGGCGGCCACGCTCGCCGGGCTGATCCGGAGCCCGAGCCGCTTCTCTCCGTTTAACGATCCCAAGAAATCGGCTCGCGAAAGGAACGTGGTGCTCAAACGGATGTGCGATCTGGGGCTGATCACCCAGTCCCAGCGGGACGAGTCCCAGACCGAAGAGCTCGTCACGGTTGAGCAGCCCCATCTTTCCCCCGAGGACAACTGGGCGATGGATGCCATCCTCCGCGATCTCGACATGGTCCTCGAGCCGGGCCAGATGGATGCGGGCGGGCTGAAGATTTATTCCACCATCGACGGAGACCTTCAGAAGGCCGCGGAGGAATCCGTCATCCGGCGGCTTCGCGAGATCGAATCCCAGCCCGGCTACCCGCACCAGCCGGCCGGTGCGTTCGTGGGGAAGGTCCTCGATGCGGAAAAATCCGTCCCCTACCTCGAGGCGGCGGCGCTCGCGATGGACAACAAATCCGGCGGAATCCGCGCGATCGTCGGCGGCCGGGACTTCGACCGCAGCAAATTCCACCGCGCGCTTTTCGGCCGGCGTCAGATCGGCTCCACGGTCAAGCCGTTCGTCTATGCCGAGGCGTTCGAGAAAGGCCTGAAGCTCTCGGATCCGGTGGACGACGGAAGGCTGGGCGCCGGGGAAATCCCATCCCGCTACGGTTCCTATGATCCCTCAAACTCCGATGGCACCTACCTCGGAATCCGCCCGGCGGGCGACGGACTCGTGTATTCCCGGAACACGATGACCGTGCGCATCGGCCTGCGGGCCGGGATCGACAATATCGCCGACGCCATCGAGCGAGCCGGCCTTTCCAAGGAGCCTCCCCGCTACCCGTCTCTCTGCCTCGGCACGTTTGAAACAAATCTCAAAGACCTCACCGCTGCCTACACGGTTTTTGCGACCGGCGGATACAAGCTCCAGCCCTACCTCATCGATCGCGTGACCGACGCCGACGGGCATCTGCTTTACAAGGCGACCGGCGGACGCCTCCAGGTCTTTTCCCCGCAGGCCACAAAAATGACTGCGGAGCTTCTCGGCGAGGTCATCGACCGGGGAACCGCCTCGCGCGCCCATGACCTCGGCCTCCGCGGCTTCGCGGCCGGCAAGACCGGAACCACGAACAATTTTGTCGACGCATGGTTCCTCGGGTTCGACAACCGGCTGACCTGCGGCGTGTGGGTCGGATTCGACCAGCCCAGAACCATCCGCCCCGGCGGCTACGGGGCGACGCTCGCCCTGCCGATCTGGGTGGATATCATCCAGGCGGCGAAACAGTAGCGGATTTCAACGTCGGCGGAAACCGGCTGCGCGACGGGCCTACTCATCCTTCAGCTTTTCGGACTTCACTATTTTCCACGTCCCGGTCTTGGGATCGAGCTTCAGGGTGCACCGAAATTTTACACAGACATCCACAGAATCCTCCCCGTCCTTATCCTTGACCAAAACCGATGAGATGGAATCGGCCACCGCCACGATCGTGTCGTCATCAACCCATTGGCAGGTGTTGAAGCCATCAGAAATCCGCCTCTGATACGCGTCCGGCTTCAGCCCCAGAGCCTTGACTTCTTTAAGCTTCGCCGCGGTCACCAGCGCCGAAAGCAATTCCTCCGGGGAAGGGACCTCAACGAATTTTTTGCCATCCCATTTGAAGAGCGAGGTGGTCGCGTATCTGCCTCCCGCACGGTAATTGAGTGCGAGCCGGGTGGAGTCTTTCGACCAGACGGCGCTGGCCGATTCCGGAAATGAGATAAACGAGCAGTCGGCCAGCACCGGCTTTTGGGATTTGGCATCAAAGACCGCCTGCGTGGACCCTCCATCGTCACCGGGTTTGTCCAGTTCCTTCTTGTCGAGATCCCGGAATACGAAACGCCCGTTCGGAGACTTTGCCGGCGGGGATTGGCCCGGATCGTCTTCGGCTAGCGCACATGAGCAGAAGAGAAGCGGGAGGCACAACAGGCCGGAAACGCGCTCAAGATTCACGGAGACGGAGAAGCTTGCGGGACGGGCTCGGCCGCTTTCTGAATCAGGTCCCGACTTCGCTTGTCGGCAAAGATCCGGTCGGCCGCCAGTGTCTGGTATTGATCTCCGGGGAGGATTTCCGCGGCCCTTCTGAAGATCGCCACAGCCCCGTCGTTCGTGCCGGACCGGATCTCGGAGGCGGCAGTCGCCATGATCCACCGCGCCTCGGCCCCCGGATTTTCCTGCCGGATCTTGGCCACGCTCCGCTCATACAAATCGGTATCATTCATCTCGAGGGCCACGAAAAGAATGGAGTTCGCGGTGAGGGCATTTGCCGGCTCGAGGCTCAGCGCATCCCGGAAATCCCGTATGGCGTGTTTCAGGTCGTTCAGTGCCCGGCGCGCATGGCCCCTTGCCACGAAATGACGGGCTTGCACCACGTTCAGGCGGCAGGCCTGGTCGAGGGCTGCGGCCGCCTCGCGGTATTTCTGCCTCGCGAGCTGGCACCTCCCGAGCCCTCCCCAGCCCCGGTCATTCTCCCGATTCGACTTTGTAATCGAGGCAAATGCCGCCTCGGCCTCCTCGAAAGCCCCGTCTTTCTCCAGAGCCTCCGCCTCACCAAGCTTTTGGAGCAGGACGTCGGGCTCGAGCGGTGGCTCGGATGCAACGGGGGTGACGATCTGGTCTGCGGGAGCGGATTCGCGCGGGGGGTGCTTAGCTTCGTGGATCAGGAAATAGACGCCGGCAAGCGTCACGATCGACACCAGCGGAAGAACCAAAAAGACGGTGATCCTTTCACCCCCCTTGGTCTTTGATCTGAAAAAGTCCCGTGCGGCCATTCATATGGCCTACCACGAAGCGCCGCGGATATCGATGAAGAAATCTCAGGGAAGGATTTCCGTTCCGATGCCGGCGTTTGTAAAGATCTCGAGCAGGAGGCAATGCTGGATCTGGCCGCCGATCAGGTGGATTTTTCCCACGCCTTTTCCGAGCGCGGCGGCGGCGGACTGGACCTTCGGAATCATTCCGCCCGCAATGACTTTTTGTTTGATGAGCGTCTCGACCTGCTCCGCGGTGACCGAGGGGATCAGCGAGCTTCTGTCCTCCTGGTCGCGCATGATCCCGGGCACATCGCTCACAAAGATGAGCTTCGTGGCCTTGAGCTCGGCGGCGAGTGCGGCGGCCGCGACATCGGCGTTGATGTTGAGCACCGTGCCGTCCTCGGTGGCTCCGATGGGGCTGATCACCGGAACAATTTCCTTGCGGATCGAGGACTTGATTTCCTTCGCATTCATCCTCGCGGCCTCGCCCACGAACCCGATCTCCACAAGCGCACCGGACTCGTCCGTTTGCGGCGGCAGGCACCTCGCCTGGAAAACCGTTTTGCCCGACAGCCCGATGGCGCGCCCGCCGAAGTCCTGGAGCGTCCGCACGATCGACGGGTTGATCTCGCCGTCCAGGGTCTCCTCGACGATCCGGATGGCGGCCCCGTCCGTGACCCGCAGCCCGTTGACAAATTGCGCCTTGAGCCCGGCCTCCCGCATCCGGGCCGTGATCGCCTTGCCGCCGCCGTGGACGAGAACCGGATTGATCCCGACGGCCTCGAGGAAAACGACGTCCCGGAGGAACTTCTCCACGATCTGATCATCCTCCATCGCGGCCCCGCCGTATTTGATGACGAACGTCTGGCCTCGGAATTCCTGAATGTAGGGCAGCGCCTCGATCAGGCTCTCGGAACGCGCTTCGGGTGTCAGAAGGTTGCTCATCTATTCGCCGAGATTGAGGCGGACATATTCCTCGGTCAGATCTGTTGTCCAGACCACATGGGAGGCCTTGCCGAGTTTGAGGTCCACCGTGACGCGGAAGGCTTTCTTTGCCGCGATCTGGCGCAGCTTTTTCACCGGGGTCCTGGAAACCACCCCGTTCACCGCGACGGGAAGCGCATCATAGAAAATGTCGGTCACCGCCTCTTTGACCCGCGCCCCGCTGTAGCCGACGGCGTCGAGGATGCGGCCCCAGTTCGGGTCGCCCCCGGCCCACGCGCACTTGACGAGCGTGGAGTTGGCGATCGCCTCGGCCGCCTTGCGGGCGTCGGCCCGGCTCGCAGCGCGGCGGACCTCGACCTCCACAAACCTCGAAACCCCCTCGCCATCCTCGACGATCATGCGGGCGAGCGCGCGCGTGATGAAATCGAGCGCGCTTCGGAAGGTCCCCGGCGACGGCGAGATCCCGCTCGCGCCATTGGCGAGAAGGATCACCGTGTCGTTGGTGCTCATGTCCCCGTCGATCGTGATCCGGTTGAAGGAATCCTCGACAGATTCCCGCAGCGTCTTGCGAAGCGCATCTGCGGGGACGATGGCGTCGGTCGTCACCACACAAAGCATCGTGGCCATGTTCGGATCAATCATCCCCGCCCCCTTCGCCAGCCCGCCAATCCGGAAATTTCCGTCATGGGTGGTCACCTCGAGCGCAATTTCTTTTGCGAATGTATCGCTCGTCATGATCGCCTTGGCCGCCTTGGTGGAACCCGCCCCCGCCAGCTTGACGGCAGAAATCCCTTTGAGGACAAGGGGCATCGGCATCGGCACGCCGATCCGGCCGGTTGAGCAAACCAGGACCTGGGAACTTTTCAGGGCGAGGGACTTTGCCGTCGCGGACGCCATGGCGCGGGCATCGGCCAGTCCGGTCGCGCCGGTGCAGGCATTGGCGTTCCCGCTGTTGAGAACCACCGCGCGGATTCGGCCGGCGCGCAGATGCTCGGCGGAGATCCGCACCGGGGCGGCCTTCACTTTGTTGGTCGTGAACGTCGCGGCGGCCGTCGCGGCAGCCTCGGAAAATATCACCGCCAGATCATCGCGCATGACCTTGCCGGTCTTGATCCCGCAGCCCGTGGCCCCGGCAACAAATCCCTCCGCCGCGCAGACCCCCCCGTGAATTTTTCGCATCTTGTTCATAAAAGTCCCGTCGTCTCTTCCAGCCCCGCCATCAAATTAAAATTCTGCACCGCCTGTCCAGCCGCACCTTTGACCAGATTGTCCTCGGCGGAGAGCAGGATCAACCGGCCGGTCCGTTCATCATACCTGGCCGAGATGTCGCAGAAATTCGTCCCGCTCACATTCTTTGTGTCGGGCAGGTTTTGAGAGACGCGCACAAACGGTTCCTGCGCATACGCGGAAACCAGTGCGGGCAGGACCGACTCCGCCGCCACGCTTTTTTCCAGCCGGGTGAAAATCGTCGTGTGAATCCCCCGCGTCATCGGGGCCAGGTGCGGCACGAAGGAGATGACGACCGGCCGTCTTGCTGCGAGCGAAAGCTCCTGCTCGATCTCGGAGAGATGCCGGTGCTTCGGGAGCCCGTAAGCCCGGAGGCTCTCGTTGCACTCCCCGTAAAGCAGCGTCGTCTCCGCCTTCCGCCCCGCCCCGCTCACACCGCTGGCGCTCGAAACAGAAATGTCATCCGCAACGATCAGCCCGGCCCTCAATAATGGCACGAGCGGAAGCAGGATGCTCGTGGGATAGCATCCCGCCGAGGCCACAAGCCCGGCTTTCCGGATCTCCTCGCGGTGCAGCTCGGGCAGCCCGTAAACCGCCTGCGGAAGCAGGTGCTCGGCCCCGTGGCTCCCGCCGTAAAATTCCCGATACGTCGCCGCGTCCCGCAAACGGAAATCCGCGCTCAAATCCACCACCCGCCGCCCGGCTTCAAACAGCGGCGCGGCAAACCCCGACGCCAGCCCGTGCGGCAGCGCCAGAAAGAAAAACTCCGCGCCGGAGGCCAGAAGCGCGGGCACGCCCGGCTCGCTGAATACCAACTCAGAAAATTCCCCGTGACCGGCCAGCCTCGGCAGGACATCGCCGGCCTTTTTCCCCGCATGCTGGCGCGAGGTCACCGCCACAACCCGGACCGAAGGATGCCGCGCAAGAATCGCGCAGAGTTCCTCCCCGGAGTAGCCGTTGGCTCCAACGATGGCAACTGGGATCATAACCGGCGGATTGTTCCCGCGAACACCCGTCCACGACAAGAACGAAACGAAATTTTTGCCGGCCTCATCGGTGCCCTCCCCGTTCCGGCCTCCATTTGCAGGCTGTCGACTCTCAACGCCGGCTGCGCCATCCCGCCCGGCACCCCGCCGGAAAACATCCGCGCGCTCGTCCAGGCCGCGCGGGATTTCGGGCGATACGGGGAAGATTGAGGAATCTGCTGGCGGGCGGCGGCACCGGTTCCGTCAGATATGTGCCGGCGGAGCGGATGATGTCTTGCGAGCGAGCAGGCAGCCGCGCCAAATATAGAGGAGGACTGCCGCCGGCACCAAGGCAATGAGCGGCCACCATGTCGAGAGGGGTTCCAGCGGGGCGGCCACGTCGAGAGGGACGGCGGCGGTAAAACTCGCCGGCCCCCTTGTGACATGAAGATCCAGTTCCCAGCTCCCGGGCTCGGTGAGGGGAACGAACGCCCCGCTCAGCAGCTTGTTGCTGGAATGGGCCATCGTGGCGGGGATGCGCGTGCCGGGCGCGATGGACGAACACCAGGCAGGCAGGCGGACGGGGCTGGGCGCAGGCGGGCTGAGCCTCTGCACCGTGCAGACGATGCGCGCATCGGCCACTGGCTGATTGGATGGAATCTCCTGCACCAGAAAGGTGACATCAAGCGGGCCGGCGCGAACCGGGACAGGTGACGCAAAGACCGTGATCCGCATTCCCTCACGTTCGATCTGCCCGATCGTGATCCCTCCGTCTGCTTTCAGGAGAGAAGCAGAGGTCAGGTGAAGCGCAACCGCAGCCGCTACGAAAATATACCGTGGCATGGGCGTCGCTTCACTTTGTTTCGTTCTGGAACCATCTCTGGAACAACGCATTGTGAATGTCACTGGCATGGAAGGCGAGCAGATTCATGCAGAATTTCATCCAGCGAGGCTTTGTAACAGTTTATCCCGACAGGTTCAGCTTCGGCGTGGAGGCGAAAATGACATCTTGGGCGTGGATTGGGGAGGACCGGAAGAGGGAGCGGAACATGTCGATGACTTTTGCTCCCTGGAGGGCGGCGGTCTGGGCGAGGGAGCCGAAGACGGAGATGTTTGCGGGCGCCGGAGCGAACGTCGGATGATTTGGCCGGTTTGAAAACCGGATAGCAAAAAGCGGTTTTTGACGCATGAGCGGAAGAGGGGTTTTTAGGTTTCGATGCGGTCTTTCATGCGGAAGCTTGAGCCTTCGATGAT
>JAPLTF010000043.1 GCA_026398275.1 Verrucomicrobiota bacterium
ATGCACGTCCAGCCCCAGCTTGATAGTTGTCGGTTCTTCCTTGGCTTTCGCCAAAGAACTGTCTTTGGTTTTCTCGTTAGTGTTCATGACGCCGACAGGATGGCACCTCCGGTGCCTCCTGTCGGCTACATGTCATCTGCCCCGCGCCTCCTACGGCATCCCCGGCGCCCGAGGGCAGGCAATCGAAAACCTCAAAGCGGAAACGCTCGCCCTGAGAACCTCCCTGCAGGACTTCGCGGCCGCTTGGGAGCCGGATTCCCCGGACAATTTCCGCAACCGGACTTTCCTCGCGGATTCCCCGGCCGCCATCAAAAAAATCTTTCAGGGCCTGCTTGCGGTGACCGACCAATTGATCCTCGAGCGATCGGCGGCGTCCTCCGACCGGGACCGCCTGATCGGACGGCTGGAAGGCATCAAGGTCATCTACGACGGCCAGTATGCCACGCTTCAATACACCACCGTCTGGACTCCGGGACTGAAAGTCCTCGTCCAGCGCTCCAAACCGTCGGCAGCCGCGGACCTCTCCGACACGATTGACCGCCTGCTGGAATCCTGGAGAAACTCCGCCCCTCTTCCGGATGAGGATCGCTCCCCGTCTTTGGAAGACCTGCGAAAACAAATCATCGCGGCTGCCGAGAGGCTGGGATACCCGGTGGAGTCTCTGCCGCAGGCCCGCCCGTAGGCGCGCTCGCGTCGGAATTTGGCTGAAACAGCAGCCGCGACAGCATCGGCTTGCCCGGCAACCATCCCATCGCTATCCTGTATCCATGAGCTCGAAAACCGTGATGCCGAAACACTCTGCGTGTTCCGCCACACCCGAAAGCAGCGTTTACGAAACATGTTCCATGTTCCGCTACAGGGAAAACCGTTTTCGGGCCAAAGAAAAGGTCGCGGGATGAACGACGGCAATCCGCACAGCACTCCGGGGGCGCTGGAAGCGCTGCAGGCGGATATTTACCGGGAGAAGATCCTTCGCGCGCGGAAGCTCACGGTCGAGCAGCGGCTCGCGGATGTTTTTGAGCTCTCAAACCACCAGTTTGGGATGATGCTTTCCGGCGCGATGCACAAGATCGGCACGAGGGACACTGAAGCCGGGTGGAGCGAAGTGGCAAGGTGGATGGAGAGATTGGATCGCGTGCGCGAACACAAGCTTTATTCAAAATCAGGAGTTTCGGTCCCTTGAAACTCGAAGATCTGGCTGTCTGCGTGATTGAAGCAGCCGAGGCGGCGGGCGTTGAGTTCATGGCGGTCGGGGCCATCGCGGCGGGTGCCTACGGAGTCCCGAGATCCACGCGGGATGTGGACCTTTTGGTCAGCGTGAGAATCCCGGGTAATGTCGCCGCGCTGGTCGAGCGGCTGGGCCCACTTGTGGCTTTCGACGAACAAGTGACTTTCGATACTCTGACATGGGGCAGACGCCATGTGGGAAGAAGCAACTCCTCGCCGCCCTTCAAAGTGGAGCTCTTTGAGACCTTCGAGGATCCGTTCGTGGAATCGGAATTTTCCCGCCGCCAAGAAGTTTTTGTCCCGATTCTCAACCGCACCACCTGGCTTCCGACCCCGGAGGATGTCGTCGTCCAGAAACTGCGCTGGGGCCGGAACAAAGACCTCGACGACGCCCGCGATGTCCTCGCCGTGCAGGGACCGGAGACGCTCGATATGGCCTACATCAGGAACTGGTGCGGACAGCACGGCACGACCGGGCGTTTGGAGGAAGCGCTCGCAGGGATTCCGCCGCTTTGATACCGCCTCTGGGAAATCATCGGACTGCGCAGTTGATCAGGGGGAACGGGCGTCCCGCCCGTTTGGGCACTGATTCTGCAAGCGCAGGCAGGCATCTCTCACAGGCGGAAAACCAGCGCGATAGCGCTTCGTCAGGAGGGAAGGACGAATGTTTGGTGCAGGGAGCACAACCGACACGAAGTGTAGCATCGCCTGCACCCCCTGTTTTGCCCTCCGCACTTACCGTCTGCTTGTTTCCGAGAGGTGGTATGAGGCCCGTGTGAAAAGCAACGAACACTCGAATTCCCCCCCCGCCGGGAACGACCGCCCCCATGGTTTTTTCAGAAAACGCTATTTTCTATCCGCAGGCGGAAATCACGGCCTCGCACGTCACCAGCGGAAGCGGCAACCGCCCCAGCAATTCCTCGGCCCAGAATTTGTATTTCGGCTCCCGGCGGGCGAAAGCGCTCACCAGCGGCCCGGTATCCACCAGATACGTCATGCGGCTCATTTCTTCATGGCGCGGCGCACAGCGCCATTCGTGGGCGCGGAAACGTCAACAGCCACAGACCCGAAAAAGCCGGAAAGAGGGGACGAATCGCGGCGCGCGACTTGCTTCAGTTTGCCCCGGATTGCCTGGCGGACAAATTCGTTGACGCTCCCTCCCTGCCGGGCAGCAACTTCAAACAACGCCCGCTTGTCCTCGGACGGAAGACGGATCGACAGTGTTTCGCTCACGTGCTGTATGTCACACAATATTTTTTCGTCGTCAATGTCGGCACCCCAAACACGCAGAAGGGAAATTTCCTCAAAAGCAAAAGCGTCAATACGCGGGACTGACCCTTTCCTCGGCGCCGCTGAAATATGGGGCGATGGAAAACTGCCCCCGATGGCTTTGTCTGCCCTTATCGCGACAACTGCCCGCACTTGGAAGGCTTGTCCGCTTTCTGGATGTTTGAGGAGTGCCAACGCTCCAAGTTCCGCGAGCACGAGCACTGGCAGATCCGCGAACAAATGGCCGAGGAAAACGCACACCTCCACGGCGTCGTTTCCGAGCAGAAGCAGGAAATCGACCGTCTGAAGGCAGAAAACAAACTCCTCCACC
>JAPLTF010000085.1 GCA_026398275.1 Verrucomicrobiota bacterium
CAGCCCTTCCTGCGCTGTCCGCAGGACAGCCTTCTCAAAGTTCCCCCCGAACGCCTGCCGCGGCGAGCGGTGCGGGGTTTGGGGGCGCACAACCCCCATCAAACCGGTTCTTTCCACCCACTTAAAACGACGAAATGCCATAATTCATGGATTGAACGGTATACATAAGCAGTGATCCAGATTGTAAGGAGCCACCACGAAATGAGCTTGAACCATGCAGCTAACGCGACGAACCAATCCTGATGGGAAGGATCAAAATCAATGGAGGTTGCCATACCGGGAAAATGCAACGTCCAAGACACACCGCTTGAAGGTGCGGTAAATTCAACAGTTTCCCGGCCAGGGAGGCTTCCAGCAGAAAATTCCCCGGCAGAGCCTTCAACGATTTCAACTTCCGGCGTTGGCGAGGGGGTTGCCGTTGGCGAAGGAGCCGGGGTAGGGGTGGCCGATACTTTAGCGAGAATGTCCCCGAGCTTATCCAATTCAGCTTTGCCGTAGAAATCCCGCTGAATGTTGCCCTCCCGCAAAAGGTTCTTGACGCCAGTCATATCCTCCGACCCGCCCGAGCCGGTGACATAGACGCCACCGGGACCAGTGCCACCGCTTACCGATGAAAACGCCACATGATATTTTCCGTCAGTAGTGGGAACGACTGTTGATGTTCCGAGGCTTCCGCCTGATATACGATCAATGCTTTTCACGTTGCCCGATGAATCAACCACCGTACCAACACTAGCGACAGAAAATGAACCAGAAGGCGTTGGCGCCGTCAGAGGCGTTGCGGCCCCAGTGTGTGCTGGTGGAACGGTGCCGCTTTTAAGGTCCAAGTAATTGACGGGATCGGAATGTGTTCCCGCAGGGTGTTCAGTATCCAGAGGGTATATTGCAACTTTTTGCGTATATGTGCGCCCTGCATCGGAATTAAGCCAGGGGATTTGATAGGTGCCATCACTGGACAGCACATCAGCAAACCGAGTCTCGCCATTATCATCGAATGTAAGGCAGACGCTTGCGGCATAGCCTTCCGGCAGAGGGTCCCCAATGTCGCCGTTAAGTAAATATGAGACCGCGGAAGGATCGGGCGTCGGCGTGGGGGTCGGTGTGGGGGTCGGCGTGGGGGTCGGCGTGGGGGTCGGCGTGGGGGTCGGCGTGGGGGTCGGCGTGGGGGTCGGCGTGGGGGTCGGCGTGGGGGTCGGCGTGGGTATTGTTCCAGCCGCATTGATTTGCCCAGTTGATCCGTTAACACTGGTCGCGCCACTGGATGAACAACTAAACGCATATGTTCCGGCCAAGTTGTTTGGATAAGCGTAATATATCGAAACGCTGGTATTGCTATTAAAAAGAATGAAATTCCCCCCGCCATTCCATCCTAAACCGGTAAATGCGTATTCTGTCGCATAGACTCGCATGCCCAGAGCCAGAACGACGAAAGCGAGGAGGAGAACACGCTTGCTCATAAGCGTGTCGCCCACCAGAGCAATGTCAGGGGAATGTGAAATCCCGCTAAGAAGTAGATCATGTTTTCCATTTTAAAAAGAGCCGGTCTTTTTGTTGAAGGTAGACCGGCAAACCTTTCCCGCGATTAGAGCTTGCGGAACAGCTTGCGACCGGCTAAGAAGCCGATCACGAGGACCGCAAGAGCGGCAACAGCGGTCCAAAGCGTTCCCGCTTCGGTGACCAACGATGTGAATTCGTCCATGTTATTTTTCACCCCCTTTCATTGTGTAGTTTTCACCCTTTCGGGCTCCCTCGGACGGATTTGAGAAAATAACGCCGAGGGGTGGCCGCCGTGCAACGGCTCCCCCCGGCGTCCCTGTCGTTAGCTACCGCCAGAGAAACTTTTGATTTTTGGGCGCGTGGATAACGGACCCTCGAGAATTCCGGCCAACAGTAGGAACAAACGCATTCGCGGTTTGCCACAGTTGCGATTCTCCAAGTTCGGGACCGCTCGCCACAGCAAACGCAGTCATACCAATCAGAGAGTGGGGGAATCTCAGACGGCCCAAGCGCGAAGCAAGATGGCGGTAATTCGGCTTTGCGCCCAAGCGCGCAATCGCTGGAGCCAGTGAGCAGCCACGAAAACCAATCAATGCACAGCTGGTAAAATAGAACCGGCTTCCAGATATTTGCGCCTGCGGCGGATACAACAGGAACAAGGGGAATTGCGCCAATCCCCCTTATAAAACCCCCGGCGTTCTGGCTGGGGGGATTTGTGGCCTTCGGCAAGAAGAAATCATCTTCGGGAAAAACTGCTGCGCGGTTTTTCATCGTTTTGACAACCTCCGCGATAGTTTGAACCCGAACATTGCGGCAAAAAGTCCTGCGGCAAGAATGGAAGATTCCATATCATAAGGCAGAGGCTTCGGAGCAAGGCCCAACGCAATAAGCATCTGTTGCGGGCAGTCTGATTTTTTCATGCAGCCTCCCCAGTGATTTGATGGACGGACACTCGACGAGAACCCCGCTTGCTTCTCTTGGGAGCCTCCTGCGTGGCTTCAAAGTCAGAAATAACCCATTCGGCCCAGTTCATTGCGCGAGCGAGACTGGAAAGCCCTTCCGAGCCTTTCGACACGATCACAAGCGGATGCTGGTCTTTTTCAGTCAGTGTCAGCGTGATCCGGCCTTGATCCCCAACGAGCGAAAGAACGGCCTCGACGTTCCGGCCCGACTCAGAGGCGAACAGAAGGCGCTTGTGAAACACCGGGAGCTTCGGATGTTCCTGATGTCTCTGCCAGCAGGGGAAAAGGGAGAGACTCATTTTCCGGCCTCCCGAAGACGACGAAGCCAAAGGACATTTGATTTTACAACGTCGCGCTCGCCATTGTGTCTGCGCAGATCCCAGAAAAAGCGGATGTTCTCACGAGCGATTTCCGGCAGATCGAGACGAGAACGCCGATTGAATACGAAAGGCGAGGCACTCATTTTCCGGCCTCCTTGCGAACGCGCAGAGCAGCACGAAGAACGCAGATATGACCGAAAGGCCGGACATCGACGACGACCCAAGGCCGACCGTCCAAAACAACCACACCCTTACGATTGATAATTGACCCTTCCCAAACGTTAAATTCAACAGGGGTCCCGATAGAAAACAGCTTTTGTCCCTTTTTCACGCCAGAGGCAACCACAGGACGAGCCGATTTGCTTTGACCGGAGGCATTCAAGGGAGAACCTCCATTGCCAAAGATTGGCGATATGTGGAAAGACAGCGGTTGAAATCCGCCAATTGACGAAGAACGGATATTTTTTCCGCAACGAATTGCGGAGTGTAAACCTCAGAAGCCAACAAGGTTTGAGGCTGACAGCGCAAAGACCGAACGGCCCTACGGATTGAAGGGGCCAAGTCCTTTTTCTGAAGCCGGATGGCCGAACCCATTTCAAAAACAGATTCCCAAGAAAGGCCGGTTAAACTTGCGATGATCCCAGAAGCGCGATTGCCTTCTGCCGTTTTGGAGTGATGCACGTCATTCATGACGCCCACCATTCAACTATACATTACATATATTATATGATGTTATAGATATTCTACTGACGCAGAGTGTCTTAATCGAGTGTTAACAACTTGTGAGCAGGGATTTTGATCGTCTCTTTATTTCGAAGTGACGGGATCAGAGACCGCCGTGTTTCCAGATGGAAAGGAAGAGACGGAGGCACATGTAGGCGCCGAACAGGAGCCCGATTGCTCCGGGAACGCTGACGTGACCGATATGCGGAGGCACCGAAGCGAGAACCACGATGCTTGAGCAGATCAGGATCGAAGCGGTCAGGATGGCATTGGCCAAGCGGTTGGCGATGGAGTCCATTGTCTGCCGGAGCGGCTCAAACCCTTTGGGATCGATTTTGTGTTCCAGAGGGATATTGATCTTCCCCCGGCGGATGCTCTGGTAGAGCTGTCGGAAATCCCCTGGAAAATCCCGGAGAAAATCCAGCAGTTCCACGGCGACGCCCTTGAGGATTGATCCGACGCGGCCGGCCCCGAATTTTCCGACGAGGACACGGGTGGCGTAGGGTTCCCCGAGGACGATGAAGTTGAGTTCCGGATCCAAGGCCCGGCCGATGGCCTCCACCTGGGCGAGCGCCTTGATCCCGAGATAAAAGGCGGGCTTCATCCTGAGGTGGTTGTCCCGGAGCAAACCCAGCAGGCTGTTGAGGACCGCGCCCAGGCTGATATCCCGCAGCGGCTTGTTGAGATTCAGCTCGGCGAACTTTTCCACCTCCGCCTGGAGGAGCATCTGGTCCTTCGCAATCCCCTCCTCCGAGAGATCCAGAATGGAACGGGTCGTCTGGGCGTGGTTTTTCTCTGCCAGCCCGCTGACAAGGAGCGCGATGCTCTCCCTCATCTGCGGGGTGAATTTTCCCATCATCCCGTAATCGTAAAGCGCGATCCGCGAATCCGGCAGAATTCTCATGTTGCCCGGATGCGGATCCCCGTGGAAAAAACCGTGTTCAAAGATCTGCTCGTAGATCAGCCCGGTCATCGTGACGGCGAGCTCGGCGGGGTCGGTATCCTGTGCCCGCAGAGCTTCGGAATCCGTAATGGCAACACCGGTGATGAAGTCCATCGTCAGAACACGGCTGGTCGAATGGTCGCGATAAATCCTGGGGACCCGGATGTGGGTATTGCCCTCGAACTGCTCGGCGAAGCGCTCCGCATTCGAGGCCTCATTTTCGAAGTCCAGCTCCCGTTGAAGCGTCTCGGTGAATTCCTGCACCACGCCGGTCGGGTTCAATCCGGCCGCCTCCGGAACGTGCTTTTCCACGAACCGCGCCAGATCGTGCAGGATGACCACGTCGAGCGAGATCGTCTTTTCGATATCAGGTCTCTGGACTTTGATCGCCACAGGCGTGCCATCCTTGAGGACCGCCTGGTGAACCTGGGCGATGCTTGCGCTGCCGATGGGCTTGTCGTGGAAATCCGAATACAGCGCCCGCATCGGGTGGCCGAGTTCCTTTTCGATAATTTCGCGCGCCTCAGTGGCGGGAAACGGCGGGACTCCGCTCTGAAGCTTGGTGAGCTCAACAAAGTAGTCGTCGGTGATCAGATCGCGGCGGCTGCTGAGGATCTGCCCGAATTTAATGAATGTGGGGCCGAGTTCCTCCAGCGCCAGCCTGAGCCGCTCGGGCAGCGGCTTTGAGAGGATTTTGTCATCCGGATGGGTGCGGATCGTCGCATCCTCGATGTGGAGAATGTGCTGGAGCGCGACGAGTCGCAGGACGTCCGCAAACCCGTATTTGAACAGGACCGACAGGATTTCGCGATAGCGCGGAAGGTGGTTGTAGAGGTCCACCGCGGATCTGAGCGTATCAAATATCACGTCCGCCACTCTACCGCGGATGCCTCAAAGGCAAAGCATCGATTTCCAGTTCCGCCCAACTGCCGGGGGCATCCCCCACCCCTCAGGCGGTCCGCTCGTAGGAGAGGGATTGGACCGCCTTGTCCAGGGCATTTGCCAGTTCCGGACGGCGGATCGGCTTGCTCAGGTAGTCGTTCATGCCCGCATCCAGGCACCTCTGCCGGTCACCGGACATGGCATCCGCCGTGAGGGCAATGATGCAGCACGGAGGGCATTCGGGGTGAAGTTTTTCGAACTCGCGGATCTTTTCCGCGGCCTCGACGCCATCCATCACCGGCATCTGCAGGTCCATGAAGATGATGTCGTAGGGATTTTTTTCGTTGGCCTCAGCCCCGGCGAGTCCATTCTCCGCCGCATCGCTCTCAAATCCGAGCGAGAGGAGCATGCGCTGGGCAAGCATCCGGTTCACGGCATTGTCCTCCACGACGAGCAGCCTCCAGTTTCCGCTGCGCCTGTTCGCTTCGTTCGCCGGCCTTTGGCGCAAGTCTGCGGCGGACTCGGGCTCCGCAAAAGCGGGCATGGTCACCAGCGAAAGTTCAAGCGAGAAGACGCTTCCCGAGGGGGATGATCTGACCAGCGCCACATCGCCGCCAAGCAACTCGGCGAGGCGCTTGCAGATTGCCAGGCCGAGTCCCGTTCCTCCAAATCGGCGCGTCGTCGAGGAATCCGCCTGCGAAAACGGTTTGAACAGGCGCGCAATCCGGTCGGGAGGGATTCCGATCCCGGTGTCCGAGACCTCCACAAGCAGCGGAAACCGCCCGTCCTCGGGATCATGCGGACCTCTTTTTGCGGAAACCACAACCTCCCCGGAAGGCGTGAATTTTACCGCGTTTCCGATCAGGTTCAGCAGGATCTGGCGAAGGCGCCCGGGGTCGGTGCAGAGCGCGCTCGGAACGGCCTCCTCCACATCTATGCGGATTCCCAGGCTCTTGGCCTGCGCGGTTGCTCCATACAGATCCACCACATCCCGAAGGCACTCCCTGATATCCACGGACGAGGGTTGGATGGGCATTTTCCCGGATTCGATTCTCGAGAAGTCCAGGATGTCATTCAGCAGCACCAGCAGGGCGTCGCCGCTTCTGCGGATCATGTCGACCTGCTCTTTTTGAATCGCATCGAGAGCGGTTTCCGTGAGGAGGTCGGCAAAGCCAAGCACGCTGTTGAGGGGAGTCCTTATCTCATGGCTCATCACAGCGAGAAACTCGCTCTTTGCCCGGTCCGCTGCCTGGGCCGCCTCCTTTTCCCGGATCAGCTCCTGTTCGGCCTGCTTCCTTGCCGTGATGTCCAGCCCCGCCCCCCGGTAGCCCGTGATCTGACCGAGCATATTGCTCACCGGCACGCCATTGATGCTGAGCCAGATGGTTGTTCCGTCCCCGCGGATCATCCGATGCTCAAAATCGCGGAAAGATTTTTTATCACGCACGAGCGACTCGGATGTTTTGCGGACGGAATCCGCATCCTCGGCCGGGACGAACGAAAGCGGATGGTGGCCGATCAATTTCTCCAAGGGATACCCCAGAACATCGCAGACGCGGTCGGAGAGGTAGGTGTAGTGGCCGTCGGAATCCACCTCCCAGATGTATTCGCCCGCCGCATCAGAAACGTCACGCAGGCGGCGCTCGACTTCCCGTAGGGGGGTGAGGTTCAGGATGGTTCCCACGGCCAGAGTCAATCCCTGGCTGACTTCCACATGCTGGCCGCGGTCAAGCAGCCAATACAGGCGCTTGTTCTTTCCAAAGATGCGGTATTCCACATTCCATTTCCCTCCGTCCACGCCATCCCAGGCAGCCTTGCACCGCTGGACGTCCTCCGGGTGGATGCAGGCAATCCAGTCCTGCCGGCTTTTTGGCACGTCCTCCTTTTCCGGCCAGCCGAGGTCGGCGAGATTCCCCTGCCATGAAAGCTCATCCGTCGACGGGGTGTAGCGATAAATTGCCTCACCGATCGCGCCGACGAGCGCCCTTTCCGCCTTCTCCACACTCGCGAGCTTTTCCTGATCCGCCATATTTCTGCGGCGGTAGGAATAAACTGCGAGCGCCACTGTCAGGGAGACCGCCAACCCGATCAGAACCGAGGACCAGGCGGCGGAGCGGAGCGATGCGAGCGTCGGCTGCAGGCGGTCTGCGGTGGACTCAACGACCAGAACGCCTTTGGGGTGGCCTGAGCCCGAGGTGATCGGGACCATGGCGACGACCAGCGACTCGGTGGATCCGGGGTAGGCGATCTCCCCCACCCAGCCCTTGCCGGTCGTCTGCACGGAAAGCGCGCAGTAGTAGATGGTCTCCTTGCTGAAATCCCCGCTCTTCCCGGGCTGAAGGGGAAGCCGCTCCCATGTTCTTGCCGGGAATCCCTCGCTGTCCAGAACCATGCGGGGCAGCTCCTGATCAAAGGCGACGGTATAGATCCGGGAAAGAAGTGGCTCGCTCAGCTTGGACTCCTTGAGCGGCTTTTGCTGGTCGGTGTAATCTTTGGCCCTCAGCTGGCCTGCAGGGATCTGCGTGAGCCTGTCGTGCTCCGGGATGTCCAGCGCATTGGCCGTCCTCCACGCGATCGACTCCAGGCGCTGCCGGTTGTGGATGTTGTTCCGCGCGCTGGCCTGATCGTAAATAAAATAGGCGGAGGCGATGAAGCACAAAAGCACAGACACCCCCACGTAGAGAGCATCTTTGAAGGGGCTTGTCCGGGTCGTGAGAGCAATTTTCACCATGCGGAATTCTCAATCACCATGCGGGCGAACACAGGGGTTTCAAAGTGGATGTCTTATGGGAAGCCGGACTTGCCGGGGGGTATGAAAAATTGGAATCCATCGGGAGTTCCCAACTCGTCAAACCTGCTTGATTGCCTTTCCTTGCAGGTTTTCAAACGCTTTGTGCTGCGCGGGGGTCAGCACACGAAGGCATCTGGCGGACTGCTTGAGCCGGTAGTTCCTCAATGTCGCCAACCGCTCGGAGAGAGTCACCTCCCCCCTCTCGAACGAACTCGTGACCTTGCTGGCAAAAGCCTCTCCGTCGGAGCGGAGCTTGCCGAGGGCGGCAATCTGCCCGGCGCTCAAGCCCAGTTGCTTCTGCTCGCCCGGAAGAAACAGCATCAGCCCTCCCAGATTCTGGCGCTCAATTTGGAGAAGACGCTCGTGCTGCTGCGGGGTGAGCACAGAAACGGCTTTCTCATTGTATTTGGCGATCAGCGCTTTGACCGTCGTGTTGGCGGCTGTTTTCTCGACGGCGGTCGAGGGGTTGCGCGTGGTGATCAAGCGCGCATCCGCCTTGAAATCCGATCGGATCTTTTCGAGCTTTGAACACTGGACCTTTGTCAGCCCGAGCTCCTTTTTTACAGAATCCAAGCCGAGAAGGACCGGCACGGAACCCGGATGCCCGGTGGCTGAGGCGGGGAGCGGGCCGGAGAGAAAGGCGAGCAGAGAAAGGAGGGTTGCGCGGAAGAGAATCGAGGATTTCATAGAGATTTTTTGATGATGCCTTCCAGTTTCACAATGTCGGCGGCAAACTTCCGGATTCCTTCCGCAAGCTTGTCCGTTGCCATCGCGTCTTCATTCAGCATCCAGCGGAACAGCTTTTCGTCGAGCGAAATCCGCTCCACGGCAGCCGAGGCCGCCGCGACGGGATCGAGATTGCGGACCAGCACTTTGTCGGAGGTCTGCAATTCCTCCAGAAGATCGGGGCTGATCGTCAGAAGGTCGCAGCCGGCGAGGGATTCGATCTGGCCGGTGTTGCGGAAGCTCGCGCCCATGACCTGGGTTGCGTAGCCGAACTTCTTGTAATACGTGTAGATCTTTTCGACGGACTGGACCCCGGGATCCTCCGCCCCGGAGAATTCTTTTCCGGTGGTGGCTTTGTAGTAATCGTAGATCCGTCCCACGAACGGTGAGATGAGCCTGACTCCGGCATCGGCGCAGGCGATCGCCTGGGGCAGCGAGAAGAGCAGCGTCAGGTTGCAGTTGATTCCCTCCTTCTGGCAGATCTCCGCAGCGCGGGCCCCTTCCCACGTCGAGGCGATCTTGATGAGGATCCGCTCCCGCGGTGTGCCCGATTTTTCGTAGAGGGAGATCAGGCAGCGGGCTTTTTTGATCGTGGCATCGACATCGAAGGAAAGCCTGGCGTCGACCTCCGTGCTCACACGCCCGGGGACAATCGACAGAATCTCCCGGCCGAACGCGATCAGCAGGTCATCGATAATGGCCCGATGGAGCGCCTCCCCCGCCAGCGAGCTGCCGCGGCTGTCCGCGATGACCTTGTCCAGGAGGTGCTTGTATTCGGTCTGCTGGACGGCCTTGAAGATCAGCGTCGGGTTCGTCGTGGCGTCCTGAGGAGTATATTTCCGTATGGACTCGAAGTCCCCCGTATCCGCGACGACCGTGGTGAATTGTTTGAGTTGGTCAAGGCTGCTTGGAGAATGGCTCATTGTGGGAATTGGGAGATGAAGAGATCCGTGCTAGGTTGCTCTGGCGATGATTCAAAAGCAACATGGAAATCGGCTCATGAACGGCGCGATCCGCTTGTGTCAGCATTCAACTGGACTTTTTCGTGCTCCCTGAACAGAATCAAATTTTTCCTTCAAGCATGGCGCCTCAGCTTATTTTCAATCACCAATGAAGTCTTCCCTTCGTCCCTCCGCGCTCCAGGGCGTTCTGGAAAAGCTCCACCCTCCCTCCAGAGTGCGCGATATCGTCATCCCGGAACCCGAGGACGGCTCCACGCCGGAGAACGCGTATCTGACGGCGGTCCGGAAGGCCCACCGGGATGGTTGCATCATCCTCCCGCCGGGAAATTATCCCGCACCAAAAATCTCGAGGTCCCTGGCCATCCGTGCGGCACGTCCTGGAACCGTGCGGTTCTTCGGACCGGCCAAGCGACCGGCCATCCTCGCTGACGGGGACTATTCGCTCTGGCTCTCGGGAATTCAAATCGTTTCCAGTGACGGGGACAGCCCGGCCGTGGAGCAGACCCGGGGATGCATCATCCTGTCGAACTGCCTCATCTCCGGCGGCATCCATACCGGCGGGGGCGACTCATCCATCTATTTTGAAAACTCACGCATCGAGCGCGCCGAGGTGGGGCTGATGCTCGACGGCGGGGCCAGGGCGGAAATTTTGGGAACGACGGTGTCAGGTTGCAAGGTGGGCGTCTCCGCCGAAGCGGCGGGCGGATTGAGCATCCACCATTCGCGCATCGAAAGCTCATTCCGGAATGAGGACGGCAACCCGGGAGCCGGTCTCCACGCGGATGGCACGCCGGTTTACTGTGCGGGCACGCTCTTCATCGAGAACCAACTCGGCGCGCATTTCATCGACTGCAAGAATGTGGAGATGCTTTTTTGCGAGTTTGAGAAGCAGGTCATGGGTGGCTTGATGATGCATGGCGGAGGACCGCTCCATATGCACGGCTGCGTGTTTGCCGAGCAGGCTTCCAAGGATTACGCGCATGTCACGCTCGATCAGGTGACCACCGCGGCGATCGATTTTTGCATCATGGACGCCTCCGCCGGCCTGGATGTCCAGTCCATGCATGGGCACCTGACCCAGCGCAGCGAAACGCCGCCGCCAAGCGATTCGCACGGCGACATCCTCTCGTCCGTGCTTGCCGAAATTCATCAGGTGATCGGCATGAGCGCATCCAAGCAGGTCATGGAAACCCTCATGCACCAGGCCCACGCCGCCATCCAGCGGCGCAAGCGGGGGATGCCGGTTCCTCCGCTGAAATTCCATTGTATCTTTGAAGGGGAAGAAGGCAGCGGACGGCGCCAGGCGGCCGCGCTCCTGGCCAAGTCCCTGGGGACTCTCGGCATTCTCACGCCGGGGGGCAAAGTTGTGGAGGCCGCCATGGAGGACCTTCTTCTGGGCGGGCTCGCCGTTCCCCAGGCCGTGGAGGCTGCGCGCGGCGGAATCCTGCTCCTTCATGCGTCCTCGCACGTCGAGCGCCATGATTCACGGCTCTCCTCCACGAAGTCCCGCGAGACGCTGCGCCAGGTCCTGGCCGCCTGCGGCGAGGACACGATTTTGATCTTCACCGGATCGCGCGACAGCGTGCGGCCGATCATGCGGAGTTCGGCGGAGACCGAGGAGCTCTTCCGGGCCACAATGCACTTCTCCCTGCCCTCACCTCCCGAGCTCGCGGAGATGTTCTCCACGCTGGCGGCGGACCTGCACATCCGCCTGACGACGAAGGCCAGGATCAAACTCCTCCTCTCCCTCCACATGCTCGATGACCGCAGGGATCGCCGCTTTCTCAGCACGGCGGGGGTTGCAAAACTTCTCGATGCCACGCAGAAGCGGTATTTCGAGCGGTGCAGCCGCGAGCGCAATTTTGAGCTGCCATTGGAGGCGGGAGACATTGATGTGCCGGTGGAAAAAAATGCCGACGCCATTCTTCAGGGGCAGCCTGTCTTTGTGACGATCTGCCCGGAATGCGAAAGCGAGAACCCCTGGGTTCCCGGGCAGCCGCAGTTCGTGCGATGCGCCGATTGCGAGCACTCCTGGGAGTCGGGATGGGGCATCTGGACGCCGTCCTCCTATTACCGCAGGCTCAAGCAGGAGGAGGACGCGCCCATACCGGTCGGACTGCCTCCGCATCGCGGACGCGCGGCCATCTCCGGCTGATGAGAAAACCACCTCGCTGCCTTGCGCGGAAAGGCAGGCGGCATTCCATCAAACTGCTGGCGATCCTCCTCATGCCCGCAGGGTGGGCATCCTCGCCGGGTGCGGATTTTCATTTCAACCCGGAGGGTGCGGCGCGCTACTCGCGGAATACCGGGGGCACGGTCCTTATCGTCAGCCGGGCGGGGAAGCCGGACGCCACGTTTTACGAACCGGGATACCATCCGCGATCCCCTGTTCCGGTTTTCAGCATCACAAAAACCCTCACCGCACTCACCTGCATGAGCCTTCACCACCCCTCGCTCGAAACCGCGGTCCTGGCGGCAGGCGGCCGGGTGCCGATCACTCTCCGGCAGCTTCTCTCACAGACGTCCGGGATTTCTACGGGCTACGAAAAACTCTATAAAAAAAACCTTCCCGATGTCCGCAAAGCAGCTGCATCATTGCCGGAGGAATCACCGCCCGGGGTCCATTTCGCATACGGGCCATCCCACTATGAACTGGTGGGAAAGGCGCTGAATCCGTCTGATGCCTCACCGGACTCCGCGCGGCAGTCACTCACCGGTTTCCTCAATAAGCTCGGCATCCACCCGCTCGATTGGCGCACCGACCGGCGGGGCCACATCTACCTTTCGGCAGGGGCGATCCTGACTCCGGAAGATCTTTTAAAAATCGGGCGCTTTGTTCTCGCATGCGGCAAGGGATCCGGTGCTCCGAATGCAAAATTCAAACCGGCCTTTTCCGGTACGCCGGCGAATCCGGCTTATGGGCTTGGCTTCTGGCTCAACAAGGCCGCAGGAAATGCCAGGGCGCGCGACGTCGAGGATGCAATCGGAGCCCACCTGACGAGGGAGGACTGGAGTCGGATGAGCCTCTCGAATCTCGCTCCGCGGGATCTCGTCTGCATGGCGGGCTCAGGCGGCCAAAGGGTTTATGTCATTCCCTCGCTCGGTGCCGTGATCGTGCGGCTCGGGCATCCTTCGAAATTCAAGGACCCCGCATTTCTTCAGGCGCTCTTCAGTTCGAAGGAGCAGTGACAACAGCCTCCGCTTTCGGGGGAGCTTGTTTGACGGCGAGCAGGAGATTGGACTGCCCCACCCTCCATTTGTATCCGGTTCCAAAAGGCAGCGGCACCCCGCTGGTTCGAAACGCGTCAACCAGCTTCGGTTGGTGGTCTTTTTTGAAGATGTCCAGCGTGCCCGTGTAGGTGCCGAAGAACCACACCCGCCACTCCCCATCCTGAAAAAAGGAAAACGGGATTCCGGAATCGTCCTGAAGCACCGAGCGTGCCTGACCCAGCAAAAAGCTCCGGATCATTGAAAAATACGACTCGTGCAGCAGGTAGGAAGCGGCCTTCAGATAGACGTTCCCCGGGCCGAATCCCCCGGCCCAATGGAGAAGCCCGCTCCTGGATTTCAGCTCCTCGTCCGCGACGTTGGCCTGCACGTAATGGATGCGTTGCGGGGCGGACTCCGGATTTTTTCTGAACGTGATCCTCACGCCCGGCAGCTCGCCCTTCGCCTGGCTCCCCGCCGCGCATTCCACGGAATGCCCGTCTCCCCCCACCCCAAAATACGAGATATCGAGAACCTCGCACCCGCTCATCGCCAGGAAGACGAGCATGATCGGGGTGACGCCCTTGAACTCCCCCGCATCGAGTTCGGACTTCATGTTTTTCGTGATGAAGAATCCGAACGAAAGGATCACGTCGGTCGATTTCCTCAGGCTCGCCATCGCCGCCTCCAGGCGCTCAGGCGGCAGGGCATCAGGATTCGGCACGCTGCCGACCGGCTCCAACCCCCCGAGAAGGAAGTCGGGCGCGTCGGGAAAACAGGCCAGCGGGGTAATTGCGTCGGGGCCACCGAAAAAATAGATGACGGGCGCGCCCATCGGGATCCTCGGCGCCAGCTCCGCAGCCGACCACGCCCGCATGGGAGTAAAGTAGTGCTCGTTGTAGCGGGCCCACATTTTTTCAAATTCCGCCGCGTGCGCCCGATACGCGGGACGCTGCTGCATCGCGGCGAGTGGCTCGGGCGGATCCAGCGGGATCCCGGCAAGAAACTTCGCCCGGGCATCCCACGTCGAGGTGCTGACAGGCACCGCCTTCCTCACCTCCTGCCCGAACCCCGCCGGACACAGCAGCAAAAGCACCAGCACTATGCGCATCATCGGACTCATTTAGATCGATCCGGCCGGACAAGGAAATACAAACCCGCTCCCACCACCAATGTTGCCACCCCGGCCAGGGCCTGCACCGGCCTCTCAACAAAAGTGTAAGAAAGACTGAAAACCCCGACTCCCAGGAAGACCACTGGCACAATCGGCACCCACGGACACCGGAACGGACGAGCAAGCGATGGCTCGCGCCTTCTCAAAACAAGGAGCCCGAGCACGGTCAGGCACGAGCAGGAGACCAGGGCAAACTCCGCATAGATCAACACCGACTCGAACGACGAGGAGACCAGCAGGATCAGCACAATGAACGTCTGGAATGCCAGAGCGCGCTGCGGCACTCCCGCGGCTGCCCGGCGGGAAAACCACTCGAGCGACGGAAAATCCTCCCCCGCCGTCTGCGCGACTCTCGGCCCGGCCCAGGTCAAGGCGCTCAGCGCCGCAACAAGCCCCGTGGCAATCACGCACGCCATCATCCGTCCGCCGCCCGCGCCGAACAAATGCCGCGCGGCAATCTCGCCAATCTCGACTTTTCCCGCCAGTTCCCCGGCTGGCGCGCTCGCCAGAAAAACGGCGTTCAGCGCCACATAAAGAACCGTCACCGCCATCGTCGCCGCCATCAGCGCTCCCGGAATGGTTCTCGCCGGATTGCGGACCTCGCCCGCGATGTAGACCGCGGAATTCCAGCCGGAGTAGGCATACATCACGAACATCAGGGAAATCGCAAACGACGGGCTCAGGATGAGCGCCATGTCCCCGGACTTCGGCCGGAAATCCGCGCCGGGAGCCAGCCGCATCCCCGCGATGATGAAGAAGAGGATCAGGGCGGCCTTGAACGCGGTTGCGAGGATCTGAAATCGTCCGCTCACATTCAGGCTCATCCCGTGCACCAATGCCAGCACGAGAACCGCGCCCGCAGACGAAATCAGCGGCGGCATTCCGGGAAATGCCGCAGCCACATACTTTCCGAATGCCATCGCCCCCAGCGCGATCGGCGCGGCGAATCCCACAAACACCGAGATGATCCCCGCCATCAGCCCCAGCGCCGGATGAAAGATCCGCGACAGGAAATGGTATTCGCCCCCGGACCTCGGCAGCGCGGCGGCCAGCTCCGCATAGCTCAGCGCCCCGCACAGCGCCACGATTCCCCCGAGCGCCCAGAGAAGCAGAATCACAAACGGCGACGGCAGCGGCCCGATCTGAAACCCCAGGCTCGTGAACACCCCGGTCCCCACCATGCTGGAAAACACCAGCGTCACGCACGCCCACTGGCCAACGCGCTGTCTCGCATCACCGGACCTGGATTCGTCTGTTTTCTGCTTGTTCATGACCTAGCCGTGTATGGCGGGCATAAAAAAAGGCACCGGAGAGACATTGTCTCCCGGTGCCTTCGATTAAAGTTGTGTTGAAGGATTAACGACGGAAATCGCGTCCGCCGCCACCGCTGCGTCCGCCACCACCGCCACGACGATCGTCGCGGGAGTCACGGCGGGGTCCGTCGAAACGTCCACCACCACCGCCGCCGCCTGCCGGACGGTCCTCGCGGGGACGGGCTTCGTTGACGGTCAACGCACGCCCATCAAGGTCTTTGCCGTGGAAGGTTGTGACTGCGGCCTGTGCTTCCGCATCACTGCCCATCGTGACGAATGCGAATCCGCGCGAGCGGCCGGTGAATTTATCCTGCATCAGCATCACTTCAGAAACAGTGCCGCACTGAGAGAACAGGTCTTGAATGGCGATTTCTGTGGTGTTGAACGACAGATTGCCGACGTATAGTTTGTTACCCATGGTAGTATTTATTAGCGCATTGGGATCGGAGACTGTTCCCGACTACCGGGTTTCAAACCGCCGCCGGAATCTTCCGCACAGCGCATTCACCAAATCACGACCACATCTGCTTGATGCGCTTATTGTCGGTTTTTGTGATTTTGGCAAATGATTTCTTGAGAGATTTCATTTCCCCGACATTGACGTGAAGCCTTGTTTTTTTGAGAGTCTGCATTCAATGCCTCTTTTCCGGCCGCTGCTGATCCTGATTCTCCTGCTCGCTGGCTTTTCTTCCGCCCGCTCGGAGGAGGAGATCCGCGTGCCGTTTAATTTCCAGTGGGGCGAGTCCGCCCAGCGCCTGGAGGAAAGCCTGGCAAAAGTTCAGGCGCGGGTGGTCGAGCGGAAAACCGTCCAGAATCGCAATGTCCTGGTCGTCGAGGGAATCCCGCAGAAACTCCTTCAGCGGGTCATTTTCTACTTTGATTCGGATTCGCTGAACGAGATTGAGCTCCACTACGGCGACTCCTCGTGGGACTCGGTGCAATACGCGCAGTTCTTCGACCAGACGCGCAGGAACATTGACAACCGATACGGAATGGGACGCGTCATCGCCCGGCAGAAGACAAGGGAAGGCGAAATCCTTCAGACGCTCATCGGGTATCAATGGGTGCAGGCCACAACGTCCCTCCAGCTCTTTCTCTACACGGCGGAAAAAGAAGCGGAAAGCATCCGCGTGCTGAGCCTTCACTACAAGGGCGTCTGAGTCCTGCGGGATTCGCCAATTTCCTCTTGATCGCCCGCCCGACCTGCTGTTTACTCCCCTTCCCCGGCAATTATTCCTGAGTAGCTCAGTGGTAGAGCGGTCGGCTGTTAACCGATTGGTCGTAGGTTCGAGTCCTACCTCAGGAGCCATTTTATAAATCGTTGTTTCGCAGCGATTTAATTGACTTCAAAAGGCGGAAAACGGCCGATTGCCAGCAAAAGTGCCAGCAAGCCATTTTGGAATTGCAAAATTCGTTCCAACTCTGTGCGAACTCGGTCTCTGCTCGGTAACGGAAAAGATGAGGGCGTGTTATCTCCTACAACCGGAGAAAAAACATGCTCAACAAGTTCAGAATCTACCAGCGCGCCAACGGGGTTTTCTATTGGCAGGATCAGCAGTCTTCCAAGCAAGGAAGCCTGAAAACGCGCGACCGCGAAGTGGCGGAAAAACTGCTGCACAGCAAAAACGAGTCCTACCGTCAGCCAACTCTCAACCTCGCCATTGCCCGCACTTACCTGACGGCGCATGACCCTCGTATAAGCGCGCGCACTTGGGCCGAGGTCATGGCCGAAATGTGCACGCACGGCATCGAATCATCCCGCGCTCGCTGCCAGCGAGCGATGGACGCCAAGTCGTTTGATCCCCTCCGCTCACGTCCGCTCGTGCAAACCACGGCGGAAGAACTGCTGACCCTCCTGCACAGAAACGGGAATTCCTTCGCCCACTATTTGCGGCGTCTACACAACCTCGCGCTCGATATTGGCTGGCTGGCTTGGCCGATTCTGGTGAAGCGTGCATGGCCGAAGGTTCGGGGCAAGAGCAAGAGGGCGATCACACTGGAGGAACACGCCCGGATTATCGCCAGCGAGAAGAACCCGGAAAAGCGGTCGTATTACGAATTCCTTTACGAAACTGGAGCTGCCCAATCGGACGCGGCGGAGTTAGAGGCCGACAAGATCGACTGGCAAAACGGACAGCTCGTTTACCGGCGCAAGAAACTCGGAGAGGACAGCGAGCCCGCCCGCCTGAGTATCGGCAAGCGTCTGCGGGAAATTTTAGAAACGCGGCCCCGATTCGGGCCACTTTTTCCCACGATCAAGATGGCTGGAGCGAATGCCCGCGCCACGGAGTTCCGCCGCCGCTGCCGCATCGCTGGGGTATCCGGGGTGAGCCTGCACAGCTACCGCCATTCATGGGCTCAGCGGGCAAAGGTGTGCGGATACCCGCAACGGTTCGCACAAGATGCCCTTGGCCACAGCAGCCGAGCTGTGCACGAAGCCTACGCCAAGGGCGCTCAGGTCGTGGTGCCGCCGCTCGATGAATACGAGTCTCGCGCTCAGCACAACATCATCACCATGCCGCGTGTTTCGCTCGAACCCCAACACCGCGCGCAAGCTGCAGTTTCGTAAATGTCCACTTGCCAGTCATACCACTAAGTAGTATATGAATATCCTCTTTATTGAGTCGTCATAATTCACGGAACAAATCACCAGACTGGATGCGGAGGAATCCTTACGGGAACTGGAAAACGAGCTTCTGGCCAATCCCGAACGAGGCGACTTGATTCAGGGAACAGGAGGCTTTCGAAAAATTCGCATGAAAATGCCAGGCAGAGGAAAAAGCAGTGGAGCGCGGGTCGTATACTTCCATTTGATGGACAGGGCCGCGATCTTTCTGTTCTTCCTTTACACGAAGAGCCGCCAGAGTGATTTGACCGCTGACCAGAAAGCGGCCCTCCGTTCACAAGCAGCCTACCTCAAATGACTATGAAAAAAGCACCAGTGGAAATTGAATTCAACGGCGACGAGTTGATCGCAGCCGTGCAAGACACCGTGCGCCTGTATCGCGAAGGCCGATCCGGGGATCTCCGCACTCGAGAGCGGAAAGCGCTCCAACCGATGAAACCGACCCAAATTCGCGCTATCCGTAAAAAATGGGGCGCAAGTCAGGCCATCTTTGCGGAAATTCTGAATGTCCCGATGAAGACCTACATTTCGTGGGAGAGCGGCTACAAAAACCCCAGCGGAGCCGCGCTAAAGCTTCTCACCATCGCGAAAGAGAAGCCTGAGGCCCTCTTGGTGGCCTGACATGAGAAAGGGGGACTCAAACGAATCGCCGTGTCAGCCGGGAAGCCGCCGCTTTTGATCCAGCACAATTTTGATGTGCTTCAGAAAAATCAGGCAGCAGCTTCAAACGGAGCCAAGCGGCCGCTGTCTGCTTTTTTTCTAGCATTCTTGCCCTGCCAGTATTTCGCGAGCGCACGCGTAGCCAGAGATAGCCATTCGCGATCCTGGGAAGCGGCGAGGACATCCACTGAGGCAAAATATTTTGGAGCATTCGGCGCGGGTTTTCCGAGTGGGCTGAGCATTTTTGCTGCAATGAGCGGAGCGATGTCATGCTCCTGAAATCCCAGGATTGCTGACGCCTCTCCCGTGCTCAGTCGTGCTGGCAGGCGACGGCAATTCATCAATGAAAGAATCTCGTGGCTGCCAGTGAGTTTTTTTGTCGAAAACATAATCGTGGGTGCGGGGATGATTTTTTGATGTCAATCTGTCCGGGATGGGACCGAACAGAAACCGGAGGGATTTGAGACTCGTCAGCCGAGTTTGATGCCGGTGTTGCGGATGAAGTTTTTTGCCTGGGTGACAATGACCTGATCCTGCTTTTCGGCGGTCATGTTCGGACTGATGGTGGCCTTGATGCTCTTCACCAGGTCGGACTGTTCCGGCTTTTCAAGCCAGGATTTGACCTTCGCGGTGTAGTTCTGTTTCTGCTCCTGATCCTGCATTTTGCGCAGGAGGAACTTTCGCTCCAACTGCTCGCGGGGGAGTTCCTTGACGTATTCGATCAGGCCGGGTTCTGCCTTCATGAAGGCGTCCAGCCGGGTGTTCACTTCGGGGTTGATTTTGAACTGTTGTGCCAGCTCTTCTTTCTTTTTTGGTGATGCGATTGCCATTTTGACATGTTTGGTTGTGCCGGACGTTTCGACCTTGCGGCCCCGTAATCCGGCGGTTGAACGGTTTCGGTTTTCGAAATTCAGGCTTTGGCGGCCCGGACTTGTGGGATGGTCTCCTCGTCTTCGTCGTCGAGGGCTCCGTTCTGCAATCCGCCGATCTGTTGGATGACGGATTTCAGGAATCGCTGGGCGATTTTCCGAGCGCTGAGACGCTGGATCTCCGCATTCAGCATGGTTTGAACAAGCTGACTGGTGGGAACGCGGATCCCGGCTTTCTCGACGATTTCCGATGCCTCCGTGAAGGTGGCAAAGGTGTCCTCATCGAGGGTGACTGTGACGTTGGCTGGTTTGGTGGTTTTCATAGAATGTTTTTGGTGAGAAATGCGAATTGCTTGCGGCGGAGGAGCGGGGCGGGGAAAAGCGATTCACGTCTGCGCAGCTCCAGGGATTCTAGTTCGGCGGCGAATTCGTCGTTGAGTTGCATCTGGGAAAGCAGGAATGCCTGGCTCTCGTCGTTGTCCTCAGCGAAGAGGACGATCCCGCACGGGTCAGAAATTCCCTCCCCCTCCGGGAGCGGCGGCTCTGCGGAGGAGAAGGCATCGTCGTTCGAGGATTTGACGGGGCTCGGAGACGCCGACGGAGTGAAATCGGGCTGGCTTTTGAGACGTTCAACCTCCTGCTGGAGTTGAGGAACTTTGGCGGCCTCGCGCTGCAAATCCTCGACGCGCTTTTTCATGGCGCGGTTTTGTTCCAGAAGGGTCTCGGCATACGCCTTCTGCTGGGCGCTACGCTGCTCCTCGTCCGCCACTTGGTAAAAACCTGGCGAGGGGTTGGACTTTGCCACGGTTGGCCCCATCGGCAACGCGTAGGGTTCCGATGGCCGGTAATTCCAATCGGCGGACTGTTCCCGCCGATAGACCGTGTGACGCTCGTGCATTTCATCCGGGTAATTCGGATCCGTGTAGCGGCCTGCCGGATATGCTTTCACGGTTTCCGGAAACCTCACACATGGCATGTCGTTTCGGGAAACGCCAGCAACGGCAGGATTCGACGGAATTTTGACCGGCTTGCGGGTGGCGCACGCCGAGCACAGGCAGAGGGTGAGTATGGCGATCAGGTATTTCATGGGTTTGTTGGGTTGGATGCGGAGAGGCCGGTTGTGGCTTTTTGCAAGTCCACGGTTTGGGTGACGTAGAGGTAAAAGAGCGTCCCGGCAGGAACCCGGACGTAGTAAGGATCGTTTTTCAGACTCTCCAAAAGACGCTGGGAGTAGATTTGTCCGCCGGCTTGGATCCCTGCGGAAATGGCGTCTGTGAATCCGCCGTTCTGGATCTGGGTCGCTCCCCCGGTCAGAGGAGAAATCAGATTCGTTGTCTGCGGAAATGCTCCGGCCCCCGCCGAAATCATGGCGGCAAGAACCGCCTTCGCCTCGGCGAATTTATCGGAAGCGATCATGTAACCGCGAAGACCGGCAGAACCATCGGTTTCGCTCCAGCCTCCCGGCTTCGCCGCATCGGGGGCATAATCGAGAACCGTGCCGGAGAGCGGCAATTCCCGGCCATCCTGGAAAACGACAACCCATTTCCTCTCGGAGCCAATCCGTTCGCGGGCGGCGGTCTTTTGGGCAATACCGTGAACTTCCGTTCCTGCCGGAATGATCAAGCGAGCATCGTGCCAGACATCCTCGGTGATGAGTCCGATGATTGGGGTTTCGATGTTGGTGGAATCCACGGTGTTGACCAGTTCGCATCGGAGAAGCCGCCCGAAGGGAAGATACGATTCACTGCGCGCCACCTCCCGCGTGGCAAAGATGGCCTGGGGAATTGGCGGCGGTGGCTTGGGTGTCGATGATGGCCGTGAGGCGGAACTGTCGGCCACCTTGGAAGCTGGGGCGGGTGGCCGCGCAGGGGGAGTAACCGGGATTTCTTCTGTGAAGGTGTATCCCTTCGCCGTGGTTGCTTGTGCGGGAACAGAAGGATTGATGGCCGCAGTCGAGCGGCGGCCTTTCCCGGAAAACAGGAAAGCGAAGACCAAGGCTCCTGCCAGCAGGAACAGGATCAGCCGACCGGCGGTTTTTTGAAAAAGTTCAGTCCAGAGTTTGCGGATATTCATTTGAAGTCAGAGGTTGAGGTTTCGGCACGCACGACGAGCACGTTCCATTTGTTGTCGGGATCGAGATTGTTGCGTCCGCCATGCCCGTTGCCGGTAATGGCGAAGAATGCCGGAGTGACCGACTTCGGCGGCATGACGCCGGACGCATCCGCGAGCGATTGCGTATAAATCCGGTCATCCAACCGGACGGCCAGGCCCTGCGGCTTGTAGAAAATGGGCCGGTCGGACGTGTTCTCCAATTCCACGCGGAAAATCAGCGTGTCGTCCTGCTCGAACCGCCACACGTCACGAATACGCACCGTGAAACCCTCGTAGTAATTCGGGATGCCCGGTGCCGCATGGAGAACCCCGGCCAAGGCATCCGGGCGATTCGCCGCAAAGAGCGGATAGGCCTTGGCTTTGTCCATCAGGGAGAGCAGTCGCTCCGGGACAATGGAGGCGCGGCCACCATCCTTCCCCTTCCGTTCATCCTGATAGAACGTGACGTTGTAGAAAGGCTGATCCGATGCCTTCAAATGCAGGACGTAGGCCTTGCGGTTGAAAATCACCGTCAGATGATCCTCCGCATCGGATTTCAGCGCCCGGATGCTGAAATAAAAATTCCCCGGCGTGAACGAAATCAGGAATCCCGCATTTTCCTGCTCCTGCGTCGCAACAGACTTCGCGAAAAGGCCGGAGATTTCTGACGGGAACATAAGGGTAGTCGTCCCCGATTTCGACGCCACCGGAATGTCGTAGATGACAAATTCATCCAGAGGCTTTTGGGTGATCGGCCCGGCGCAAAGCGCCAGCGGCAGAAGGAAGGATGAGAGAGCTGCAATAATTTTCATGCGCCCAATTTGGCACAGAAAAACTCCGGGCCTGCTCCCGGTTGGGAGCAACTTCAGATGACGCAAAAAATCCGCGAAACGAGAGAATCGGCCATGACTTTACTTCACGCCTTTTCCATTCGAGGAATTCAGAAAAAACGGTACTCGACCGGGCAGTTTTTCAAAAATGGAGATCTGGAGAATTCAGTCTCCCACACCGGTTGCAACTGCAATCCGAAAAAGAAGCACGAGCGGAAACCAAAGCAGATTGCCAAGTGCGCACTTGAGTGCCGAGTCAGGGACCACGATCCAGCTAACCCTCGAAATTTCTACTCCAAATCACTCAGTCGGCATTTTAGGACTTTCAGGATCAGCAACAACTCGGTGTCGGTCAGCAGGCGGTTGCCGGATTCCAAATGGGAAAAGACCGATTGGGAAATGTCCCATCCCCGCCGCTGCAACGCCGCGCACACAGAAACGGCCATCAGGCCCCGCGCGAGGCGAAGTTTTTTCAACTTTGGCCCGAGCACATTGCGTTTCGCATGAATGGGACTGATCCGTGAAGGCACGTCTCTTTTTATCCCTTGACCCGCGTAGTTTTTTTATACGTGTATAAAATCCGTTTTCTGTTCAGAGTGATCCGATTCCCTGCTTGACATAAGAAATACGAATAGAAAACATCATTCTCTGGCAGTTCAATTTCTCCGATTCTCGGCATGGGCAGTGCATTGCCCGGCCGCTGAACACGGAGAAACCACCCTGTCGCGCCAGCGCGGAACACAAAATCTCATGAAAAATTTCCACCGCCATGAGGGCAGGTGGGCAAAAGCTGTTGTTCTGGCTTTGGTCCTCCTCGGATCTTCGTTCCCTCTCCGCGCAACTGGCCTGATCTTCGTCGCCGACGGATTGGACGGCCTCCGCTGCTCCCATTGCGTGATCCCCGATGTCTCCGAAAACTCGACCCCGGTGCTGTCTGAGGTGGCAACAGCTCTTCAATGACCATGAAGAATCGCAAGATATGGTCTCTTTTCGCCTTGGCCATCGTTGTATTGCTGGGGCTTTCATTCGTCGTCTTGCGTTCAAGGCCCGTTGCGCCCAAACCTTTCGGTCAGGGGGCAGCAGGCAGTCCTTCTCCCCACTCGGTTGCGGCGGGCTCCCCATCCACGACCTCTCTTCCTGCGACCGCATCGAAAAGCGGGGATCCAGAATCCGTTGAAGAACTCAGCGCCCTTGTCAGAAAGCTTGCCGCCCAGGGTGGAGATGCCAACGCTCTCTATGCTCGGATTGTGCCGATGCAACTCCCCAAACAGGCTTGGTGGGTCAATTCGACAGACTTTTCGAGCCTCCTTGCAGTGGCGACCGATGCGGGTGTCACTGATGCGGGAAGAGGTGTCGCCTTGCGTCTTTTTCTGGCAGGAGTTCCCAAAGCGGAGTTGGAAAAACAAGCCGATTCCCTTCAAGCAACTTTCTCCGGTGCCTCCGATTCGATGGTTGGGGCATTGTTGCAGGACATGGCAGATCGCCAGGTATCGCCACGGACACTGATCCAGCAAACGCTGACCAACCCTCAACGAGAGGAAAACACAAAATGCCTTGCATGGTATGCCGCTCGGTTGACGGAACCCGCGAATCCGGCTTTCGCGTCCATCGCTATTTCCGAAGCGGCAGGCAAGCCTTCGATTTCCTCAAAAGTGGCGCTGAACTACTTGGCGGCGGCTCCCCATGCCCAGCAACTTGAAACGGACCCCGCCTCACGGAAAACGCTGGACCACCTTGTGGAAATAGCGATGACCCTCCCGGTCAATGCCGGGATCATCGAGACGGCAAACTCGGATGCCTTCATCACTGCGCTCCCGAATATCATGGCTGCCGCACGCTCCAAGCAAGCATTTCTTGCCCTCCTGCATAACGCGCCGAACCCTGAAATCCGGCTCAGTGCGCTGGAGCAAGTCGTCAAAAGTCACGCAACGGGGACGGAGAATATGACCACCGAATTGGATGCCATAAAGAAGAACATGCAGAACCTCTTTCCGGAGGGTGCAGGACAAAAATCTTCCGTCAGGCAGCAAGGGGTAGCAAGTGGTTCTGCGCGGCCTGAGAGTTGAGGCGGTCTTTCCAGAAGGAATCGAGTCTGCGGCTCGCGTTGATGCAACGGAAAGCGAGGACTTTTTCGGC
>JAPLTF010000096.1 GCA_026398275.1 Verrucomicrobiota bacterium
ACGGAATCCTCCAGATCGCCAAGCGCATGGCGCGCGGCTTCCGTAACTTCCATTACTTCCGCATCGCTGCCTACCTCAAAGCGGGCGGTCTTCAACTCAATATTGTTCATGCTTGAACCCACTCAAAACGTCGAAGCGGCAGAATTCCAGAAGACGGGAAAGATTATCCGTTGCCGGCAGATTTTGGCCGGTTGCCAATCTGCCGTGTTGAGGACTATGCGGAAAAGGTTCCTGAAAAATGGCTTTCCGAGGGCGGCTTTATTATACCGTTGTATCAGAAGGAAGCGCTATTCCTCGAATTCGAGGGGAAAAAGTGGCGGCCTTGCGCTGCCAAAATTGCCGTTGGCCGAGTGAATGCAGTCACCGGCGATGAATACGACGAGAAAATCCGGACTCACAAACAGGACTACGTTGTCATTCCCGATCAAAAGTGGCTTGATGGCATCAACTCTGGTGATGGCCGAGTCGGTCAGTTTGTTGCGATGCCACTGGGCAAAGGATTTACTGTCGAAGCGCAAGTAACTGATGAGGAGATTCACGGTGGGTTTCAGCTTACAATATTTGATCCTAGAAAAGATCGATTTCCTTCTGAAGATCCTGAACAGCTAGCACTGCGGAAAATGAAAATGAATGAGAGAAAGTTTTCTCATGTGGCTCTGTTTTCAGGCGATCTTGGACAGCCAGTCCAGAGAAAGTTCTCTCAAGGGACATTGTTTTCTGGTGGACGCACTGACAGCCATCAACAATTAATGGCTCGAGGAGACCGAGGGTATAGCGATCTTTGCAGCAAGCCGAGCATGGGTGAAGAAACCCCGGAAGGAGTCGGCGGGAAAGTTGGGGAGACCATCGACGAGTATATCGCCCGGCTCATGGCCGACCAGCCTGACAAAGGAAAGGAGGCAAGTCCTAGAGTTGTTGAAATGGGCATAGCGAAAGGGGGAAGTATCAGTCAAAAAATCGTAGAAGACACTTACGGATCAGAATCATGGGATGAAGATTATTGCGGCTCAATAGTAATCCACTTGGTAAATAGCGAGGTTTACCAGTTCATCACAGGGCGGGAGGCTCCACCAACACCAGTAACGGCGGAACAATACGCGAAGCACGAAATCCCCTGGTTTGAATGCTACGATGAGTCAGTTCCTGCTCTCGCTCCAGCCAAGCCTCTCCAATATGTGAGATCCATCGGAGTCATCGAAAAGGCGCGAGGAATCACTTCCTCCAGTTCAGTAAAATCGATCCCAGTCCTTCCAGAGAGGCTTCGAAAGATCAAGACCCCGACTCAACAAGAGCGAATTGCGGACTTTGTTCAACGAGCAGAAAGAAGTAACGCCGCCTCGCGCTATCAGATCGCATCACGGGAAGCTACATTTGCAATCGATATGCTTCTTAGTTTAGACAACAATGAAGACGGTGCACTTCTTGAAAAGGCCTTTCAATTCCGCGCCGAAGCACATTTCTTTCTAAACCGTTTCCCTGACGCAGAGGGAGATGCGTCCGAGTGTATCGAAATAAACGCATCAAATCTATCCGCATTGACTGTTCGCGCCAGTTCGTTGGTCTGGATCGGCGAGCATGAGCTGGCGATTAGCGATGCAAAAAGGCTTCTTTCATTATCCCCTGCAAATGCGGAGGGTTTAAGGATCCTCGCCGAAGCATATTTACAAACCGGGGACAATGATCAGGCTATCAACAACGCATCGTCGGTCTTACTCCATCTTCAAAAAGATGCGATCGCATATCGGATCAGAGCCGAGGCTCAACTTAACAAGGAGAAATACGCCGATTGCATAAAGGACGCCACAGCTGCCTTGATATATGGTGGCTTTGATGATCGAGTGCTTCTTGCCCGCGCGAAAGCATTTGCTGCACTCGGCAATTCCTATGATGCCCGTCAGGATGCAGAAGATATTTTACGCATAGACGCTAACAATGAAGAAGCCCGGTTGGTCCTGACAAAGCTTCCAAAGGAAATGAAAGGAAGACGTCATTGATATGCGGATAAGTTGGCAAGTTGGGTCGGTAATTGATGGCCTTTACGAAATCCTTGCCGTTTTCTCGTCGGGTGGTATGGGAACCGTGTATCGAGTCCGGCATCTTGGATGGAATATCGACTTGGCATTGAAGCATCCGAAACCCGAACTTCTTGGCGATCCTGATACCGTCATACTTTTTGAGCAGGAATGTGAAGCGTGGGTTGGCATTGGGCTTCATCCCCATGTGGCGACATGCCATTACACGAAGAAGGTTTCAAATGTTCCGTGCGTATTTGCCGAGTTTGTCGATGGTGGTAGCCTACGGGACTGGATCGCTTCAAAGCGGCTTTATCACGGGGAAGAGGCAGCTATTGTTGCACGGATTATCGGCATAGCGATCCAGTTTTCCTGGGGGCTCGCATGGGCACATCAACACCGATTGATTCACAGTGATGTAAAGCCGGGAAATGTTCTGATGACATCCGATGGTCTTACGAAAGTGACAGACTTTGGTTTGGCAAAAGCGGGCAGGTGCCTCACGGCGAACGACACATCACTGTTTGTCAACGCAGGAGGAATGACTCCTGGATATTGCTCTCCTGAGCAGGCCGCTTACGGGGAGTTGACCTTTGCCACTGATGTCTGGAGCTGGGCAGTTTCGGTTTTGGAAATGTTTATGGGTGGCATTTGTTGGCAACATGGTCCCGCGGCGTGTGCTGCCTTGACCGCTTATGGCGAACAGGGACGACGAACTCGATGCATGCCTGAAATGCCCGTCATGGTATTCAAGCTTCTTGGGGAATGCCTTCAACGTAACCCGGCGCAGCGCCCAACTGACTTCAAGAAAATCGCTGCGCTCTTGTGCGGCTTTTATCGCGAGCTTTTCGGCGAGGATTTTGAACTGGACGAACCAGACGAAAAACTACTGATTCCAGATGCGTTGAACAACCGGGCAGTTTCTCTCGTTGATCTGGGAAGAATAGATGAAGCATCAGCACTATTAAAACAGGCTTTGGCTTTAGAGTCGGACCATCCCGAGGCGCTTTACAACTCCAGTCTTTTGATTGCGAACCTTCATCGAACAACAGCCCTGCGCCTTGCAGTGCCCAGAAGCGGGGCGGAATACAGCCACAATACCAGAAGATTCAAGCGACTCATGGAAAAGGCACGTATTGCTGCCGGAACTGGTCGCAGGGATGACGCGCTGCGCTATTTACATACAGCTCGTGAGTTGCCAGGTTTCGAGCGGCATCCGGCAATACGTGCATTCAATGTCTCGCTGAAACCATAAAATTATAGAGCTGTGATAACGCACCCCCTCAACATTGCCTGGTCCATCGCCGAGATTGAGGCGTCAGCGGCGGGGTTTGACGCGATCCTTCCAAACCATTTCTGGATTGGCTGCTGCAAAGGCTGCGATCTTGACTGTGCCAAATTCCTCCAAAACGCGAATCCAGAGGTGCAGAATCAGGAAGCGCAAATCGCCCAAGATTTCCAGGCCGTTCGAGATGCCCTTGCCGATGGGAAGTTGAACCCCACAACTCTCCGCCGCGCTTTACGAGCGAGTCTCGGCAAAAATGGAGAGCCCACTCCTCGCCCATTACACAGGGATCCAGATTTGAGTGCTGCGTTTGTGGCGGCAAAACACCTCGCGAAAATCGGTGGCTGCCAACCGAAGCCCGTTCATGTGCTGTTCAGTCTTTTGCGTGAACCCGATCCGATTTTTGATGACTGCTTGGCATCCATCGGCGGAGATAGGAAGTTGCTGGTAGATGCTTTGGAAATCTGCGTTCTGGCAGAGGGTTTTGCTGACTACGGTTGGGATGCAGATGGCAAAATCCCTCTTCCTGGTGACAAGCCCAAGCGGGACGCCAAGTCCGATGCCAAACCGAAAAAGCCGTCTGCCCTTGCACATTTCGGCCGTGACCTGAACCGACTTGCCAAGGCCGGGAAACTCGCCCCGGTGATCGGTCGGAAGCCGGAGATGCTCAAAATCGCCCAGACACTCCTCCAAAGCCGGAAGTGCAACGTCATTCTTGTCGGTGAGGCGGGAGTCGGGAAGACCGGTATTGTCGAGGGCCTCGCCCAGCGGATCGCCCAGGGCAAAGTCCCTGAGGAACTGAAAGCAACCCGGATCATCGAACTCTCGATGTCGTTGCTTGTGGCCGGGACGAAATATCGTGGAGAGTTCGAGGAACGCGTGCAGGCGGTCATCAAAGAAGCCTCGACGGATTCCAACATCGTCCTCTTTCTGGACGAGATCCACACATTGATGGGTGCCGGGAAGGCCGGCGGTTCGATGGATGCGGCGAATATCCTGAAACCCGCCCTCGCCCGTGGGGAGATCCGCGTTATCGGAGCGACGACCATCGCGGAATACCGGCTCCACATCGAAAAGGACGCCGCGCTTGAACGCCGGTTCCAGAAGGTAGATGTCGAGGAACCGACCCCGGATGAGGCACTGGAAATCCTCCGGGGCATCCGCACTCGCATGGAGGAGCATCACGGAATCAAAATCACGGACGGGGCGATTTCCGCAGCCGTCGAGTGGTCGGTTCGCTATCTCCCCGACTTCCGGCTGCCGGACAAAGCGATTGACCTCCTCGATACCGCCTGCGCCCAAGCGAAGTTTTTGACGTTTGGAGCGTGGGCGTCCCGCCCGCATAAAGATTCTATCACGGGCGGGACGCCCATGCTCCCTTGTGCCGTGGATCGGGAGCAGATAGCGGCCGTGGTCGCCAGCCGGTGCAAGATCCCTGTCGGCACATTGACCGAGGACGAGGGCCAGCGGCTCCGCTCAATGGAGGAAGCGCTTGGCAAACGGGTCAAAGGACAGGATGCGGCCATCAAGACGGTTTCGGAGGCCGTGCGTCTGGCGCGGACAGGATTGGGCAATCCCAACCGCCCGGTCGGCTCGTTCCTCTTCGTTGGCCCCTCGGGAACAGGGAAAACCGAACTGGCCAAGGCACTCGCGGAATTCCTGTTCCACAATGAATCAAGCCTTGTCCGTTTCGATATGTCGGAATTCATGGAGGAGCACAGCGTCAGCAAGCTCATCGGAGCCCCGCCGGGATACAAGGGTTGTGACGAGGAAGGCCAGCTCACCGGCAAAGTCCGCACCCGGCCATACAGTGTCGTGCTTTTCGACGAAATCGAAAAAGCCCACCCCCGCGTGCTCGATATCTTTCTACAAATCTTCGACGAAGGCACCCTCACCGATGCGAGCGGCCGGAAATGCGGTTTCCGCAACGCCGTCATCATCCTGACCAGCAACCTCGGCTCGGGCGAACTCGCTGCGAAGAAAGAAATGGGCTTCGGCGCAAAACCGGAAGACGCCGCAGAGATTCAGGCAAGGATGGACGAACGCATCCGGGCCGCGATAAAAAGCCACCTCCGCCCGGAGCTGGTCAACCGCCTGTCGTCCATCGTCCAATTCCACCAACTCGCCCCGGCCGACATCCGCGAGATCGTGGGGAAATGCCTTGCTGCCCTGAACGCCCGCCTCGCTGAGCGCCAAATTGTGGTTTCCCTGTCCCCGGAGGTGGTGGATTTGCTCGTGAAGGAAGGGTTCAGCCCGGAATACGGAGCCAGGGAACTCGAACGCACCATCGAACGGCTGATTTCCAAGCCCCTCGCGGAAGCCATCCTCGCCGGCAGCATCAAATTGGGGGAAACCGTGCTCGCCGAGATTGCCAACGAGGAAGTGATTTTCCGAGCGGCTGGTTGACGATTTCTGCCCTCGACCGTTTGGCTTACTTAGAATGAAAATCCAAACGATCATCCTGATAGCCGTCGCCTGCGTTGCGGCGGCAATTTGACTTGGCTTGTGGGAATCCATCTGAATCTCGACAGGCTGGCAGTCCGGTGTTACTTTCCGCTCATGAAATACGCTGTCTTAATCGAGCCCGTTGAGGAATCGGAAGGGATGCCGGGATTCTACTACGCGCATGTGCCATCGCTGGGAATTACCACCCACGGCGGGGGAATCGACGGGGCGATGGCTGCCGCACGGGATCTCATTTCGGTCTGGGTGGAGGAGATGCGGGCCGTAGGGAAAGCCCCCCAAACTCCAGGCGAGTCCATCCTTGCGACGCTTGAGGTGGCGTAATGCCCTACAAGGCAAAAGAGGTTCTCGGCCGTTTGGAGCGTGCCGGATTCGAGATCCGCAGGCAAAGCGGCTCCCATGTGGTTCTGAGGCATGCCGACGGGAGGCAGACGTATGTGGCTATGCACCCCGGAGATGTGCCCAAGGGGACATTTCGTTCAATCCTCAAGCAAGCCGGGTTGGACGAGGGGGAATTTAAAAAATTGTAAGAAGAGAGACACCGCTGGTTTTTAAACCATAAACTCCGAAAGTTCCTCGAGCAACTCGCGCTCGTCGCCGACCGAGAACTCCTCGCCGGTCTCCATCTCGATTGTGCGCCCGTCGGAACGGACAAACTCCAGAATCAGCGGGCGTGGGCCGGGGTGGCGCTTGACGGATTCTAGAATCCGGAGCAGGTCGTCCTCCAGCATCTTCTCGCGCGAGAGGCGGAGGCGGACCGGTTTGACCGAGGCTTTGGGTTTCAGGGCGGCGACCGAGGTGGCGGTGGCGCGGACGGAGTCGTCGCGGCGCGCGATCCGGGCGTTGACGGCGAGCGCCGCCCCCGGGACCAGGAGTGCGGCATTTTTCGTGAAGGCCTCCTCCCAGACGGTGATCTCCAGCGACCCGGTGAAATCTTCGAGCAGCAGGACGCCGAACGGCTTGCCGTCCTTTTTCGTGAATTTTTTCTCCACTGTGGAAAGCAGTCCCGCGAGCTTGAACGAGGCGGATTCCTCGGTCTGCAGGGCCTGGGCAATGGTCGAGTATTTTCCGGAATCGAAATGTCCGGCGAACCGGTCCAGCGGATGTCCGCTCACGTAGTAGCCGAGCAGCTCCTTCTCGTAGGCGAGCATTTCCTGCTGCGGCCAGGGCTCGACTTTTGCGGCGCCGGAAGCGGTTCCCTTTTCGGCCGGCATGTCCAGATCCCCGAAAAGCGAGACCTGACCACTCGCCCGGTCGCGCTGGACCGATGCCGCCGCGCCCATGGCGGATTCGATCTCGGCAAACAGTTGCGAGCGGAATTTTCCAAAGCAGTCGAACGCCCCGCACTTGACCAGGCTCTCCACGATCTTCCTGTTCACCGTGCGGGAATCCAGGCGCGAGCAGAAGTTGGCCAGCGACTCGAACGGGCCGTTTTTTTCGCGCTCGGCGATGGCGGATTCCATCGCTCCGGAGCCGACGTTCTTGATCGAGCCGAGCCCGAACCGGATTGCAGCCGCGTCCTCCTGCGGGGTGAATTTGAGGTCGCTCGTATTGATGTCCGGCGGGCGGATCGCTATCTCCATGCGGCGGCACTCGCCGATGACCTCTGCCAGGCGCTCGACCGTGCTGGCGTCGAAGCTGAGCATCGCGGCCATGAACTCGACCGGGTAGTGGGCCTTGAGATACGCGGTCTGATACGAGATCCATCCGTAGGCCGCGCTGTGGCTCTTGTTGAACCCATATTCGGCGAACTTGAGAATGAACTCGAAGATGGCGTTGGCGATCTTCGGCGTGATGGCGTTCTTTTTTTCGCAGCCGTCGACGAAGCTCACGCGCTCCTTCTCCATCTTTTCCTTGTCCTTTTTCCCCATCGCGCGGCGGCGGAGGTCGGCGTCGCCGAGCGAGTAGCCCGCCAGCACGCTCGCCGCGAGCTGCACCTGCTCCTGGTAGACGATGATGCCGTAGGTCTCCGAGCAGACCTTTTCGAGGAGGGGGTGGATGTATTCGATCTTTTTCTGACCCTTCTTGCGCTCGATGTATTCCGGGATGAACTGCATCGGTCCCGGACGGTAGAGCGCGCCGAGCGCGATGATGTCGTCGATCGTCGTGATGTCGAAATTCTTGCAGAAGCCGGTGATTCCGCTGCTTTCCATCTGGAAAATCCCGAGGGTTTCGCCCCGGTTGTAGATCCCGAATGTTTCCTTGTCCTCCGTGGGGATGGTGGCGAGATCGAATGCCGGATCCTTTTTGTGGATGAGCCGAACGGCCTCGTTCATCACGGTCAGCGTCTTCAGGCCGAGGAAGTCCATCTTGAGCATTCCGAGGTCGGTGAGGGGGCCCATCGCATACTGGGTGACAACCTCGTTTTCCTTCCCGCGGCAGAGCGGGATGAACTCGTCGAGGTTGCGGTCGCCGATTACGACCCCCGCCGCGTGGATGCCGGTGTTCCGGCTCAGGCCCTCGAGCACCTTCGCGTAGTCCCAGAGCTGCTTGACGGCGGGTTCATTTTCGATGGCGGCGGCAAGTTCCGGGTTCTTCTTCGCCGCTCCCTCGAGGTCGATGTTGAGCTCGTTCGGGATCATCTTGGCGATGCGGTCGCCGTCGCCGAAGCTCCAGCCCAGAACCCGCCCGACATCCCGCACCACGCTCTTGGCTCCCAATGTTCCAAATGTGACGATCTGCGAGACCGCCCGCTCGCCGTATTTTTTTCTGACGTAGTCGATCACCTCGCCGCGGCGGTCCATGCAGAAATCCACGTCGATATCCGGCGGGCTGATGCGCTCGGGGTTCAGGAACCGCTCGAAGATCAGCCCGTAGCGGAGCGGGTCGATATCCGTGATCGCCAGGACGTAGGCGATGAGCGAGCCGGCCGCCGAGCCGCGGCCGGGCCCGACAGGAATGCCCCGGCTTTTTGCGTAATGGATGAAGTCCCAGACAATAAGAAAATAGCTGACGAACCCGGTCCTTTCGATGACCGAGAGCTCGTAGTCGAGGCGCGTGCGCAAGACCTCGTCAGTTTCGGCGCGCTCTCCGAACCGCGCCCGCAGGCCTTCGTAGCACAGGTCATGGAGATATTTTTCGCGGGTGATTCCAGTGGGCGGTTCGAAAGCCGGGTATTTGGCCTTGCCGAACTCCATTTCAAAATGGCAGCGCTCGGCGATGGCCAGCGTGTTGTCGCAAGCTTCCGGCAGCTCAGAGAACAGCGCGCGCATTTCCTCCGCGGATTTGAAATACAGCTCCGGGACATAGTGCAGTCGCTTTTCGTCCATCACCATCGAGCCCGTGCCGATGCAGATCATCACGTCGTGCGCGTCGTGGTGCGAGCGTTCGAGGAAGTGCACGTCGTTCGCCGCGACCAGGCCGAGATCAAGCGCGCGGGCGATGCGCACCAGGTCTGGATTCGCGCGCCGCTGAGCGTCGATGCCGTGGTCGTGGAGCTCCACAAAGAAGTTTTCCTTCCCGAAGATGTCGCGGTATCCGGCTGCCGCCTGCCCGGCCGCTTTGAAATTTCCCGCCTGGAGGAGGGAGTTGACCTCCCCCTTGAGGCATCCGCTGAGGATGATCAGGCCCTTCGAATGTTTGGCGAGGAGCTCCTTGTCCACACGCGGCTTGTAGTAAAACCCCTCGAGGTGCGCTGCTGTGACCAGCTTGACCAGGTTTTTGTAACCGTCCTCATCAGCTGCCAGCGCAGTCAGATGGAAAGCCGCCTCCTTGCCCGACGACGCATTTTTGTCGGTCATCGAACCCGGCGCGACATAGAGTTCGCATCCGATGATCGGCTTCACGCCCGAGTTTTTTTTCGCCTGATAAAACGGAACCGCTCCATATAGGTTTCCATGGTCGGTGAGCGCCACCGCCGGCATGCCGAACTCCTTCGCTTTTTTGATCAAATCCTCGACCCGGATCGCTCCGTCGAGCAGGGAGTATTCGGAATGGCAATGGAGATGAACAAAAGACATGAGGACACTCTACGATGGACCCGCGCCACGTGTCGAATCCCGCGCAAAAAATCCCCGTGAATAAATGTTTTCGCGCGGGGCGGAGTTCGTGTTTACTTCCCGGTTCTATGGAAAACGTGATGATTGTCGGCACGGGATGTGCCGGGTTGACTGCTGCCATCTATACCGCCCGCGCGAACCTCTCGCCGCTTGTGCTGGAGGGGCGGATGCCCGGCGGCCAGCTCACGACGACGACGGCGGTGGAGAATTTTCCCGGATTCCCCGAGGGGATCGACGGCCCGGATCTGATCATGCGCATGCACCAGCAGGCGGAGAAATTCGGGGCGCGGTTCCGCTACGGGGTCGTGGAGGAATGTGAACCCGGCTCACCCCACCGCGTCAAAGTGGATGGCGAGTGGATCGAGACGCGTTCGCTCATCATCGCGAGCGGCGCATCCCCGCGCTACACCGGGATCGAGGGGGAATCCGCATTGATCGGCCACGGGCTGACATCCTGCGCCACCTGCGACGGGGCCTTCTACAGGAATGTTCCGGTCTGCGTGGTGGGAGGAGGGGATTCGGCCTGCGAGGAGGCCACGTTCCTCACTCGATTTGCCTCCGAGGTTTACCTGATCCACCGCAGGGACACGCTGCGGGCATCTAAAATCATGGCCGACCGCGCGCTGGCCAACCCCAAGATCAAGCCGGTTTGGAATTCCGTCATCTCCGCGTTTCTCACCGATGAGGCCGGCGAGGTGCGCGGCGTCCGCCTGGAGGACACCAAAACCGGGGCCGGGAGCGAACTGGAGGTCAAATGTGTCTTCGTCGCCATCGGCCACGAGCCGAATACGGCGGCTTTCCGCGGCATCCTGGAGACAGACGGGAATGGCTACCTGGTTCAAAAAACCGGAACCGAAACCAATATCCCCGGGGTCTTTGCCGCAGGCGATGTCGCGGACCACGTGTATCGGCAGGCGATCACAGCCGCCGGTCAGGGGTGCTCGGCGGCGATTGATGCCGAGCGCTGGCTTGCAGCGAAGGAGTAGCCACACTTCGTGCAAGCCTCCACCGCCCATCGCGCTTCCCGGGGTTTGAAGATCTGCGACCTCACGCAGTTCTACTCCCCGGTCAGCGGAGGGGTGCGGCGCTACATCGAGCAGAAATCCGCCTTCGTGCGGAACCACCGACCGGACTGCGAGCACGTCATCATCGTTCCCGGGGAAACCACCGCACGTTCGGGGGATGACAGAGTCCGGGTCTATACGATCGCCTCCCCGCTCATCTCGCGGACATCCCGCTACCGCGCGCTCACCAGGCTCCACCTGATCGAGGAGGCGCTCGAACGCGAACGTCCTGACATCATCGAATCCGGCGATCCCTACCAGGTTGCCTGGAAGGCCGTGGCTTCCGGTCGCGGGCTCGATATCCCGGTCGTCGGGTTCTATCACTCGCATTTTCCCGAGGCCTATATCCGGACGGTCGCAAAGTTTTTTGGAAGGGTGGCGATCTCGATCACCGACGACATTTGCCGGAAGTATGTCCAGGCTCTCTACAACCATTTCGAATGCACGTTCGTGCCCAGCCCGGTTCTCGCCCGGCTGCTCGGGACGTGGGGGGTCGAGCGGATGCACACGGTGGACCTCGGTGTCGATGCGGGGGTCTTCGTCCCCGACATTTCCGACCGGGCTGAAACCCGCGAGCGGCTGGAGATCCCGGCATCCGCCAGGTTGCTCCTGTATGTCGGGCGGCTCGCCCAGGAGAAAAATGTCCGGACGCTTTTTCAGGCATTCGCCATCCTGCATGCCCGTTCGCCGGGGAAATACCACCTGCTCTGCGTCGGCGACGGCACCCAGCGTCCGTCGGTCGTACAGCTCCGGGAAAAAACCGGAGCCGTCCACTGGATGCCCTATTGCACGGATCCGCAGGAGCTGGCCGCGATCTACCGGGCCGCGGACCTTTTTGTCCATCCCGGCGTGCAGGAAACATTCGGGCTGGTCGCGCTCGAGAGCCAGGCCAGCGGGACCTGCGTCGTCGGCATCCGGGGGAGCTACATGGACCGGATCATTTTCAGCGACCAGCAATTGTGGGCAGCGGAAAATTCACCCGCCGCCCTCGCCGATGCCATCGACTCCAAGTTCACGCTCGACCTCCGGTCGGCCGGGCTGAAGGCCAGCGCCGAAGCGCGCAGCCGCTATTCCTGGTCCACCGTTTTTTCCCGCCTCTTCGAAATCTATGCGCGGGTGGTCGACGGCTTCAGCCGATAATCCCGGTTTGCCTTGCAGGGACCCATCGGGTAGTGTCGTCGCATGAATCCCCGCGCGATACTCCCCCTGGCGTTGATCCTCTCCGCCTCCCTGCATGCCGACCTCGTCAAGGAGGTTCCCAAATCCCAGCGTGACGAGCTCGCCGAGGGGCAGACGGTGGTCAAAAGCACCGATGTCGCCGGGGTTCCCTGGCCGCAACTCAGCCTCTACCGGGTCGTCAATGCCCCGCCTGATGTCGTCTCCAACCTTTTCACAGATTACGATTCCGCCCCCTCGTATACTCCGGGGGTCATCCAGGCGCAGGTCATCGCCACGAACCCGGATGGGACAAAAGATGTCCGATACACCGTCAAGGTGCCGGTTATCCAGCGCACCAGCTATGTCGTCCGGAATTCGTATCTGAAGCAGGGCAATAATTTCACGGTGTCCTGGAAGCTCATTCAGTCTCCTCTGGCGAAGAAGAGCGATGGCTCGCTCCGCATCGAACCCTACGATGGCAACCGGACCCTCATGTGCTACACCAACCTTTGCGTCCCCATCACCAATATGGTCGCGGGGCTGAAGAACCAGGCCCTGGTTGAAGCGAAGAACACCGTTCTCGCCCTCGCCACCGAAGCCGAGCGGCGGGCCAACAAGGCCCAGTGATCAAACGGCTCAGCCTTTGAGCTGCTTGGTCGGAGAATTTTTTGCCACGGGCTGAAGCGAGGTTTCCCGCTCTCTCAGCAGCGCTTTCGCATGCGGGAGGGCGGATGCCGGATTTCCGCCGAGCATGCGGGCGATTTCTGCCTCGCGGGACGGGCCGCAGGCTTCGGTGAGGCTGGTGCTGGTGCGTTTGCCGGTGGTGTCCTTGGCGACGATGAAATGCGATGAGGCGAGGGCGGCGACCTGCGGGAGATGGGTGATGCAGAAGACCTGGTGCGTGCCGCCGAGCTCCTTCATTTTTGCGCCGACTTTCGCGCCGATTTCGCCGCCGACATTGGCGTCGATCTCGTCGAAGATGAGCACGGGCACGCTGTCCTGCGCGGCGAGGGCGGTTTTGATCGCGAGCATGACGCGCGAGATTTCCCCGCTCGATGCGATCGCGCGCAGCGGGCGCTCGGGCTCGCCCGGATTCGGCGTGAAGAGGAATTCGGCTGATTCGCGGCCCAGTGGTCCGGGCGCATCGAGAGGTTCGAGGGAAATCGAGAATCCGGATTTGGCAAAACCGAGATCGCCGAGGTGGCGTTTCACCAAGGCCGTGAGCTTTGGCGCTGCAGTCCGCCGGGCGGCGGTGAGCTTCTGTGCGGCAGACTCCATGGTCCTGGAAGCGGAGGAGATCGCGTCCTCCAGCCCGGCCCCGTGTGCGCCGCGGTTGCGGAGCGCGGCCAGCCGGGAGGAAGCCTCCTTGCCGAATGCGATCACGTCTTCGACGGTGGCACCGTATTTCCGCTTGAGCGATTGGAGGACATCCAGGCGGGCTTCGATTTTTGAGAGTTCGGCCGGGTCAGTCTCCAGTGCGGCGGCGTATCGGTCCACATCCCGGGCGAAGTCCTGCAGGCTTTCGAAAAGTGCATTCGCAGATTTCTCGAGTCCGTCGGCCGATGGATCGAGGCGGTGGAGCTCCCGGGCGAGGCGGTTGACATCGCCGAGCCGCGAGGAAAGGGAATCGTCGGATTCCGAGGCGAGGGCCGAGAGTTCGGTGCAGATGCCGGATATCCGCTGGCTGTTTGCCGAGGCTTTCTGGCGGGCCAGAAGCGGTTCTTCCTCGCCTGCCTGGAGCGTGGCCAGCGCGATTTCCTCCGTCTGGTGGGTGAGGAGATCGAGTTCGCGCGCCAGCGTGGCCGCATCCACGGCGAGGCGTTGCTTCTCGTCGACGAGTTGCATCCATTCCTTCCTCGCGGAGGCGTGGGCGATCCGCAGCGCATCCGCATCCGCGAAGCCGTCCACCAGCAGGAGCTGCTGATCCCTGGAAAACAGGCTCTGGTGGTCGTGCGGTCCGTGAAGATCGAGCAGCAGGTCGCCGACTTGCCGCAGCAGGCCGAGCGTGCAGGGCGAGCCGTTTGTGAATTGCCTGCCGGATCCGTTGGTCGAGAGCGTGCGGCGGATGATGAGTTGCCCGTTTTCACAGGGCTCTACGCCCCCTGCCTCCAGGATGCCGTGGAGCGGCGAGGACTTTTCGAGCAGGAAGACGCCCTCGACCGTGCAGGAATCGCAGCCCGACCGGATCACGGATTTGTCCGCGCGCTCGCCGACCAGGAGCTTCACTCCGCCGACGATGATCGATTTTCCCGCGCCGGTCTCCCCGGTGATCGCCACGAACCCCCTGTGCGGTTCCCACAGGAGGTCTTCGACCAGTGCAAGATTTCTGATTCGCAGAGAGGCCAGCGTTGCGGACATGCGCGGAGTATGCCACTCTCGGCCTCGAAAGCAAAGCGATGGGCGAGTTGGATATCACATTTTTAGGAACAGGCACATCGCATGGCATCCCGGTCATCGGCTGCAACTGCCGGGTCTGCCACTCGCCCGATCCACGCGACAAGCGACTCCGGACGGCCATCCATGTGCAGACGCCGGAGACGGCCTTCTGCGTGGACACGCCGCCGGATTTCCGCACCCAGTGCCTGAGGGAGGGGATCGCGCGGCTCGATGCCGTGGTCTACACCCACTCGCATTGCGACCACGTGCTCGGATTTGACGATCTCCGGAGGTTCTGCGAGATCGAGGACAAAAGCATCCCTGTCTATGGGGCCGGGCGGACGCTGGATGATCTGGCGAGGGTCTTTAACTACGCCTTCGACAGCGGGCCGAAATTCCGGAACTACGTGCGGCCGGAGGCGAACGTGATCACCGGGCCGTTTGATCTGGGCGGCACAACCATTATTCCCGTGGAGCTTCCGCATGGGCGGGCGGTCACGAACGGGTTGATCCTCCAGCGAGGCGGACGGAAGCTTCTCGCCTACATGACAGATTGTCAGGCGGTTCCGCCCGATGCCGTCGAGGCCGCGCGCGGAGTGGAGGTCCTCGTGATCGATGCGCTCCGGCATGCCGCCCACTCGACCCATCTGACAGTCGCGCAGGCGCTCGGGATCGTTGAAGAAATCCAGCCGGAGAAAACCTATTTCATCCACATGTGCCATGAGTTGGGGCACGAAGAAACCGAGGCGGGGCTGCCGGAGAATATCCGCCTGTCATATGATGGCCTTCGTATCACGGTTTAGGTCCGCAGGGATGGGAGGGGTGGGACGCATGGGCCTGATAGGACTTATGGTGCTCGTCGTCGGGCTCCTTCCGGCCCGGGCGGGCACTCGCGACTCGGGCTCGACGGTTGTCCTCTTCAACACGAACGACCCGGATTCCAGGAGCCTCGCCCAATACTACGCGAGCCACAGGAACATCCCGCCCGCGCAGGTGGTGGGGCTTGGTTGCCCGGTCATGGAGGAGATCCAGCGCAGTGACTATGACTCGACGATCGCGGCCCCGCTGCGGAAGCTCTTTCGTTCGAAGGGATGGTGGAAAATGGGACGCGACCCGACAGGCGAGACCGTCGTCACCTCCTCGACCATCCACTTCGTGGCGATTATGCGGGGGATGCCGTTGAAGATTGCTCCTTCTCCCACCATCCCGCCGTCTGACCTGATCCGCGGGCTTCCCATGGAAATTGCCTCTCGCAACGATGCGTCGGTGGACAGCGAATTGACGACCTTGGGAATGCCGCTGTCCAGCCCGGCGGGCATATTTCCCAATCCCTATTTCCGGAGATTCACGCGGATCGTTGACGATCCGGTTTATCCCGGGCTTCTGCTGCCGGCGAGGCTGGACGGCCCGACGCCCTCCATCGTTCGTGCCATGATCGACGACTCGCTCACCGCCGAGCGCGAAGGACTGTGCGGATGGTCGTATGTCGACGGGCGGGGCATTACGAGCGGCGGCTATGCGGAGGGCGACCAATGGATGGGCAATCTCGTCGTCTCGATGCGCGCCCAGGGGTTGCCGGTCATTTTCGACAACAACCCGCCGACATTTCCCGCAGGATTTCCCGTGACCGATGCGGCGGTCTATTTCGGCTGGTATGCGGGATCGGTCGACGGCCCGTTTGCGGATGCGGCCTTTCAGTTCCGCCCGGGAGCCATCGCGGTCCACCTTCATTCGTTCAGCGCGGCAACGCTGCGCAGCACCACCGCGAACTGGTGCGGACCTCTGCTGGCGCGCGGGGCCGCCGCCACTCTCGGCAATGTCTATGAGCCGTATCTTTCGCTCACGGCAAATTTTGATGTTTTTCAGGATCGGCTCATGGCCGGGTTCACCCTCGCCGAGAGCGGTTGGATGTCCCAGCGCGCGCTTTCGTGGATGGGCGTGGTAATTGGTGATCCGCTGTATCGCCCGTATGCGACATGGCGGACGGTCGCCACCACTCCGGCGAGCGATGCCTGGCGAAGCTACCGGGAGATTGTTTTGAAGGCTGGAAATGTCCTGCAGGCGGCCGCTGCGCTCCAGCAGGCCGGCCAGCAGACAGGCAACAGTCTGTTTGACGAGGCGCTTGGAGCGGCACGGATGGACGCGAAGGACTGGGCCGGGGCCATCGCAAGCTTTGACGAGGCGCGGAAGTTAACGACGGATCCCGCAGTGAGTGTCCGGCTGGATTTGGAAACCATCGTCTCGCTTCAGGCGCTCGGCAAAAAAACCGAGGCGGGCATGCTGGCGCAGTCCGCCTCCTCCGGCTTGCCGCCCGGCCCGCGGAAGGAACTGTTCTCGCAATTTGCAATTGGACCGGTGCCAACTCCGACGGTGGTGCCGATCGCGCTTTCCTCCGGGCCGGTGCCCGAGGCTTCCCCGTCGGTGACTATTCCTGCCGCGACTCCGCCCGGAACACCGGAACCGACTCCAACGCCCGAGCCTCCTCCTGCTCCGCCTCCACCGATTCCCGAACTGCGACCATGAACTCCGGGGGCTATGAGAGCGCACGGCATGGCAATGTCGTGAACGAAGCGCTTATCGGGCGGCTGTCCGAGATCGAGATCCAGGCGAGGCTCTTCGCCGGCGAATATGGCACGCGGTGGAAGACGGTCTCCGGCCAGGGGGTCGAAGTTGTGCATTTCGGCCAATGGAACCGGGAGGCCGGACCGGATTTCAAAGACGCGCGATTCCGCTTCGGAGAGGAGGACGAATGCTCCGGGGATATCGAGGTCGATATGGATGCCCGCGATTGGGAGCGCCACGGGCATGCGACAAATCCTGCTTACGACGGCGTCCGCCTCCAGCTCTTTGTTCAGCAAATCCCTTCGGCCGCGTTCGCGCGGACATCGGACTTTCGGGAAGTTCCACAGGCGCACCTGCACATTGAGCCGCCAGCCCCTCCGCTCCTCCGCCATGTGCCGGGGGCCGTGTGCAGGGAATCCGCTCTGGTGATGGTTGAGGAGGCGGCGGAGTTCCGGCTGCGGACGAAGCGTGCCGCGCACGCGAGGGCCGTGACGCTCCACGGGCCAGAAACAGCGCTCTTCCATCTGCTTGCAACCGGCCTTGGCTACAAGAACAACAGCATTCCCTTCCTCCTCGCCGCCCAGCGCACCGGCCTGCGGACGGCGGCGGGACCGGATGGAGAGGCGCGACTGTTCGGCCTTTCGGGATTCCTGCAGCCGCCGACGTTTGACGATGCCAATCCCGCCACCAAGGACTACCTCCGGCCTCTCTGGGAAAAATGGTGGGGGGTTCGCGACGGCCTGGCCCGCCTTGTCCTCCCGCAGGGATTCTGGAAATTTTCAGGCATCCGTCCATCGAACCATCCTCACCGGAGGATGGGCGCACTGGCAGCCACGGCAGCGAATTTCCCCAAATTGCTCTCCGGCATCCGGACTGGTGGAAAGCGCGGCTTCGAGGATTTTTTTGATTCCCTCACCCATCCGTATTGGTCGCGGCATTGGAACCTCTCCGCAGCCAGACTCGAAGGGGAGATGGCGCTCGTCGGCCCGGACCGCGTGGGAGATCTTCTCATCAACGCTTTCTTTCCCTCGCTCCCGCTCGAAAAAGCTCGTGAAGAAATGATCGCGCTGCGGGGAGGAACTCCCAGCGGACGAATAAAAAAAGCCTCCGAGTGGCTCGTGGGCTCGGTGGATCCGCACCTCATGCGAACGGCCCGGCAGCAGCAGGGACTGCTCCAGTTGTTCGCGGACTTCGGCTCGCTGTCCGCACTGGAGGCCTGGGGAAAAATTCAATCCCGCTCGACGGGGTAGGGCCACTCCGTTAATATCCAGACATGATCTCCCCACTGATTGACGAAATTCTCCGCGCCGCCACGGCCAATGGGGTCTCGGATGTCATCCTTCGCTCTGGGCAGCCCGCAGTGTTCCGCATCGGCGGAGTGCTTACGGTGGTGGAGTCCGATCTTCCCGGCGAGCAGGATCTGGCCGCGCTGTGGGAGGCGTGCGGGTCGGAAGGCGGCGAGCTTGACCGGGACGCGAGTTTGACCACCGACGAAGGGGTTCGTTTTCGCGTCAATCTTCTCCGGCATCTCGGCGCGAAAGGGGCCGTGCTGCGGCGGATTCAGAACCAGATTCCCGAGATGGAGACCCTCTCGCTGCCATGCGAAATCCTCCGGGAGTGGGCGGGGCGGCCTTCCGGGATTGTGATCGTCTGCGGCCCGACGGGGTCCGGAAAATCCACCACGCTGGCGGCCCTGCTGGAGTGGGTCAACGCGACGATGGCGCGCCACATCGTCACGATCGAGGATCCGGTGGAATATCTTTTCACCGACAAGATGTCGTTTTTCACACAGCGTGAGGTCGGCATCGACACGCCATCCTTTGCGGAGGGCTTGCGGCGTTCGCTGCGTCAGAATCCGGATATCATCTTTCTCGGGGAAATCCGGGACGCGCCCTCTGCGATCACCGCGATCCAGGCGGCGGAAACCGGCCATCTGGTCTTTGCGACCGTGCATGCCGCCGGCTGCGCGGATGTCGTGGCGCGGCTCGAGCTGCTCTTTCCTCCCGAAGAGCGGGAGTCGGTCCGCAAAACGCTCGCCGCCCAGCTTCACGGGGTCCTCTGCCAGCGGCTTCTCCCGGCGGTTTCCGGCAGCCGCGCGTTGCTCGCCGAGTATTTTTCCAACGAGGCCTCGTCCCGGCGACTGATCGTTGAGGGGCGGATGAACGAGCTCCATGATTTTATTTCGCGGGGGGATCCGCGGAGTGTGCGGTCCTTTGCGGATTCGCTGCTGCAGCTTGTCCGCGACGGGACTGTGGCCGAGGCGGTGGCTTTGGAAAATGCGGACAACCCGCAGGAATTCGCGCGCTCGCTGCGCGGGATCAGTTCCTCGATGCAGGCGACCAGGAGATAAGATATGGAGAACAACCCGTTTGATTTGGTGGACCTTCTGTCACGTGCAGTGGCAGCCGGTGCCTCCGACCTTCACCTTTGCGCCGACGCCCCCCCGATGGTGCGTATCAACGGCAGCCTTTCCCCGCTTGAGGACCGGGCGGTGACCGTGCAATTCTGCCGCGAGCTCATCACCGGGATCCTCACCGAGGCCCAGCGGGCAAGGCTCGAGGAGGAATGGGAGCTGGATTTCGCGCTGCAGGTCGAGGGGATCGGCCGCTTCCGCGCAAATGCCCACTACAGTCGCGGGGCCCTCGAGGCCGCATTCCGCTACATTCCCAATGTCATTCCGGAGCTGGGTCAGCTCGGGCACAGGCAAAGCATTTTTGAAATCTGCACCCTCCAGCGCGGTCTCGTGCTGGTGACCGGCATCACGGGCTCCGGAAAAAGCACGACGATGGCCTCGATGATCCAGCAGATCAGCCGGCAGCTCAGCGGGGTGATCGTGACGGTCGAGGATCCGGTCGAGTATATCTTTCAAAATTCGAGAAGCGTGGTCAAGCAGCGGGAGATCGGAAGCGACACAAAATCGTTTTCCGAGGCGCTCCGCCACGCGCTCCGCCAGGATCCGGATGTCATTCTGGTCGGCGAGATGCGCGACCCGGAAACGATCAGCGCGGCGATCACCGCCGCCGAGACCGGTCATCTTGTCATCGCGACCCTGCACACGATTGACGCGCCGAAGGCGATCGACCGGATGGTTGATGCGTTTCCCGGCAGTCAGCAGCCGCAGATCGTGGCGCAGCTCGCCAACGCGCTCCAGGCCGTGATCTCGCAGCGGCTGATTCCCAAGGAAGATGGCTCCGGCCGGGTGCTCGCCACCGAGACGCTGGTGGCCAATGCCGGGGTGCAGGCATGCATCCGCGAGCGGCGCTGGGAGCAGCTCGTCGGCCTGATTGAAATTGGGGCCAAGGACGGCATGCATACGATCGACGAGGATCTCGCCGGGCTTTACCTGTCTTTGCAGATTTCGAAGGAACAGGCCGTCGCCAACGCCCGAGACCGCGAACGCTTCGAGGCGCTCACCCGTGAGGTCACGATCAAAAAGAAGGGTCTTTTCGGATAGCAGGCGGGCCGGAGGCGTAAACGTGGGGCCGGTTCATTGTCCGCATTCCCGCCGGATTGGTTCTTCCACCCTTGCGTAGGCGACATCCCGAACCTACACAAAGGTTCATGCCCCATTCGAACATCAGCGTTTCCGCCAGCAGAGCTTTCGTGGAAGTCTTCGAACTGCCCCCGACGGGTTCGGGGCCGCTTGACGGAATGCGTTTTGCGATCAAGGACCTGATCGATGTCGCCGGATGGAAGACGGGGTCCGGCAATCCCTCTTGGTGCGACTCGCACCCTCCCGCAGTAGTCCACGCGGTTTGCGTCGAGCAGATGCTCAAGGCCGGGGCGACGGGCGTTGGCAAGACGGTGACCGATGAGTTGGCGTTCGGTTTGCTGGGACACAACGACTTCCTTGGGACGCCGCTCAATCCCCGCGCGCCCGACCGCCTGCCGGGCGGCTCCTCCAGCGGGTCGGCTTCTGCCGTGGCGTGCGGGCTGGCGGATTTTGCCCTCGGCACCGACACGGGCGGATCCGTCCGCGTGCCCGCGAGCAACTGCGGCATCCACGGCTTCCGCCCTTCGCACGGCTTTGTCTCGGTGGCCGGCGTCAACCCGCTGGCTCCGGGCTTCGACACGGTGGGAATCCTGGCCGCTGACGCGGACGTCCTCGCCCGGGTCGCCGTTTGTCTGCTGGCTTGCGGCCCGGCACCGCAGGCGGAACCGGCCTCCGTGCGCCTGGTGCTGGAGGCCTTCGAGCTTTGCGACCCGGAGGTGCGCGAGGCGCTCGGCGGCGCGGTGCGCCGCCTGCGGGAATGCTTCGGGTCTCGGGTCGCAGAAGTTTCGCTGCGTGACGTGGTCGGTGACGAGGCCGGCGGGGAGATGGCTGCCTGGCGCGAGACGTATTGCGTTCTCCAATGGGCTGAGATCAAGAGCTCTCTCGGCGCATGGATCGCCGCGGCCCGGCCGGCATTCGGTGCCGCCACGGCGGCGAGTTTTGCCCTCACCGATCAGCTGGACCGGGGCCGCGTTGCCGAAGCCGTCGGGCGCCGGGAAAGTTGGTTCCGCAGGCTCAGGCGGGCTCTGGGCCCGGCCGACATGCTCTGCCTGCCAAGCGTGCCGGCCCTTCCACCGCTCCGGGATGACCCCCTGCCCGTTCGTTCGCCCGGCAGTGGAGGCGCCAGTTCCTACTATCCGCGCACCCTCGCCCTGACCAGCATAGCTGGCATCGGGCGGCTCCCGCAGGTCTCGCTGCCCATGGGTCAGGTCGGCGGCGTGCCGGTCGGCCTGTCGCTCGTCGCGGGACACGGACAGGATGCGTTTCTGCTCGAAGTCGCCCGTCGCCTGAACTCCTGAAAAGGGGGGGAGCCAGCGGAGGAAATGGCTCCTGAGGTAGGATTATCCCCGCGGCAAGCGCGGGGCTCTGCGAGTCTGTGTGCTTCGCAACTCTTGGGAAGGCGCTATCGCGCTGGCAGTCGAACTGCGTTCTCGTCATTCTACTGGAGCGCTATCGCGCATCGCCAAATCCGCTGGATTTGGCTCCTGAGGTAGGACTCGGGCGTATATCTCGCTTATTTACAGATAAATATAACGAGTTTTACCCTGTTGGCAAGCGCTAATCACGCCTACTTTCCTACCACTCAAACGAACGCTTTCACTACAATCTGCTGGCAATTTTGCTGGCAGTTTGACCCTCATCTTTCAGTCCGGCCAATAAGCAGATCCTTGATTGCTCCACGTGTCTTTGGGAGAATCTGCCAACAGTTCTCAAATCCTCTATTCTCGCCATCGTTTCATCAAAGGGATAATTTCTCTCCGACAGGTTCAAAAACTGCATGAGATAACATCATTTATGGACAGTAACTTTATTATTGTTATCGTCCGTGATTCACGTTACATTCACTCCGTTGAAAGCACTTTTTGAAAAGCACTTGGTAGAATACCTTGATCGGGTAACGGGATTGAAAATCACTTTTTCTCCGTGTTCCCTATCCAAGCTGCCTTTCTTTTTACGCGGGCGATATGATCTGACTGCTGGGGAATTTTTCGGGCAAAAGCTGCTGTTTTTTTCTCCCCGCAGTGATTTTGACGATTGGACGCCTTCGGTAATCCAGAATGATCGTCGGCAACTGGAAGAGATTTCCCATCTTTCTCCTGTGTTTGTCAACGAACGCATTCCGTCGAATCAAAGAGAGCGTTTCATTCGACTGCGGCTCCCGTTTATCGTGCCGGGGACACAACTGTATTTGCCCGACCTCTTGATGGATTTGCGCGAACACTTTGTCGGCCAGCGAGCCAGCCCTGGCGAATTATTGAGCCCTTCGGCGCAACACCTTTTCCTGATGGCCGCTGAACAACGCGTCGGCCGTTTCGACAATGCCCAAGCGCTGGCGCAAAAGATCAACTATTCCGCCATGACGGTTGGCCGGGCAATGGGCGAATTGGAAGTGGCTGGCCTGGCGCGGATCGCCCGCAGTGGAAAGACCAAGGCTCTCATTTTCGGGACCGAAAATGAGCCCGTGCAATGGCGAACACTATGGGAACGTGCCCTACCCCTCCTGCGTTCCCCCGTGCGACGGGCGTTCCCGCTTTATGAATGTCCATCCCATCTGACCGCGCCAGCAAGATTGGGTGGAATCAGTGCTCTTGCCCGCTACTCCATGCTCAACGATCCGAAGATTGAAACATGGGTGGTCGGTTCAGAATGGTATCGTGGAAATGCCGTTGCATTTGAAGGGGCCGAGGCTCCCGGGCCAGACTGGGGCAACGAAAGCCTCGAAATCTGGAGTTATGATCCCGGCCTTTCAGGGACTTCCGAAAGCTCGTGGATACGTGGTGAGTATGCCGCTCGCGGTGGGATTGTAGACCGACTTTCGCTCTATCTCGCCCTGCGCGGATCCAATGATGAGCGGGTGGAACAGGCGTTGGAAAAAATGATCGGAGACATCACGTGGTAAAGGGCCTCGAAATCTTTCGCGATTACTTCGTCGAATACGCGGAGAATTACGTTCTGATCGGCGGAACGGCTTGCGACTTGGCATTTTCCTTGGCCAGCCAGGAATTTCGCGTCACCAAGGATCTTGATATTGTTCTCGTCATCGAAGCCATGAACGAAAGGTTTGCCAGAACGTTTTGGTCCTTCGTCAAAGATGGCGGCTACAAACACCGGAGGCGCGGTGAGGATGGAGAAATGCAGTTCTATCGGTTTTCGGAGCCCGACAACTCCACCTTTCCGATTCAGTTGGAACTCTTTTCCAAAAAACCTGACCTGTTAACGCCTTTGGCTGACGGTCCGCTGACGCCGATTCCGATTGGCGGGGAAGGTTCGAGTTTGTCCGCGATTTTACTGGGTGAAGACTACTACGGACTGATCCGACAGGAGCGCGCCATCCGCGAGGGCGTCAGTTTCCTCAAACCAGAAGCCCTGATCCCTTTGAAGGCAGCGGCCTGGCTTGATTTAACAAGGCGGAAAAGCGCTGGCGAAATCGTTGACTCCAAAGACATCCAGAAACACAGGAGGGACGTTTTTCGACTCTTCACCTTGCTGACGGCAGACACCCGTATCGTGCTATCTCCGACGATTCAAAACGACCTTCGGGGGTTCGTGGAAGCGATGCGCACGACCCCACCTGACTTGCTGGCACTGAACATACGGGGCATTTCGGCTGAAGAAATGTTGGCGGCGCTCGCTCAAATCTACAGCCTTTGAATCTCGATTTGAACGCGCGATGCCAGAATCGTCGCCCTGGATTCAGCAGGGCCACAGTCTGGCTAAAGGATGCGCGGTTGCGGGCATTCCGACTTTCATAAATCAGCTCCCAACTGGGAGCAGGCAGTGCGTTTTTATCCGCCAGAGTGGCGGGGATGAAAGCACACATACATCCCGAAAACGACATCCGCCACTCCGACCGCCGTCACCCGGTGGACTTCCTTGAACCCCTCCCGACACCCGATGATCAGCTTCACCGCATTTGTGAAGTCCTGAGCCGGACTTTCGGCTGGGTGGCTGCGGCGGACACCGTTGAACAAAAAGGACTCCGGGCTTCCGTGGTTCTCTACTGCGTCAGGGCCGACTTGCTTGGCACGGACACCCTGGAGGAACTCGGGGCAACGGCTGGAATGCCACAAGCTGTGGTTGACGAGCTTGTGTCCGATTTCTGCCACACCATCGGCTGGTGATGAACGCGGAGGATTTCAAACTGGCCGGTGCCAGTGGGCCGGATCGCGTGTCCGACCGGGTTCGGTCGATTCCCTTGCGCGACTTGCTCGCCTGGCACGGGTTCACACTGAAACGCGAGGGCGTCAGTTTCCGGGCGAAGGATGATCGATACAACATCGTCATCCACGGCGACAAATGGTTCGACAACCGGGCGGGGGTTGGGGGCGCTGGGGCGATTGACCTTCAGATGCACCTGTGCGGCGGGGATTTCCGGACGACATGCCGGGTTCTGGCCGAACAATTCCGGCCGGCGGTCGGTGGCTTAGCATTCCCGGAAAGTCGCATCCGCGAATCATTCTCCACACGCCGGTCATTCGAGGAACTGGCCTCGCAATACGCCGTGCCAAGCGAATCCAACTGGCCGATTGCTCACGAGTATCTCGTGAAAACCCGCGGGCTTGATCCGGATTTGATCGATCCCTTGCACGACCGAGGATTGATCTACGCCAATAGCCACCGTCCGAATCCGAGCCTGGTTTTTCTCCACCGGACGACCGAGGGCAAGATCGAGGGGGCAACGCTCCGGGACACCCGGCACGAATCGACCTTCCGCCCATGTCTGGGAAACAAGATGAGTGCTTGGTTTTCTGTGGGGGATCCGACGAACGCAGAACAAATCGTGGCGGTCGAAGCTCCGATTGATGCCCTGAGTTACTACCAGCTCAATCCATCCAATCAGCTCGCCGTCGTGAGTTGCGGCGGGAGCCATGTCCCGGACGAACTTCTCCACCTGTCCTACATGCGCCGCCAGTCATTTGTCGTGGCACTCGATAACGATTGCGCCGGAGAACGCGGTTGGCTGAAGGCATGGGATGATACCGCCGATTGGGCGGGATTCAAAATCTCCTCCGATTGTCCCCGACTCAAGGACTGGAATGCGGATCTCATGTCCATGCGGTCCGCCGGTCAGAACCACCACATGGCTCTCACCCATGCCTGAAAAACTCCCCAACTTCATCTTCGAGGCAATCTATCGTTCGAGGTCCGGTCTAAAGGATGCCTCGGCAACAGCCGCCCGGTTCAATTGCTACACGCCCGCCTCGCGGGAAATTCCGCGAGACGCCTTCGTTGCCGACTGCTGGGTTTGCGACGCCCACGGGCGAACTGATCCGGGTCTCAACGTTTCACCAATTCCGGTCCGAAAGGAAGACCTCGGGAAAATCCTCAACACCATCACTCACGGCCAGCGGTTGTAACTCCGAACCCCATTCTCACCATGCCACATCTGATTGCAGACACCCACACGTCCATCCTTGAAACGTATTTTTTCAGCCATATCGACCGGGGAATCGGAGCGGACGAGACCCCCCTTTTCACATTGATCGAGGAAGGGCAGCACCTTTCCACGGTCGTCGCCGCGAAATTTCAACTCTCCGAAACGGAGGCTCAATCCGCGATCGAGGCGGCCCGGCAGGAGGTCTGGCTATGAACCGGGATATTTATCAGACCATCACGGATCGCTTTGTCGAGCAGTTGAAAAAGGGCACGGTGCCCTGGCAAAAGCCGTGGTTCGGCGTCCAAAACATGGTTTCCCGGAAACAGTATCGGGGCATCAATGCGCTCCTCCTCGGTTCCACCGAATTCCAATCTCCATTCTGGGTGAGCTTCAAACAGGCGCTCGACTTGGGCGGACACATCAAAAAGGGCCAGAAATCCACGCCCGTCATTTATTACAAGCTCTTTGATAAGCACGACGAAGCGGGCAATGCGATCATCCGGGTGGACGGACGGGCGGCCAGAGTTCCTTTCATCCGCTGGGCGAACGTTTTCAATTTGGACCAGACCGAAGGCATCACGCCTCCGGCGATTACCACCGGCCAAAGCACCGGGCAGCCGCTGGAAAAAGCCGCTGAGATTGTGGCAAACGCGAAACTCTGTCCGATCCATCACACCGGGTTCGCTGCACTCTATTCCCCCCAAGATGACGTTATCCGGATGCCGTCTCCCACGTCATTTCGCAGTCCGGAAGACTACCACCTGACGCTTTTTCACGAAATGACCCATGCCACGGGCCATTCGTCCCGGCTCGACCGCGAGGGGATCACCCAGCCAGCAAAGTTCGGATCTGAGCGATATTCCAAGGAAGAATTGATCGCGGAACTCGGGGCCGCGTTCCTTTCCAACGAGGCCGGAATTTTCACCAATCTCCAGTTTGAAAATTCTTCCGCCTATCTGGGTTCGTGGATTCAAAAATTCCAGAACGATCCACGGATGATCGTATCCGCTGCCTCCCAGGCGCAGCGCAGCGCAGATTTCGTGCTCGGGATTGAGCACAAGGAAACACTGAACGAGGTTCAGATGGATTCTGAGCCCATCTCGGTTCTTTCGATGTCCAAGCCGGATCTCGCCATTTCTGGCATATCCCGCCTGGGCCAGTCAGCCGCCCGGAACATCATTCCCACCAGAGTTCGAGAGGGCACCGATGGCATTCGTCAAATGGGATTGGGGCTATGAAGAGCCATCGACACCCATCGCATACGCGTTCTCCTGCCGCTCATTGTTCCCATCCGGCGACGGCACCGGGGGCGGCGCAGGCTTGCCCCTTGTGCCTGCCGTCTGGTTCCAATCAGCGCACCAGTGGCGGCGATCCACTCCCTGGCCGCCCAGTTGAGAAGTCCTTCCGCTTCGCGTTCAGGACTTCTCAACTCGGCAGCTTCATACCAGGAACAGCGGGTTCCCTGCCATGCCTGAGCCATATTGTTCATATCCCGGTCCACGCAGTAAGCGAGAGACGCACTTGCGAAACCGGCCTGCCCATTTGCCACTTCGCGGCCGGCGTCAGCGGGTTCCCCGCACCCGCCCTCCGCTTCGGGCAAATCGGCGCACCTGTGATGACGACCGGCTTTCGGGTCGTTCATCTGAATGGGCCTGACGCTTCGCTGCCCATTCAGATCAACGCCTGGACCTCCCGACCGGCGGATTGGTCGCGACTTCTTGATTTTTTCCCGCTCATGAGCATCCCCTGTTCCGGGAGGCAGGGGCTGCGACCTCTCGCCCCGCCTCTCCTCACTGGGGCCGCTCATCAGCTCACCTGTCCCACATACACCGGTTTATGCCGCCCAATTGAGAGAGCCGTCCGCTCCGCTTCCGTGCCTTCTCAATTCGGCTGCTTCACCCTTATGCATCTGTCATTCCCTCCGGCACCCGTGCGAAAAGTCGCCCCAGTCGCGCTGATTTGCGGCCACTGCTCAGGACGGCGGGCGCTGCGATTCCTTGGCCCTTCCGCCTTCGCAGACGCCGCAAGCCAGCGCAGCATCCCCAAACTTTCGGGCTCCATCCGCCCATTCTCTCCGTCCTCGCTTTCCCCCAAGCCCCAGCTCCGGACGCAAAGAAAGGGCGTGGGCATCCCCTTCGACCTCTCAATCGGAGTCTTCGGAAACCCGCTCCAAGACTCCTCCATTCACCGGCCCCGACCAGTCGATCCTTGCACCTTTGCGGTCGTTTTACCCGGACCGAACGACCGACAGGATAGCACTTTTCCCCGGAAAAGTGCGGGCGGGCCGCTGACGCTCATTTTCCCGCCGCTCCTCCGCGTGTCAGGCACGCTTCGGAGGCATCAACATTTTTTTCAAAACCGCTGAACAACAACCGAACAAATCCCTATGAAACGCCAACCAACATCCGCAACGGCCCGCATCGACTTGGAGATCACTCCCGAAACGCGAGCCCGCTTCAATGCTATTCACAAAAATCTCGGTTTCAAAACAAAACCCGAAACGTTCGAGGCTCTCGTTTTTTCCATCACCACAAAGGACATCCTTCGCCCTGATGTCGTCGCGCGAATCGAACGCAAAATCGATGAGGCGATCAAGATCCTCGACACCGTGTTGTGAAAAACGGCCAAATCTTCGCTCACAAGTCCACCGCTCGCGGGCGACTGGATTTGGAATACCTCGACGAACTTTCCAATCGCAAAGCGTCCTTGCGCAAACGCTCCGAGATTGAGCAACAGATCGGCAAAAAACTGAGAGGTTTCACGGATTACGCATCACGCGGTTCGCTGGGGCAAGTTCACGCGGGCGGATTTCTTCACAACGACATCCGTCGCAATGCTGACGGCACAAGTATCGCACCCGCTAACCTGTCCAACGATGAACGAAAGCGCCGAATCACCGAAGCATGGCAACACCATTTGACGAAATATCCATCGCAGGCCAAAAGCCCGGTCATTGCTCATCGGCTCACGTTCTCCATGTCAACCGAGCAACACAACGCGCTCGTAGCTGCGGGACTCAATCCAGATCAAGTTCTCCACTCGACCATCAAGAACGTCATGCGGAAATTCGGCGAGGCGTTCCATCCCGGCGACTCCATCGGTTACGCCTACGGGTTGCATCACGACACTGCACATCTCCATGCCCACATCGCGCTCTGTCCACGAACAGCATCGGGTGCCTACGTCGGATGCAGCACGTCGCGCAATCCACACTCGAAACATAAACGGCAGATGGATTCGATTCGCGGTTGGTTTGAAAACGAAAACAACCGCTGGACTCAAATACTCGGCTCGCCTGAGCAACTCACGGAAACAATTTCCAAGCGCCTCGACTCTGACCGCATGACATTTGTTCCCCGGCTCACACCGAACCAAATCGCAGCATTGCAGAGCACACAAACCGCCGAGGCGATCCGGTTGCAACAGTCGTATCAAAGCATCCGCAATCTCGAAGCGGCCATCGTTGCGAAGCGGCAATTTCTCAATGCAGAACGGAACTCGATCTTTGTTTCGCGGTTGCTGGGCATGCGGAAGCCGAAACTCCCACGCACGGTGGAGAAACTCGCCAAAGCGGTTGACCGCCGCTCGCTCCGGGAAATGCAGAATCTGCTCTTCAAAATCAAACGCGAATACCGCTCCGCTCACAAACGCTACTCACAAACCCACGGATTTACTTCTTATGCCAATCGAAGCACCCAGTCACACGCCCATCGGGATCAAGGCCACAAACTCTGAGTTCGTTGTCTGCCAGAATTTTGTTTTTCGGCCCGCCAACGTGGACGCCTTTTCGCATCAACCATATGACGACGGTTCCGCCATCACGACGGTCAACTTCAAATCCTACACCCAGAGCATTCCCGATGCGGATCGCCGATTGTTTGACTTCCTGACTTCAAAGCTCAACCCGAAGCCGACCGATGAAAATCATTGATGGCCTCATTTTCAGTTTCTGTGTCGTGGGCGCGTTGGTCGGATACTTTCTGCTCGCTCCGCCGCTCTCGTTCGCGGTCATTGGACTTTGCGCGGTGTTCGCCGCCTGGAGTTTGATGGCCCCGGACAATTCCGGGCAAATCGTTCTTCGACTCGGCGGGCTGGCTTGGACCATGGAGGATTTTGTTCGCGGATGGCTCATCACCGGGCGGACGGGATCGGGAAAGACCCAGTGCGCGATCAACGCAATTACGTTCCAGATTTTCCAGAACGTCAAAAACTGGGGAGGTATCTGTCTGGATCAAAAAGGCCTCTATTGGGAGATCCTGACCAAGATGGCGTCGTATTCTGGGCGCGGCCACGATCTCGTTTTGCTTCAAACCCGGCCCCCAGGTGAAGATGCTCTTTGGCGTCCGCCTCACACGATCAACATCACCGGCAACCCGAATGTCCCGGCATCGACGTATGCGAAAGTTATCGTGGATACGGCGGTTTCGTTAACAGGCGGACGTGGTGGCAATCCGTTTTTTCCGACGAAAGCGCAGCTCGCCATCCAGACGGGGTTTGAAATTCTCCGGCATATCGAGGCATTCGTCACGATTCCGAATATTCACCGACTGTTGCTTAATGCCGAAGACGCCAATGCGACGATTGAACTCCTGATGAACAAGGGTGACCAGCGGTCTCACGAACTTGTCGGCGCGTTCCGCAGCTACCTCGACCAGCCGGTGGAACAACTGGGCGGAGTTCAAGGCACGCTCAGCACGTATCTGGAATTCTTCCTGAATCCAGAAATCTCCGAGGTCTTTTGCGCGAATGAACCGACATTTTCGATTTCGGAGATCGACGCCGGAAAAATCGTGTGCCTTGCCATGCCCCAGAAATTCCAGAGCGAGCGCCTCTATATCAATACGATCCTGAAGCTCTCGTATTATTTCCATGCGTTGAGCCGGTTCGACAAATCCGCCGAAGATCGCGGCAAAGACAACCTCATCATCCTCTTTGCGGACGAAGGACAGGAAATCATCACTGGTGCGGAGTCCGCGTTTGCAGACCACCGGGCAGTTGGTGTCATCCGGGAGGCACGGGCCACCATCGTTCTCGCCACCCAAGCCTACACCTCCCTTCATGGTGCTCTCGATAAACGCTACGCCGATGTTCTCATGCTCAATTTGAGCAACGAATTGATTTTTACCGTGGCGAATCACGATTCGGCGATGCTCGCCTCGAAAAATATCGGCGAACGGGAAGTGACGGAGAAATCGTGGGGAGTCTCGGGTAGCCGGAATTCCTACAACTACCAACGGAAGATCAAACCCTTCCTTGAGGCGTATCAGTTGAGGAAGCTCCCCAAGTTCACCGCCGTCATCCGCCATTGCGAGAAACCGTTCCGCAAACGACTTGTGCCGCCAATCAACCCCGATGGCAGCTATCCGAAATGGTTCACGAATTTCCGCCCCGACTACGCGATCCGCCAGTGGCTCCGAGGTAAGAAAAACCATCCCACTCCCAATCCATGAATCCCCAAATCGAAAAACTTACCGGCCTTGAACCCCATCTGCTTTCCAAAATCAAAGGCCAGGATCATGCCATTTCCCGTGTCTGTTCAGTGCTGGAGCGCGGCCAACTCGGATTGCAACCTGCGGGCAGGCCGCTCGGTTCGTTCCTTTTTCTCGGGCCAACCGGGGTGGGGAAGACCGAATTGACACTGGAATTCTCCCGCTACCTTTTTGGGGAGGATTCCGTGTTTCGGTTCGACATGTCCGAATTCCTCCACTTGGACAACGTGAAGCTATTTATGGGTGACGAGACCGGCAGCTCCGGTCGCTTGGGAAAAGTTCTTTCCGAACACCGGCACGGCGTTCTCCTGTTCGACGAAATCGAAAAGGCCCACCGCCTCATCTGGGATTTATTCTTGCAAATGCTCGATGCCGCCCGGATCACGCTGGCCGATCATCGATCCTACGACCTTTCCGGATTCTACATCGTATGCACCAGCAACATCGGCTCGCAGCAACTCCTCCGTCCGACGAGACTCCCATTCTCGACGTTGGAACGAGCCGTCCTTTCGGAACTCCATCGGGTGTTCCGTCCAGAACTCATCGGACGCTTCGACGAAAAGATCGTATTCAAACCATTGTGTCCCGATACCCAGCGACAGATTGGCCGACTGGCCATTGACGAGGAACTCGCCCGATTACGCCAGAAGGGATTCGATCTGACTGTTTCCGAAGAAGCATTCGAGTTTCTCCTCCGGCGAGGCATCCACAAAACGCTTGGTGCCCGTCCCATGAAAAAAACCGTGCAGAAACTCCTGGGAGACGCGATTCGGCACGTCCTCAAATCAGGTCAGGAACCTACCGGCACGCTGACTGATTCTCCTCTTTCTGATGCCTTGACTATTGAGCCGTGACCATTTGAATCTTGCAATCCCAGCATAAAGTGTGATTGTTTTATATCGCAATAAGTCCCATGAAGGTGCAAAACGATATAGAAAACAATCTCAGGACTCTTGGCCATAATGAGTCTAAGGTGGTCCTGTCGTTTCGGGAGCAGGGCCGGGACGTGGTGACGAGTTCGGACGTGATTTCTCTTCTGCAAAGCAGGGACACCGCCAGAAAAGTCATCCACAACTTGCTTCGCAAGGGGTGGTTTGCACGGCTCAAAGCCGGGCGTTACCTACTCCTACCCCCTGAATACGGTCCCGAGAATTTCGGTGAAAACAATCCGCTCGCCCTCGCATCCGCCATCGTGGATCCCTCCTATGTGGGCTGGTGGTCTGCAGCTTCCTTTCACGGATTCACCACTCAGAAACCGATGACCCTCACGGTTGCCACGCTCCGCCAAATGCCGAACCGAACGGTTGAAGGCAGTGCGGTTCATTTTGTGAAGGTTGTCCCACGCAAGTTTTTCGGATTCAAAACGTATGACACCTACGGGCGAAAAGCCACGATTTCGACCCCGAGCAAGACTCTTCTTGATTGCGTTGACAGACCTGAACTCGCCGGCGGGCCGGCAGAAGTTGCGCGCATTACTCACGGAGCTTCCAGCGTGGTATCCCCGGAGGAATTGGCCGACACCGCATTCCAGATGAAATCGACCGCAGCCTTACAGCGGCTCGGTTTTCTTGCCGATCTCGTCGGCTGGAAATGGCAACCCGGCATTCGCCAGCGGGTGCGTGATGCCATTCCGCCATCCACCCGCTCTACCTTTGGCCGCTCCACTCGGAAGCCAGACGATATCGGCTACGTAAACGCTTGGGGTGTGATTGTTCACGCCAGCGAATCGGACTTGCTCGTCGACGTGCCGGTAACACAGAAAGACTCCGCCTGATGTTGATCACATCGCAATTGCGCCAAAGCGCAGCCCTCTCCGGTGTGCGTGACATTGGCAGCATCGAGATCGATGTGATACTCACCCATCTCCTGCAGCTTTTCCATGACCGCGGATTGACCGAACACCTTGCGTTCAAGGGAGGAACATTCCTTCGTAAAATGGTTTTTGGCCCGCGCGGGCGGCTTTCCACCGATTTGGACTTTACCCGTCGCTCAAAGATCAGCCTCGACGACCTGACTCTGCGATTACTGGAAACGCTGGATCTGCCCTATCAAGGAATCAGCTTTCGTTTCGACAGGGATAAGGACTGGTATCTGACCGATGAGGGATGCGCTGCAAATCCCGTTTGCGCACATGAAGGCAACATCACCGGGGTTAAAATCAAAATTCAAGTCAGCATGAGAGAAAGCCCCATCTTGCCTGTTCGAGAAATGCCCCAAATCGAGCAGAGCTATTTCCGATTCTTGGGATTCACCCCGGTTTCCATTCCGTCTCTCGCCCTCGAAGAGGTCATTGCCGAAAAAATCCGTGCGGCCAGTCAGCGCTCGAAAATCCGCGATCTTTACGACTTGGCTGAAATCTCCCAGCGTCCTCTCAATCAGGGAGTCATCCGTTCCCTGGCGGTCTTGAAGCTTTGGCAAGGTGGCGGGGCCGGATTGGATTTCGACCGCTTTCGCCAGCGTGTCCAGGCGGGTGACGAATATGACGTGAAGGACTTGCAGAACCTGCTTCGCAAGGATCAAAAGCCCGACCTCGCCAAAATGATCGGGACGGTTTGTTCCGCATTTCGATTTCTGGGACAGCTCACAGATATTGAGAGAATCCTGACCGGAGACTCGACAATGCGCCTCAAAAAAGATGCAGATTTTCTTCGCGAGAGCATCGTAAAGAGTTAAACGACTCAACATCAGTCCATTGGACATTGTTTTCGTGCGCTCATTCTCGATGCTGAAAGAAGCGACGGGGTGCATGACGGCAGAATTATAAAGAGCAGATACGAGAGGGATTTTTCTTGTAAATGTCTAGCGGCGAGACAGATTTTGCTTGTGAACGAAAAAATCGCACAGCAACGCCGGGATCTCCTCCGGGAGATGTCACTCATC
>JAPLTF010000095.1:0-6624 GCA_026398275.1 Verrucomicrobiota bacterium
AGATTGCAGAGTTGTCGCAAAACACTGAACTTGGATGCCGATGGGCGGGGTTGTTTTTTCACACCCTGCCAAGTGGCAGGTTTAAATGTCCCCGTCCATCAAACCCTCAACTTTTTCAGCTCCTCTGTGGGACGGCTGTGTTTCTGATTCCAAAATCTCGGGGGTGACAAAATCGGAGCGGCTCCCGTCGTTTCTGATTTCCAACCGATTCGGCTCCGGCTGCATCGACACGCAACAACAAAGAGAAAACCAAGACAATGAACACGATTGAATTCGTCAACAACAACAACAAAGCAAACCTCAGCTCGATCTGGTCCAAGAAGACTCGAAGCGAGTTTTCTGATCGGATCCTCAAACCAGAATACAAGGAGAGAAGATTGCGATTCCAAACCGGCTCGAACTGGTTCCGGATTGTTCCGGCTATCGAACCGGCGATTGAACCGACCGGCTACGAGTGGATGATAGGGCTGCATGTGCAGAATTACCCGGGAGGCAAGTTCTTGCATCCGAAAACCCTGACAAAAAACGCCCGTAGCGCCTTTGATCATGCCTACGCATGGTGCAAGAAGAACCATCCCGAGGCTCTTTTTTCAAAAGAAAATCCCACTGGAGCCCGTTTGCTCACTGACAAGATGACCCTGTGCTGGGTCATCGTGGAGGAGGAAGGTCGGCAAGTTGCCCGCCTGCTGCTCGCAAGTGGGTATGACGCAAGCCGTGGAGGGGCACCTGGCCTCGGCTATGACATATTAAGCTCATCGAGGGAGTTTGACGAAAAAGGGAGGCTTGTCACTGAAGCGGCACATGAGGTTGATGGTGTCCGAATGTGCGTTGAAAAAACACAACCAGCCACGGCCAAGTTTCCGTCCTACTCACTGCGAGTGGGGCGCGTTGCGGCCCCCATGGCTGCGATCAGGGAGGCTATAAGCTCAGAGGAACTGCAGGTGCTGACGCCACTAGAAAATGTCGTGGATCAGATCAGCATGGAGGAACAGTGGCAGTGCCTCGAAAAGGTGATCGCACCCGAGACCGTCGCCGAAATTCGCGCCAGCATGGACCTCGAACGATAAACCTGACCACGCAGAAGCGCGCATAACGCCGCCGACACGATCGGCCGACTATAACCACCCGGGGGCGAAGGGATTCCCCTTCGCCCCTTTTGTGCGCTGGGTTCGCGATCACGAAACCGCCCCTCCCACACCCCATGATTTATGATTACCAGAAACCCGCGTTTGAAAAACTGCTCGCCGTGGCAAAAGCCTGCTTTGCCGTGCAGCGCCAAACCTTGCCAATACGCGTGCGAACGAACACGATGATCATCGGCTCATCGGGGACCGGAAAAACTCACCTCGCTCACGCGGTTGCCACGGAACTCGGAGCGGAATTTCTTTCCGTCAGCGTCGCGGACTGGATTTTGCTCGGATGTAGTGGGCGCGGGGGATCCCCTACATGGCCGTTGATCGCCAGGTTTCTTCGCCGAAATGCCAAAAAAACTGGCTTGGTGATCTTTGTCGACGAGATCGACAAAATCGGTGGGCAGTCAACATGGGAAACCTTTTTGAGAACTGAGATTTACTCGCTGCTCGATTTTAAAATTCCCACGGGCCTCAATGATGGAGACGACAATATTTTGACCGCCGATGAGCTTGCTCAGGCACAGGATGTCTTTTCCAACCGCACGCTTATTTTGGCTGCCGGGGCATTCCAAGGCATATGGGAAAATCGCAGCCGCCCTTCGCTCGGATTCGGAGCGATGGATGCCGGCAACGACGAAACAAATCTATCGCACCTGGCTGCCACGCTTCCTCGAGAAGTCACAAACAGATTCCGGAGTCAGCTGATCGTCCTGCCCCAACTCCGGGAATGCGACTACCGCCGAATGCTGGAGCAATCGGCCGAGAAAATTCCGGTCTATTTTCGGGAAACTTTCCTCAGGCTCGGATACACCCGCATCCCCGGTGCTGTTGCCTGCCGGCAGGGCTGCCGGTTTTTGGAGGAATTGATGCTCGATACGATCATCGAAGAAAGAAGCCTACTGCAGATGATGGAGAACACCGTTCTGAAGCCCGTATGCCTGGACGATTCAGCCTTGCTGCTGCCAAAACCCTTGGCACTTCCTACTCCGTCTGCGGAACCCGATGCCTGATGGCGACTCAAACCGTTTTTTTGAAAGGGGCGAGTCATTGCCCCCGCCCCTCTCAATCTCTCCCCAACGGCTAGGGAGGAACATGGGGTTCTGATCGCTTCAGCTTTTCTTTTTTTTGTTCGGTCCGGGATGTTTTTGCAAAGGCCCTGGCTCGTCGGAGTGGGGGATTACCCGTTGAGGCGTTCCTCCAATTTTGAGAGCGCCTCGATCACGGATTGGAATGGTGGGACCTCGCCGAAAATCATGCCGGTCATCGCCTGATAATCCCGATCAAGGGCCAATTTCATTTTGTCTATCGGACAGATTCTGAGGCTGCCGGGCATAGCGTGTTCGAGATCGTAATCCGCGCTGAAGAAAAACATGCGTGCGTGGCGGGCGCAGTCGACGCCAAGCGCTGAATCCGACAGTGCGAGTTTTCCGGCGCCGGAATCCGCCAGTTTGAAAACATCGTAATAATGCCGGGATACCCGCTGTCCGCCGTGACGCAATTCTCCGCGCCGCTCGAACCAGCGGCGCTGCCCGTGGAGTATCACAATTTTGTCCCAAAATGTTCGCCCGGGATCCACTGCCGTCACGCCCTCGACGCGCAAATCGAGGTCTGGAAGGTCGTCGGAAATATAGGGGGTCACGATTGCCTCTTGGTGCGGGTCGAGCGCGGACTTGGCTCCCGATTCGATCTTCACGGCCGAGCGCACGTATTCTCCTGCGGTTCCCACAACGCTCGGATACCAGAAAAGCAGACTTTGCCGACTCTCGTCCGCTTCATCCAACTCGATCCGCGCGCGTTCCTGTGAAATCCCGGCCGTTTGAAGGGTTTCGCTCACGATACGGGAGAGGCCATCGAGCAGCGGTCCGCCGATGTGGGATTGGCAGGCATCCCGGATCGCCTCCAGGCGCGCCCGCCGCTTTTTCCCGCTGAGCGACTCCAGTTCCTCGATGGACGCTGGCTGTCCGATATCCTGACGGAAGACGGTAATGTCGATATCCTCGGAAAAACGGGAAATGAGCCCGAATGCCTTGGAAAGCGAAGTGCCCCCTTTGAAAAGAAGCCTCGGCCCTTCCTTGGGAAGGCCGTTGAACAGGGCGTCGAGTGTCCAGCACACCCAGAAGTCCTTTTCGACATTTTGGATCGCGGTCCCGAGACGGTTGGCGGTCGTCAGGAAGATGTCGCGCCGCTCAGCCTCGCTTGCGGCGATCACCGGATGAAAGGCTGGATTCATTTGCTCCGGCTCCCGGGGTTCTCCGCGAGATCGAGAAGATCCCGGACAACGCGCTGCATCCACGTGGGCAATGCAAGGAAGCCGGAGCGCAAATCCTCGCGGATGGCCGCCCCGTTCTTGGGGTCGCGCAGGATGGACTGAAGCCTCCGCATGATGCGGTCGCGATCCCCCGGCAGCGTGTCCTTCAGCCAGTGAAGGGCCTGCACGACACGCATGGCGGGACGCCCGGCCCAATACAGTTTGCTTGGCGCGGTCGGCTTGAACTCGACCGTGAGATTACCCAGGCGAAGAGGGCGAAGCCGGGCGTCCGTGCGGACAATAACCCGCGCTGGAACCGCATCGGTGAGCCCAAGGTCGTTGGCCGCCGTCATCCCGTCGATGAGCATCCGGCTTTGGTCGCGGCGCGCGACGACATCGATCAATTCCCGGTAATCGGGCGCGGCCGGCTTTTTTGTCAGGCTGTTGACCGCCGGCCGGTCGTAAAGCCCGCGATCAATCCGGCGGAGCTCGCCGGCCAGCGCCAATCGCTGCAGCGCCTTGTCCACGGCGTCACGGCTGCCAAGATCCAGAAAATCCGTGGGCGTCCAGGCGGCGAATGGCTTTTTGGCTGCGGTGCGGCGGGATATCGCATCCTTGAGGTTGGGTGTTTTTGCCGGCATGGCTGATTTGCGATACTCAAACACATCTAGCAGATTATACAAGGATAGACTGTCCACAATATGCATACATATTTCGGACAGTTTTAATTGTCTGCGGCGAGGGATTCAGAGGTGGCGGCCATGATACGTCGGGTTTTCGATGGGCAACCCAGCACATTCTGGCGCGGAGCGCAATTGGTGCCAGAGGTTGTGGACCCGCTCGTCAGAAAACGCGGAGTGGAACCGGATCTCCGGTTTTCCGCTGACGATCAGCCCGGCGATGGCGTTTCCCTTGTAATCGTCCTCGTAGCTGAGCCCTTCGGGTTTCACGTCCCGGTGCTGCAGGGAGGCGGGAAAAAATGCAATGGCCTCTTCGTTCATGATGAATTTGACCGTTGGCCCATTGGGATTCAGTGCGGTCCGTAGGAGTGGGAGATTGAGGATTCTCATGGTTGGTTTTTGTTGGAGAGAGAAAGATGTGTGGACGTCAGTCGGAGCCGCAGGGCTTATCAAACGGGAATAGGCATCTTTGACACGTCAAAAACCCGCTGCACCTGCGGCCAACCTTTCCTGGCCTCTCCGGCAATGACTTGTACCTGTTCGGAAACCATCACTTGAGCCCCGCTGTGCGTGTGTCCGCACAGAACGGTCAGCCGGCTTTTTGGGAAAGATTTGGAGATTCCCCGGATGGCACACCCGGCGGACAGGTTGCTGTAGTGGGGAAGATGGCGTCGGCCGCACGGTTTTCCATTGTAAAATGCCGCCCTGGTGAACGGGGGCACGTGAGTGGCAACCCAGACGTGCTCGTAGCACTTCAGCGCGTAAGGCAGGACGTCACGGAGGTAGTTTCCCGATTCCCTCCCAAGCGCTGTCATCTTGCCGAAAGTGGCCTGCTTGGTGGCTCCCTGCAGGTCTGCGATCCGGTCGTGATCCGGGTTGTGGATCGTCGAACCACTTCCCCGGCCAGCGCGGCCGTCGGCCCATCCCCGGTGGCCGACCAAAGCTGAACCGTTGCCCAGGGGGATAATTTCTCCGGAACCCAGATGACGTAGGTTCGCCTGCTCCTTGCAGACGCGAGCGACCGCCCGGTCTACGGCATCGAATGACGAGTCGTAAAAATCATGATTGCCCAGAACGAAATACACCGGCCTCGGTGCGAACGTCCGGCCCAATTCTTTCAGGTGAGAGGAAAGGGTCAGCGCTTCAGAAATATCCCCAGTGATCACCACGGCATCAGCACCGTGGCTTGCAATGGCACTGTAAAAAGCCATCCGCGGAGTTTCATCCACATGGTCGAGGTGGAGATCGGTTAACCAGAGTAGTTTCATTCTTGCTCCTTGTAGTTGTAGTATTTTGGGATGGAAAATCTTGAGACGAGGTAGAATGAATTGAACGTCTCGACGATCATTCCACCCAGGATGCGGACAATTGTCGTGGATTGGAAAACCCCATCGGCTTCGACTCCGTTCCGCCAGGTGCGGAAGACATGGATGTGGCCGCCCACATTCACCGGCGCGAGCAGAATACCCCGGAGTTCGTAGGAGACCGGGAGCGATCCATGGTTATTTGAACTTCCGTGCACCCAGTCGGCCCAGGATGCCGGTTCGGTAACCGGACTCCTGCATGCGGAGAGTTTTCTGATCAGCACGTTCGTGCCTGAAGGAAGGGCAATTTTCATGGAGAAGATTGGGGAGGTTTGTTGAGCGACATCCATTCGGCCTCGGGTGCGAGTTCGAAGGAGAAACGCTCAAAGGCCTGAATTCCGAAATCACAGCTCTCGGCCCAGCGGGTCGTCATTGAGGGATCCTCGCGACGGCGGAATCCCCCCACGAACTGCACGTAACGGCCGGCGTGATGAATCGCGCGACAAAACCCGTAGCGGAAATCCACGCGTCGGTGGCGGACATAAATCTGGATGATCTGCCCGGGCTCGGGCTGGAGAAGAAAAGACGGAATATTCATACGGGTGGTTGGAATGGGAAGAAGGTCACGCGCTCTGCGAAGCCCTGCGGACGTAGAAGAATTCCCTCGCCGGTCTTGAGTTGGCGCAAGATGGCTGAGGTGAATTTCCGTCCGCTGGAGCGGCCGGCAGTCATCGACTTTTCGAGCCAGATTTTCGGCGAACCAAACTCGTAGTTCGGAAGCCGAAAAGCAGCCGGAGCGGGGATGCGTGCGTAGTGAATTTCCTCCTCCTTGTCAGTGCCTTCCGGAACGGCCGACTCAAAATAGCTCAGGGTTTCCACGCAATCGGTGGCCATGAAGATTTTCGTGCAGCAGTTGTTCAAGAGGTGGGCCGCCCGGGAACCGGAGCGCATGCGCCCGGTCAACGCGCTGATCCCCTGCGCGGAGAGGATGCACCCGACTCGGACCTCACGGCATTTGTCCAAAAAGAAGGCGTCCCCGTCATCGCTGGAACCAGCGGTAACAAAAGAGGGAAATTCGTCTGCTACAAAATATACCGGCCGCGTCGCATTGATCCGACGCACGGCGGCGCCATCAAAATGCGCCCGGCAGAGACGCTGCAGTGCACACGTCTGGAATGCCGTTTTGATCATATTTCTGTAAATTTCAGCGCCGGGGCCAAAATGGATGCGGCTTAGGGCCACGATCACAACGCGGCCAT
>JAPLTF010000095.1:6630-9431 GCA_026398275.1 Verrucomicrobiota bacterium
ACAACGCGGCCATGGTCGATTATATCCTCGGGATGGAACTCGTGTCCGCCCGAGGAGGTGAGGATGCTGGCCACACGGCTGTCGCGCAGGCAGGAAATGTAGGCCCGAGCGTAATTGACCATGCAGGACCATGTGGCCGAAGCCAGATTTCGGATCTCGCCCCCGAGATAGAGCCGGGCCATGTCCGCCTCCGGGGCGGAGATCAAGTTTCCCCGCACGGCGATATCGATAAACTGCTTCGCCACGCCCTCCTCATCGCCATCATCGTCTTCCGACCGGATCGCGCAGATCAATTCAATGGCGTGGGCGATCCCCTCGATCCCCCCCAAATCCCCGAGACCGCGCGCTCGGGCCACCACGGCAGCCACCTGCAATAGCCGCCGGTTGTTCTCGCGCCAAAAATCATCATAAGACCCGCCACCTGATTCCGGGTGGAGACCCCGCACCATTTCGATCAACCTCTCTGCCACTGCCCGACTGTCATGTCCGATCCCGGCAAACGGGTCAAACCAGGCGTTGCCACCGCGACCGATCGTGATGGTCTCATCATTGCGCCCGGCAGCCCGCATCACGTTTTCGACGTGGGCCGGCATGTCGCCCTTGACATCAAAAATCAGCGCACCAGCCTGCTTGTCAGGATCGCCGGCATCGCGGCCGAGAGCCTGTGCGAGCAAAGGCAGGATGACGTAGCGTGTCTTGCCGCACCCCGTGGACCCAAGAACCAGGAGATGCTTGAACAGCTCCTCTGGAGAAAGTGTCGCAAGCATTTAGATCTCGCCTCCAAAGAATGGGTCCGCTTCCTCCAGCGCCGCCTTGCTGATCTCCTCCAAAAGCTCTCTGGAGACAAAATAGTGTTCATGAAGCGTGCGTGCTCGGAGGCTGAAAACAAGCTGCGGTTTGTCGCTCAGGATTTGCAGGGACTCAAGGGCCGCCGAAAACTTTTCACTGCCCGTGGCCTGGCGATAGGCAGTGATTTTTCCTGTGAGTTCGGAGCAGAGCTGAGGCACCGTGTGCAGAAATTCGGCTGTTGCCGCCGCCGTGATGTCGTCGAGATCAAGGTGATAGCCGGGGGATGCTAAATTGGCCCGCCGATCCAGAATGTGCCGGCGGAAAGCGATGATTGCCATGCAACCATCATGCAATGAGAGCGGTGGTTGTTGTGGTGTGTTTGTCATAGGATGTGGTCGATGATTCCGATTTCGAGGGCCTCTGGGGCGGATAGAAATCGCTCCTGGTGCAGGATCCGACGCAGGCGGGCGCGGGGGAGTTTGGTAGTCGAGAGCAGGATCTCTTCGAGCTCCTGATCGAGCTCCCGGTGGAAACGCGTGGCCGATTGGATTTCCTCAAGCCGACCTGCGGTGCGCCCAGAGCTCTGGTGCAACATGATGCGGCTGTGTGCGAGCGCGTAGCGGAAGCCGGGCTGCCCGCACGCCAGGATCACCGCACCCATGGAGGCCACGGTCGCGGAGGCCACCACGAAAACAGGGGCCGGGATATGGCGCATCACGTCGATCAGGCTGAGACCGGAGGAGACGCAACCACCGGGGCTTGAAACATGCAGGACGACCGGATCGGACCCCTCGTTACCGAACGACAGGAGAGCTTCGATCACAGGCCGCACAGAGTCAGCATCCACGGATCCAAAGAACCGGACAATCCGCTCGGGGCGTCCGCCAGGTGAGACGGCCTTGGGTTCAACCTGCATTTTCTTCCTCCTGTTGCAAAACTCGCAGTTCGGCGCAGTCGCAAAGATGCAGCGCCATGGCAATCGCAACCGGAGCCCTGCATCCCTGGACGATGCAATGCTGCGCCGATACTAAAACGCATCGTCCTAGCATCGCATGGCGGCACAGAACCCGGTTTGGGAACTGTCTGCTCAATTGTTCTCGCCACAATCGGGAGCAATCATCCACGAGGGGTTCAAAAATGTTCTCTCTCGCGATCAGAACATCGAACTGCATCGCATCCTCACGGCTCAGGCGGAGGATGGTAGTATAGAAGCTGGCGGATGGGCGTGTGGGTAAATGCATAGGCTCAACTACCATCAGTCCACTCCTCGCATGTGGTTAAGGGACTATTTTCTGTCAGGCCGCAGTCGGCCGTAAAAAACACAGGACTTTTCGTTGAGAAAACCCCCTGCCTGTCGGCACGGCGTTTCAGCAAAGAAAGACATTTTTCTGTTGTATGATTGATACAGGAAAAAAATCGGCTGCCTCTCCCAAGAGTGCAGGTTATTCACCAGACATCGCACTCGCATGGCTGAACTTTTGCGATGATCGCGAGAACCGAGCTGCCAATGATCAGTTGGCTCTCCAGCTCGACATGATCTTCAAAGAGCGGCTGCCCGATAATCATTATGACGGGATACTGATCGGGCGGGAGGAGGAAGTCCGGCAGGAAGCGTATCTCTTGGCTGCCAGCAAATATATCGCCGGCAACCCGGAGCTGATCGCGGCAACCGCCGCCAGGAACCACATGGGAATCGAGAGTGAAATTCGCAGATCGGTCGGGGGCAGCATCAAAAGTGCAGCGCAAACCCTAAAGAAGCGGATCAAAAGGCACTGGCAACTGCACAGCTATGGGGAGGATCTCGACGCGCTGCCCCAGGCCGTTTGCACCCATCCGGCACACTGCACAAGCCTCTGGGACCTCCCGTATTCGGGCATTTCGTCGTTTTAAGTGGGTGGAAAGAACCGGTTTGATGGGGGTTGTGCGCCCCCAAACCCCGCACCGCTCGCCGCGGCAGGCGTTCGGGGGGAACTTTGAGAAGGCTGTCCTGCGGACAGCGCAGGAAGGGCTGG
>JAPLTF010000049.1 GCA_026398275.1 Verrucomicrobiota bacterium
GAAAAAGTCCTCGCTTTCCGTTGCATCAACGCGAGCCGCAGACTCGATTCCTTCTGGAAAGACCGCCTCAACTCTCAGGCCGCGCAGAACCACTTGCTACCCCTTGCTGCCTGACGGAAGATTTTTGTCCTGCACCCGCCGTCGAAGAGGTGACCAGTTCTTTATCGACACCGGACGATCAATAGGGCAGACTCCAACCCCTATGCATATCCCATCTGGAATGATGAACGGGACGGTGTGCCCGGTCACTGCTGTCGTGGCCGCCACAGGAATCGCGGGAGCCGCATGGGCTGCCGCCAAAAGCGAACACAAGCCGGACGCCGTAAAGTTCGCCTCGGTCAGCGCCTTGATCTTCGCCGGGCAGATGATGAATTTTCCGATCAGCGGCGGGACCTCCGGCCATCTGCTGGGCGGGGTGCTTGCCGCAGCAATGCTCGGGACGCCGTTCGGCGTGCTCGCGATCGCGCTGGTCCTCGGCGTGCAATGCGTGCTTTTTTCCGATGGCGGACTCGCGGTTCTTGGCGCGAATGTCCTGAACATGTCGCTGATCGGCGCCGGGATTGGCGGGATGATTTCCAGCCGCCTGCGCGACCGCTCGCCTTCGTCGCTCGTGCGTCTGGGCGTTGCCGCATGGGCCTCAGTCGTCCTCGCCGCCCTCGCCTGCTCGATTGAGCTGGCGCTTTCCGGAACGGTTCCCTTCTCGCTCTCCGCTCCGGCCATGCTGGGCACGCATGCGTTCATTGGGCTCGGGGAAGCCTTGATCACGGTGTTCGCCTTCTCGCTGCTCCTCGCGCCTGCTGCGGATTCGAGGAAGACCACGCTGGTTCCTGCCGTGGCTGCGATCCTGATCGCTCTCGTGCTCAGCCCATTTGCGAGCGGATTCCCGGATGGCTTGGAGTCGGTCGCCGGAAAACTCGGCTTCCTCCACGCGTCAGCCCCGGCCTTTGTGGCTCCGCTGGCAGACTACTCCCTCCCGATGTCGCTGCCCGCCACGGTTTCGACCAGCCTCGCCGGGCTGGCCGGTGTGCTCGCGGTCTTTGCCCTGGGATGCGCGGTTTCCGCGTCGTGGAATTCTCTGCGCCGCGTCCGCATTTCTTGACATTTCGCCCGGATCAAAAACAGTGGGGCAATGAGTTCCGGACCCATTTCCCAATTTGTTGATCACCACTTCCGCCACTTCAACGCCGCCGCGCTGAAGGACGCGGCGAACGCCTACACCAAGCACCTCGACGACGGGGGCATCATGCTGATGACCCTGGCCGGGGCGATGAGCACGGCCGAGCTCGGTCTCTCGCTCGCGGAGATGATCCGGCAGGGGAAAGTCCACGGCATCGTCTGCACCGGCGCCAACCTCGAGGAGGATGTCTTCAACCTCGTCGCGCACGACTTTTACGAGCGCCTGCCGAACTACCGCGACCTCACCCCGGCGGACGAACAGGCGCTTCTCGACCGACACATGAACCGCGTCACCGACACCTGCATCCCGGAAATGGAGGCGATGCGGCGGATCGAAAACGTGATCCTCAAGGAATGGATGGATGCCGACGCGCGCGGCGAGCGCCTGTTCCCGCACGAGTTTTTCTGGCGGATCCTCGATTCAAAAGAACTCCAGGCCACATTTCAGATCGATCCGAAGAACAGCTGGCTCCTCGCCGCAAAAGAAAAAAACCTCCCGATGTTTGTGCCCGGCTGGGAGGACTCGACGCTCGGGAACATGTATTCCGCCCACTGCATCGAGGGGGATGTAAAAAATGTCCACACCGTCCGCACCGGCATCGAATACATGATCTCGCTTGCCAACTGGTACGCCCCGACGAGCAAAAAATCCTCCATTGGATTTTTCCAGATTGGCGGAGGAATCGCGGGGGATTTCCCGATCTGCGTCGTCCCCATGCTGCACCAGGATCTCCGTCAGGAGGACGTCCCGCTCTGGGGATATTTCTGCCAGATCAGCGACTCGACGACCAGCTACGGAAGCTATTCCGGCGCCGTGCCGAACGAGAAGATCACCTGGGGCAAGCTCGGCGAGCACACGCCGAAGTTCGTCATCGAGTCCGACGCCACGATTGTCGCACCGCTCATCTTCGCCAAGGTCCTCGGCTGGTAGCGCCATGCCCATCGCATGGGCGCAGGCACGAACGCAGCAAAAAGGGAGAACAGGCGTCCCGCCAACGCTCCTTTTTGCAGCAAAGTGAACAGTATTGAGGCTAAACGGCTGCCGCAATGGCGCGCCCCATCTCCTTTGTCCCGACCAACGTCGCCTCGGGGGTATGGATGTCCCCGGTCCGCAACCCGCTCGCTATGACTTTTCTCACGGCGGCCTCGATGGCGGTGGCCGCATCATCGCGGCCGCAGGACAGGCGGAGCATCATCGCGGCGGACAGGATCTGTGCGATCGGGTTGGCGATGCCTTTTCCGGCGATATCCGGGGCCGTTCCGCCGCTCGGCTCATACATTCCAAAGCGGGTGGTCCCGCCGGTGGAGTCGCCGAGGCTCGCGCTCGGGAGCATCCCCAGCGAACCCGAAATCATCGCCATCTCATCGCTGAGGATGTCGCCAAAAAGATTCTCCGCGAGGATCACGTCGAACGCCTTGGGATTCTTGATGAGTTGCATCGCGGCGTTGTCCACGTAGAGGTGGTTCAGCGCGACATCCGGATAGTCGCGGGCGGTCTCGGTGACGACCCGGCGCCAGAGGATTCCGTTCTGCAGCACATTCGCCTTGTCGATCGACGTCACCCGTCCCCGGCGCGTGCGCGCGGCCTCGAACGCCACCTTCGCGATCCTCCGGATTTCGCTCTCCCAATAGACCATCGTATCAACCGCAAATTCCTCTCCGCCCTCCTTCTTGAGGTATTTCGGCTCACCGAAATAAAGTCCGCCGGTGAGTTCGCGGACGCACAGGACATCGAACCCGCCCTCGACCGTGCGCGGATGCAGCGGGGAGGCATGGGTGAGCTCGGGCAGGCAGACGGCCGGACGCAAATTGGCAAAAAGCCCGAAGTGTTTCCGGAGCGGCAAAAGCGCCGCGCGCTCGGGCTGCTCGACCGGGGGAAGGGATTCCCACTTCGGTCCGCCGACGGATCCAAAGAGGATCGCATCCGCCTCCTCGCAGGCGGCCAGGGTCTCCGGGGGAAGTGCCCGTCCGACCGCATCGATCGCCGCGCCTCCGACAAGCTGCTCGTCAAATTCGAGCGCCACGGAGAACTTTTTTGCGACAACATCGAGCACCTTCCGGGCCTCAACCATCACTTCGGGTCCGATCCCGTCACCAGCCAGGACGGCGATGCGGAATGATTTTTCAGAATTCATCGCCGACATCTAAGCCTGAGCCCCTTCGCGAAGCAAGCACGGCCGTTTTCCCGGAAGGGATAAAAAATCCGCAAGAAAGGTCTTTACGGTCCAGCCGCCGCCGCAAACATTGGCGGTTCCAATGAGCGACAAACAACTGAGTGCGATCTCCCCGCAGCGGGAGGAGGATTTTCCGGAGTGGTATCAACAGGTCATCCGCGCGGCGGATCTGGCCGAGAATTCCGAGGTGCGCGGGTGCATGGTCATCAAGCCGTGGGGTTACGCGCTCTGGGAGCGGATGCAGGCGGTGCTGGACAGGATGTTCAAGGAGACCGGGCACAAGAACGCGTATTTCCCGCTGTTCATCCCGCTGAGCTACCTGGAAAAGGAAGCCGCCCACGTCGAGGGCTTCGCCAAGGAATGCGCGGTCGTCACTCACCACCGGCTTGAGATGAAGGATGGAAAGCTCGTACCCGCGGGCGAGCTCGCCGAACCGCTCGTCGTGCGCCCGACCTCGGAGACGATCATCGGCGCAGCATATGCGCGATGGGTGAAATCCTGGCGCGACCTGCCGATTCTGCTCAACCAATGGGCGAATGTCGTCCGCTGGGAAATGCGCCCGCGCCTGTTTCTGCGGACTGCGGAATTTCTCTGGCAGGAGGGGCACACCGCGCACGAGACGCGGGAGGAGGCGGAGGCCGAGACGATGAAAATGCTGCGGGTTTACGAGACGTTCGCCCGCGACTTTCTTGCAGTCCCGGTGCTCACCGGAGAGAAGAGCGAGGGCGAGCGCTTCCCCGGCGCGCTCCGCACATATTGCATCGAGGCCATGGTCCAGGACCGCAAGGCGATCCAGGCCGGGACCTCGCATTTCCTCGGACAGAATTTTTCGAAGGCGGCGGGGATTCAGTTCCAAGGCCGCGACGGAGCCGTCCAGCACGCATGGACGACGAGCTGGGGCGTGAGCACGCGCCTGATCGGAACCCTGATCATGGCGCACTCGGACGATGACGGTCTCGTCATGCCCCCGCGCATCGCCCACACGCATGTGGTCATCATTCCGATCACGCCCAAGGAGGATTCGAAAGCCGCCGTCCTCAAAGCCGCTGAGAACCTCGCGAAGGCCATCCGGGCAACATCGTTTCATGGCGAGCCGGTTGCCGTCGATGTGGATATCCGCGACCTCGGCGGCGGAGTGAAAAGCTGGGAGTATATCAAAAAGGGCGTGCCCCTCCGCATGGAGATCGGGCCGCGCGATCTGGCCCAGGGCACGGCGGCGGTCTCGCGCCGCGACCGCCCCCACAAGGAAAAGGAATTCCTGCCGGTGGCCGACATCCCGGCCCGGGTCCCCGCGATCCTCGACGAAATCCAATCCGCGCTTCTCGAGCGCGCTACCGCGTTCCGCGAATCCAACTCCCGGAAGCTCGACTCGAAGGAGGATTTCTACGCGTTCTTCACGCCCGCAAATGCCAACAAGCCGGAGATCCACGGCGGCTTTGCATTGACCCACTGGAACGGCAGCGCCGCCGTCGAGGAGCAGATCAAGAACGACCTGAAGGTCACGATCCGCTGCATTCCATTCGAGGAGTCCCCGGAAGCCGGAACGTGCCCATTTACCGGTGAGCCCAGCAAGCAGCGCGTCATCTGGGCGAAGTCTTACTAGACGATGTAGCCGGCCTCTGTGAGGCCGGATTCCGCTTGAACCAACCTCCGCCGTGAGGCCGGATTGTTTTCCGATTGCCGGGGTCACAGACCCCGGCTACAACGGCCGCGTGGAAGGCGGTCTGCACAAACATCTCACCCGACTGGATCGCGTGTGGATCCGGGATCCGGTTTATTTCATCACCACCTGCACGCTGCAACGCCAATGCGTCCTTGCCAGCACGACTGCTCACGAAATTTGCAGGGAAGTATGGGAAAATGCCCGCACTCGTTATGGCTGGCATGTCGGCCGATATGTCGTCATGCCCGACCATGTGCATTTCTTCTGCGTCCCGGAATGGGATGCGAAACCGCTGGAAACCTTTGTTGGCAAATGGAAGGAATGGACGGCCAAATATTTGTCCCGGCGCGCTGGCACTCCCATGCCGTTGTGGCAGGGGGAGTTTTTTGATCACCTTCTCCGTTCGAGCGAGAGCCACAGCCGGAAATGGGAATATGTCCGCCAGAATCCCGTCCGCGCCGGACTCGTCGCGCATCACGGAGACTGGCCCTACCAGGGAAGCCTCACTGAGCTGCGCATCGACGAAGTGGAAACGCAGTAGCGCTGTAGCCGGGGTCTGTGACCCCGGCAAACACGAGCACCGGCCTCACAGAGGCCGGCTGCAACCCCGTCGCTATAGCCGGGGTCTGCGACCCCGGCAAACACGAGCACCGGCCTCACAGAGGCCGGCTGCAACCCCGTCGCTATAGCCGGGGTCTGCGACCCCGGCAAACACGAGCACCGGCCTCACAGAGGC
>JAPLTF010000051.1 GCA_026398275.1 Verrucomicrobiota bacterium
GTGTGCAGTCCCGGCTTGGCCACGATGAGGGTGGTGTAATTGTGGCGGGGAATCTTCAGATTGCTGATCCGGCCATTCTTGGAGGGCAACTGGCTGCCCTCGCGCTCGTCGAGCACCACGGCGTCAGCAGGCAGGCCCAGGGCGGCCAGATCCACATCCACGGCAATCGTGCGTTCATCGTGGCTGAGGTTGCTGACGAGCAGTCGCGCCTGGCCGGGACGTTTCCATGCGGTGACGAGCACGTCCGGTCCTCCCTCGACGACTTTCGCCACCGGTTTGGCCGCCCAATACGGGATGAACTCGACATCCGCCTCGCGAATGCCGAAATCGTGATACGGCGTGCGGCCCATCGGACGGAAATCGTTTTCCAGATCGAACATGCCGAGCACGGCGTGCGTCGCGTCAGGACCCCAAGAGTAAAGAAACATTGGGATTGGCCCCCACTGACGTCCGAGGGTAATCCGCAGATTCAGAAGCCCGATCGGGCTATACCACCGGTCCACAAAGTCATAGGTCGCATCGCCTTTGGCCACCTGCGCGTCCTGCTCGACCGTGAGGTAACCGCCATTCTCGCCATCGAGCCAGAGGTCTGCCATGCCAAGATATCCCACCATCGGAGCATCTGTCATGTGGGTCATCAACACCGGGGCCGGCCGGCCATCGGCCAGCAACATCGACCGCAAGCGCTTGAGAAATTCCCTCATGCCAAACAGGGAATAGTCCGCTTGCATTTTGCCTGTCGCATCGCGCCAGCCAAGCCCGCTGCCAAATGTGGCGTCCGGGGTGGGCATCGTGTTGTCGAAATAGACGCCGTCCAAGCTGGCTTTGGTCATCCACTGTTGGTAGGCCCAGAGCAGAAAATCGATATGCGACGGGACATGGAGACCGCCGCCCCACCCGACGCCCCACTCGTCCTCGTATCGCCGTATGCTTGCACCATAGGTCGGATCTTCTTTCGGAACGCGGTGGGATTGCAGGCAGCCATACTTCCACCAGCGGTTTTCTTCCTTGGCTTTCGGCGTGCGATACCACGGCCCGTTCTCCGGCAATTTGCCCTGATCGTAGGCGTCAAAGCACCTGTCGTAAATCACGGGCATGTCGAAATGCCCCCAGCCATACCACTCGACCGCCTTCCAAGTTCCGCCAACCGGCCTTGGCCGGATCGGGGTGGCCTGCAATGAGACCGTGGCTTCCAGAGGTTGCAACACCCCGGGACGGTTGACAAAAAAGACCTGGAGCATGGTCTCCCCGTTGCGGCGGACCAGCTCCATGCATGGGCGCGCTTCATCGAGTTGCCAGGTGCGATAGGAGGCAACCATCATGTCCAGCCCCCGATCATCATTTCCCAGCCAAAGATGCGGCCAAATAGGCCACGATGGGGTCTTGTCCACCAAGTGCGGCTTTCCGTCATCCCCCTTGACCGTGACCGAGCGGATCGAATCCCATAGCCGGCCGTCACCCGCTCCTGACAAGTCGAGGTAGGCCTTTTGCGCCCGCATGTTTTCGCAACTGGCATTGAAAAGCGACGCCAGCTTGTCGGGGATGGCGATTTCAAGCCGCACACTCTGCACTCCGATCTCACGCTTGGGCACCAGTTTGACGGTGAACTTGTAAAGCCCGTCGAATTCCAGAGTGCCACGCACGCTGGCCGCCAGCGAACCATCCTTGGTTTCCGAATCCGCCGCGATATCCGCATATCCCGTTCCGCGGGCCGTGATGGTTGGTTGGCCGGGTTTCCAGGCCAGTGTTCCATTCCCTGTGGTCTCCACGACCAACTCTGCCGGTCGGGCTAACAAGTTCACCGTGACCTCGCCCAGTGTGGGCTCGGGCTGAGTGGAAAGGATTTTCGCAGGCAGGCCCAAGAGGCCAAAAGTGTAATCCCTTCCCCAGGTGGAGACCGTGTTGTCCTTGATCACCAACGGCGTCCATGGCGGCACGGGACCGTCCGTCACCCCGAGCATATTGCCTTCCCAGACCTCATGATGCCGCTCAAAGGTGGTCTTGAATTCACGTCCCGCGACAGCCAGATCGACACTGTAAACTCCGTCCACAAGAGGTTTCTCGACTTTGAGGGAGGCATGGAACATCTCTGCCAGGGAGACCTTGGGGTATGTCGTCTGTGAGACAACCGTTCCATCGGGCGCACGCAGCGTTGCCTTCACATCCGTCGGTTCCGTGCCAAGACCCAGCAATACCGCATAGATCTGCACGGAATTATCACTCAGCCTGTAAACCGCCCGCAGGGCAGGCTGGTCGGCACCTGCGAGTTTTTCAGGCACTTCCAGCGCCATGGTCTTTGGAGGCCCCCCGAGTTTCACAGCCGTAGCGAATCCCGCCAGTTCCTCGCGGGTCAGTTCGCAATTATAGACCCTCACCTCATCGATGCTCATGGCCCCGGGTTGCCCCAATTCCACAAACTCGTAGGGCGGCAACTCCGAAAATGGTTTGTTTAACACCAGGGAAGCAACAGGCTTCCCATCCACATAAAACTGTGTCTGGACGCCATTCCACGTGTAGGCGAAGTAGTGCCAATCTCCCGCCTGCAGGCCACCATCCGGATAGTTAACAAAAGTGGGACCCGCAAATTCGGAGAAGTAATGCCCGTATTTATGGCTGTGTCGGATGTCCGATGAACCCTCCTTCCCGAAGTAGTTGATGTAGTTTGGACCGATGGTCATCATTGTGGTTGTTTTGATCGCCTCGGCATCCATCCGGCCCCACCAGGAAATGGTTCCAGCAGCCTTGTTGATCACGCCTTCCTGCGGGATTCTCACTCCGATACGTGCACCGTCCATGTTGGCTGCCTTGCCGCTGAGCCCATCATCCCGACTGACAATCCGTCGGATTGGCGTTTCAAAGGTCTCCGCATAAGTGAGGTTGCTCTGGCGACGCGCAATCGCAGCGGGATCGACGATTCCCTGCCCGTATGCGGGTGCCAACGCAATCGCCAGCGCGCTGCCGAGTAGGGTTGGGATGCTTGCGCAACGAATGGTTTGCCAAAGACGGGTGCCCGATCGGACCAGTTGGATTTTTGGAAGTGCTATCATATTTTTGTTTGAACGGCCTGACCTGCGCCGTTTCTGGATTGGTGTTCGTTACAGTGATCAGGAGATGCTACTTGTCATCGGTCAGTCCGGATGGACGCTCGACGGGTTGGCCGTTGACCAAGAGAGTGGAGGAATTGGAATCGGCCGTGACGACGGTGCCGTCTGCGAAACGGGTTTCCTGAACCCCGTCCGCCACCTGAGCCCAGGAGCAAAGCGACTGGGTCTGCAAGTGGCCGAAACCCACCACGCACAGATCATATTTTGCCTTGATGGCCGCGATATGCGCCTGGTCGAGAGCAGGCATGAACCGTCCTTGGGCGCTCCACTCGTGGCGGGGATGGTCGCCAAACAACACACAATCCATGGCGGAACTCCACGTGTTTTCATGGTTTTCACGCACAATCAACCCGTGCAAGGCGAGTTGCCAGACGGGCACCACGGTTTCCATCAATGCGGCCAACGGCCAGTCGGGATCGACGCGGTCGAGCATGAACTGGTTGCCGCATTGGAGCATACAGTCTGATGGCAGACAGGCGTAGAGAAATCCGCATTCGGTCCGGACCGCTCCATAAACCTGCCGCGCCGCTTCGAGGATGTGCTGGGTGCCGCGCGCGTAATCGGTGCGCGTTCCGACCGGCCCGGGCGCATAGCTGCACTCCAGCGGGTTGCCCATCGCGTCAATGTAGGCCGGGCCATCCAATCCGAGCGCTTTGACGCGCTCCAATTCGCGCTCCAGCCGGTCCGTTCCCAGAGCCCATGGACAGGTCACATAGGTTTCTCCGCCGCCCCAATACCCGCGCAGATCCGGTCGGCCCCACTGATCGTGCACCACGATGGATTCGTCGAAATCCGGCGAGCTGCGGTATTGGCTGAGGTAGTTGTCATGCACGTTCATCGTGCATCCGATCGAACGGCCGTAGCGGATCAATTCGAGAAAGCCTTCTTTGCCGCCCAGTCGCGGTTCGATCGGGAACCGGGTTGGGTACATCCCGTCGTGGCCGCGAGGATTCCACCCGATACTTTCCACATGCATCCGGTCCACCCCGGCCTCGTGCAACCGTCGCAGGCCGTCGCGCGCCTCGGCGAACGTCGTGTCGGCCACGAACGGTTCCCGCAGGTTAAGAACATCCTTTTGATCCATGGCGGCAGCCATTCCGATCGGCTGCATGCCGTGGAAAATCCGGATCAGATGGGATTCGAGAAGTTGCCGGACTTGGGGGGACTCCGCCGCGCGTTCGGCCAGGGTCGGTTTTCCGAGGTCATCAATGATATGCCGCCGCAGCCTCTGCCCGGCAAAGTTGACCAAGTCCTGTTCTTGGGGAGTGAACGGAACCAGCCGCAGTTCGCGGTCGTCGCGGCACACGGGATCGGGCCACGCCTGGCGCAGTCGAAATCCCATGCCGACCTCGCCCCGCCCACGCCCATCGGTCTTCACGCAACATTCCGTCTCGGCCGCGCCCGCTGTGGCCAGCCAGAGCAGACCGGCCCGCGCATCCGCCACACCGCAGAGGGGCAGGGTGGGGAGCAGTTCCCAACGTGCCTGTTCGCCGTAGATCATGAAACTGTCTGTTACGGGCGGCTTGTCGGCCGGATGAAAGATAACCCCGCTTTGCAACGGCAAAAGCCCCGCACCATCGGCTCCGACCGACGCCAGGCCCGGCAGGATGCGCACCGACAAGAGGCGGCAGATCGCGGGTTTGAGCTCGTAGCATTCGACCATCGGCAGACAGATGGCGAGTTCGTCTCCGTGGGGCCGCAGGCGCAGGCCGATGCTGATTTCCTCGTAGGGGAGGCTGAGCCGGAGATACGCGCCATCGCCGTCCGACCGGCATTCATCGACCGTCCAGGCCCGGCGGCGGGAGCGGCGCTCCATCTTGTCGTAGACAAGCGCCTCGGCGAGCGGCGCTGTGGGCCATGTCACGCCTGCAATCTTGTCGCAGAGCACGGCTGAGACAGCCTGTTCGGCGGGGGTCAGCGTCAGTTTGAAGCGGGGAGTTTCGATAGCAATCGGTTTATTCATGTCGTTCTGCGGTGATGTAAAATGCCAGTCGGGCCGGGTTTGTGTCGCTAGCGCATGGATTGCAGCATCACCAGTTCGCTGGTGAGCGGGCGATCGAGCCGGATGGAAAGCCCCTGGTCCATCAGCACAGTGCCGGGGACCGTCGTCCTCTCGCCGGAATTGTCGTAGGTCACCAGGTACGTTCGTTGCCGGCTCAGTCCGCGGCAGCGCAACAGATACCGGTCCTCGGCCGGACCCGCGAGCCGGAAGATGCCTGCCAGTCCGCGTGTCTGGTCGGCGGATGCATACTCCAGAACGCCCCAGCCGGTGGGTTCGCGTCCAGGAAGTTCGGCCGTGTGATGGTATACCCGGCTCGTGCGCAGGAAGGGGCGAACGAAGGTCTTGTACAAGCCCACATGATGCTGAAACCGCGCCATGTGGAGGGGGTTGGGCGTGACGCCGGGCGGATGGACTCCGGTCAGGGTCATGTGGCCGAAAAGCAGTGCGCGCAGTTGGAAGTCCAGGTCACCGCGGCGGTGGCCGTCCTGCCCGACGCCTGCATTGCGATCCAGGTATTCCGGTGGTAACGCCATCGTCATTCCGTTCAGAATGCGGAACGAGCGCGGGGCAGTCTGCCAGTCGGAGGTCCAGGTGTGGTGGAACCGGCTGACGAGGCCGATGTCGGTTCGTCCGCCACCGCCGGCGCAGTTTTCCAGCAGGAGCTTCGGGAAACGTTTGTGGAGGCGGTCGTAGATGCCGTAGACCACTTCATAGTGGCGCCAGAGCCCGTTCTCGATGAACCCGTCGCGGGCGTTCTGTCCGCCCTCCCAGGGGCCCGCGTTGTAGTCCAGGCGGAAAAGGTCCAATTCGTATTCCTCGACGATGCGGATGATCTGCTGCTCCATCCACCGCGCGGCGGCGGGATTGGACAGGTCGAGATCGCTGTCAGTCCGTTTGCCGTCTTTCTGCATCAGCCAGTCCGGGTGCCGGGCATGGACCTTCGAGGCGTTGCCGATGCGTTCCGCATCGACCCACAGGCCGACCAGCATTTTCTTCCGGCGCAGGTGGTCGCGGATCGGTTTGAAGCCCCGGGGCAGCCGGTTGCCCGGTTGCCAGTCACCGGTCGTGTCCCACCAGAGGGTGTCCTTGTCGGCATACCAGCCGGCATCGATGACGAACAATTCGGCGCCCACGTCCGCGGCGACGTCGATCTCGTGAAGCAGGGACGCCTCGCTGAGTTCGTGCTCCGTATAGCCCCAGTGGTTGTAAATCACGAGGTTGCCGCGACCCGGGATCGCCGGCAGGAGGACGCTGCGGCGCAGGTGTTCGTGCATGGCCTGGACGGCACCGTCTAGGTCTGCCATCAAATATCCCAGATGAACCGCGGGCGTAACGATGGTCTCGCCTGGCGCGAGAATGCGCATGGGCGCCGGCGCCTGCGGGCCGGCCTTGAACCATAGCCGCGCGGAACCGGTGGCCTGATCGTGGTCGCGCGTGAATTCCACCCCCCAGTTGCCGCTCCAGGCCAGGTGACCGATTATCATCTCGCCGCTGTTGTCGTTACGCACCACAAAGAACGGCGCGCCGTGGCCGGACTTGCCCATGCGGGACTCGATGCGCGTAACGCCCTCCTGAAGGGGACGCCACTGGAAATCGCCCTCGGCACCCCAGCGGCAGTCCACGAACGAACCGAGCGACCAGGCCGGCGGCCCGCCCGCCGCGGTGTTTTGCTGCCATGACGCTTGTTCCATCAGGGCGCCCGACCAGGGCCAGACCTCGCCGAGGGTCGCCGGCCGGTCGGTCGTGTTGGTGATCTCCAGCCAACGTTGCATGATCGGCGTGCCGTCCAGCAGGGTATGCACGGCCACCCGCACCGGCCGCACCTGGTGCACCAAGTCCACCACCGCGTGGCGCCGGCCGGGCCGCTCCTTCAATTCGCGCATGCCCGCCAGGTCCCAGCCGAAGTGCAGCGCCTGGCCGTCCATTTGCAGGCCGAAGGCATGCATGGGCACGTCGATGCGTTCCTGGCGCGCCTTTGCCGCCGCCTGCTTGTCGATGAAGCCGGTGGCGGCGTGATATCGCCCGAGCAGGCGGCCCTCATGCAGGGCCTCGTCGTACACCGCAAGACCGCTGCGAAAGCATACCGTCGGGAAGGGCTCCCGCCGGATGACGACATCGGTGAAGGGTGCAGGCTTGCTTGCGGGTGAACGCGTCCGGAGTTTCTGGTTCATAGAGGTCTTCCTTCGTTATCGCCCCGTGTCATTCTGTGATCCTTTGCGTCAAAACCCTGCGATTTGTTTTTTCGTTATTCATAACTTCGCTGTAACCAGGTCGCTGAAGAAGCTGTCGAAAATGTAAGCCTCCGGCGGACCGTCTTTCTCGTGCCCATGGCCGAGCGCGAGGATATCGGGTGCGCCTTCGAAGCCCTTCCGCGGTTGCGAATGAATCAACTTCCAGCTTTGGCCGTCGGTGCTCGCGTAGAATTCGATCGTGTCCGGCCGCAGGGCAATCTTGACCCAGGTGATGCGCTCCATCTTCGGACCAGGCACCTGAAACACCGACGCGCCATTGGCTTCGCCAGAACACACCAGATTGTCACTCTGGTTCTGGCTGTTCCATCCGGTGATTGAGATGCTGCGGCCATCCTTCCAGTCCAGATGCAGGCCGGGGGAGAACCCTCCCTGATACTGTCCGGAGGGCTCGCGCAATTTCACCTGCACGGAAACGTTGTCCTGGCCGAACGGACGCTGCAGCCGCGCGACGAGGGCCGAACTGGTTCGCACCCGGAGGACTCCGGATTCACTGACAAACGGGATGACCTGCACACCATGGCTCTCCCCCCCTCCGCTAGTGATTGTATTGAAGTGCGGGGACGTCTTCTTCTCCCAATCCGCCCGCAAGGTCGTGAAGTCATCGCTCAGATCCTTGATGCGCTTGTCGGCAGCGGGCAGCAAGGCCTGGCCGAGGTCGGACGCCAGCGGCGTGTGCAGTCCCGGCTTGGCCACGATGAGGGTGGTGTAATTGTGGCGGGGAATCTTCAGATTGCTGATCCGGCCATTCTTGGAGGGCAACTGGCTGCCCTCGCGCATCCACGGCAATCGTGCGTTCATCGGGGCTCAGGTTGCTGATGAGCAGGCGCGCCTGGCCGGGACGTTTCCATGCGGTGACGAGCACGTCCGGGCCTCCCTCGACAACTTTCGCCACCGGTTTGGCCGCCCAATACGGGATGAACTCGACATCCGCATCGCGGGTTCCAGAATCGGCAAAGACAAAAGGATAGTTGGGTGGCTGCTTGTCCTTGCCATCCTCGCTGCTGCCGAAATTGTGATACGACGTGCGGCCCATCGGACGGAAATCGTTTTCCAGATCGAACATGCCGAGCACGGCGTGCGTCGCGTCCGCACCAAAGGTGTAAAGATATTGCGGGATCGGCCCCCATTGCGGTCCGAGGGTGATCCGCAGGTTGGCCATGCCGACCGGGTTATACCAGCGATCGACAAAGTCTGGATCCTTGATCGCATTGTCGGGATATCCTCCGTTCTCGCCATCCATCCAGAAATCGCAAAAACCCAGATAGCCGGGGATGGGCGTGTCGGTAATGTGCGACTTCAAAACAGGCGACGGACCAAATTCGAGAAACATCTCCCGCAACCTCTTCATGAAATCGCGGGCGCCCATGACCCCGTAGCCGGGGCGCAGACGCCCTTCCTCATCCACCCAGGCGGTGTTGTTCAACAGATTGAGCGATGGGGCAGGGAACGTGTTGTCAAAGTAAAGCCCGTCCATGCTGGCCTTGTCATGCCACTGCTTCCACGCCCAGAGTTCAAAGTCCTGGTGGGCCCGGTTCTGGTATTTCCCAAAAACATTGTCGGAATACCACTCGCCGCCAAAATCCTTGATCATTTGCCCGTAGATCGGGTCCGATCTGTCGGTGCGGTCGCTGGCAAAGCAACCGTAGCGCCACCAACGGTTTTCTTCCTTGGCTTTCGGCGTGCGATACCACGGCCCGTTCTCCGGCAATTTGCCCTGGGCGTAGGCGTCAAAGCACTTGTCGTAGATCAAAGCCATGTCGAAATGCCCCCAGCCATACCACTCGACCGTCTTCCAAGTCCCGCCAACCGGCCTGGGCCGGACCGGGGTGGCCTGCAGACTGAACGTGACGTCGATGGGCTCACGCAAGGTGCCGGGCTTGTTCAGGAGGTGCATCCGGAACGCGGTCTCCCCGTCCTTGCGCACCACGTCGAGCGCCGGCTTGTCGAAGGTGATCTGCCAGGTTCGATCATTGTCGCACATCCACGCAATGCCGCGATCCTCGTCGCCCATCCATGCCACCGGCAGGAAATTCCCCTTGACGAGGCTGTTGCGCGCGGCGGTCTTGGAATCCCAGAGCACGCCGTCTTTCAGCCCGGCGAAATCGGCGAACGTCTTGTTCGTGCGCATGCTCTCGCCCACGCTGTGGAACAGCCGCGCGATCTCGTCCGGCAACGGCACCTCGACGCGGATCGAGTCGTAACTGGCCTGCGCGTCGGTGGGAGTGATGCGCAGATGGATTTTATAGAACCCATCGTAATCCAGAGTGCCTTTCACCTCGGCCTTGAGACCGGCGGTCGTGGAGTTTCCTTGGACAACGGCCTCCGTGTCTTTGGCCGACACGATCTCGCTCTTGCCATCCTGCCAGGCCAGTTTTTTTCCGGCGGCCTCGGCCACCAGGCGAACCGGCGATGCCAGCACGTCCTGGATTTTCGCACCCCGGGCGGCTCCCGGCTGCAGGGTGAGAATGCTCTTGGGCAGACCCAGCCCGGTGAAGCGATAGTCGCGTCCCCAGACCCGCACGGCCCCGTCTTCAACACGCAGCGGCGTCCAAGGCTCCGGCACTTTGTCGGATATCCCGAGCGTGTTGTTCTCCCACTCATAGGGTTTCCGGGTGAGCGTGACTTCATCCTCGAGACCCAGCGGCTTTCCGGTTTCCCGGTCAATCGCGCGGAACTTCACATGATAGGTGCCCTCGGTAATCGTGCCGGCTTCCAGAATGCCCGAAGCATAATCCAGCGGGAACTTGTCCAGCCGCACCGTGCCCAGCGGGTCCGGCGACCCATCGCGGAAGGCGCTGACCTCGATCGCCACTTTCGACTTGTCGCCGGGGTAGTCGATGATGTCCGCCGTCACGCCAAAGCGGCCGTAGCTCGGTGCCATGAAGGCGCCCGCCACCAGCGGCTTGGACTCCAAATTCGTCGGATACAGGGGCAGAGCCGTGAGGTTTGCGGTGTAGGGCAGTTCACGGAAGAAAATCACTTTGCCCGTGCTGTCTGTGATCCGGTAGCGGGCCACCCCTTTGGATTTTGGTTCCAGCGGGAAGGAGACCGTCACTTCCTGGCTGCCGTCCTTGCCGAGTTGAACCGGGATGGACTTGGAAAAAAGTTCCTTCAACGTTTCCGGGTCTGTGAGCACGAAACTCACCGTGTAGGTGTCGGCCTTGCCGCTCGATTTCAGGCGCAGCTTCGGGTTGAAGGTGTTGTTTTCAAAGTCGCCGAACGAGAGCCACTGGGCCACCGGGGCGGTGTCGTCAAAGATCACCCGCACAGCTTTTCCATTTTGGATCTCGTGGTAGGCCATCGTATAGGAATGCACCTTGCCCGGTCCGCAGCCGCCGTCGCGGCCAAAATCAAAATCAAAATACTCTCCGTTCTTTGTGTCGCGGACATTGATGTCGGAAAACTTCGTGGAGATTTCCGAATACCAGTGGCCGGGCACGATCTGGTTTGCGAACAGCCAGGGCTTGGTGAACTCGGCCACATACGTGACCCCCACCTGCGGCCGGGTGATCCCGTCGTAAATGCAGTTGCGGGCGTTCCCGATGAACTGGATATACTCCAGCAGTTCGCCCGACGGCAGATGAGGCATGAAGAACAGCTCGACCGCGTTGGCCAGGCAGATGCCGGAATTGTCCGCCACCGCTCCGGTCATGCTCGGGCGCTCCCCGTCTTTCAGCGGGTTGTCGTAAAGCACATACAGCCGCTCCCCATCCCGCTTCAGATAGACAGTCGGTGACTGGGGGCGGGGCGACGCTCCCCATCCTACGAACCCGCCGCCCAAAATCACAGCGTCGGAGTATTCCTCTCCCGTGATCGAACCCTCCACTGCCACAGGTATTTTTGAAAGCGGCAGGCTGATCACGGCCTGTTCCGGAGCGGCCATCCCGGAAGATCCGAGCCCCACCCAGCAGACCGCTGCAACGCACAACACCATCCAAGGCCGACCTCGCAGGCTTTTCCTTTGTGTGGTCATTTCAGGGCTCATCGGGCGGGCTTGGATGTTCATGGTATTTGATGTGTTGGGGGCGGTGCAGAATGGTTCTAAGATAAGGCGCATTTTTATTCTCCTACTCTTAAAGCATTATCGTTTAATGTATAAGCTGCTCAGAGGATTAAGAGTAAGAGTAAGATTGAGAGTAAGATTGAGAGTATGAGTAAGATTAAGATTAAGAGTAAGAGTATGAGTATGAGCCATATTGGGAATGCCGCCTTGGAAACAGACTTTTTGAGCCTGCGGACAAAGGCAGACATGGGGAACAAGTCGCGGATATTAAATTCACTAATTGTTTATGTCAATGCAAAGTTCTAAAAAATTCGATTGGGTTCCGGAACGGGCGGCTTAGTGGCCGGCGCGGGGGTTGCTCTTGGCGGGCTTGCGGGGTGGACGCGCGCGGATGCCGGGTGCTGGCCGTGTTTTGATGCGAGGGCCGGTCTTGAGACGCTTTTTTGCGGCGGCGATGGCGCGCTTGTATTGCGGGAGCCACTTCTCGCCCGCGACAAGCATTTCGTCCACGAGCTGCCATATTTCCGGAGGATTGCAGACCGCCCCGACAAGCGGATCGAGAAGGAATGCCTGTCGAAGAAGCGAGTCATCGCCGCTCACGGCGGCCAGCACGCCGAGGCGTTGAACACCGACGGAGACGGAGCAGACGGCGGCGCAGCCGGGTGGCAGCTCAGCGAGTTGCGGGCAATTGAACCCATGCCGGTCCACATAGCCCGGAGCTTCGACAATGGCGTCGGAGGGAAGGTTGGGGATGGTGTGGTTGTTGGGCAGGTTGAAGTGCCCGCGGTAGGGGCGGCCGGTTTCCATCGCCTCGATAATGTAGCTGCCGTGTTCGTCGCTGCGGTTTTCGGGAGAAATGGTGAGCGGCGGATGCCCCTCTGCCCCGCGGGCGAATTCGCGGGTGAACCAGTCGCGACCTTCCCTGCAGACGCGCAGATAGCCGCCGGTTTCGCCGTGGATCCACTCGCCGAGATCGATCCAGCGGTGGATCTCGGAGGGGCGCTTCCGATACCACGGAACGTATTCGCTCAGGTGGCCGTTGGATTCCGTGCTGTAAACGCCAAAGCGCCTCAGCATGTCGATGCGGACTTTTTCCTGGCGTGAAAAGGCGGGGTGGCGCTCGAACGCGGCCAGAAGTTCGGCGGCCGGGACCGGCTCCCCGCGCAGGCGGACATCGACATACCAAGTCTGGTGGTTGATGCCGGCACAGACGATTTCCACCTCGTCGCGCCGCGCACCGAGCACCTCGGCGATCTGGATGTGGCCGTGCTGCACGCCGTGGCAGAGGCCGACGCAGCGGACTCCCCCGAACCGGTTGGCGGCCCAGGTCATCATGGCCATGGGGTTGGCGTAGTTGAGAAGGAGGCACCCCGGGGCGGCAACCTCGCGGATGTCCCGGCAGAATCCGAGCAACGCGGCAATGCCCCTCTGCGCATACATCAAGCCACCTGCGCAGAGGGTGTCGCCCACGCACTGGTCAATGCCATAGCGCAGCGGAATCTCGATGTCGGTCGCGTAGGCATCGAGCCCGCCGATGCGCACCACGCAGAAAACGTAGTTCGCCCCGCGCAGGGCCGTCCGGCGACTGATGGTTGAAGTGAGGCGGGCCTTGAGTTTGTTCGATGCGATGTCCCGGCGGCAGAGCTCGGTCACCATCTCCAGGTTGCGCACGTCGATGTCGGTCAATGCGATCTCCACATCGGAGAATTCCGGAACGGTGAGAATATCAGCGACAAGCTTGCGGGTGAAACCAAGGGATCCGGCTCCAATAATGGCAATTTTCATGGGCATGCAGTGGGGTAGAAAAAAATCTTGCGCCGACAAAGGTGGAGGTGTAGGACTATTCCATCGAAACAATAAGTCAATTGAATCTTGGATTTTTTTGGAGTCCCCCCCATTTCGTGCCATCCTTCACTGTGTCATGCCATAGATTGCCCGTTTCTGGACGGATGGCTTTCAGCGGTATGGAGCCGTCTTCGCCCGCCTGTCGCCCCATTCGATGTGCTTGCCTTGCGAGGGGTGGGTTTTCGTTGATTGAGGTGACGCTGGCCCTTGGGATTATGGCTTTTGCCGGCCTGGCGATTTTGGGATTGCTTTCGACCGGCCAGTCTTTGGCTGCGCGATCTGCCGACATGACGGTGACATCGCGGCTGGCGGTCGAGGTTCAGGCCGAGTTGCAGGAAGCGGGAGTGACGAATTGGTCCACAAACACAACGTATTTTGATGCGGAGGGGAGGGTGACCGATGCCCCGGGGCGGATCTATGAAGTTCGCCGCACGGTTCTTGATGGCAGCCTGCCCGGCACCAACGCCCTGCCGCTGAAGAGCGTGGTCGTGCAGATCTTCAAGAATCCCGGCGGAGCTGCCCTGTCTCGTGGCAGCAATGGGTTAATTTCCAGACCCAACAACAACATGGATGAGAGGACCTATTTGTTCCATGTTGCCGCACAGTAAGCATGAAGGCAGGAAGGCAGCGGGGCATTTTGGCTTCACTTTGGTGGAATTGCTCGTTGCGATGGCCGTGTTGGGCCTCGTCGTGGTGTTGTCTGCGACCATGATAGGCCATATCCAAAAGGTCTGGGAACACACGACGGCAAGGACCGAACAGTTTCAAAAAGCGAGGCAGGCGCTCCAGACGATATCCGGCCGCCTCTCGCAAGCCACCCTGAATCCCTACTGGCGCGTGGAGACCAACTCCTCCGGGACCCCGGTTCGCTATTCGCGGCAATCGGATCTCCGCTTTCTGTCGGGACCGGCTGCCTCGCTGACCACCATCGCCGGACCAGCCTCCGGATCGGCCGTGTTTTTTCAGGCGCCGACAGGTTTTTCCTCCCAGAGCGCCGCACAGCTCGACAACGCCCTCAACACATGGGGGTATTTCATCGAGTATGGATCGGACGCCCCCTGGTATCGCCCGCCGTTTCTTTCTTCCACCGGAGTCGCTCCAAAAAACCGCTTCCGCCTGATAGAATTCACCGACCCGAGCGACATGTTGCAGATATTTAAGTTTACATCCGGGGTGTCCGCATATTCGGGTAAGGACTGGTTTTCTGCTCCGCTCGCCACGCGGGCCAACCGGCGGGTGCTGGCAGACAACATCGTGGCTCTGGTCGTCTTGCCGCGCCTTCCAGCGGTGGAAGATCCCTCAAGGAGTGCGCTGTCGCCGGGATATCTTTATGATTCCACACAATCAAATGCGGACAAAACCCTCAATCCCAGGCACCAGCTTCCGCCGATTGTGGATCTCGCCGTGGTGGCACTTGACGAGCGATCCGCCCGCCGGATCGAATGGGGGAGCACGGCACCGGATTTTGGCGCGGGCAGCCTGTTCCTGGACCCGGCCAATCTGGATGCCGACCTGAACACGCTCCGCAACAACCTGGCGGCCCGCAGGCTCAACGCCGCCGTCTTCCGCATCTCAGTCCCAATCGCCGCCGCGCGCTGGAGCACCGAACAGGAAAACTAACCCCCTCCCTCCTCTTACTCTTACTCTTACTCTTAATCTTAATCCTCCCGCGCCATGCCCCCACTATTCGACCACGAAAAACTCACGGCCTACCAAACATCCATCCGTTTCGTCGCATGGAGTGATACCCTGCTCGAAACCGTCTCGAAATCCCTTGCCGTCCACAACCAAATGGACCGCGCCTCGACGTCAATTCCCCTGAACCTCGCGGAGGGAAACGGAAAGTTCACATCCGCCGACCGTTGTCGGTATTTTGACATTGCGCGGGGCTCGGCTTTGGAGTGTGCGGCCTGCCTTGATGTTTTGGTGGCGAAGAAAAAGCTTACCGCGGGGGAGGTTGCAGAAGGGAAAATGATGCTCGTGGAGATTGTTTCCATGCTGGTGGGGTTGGTGAAGAGTAACTCGGGAACTCGGGTTTATGAGGAGGGGGTATGATTAAGAGTAAGAGTAAGATTAAGAGTGTTGGACGCGAGACCACCGTGGTTTTTCTTACTCTTAATCCTACTCTTAATCTTACTCTTTCTGCGTTTCCGGGGATTGGAGGGGGATTATGATTAAGAGTATGATTAAGATTAAGAGCAGATCTTTCGCTTCGTGCGAGCAACGCGGGGTCGCGCTGGTGATCGTGCTCTCGTTGATCGCCGTGATGACGCTCTTGGCGGTGACATTCTTTGTCTCGGTGAGCGGCGAGGGGAAGTCGAGCCAGCACCAGAGCGATGGAGCGAAGGCCGGGCAACTCGCGACATCCGCCGCGCAGATGGTCATGGCCCAGATCCAGGCCGCCTCGACAGCGACGCCTGCGGGAGCGGGGGCGGGCGTGGCATGGACCTCCCAGCCCGGCTTGCTTCGCACGTTCCCTTCCTCGGGACCCTCGAAAGTTTTCAAGCTGTATTCCGCCCCGACCATGGTCACGGATTCCTTTCAGGAGACGGACGACGCCCCTCCCGCCGACTGGAAACAATCTCCCGCGCTCTACTCCGATATCAACGCTCCGGCGCGGGTTTCATCGGGCACGGGGCTCGTCTATCCGGTCGCGGACCCCGGCGCGGCGGGGGTTGTGCCGGGATTTACCCTCGGCTCAGCGCCTGGCTTCTCGGGCGGAAGCCCCTCCCCGGGAAACAATCCCCTGCCGATGCCGGTGCGCTGGCTTTACATCCTCAAAAACGGCGAAATGGCTGTGCCGGACTCTTTCGGTGCCGACGGAACGGTGAATTTCGCCCCGACAAGCGCGCAGCCTGCCTCGGATAATCCCGTCATAGGTCGCGTGGCATTCTGGGCTGATGACGAGACGTGCAAAGTCAACGTCAACACGGCCGGTTACGCGAAGAACGATGCTCCCTACTGGAGCTTCTGGGATACGCCGACCTCCGGCACCTCCGATGAGTGGAGCTATCTTGCAGGCGCGCAGCCGTGGACGAACGAGTTCCAGCGCTACCCCGGCCATCCTGCGACGACGGACATGAGCCTCGTCTTCGCCCCACTCTCGCTCACCGATGATCAAGTCCTGAGTCTTTCTCCATTCTACAAGGCGGGCGGGACGAGGGGGGGCACCGTTCAGGTCACCTCCCCGGCCACAGTGGCCAGTGATGTCCCCACCCAGGCCCAAATCCGTGGGCTCCTCAAATCGCAGCGGCTATTCGCCTCGGTGGACGAACTCTTTTACTCGGTACTCTATAATCCTGATCCTAATGATCCTAAACGCGGGATCAACACGATGGGAATCTCGTGGCAGAATCTGGAGGCGCGGCGCTTTCTGCTCACCACCTCCAGCCGGGCCCCCGAAACCACGCTGTTCGACACACCGCGCGTGACGATCTGGCCAGCATGGAGAACAGAGTCGAAACGCACGCCGATCGAGCGGCTGATCGCCTTCTGCTCAACGATTGCCCCCGGCAGTTCCAACCCGCAGAATTTTTATTTCGTGCGCGAAAATTCCCTATCCGACCGCGAACTCCTCGATTTCCCGGAGAACCTCAAATTGTGGAACTATCTCCGCACCCTGGCTGGTAGGCCTCTGCCGGTCCTCGGAGCTTCCATTGTTTCCAAATACACAGGCTCCACGACCGACCAAATCCTCACCTCGGTCTTTGACGCCATTCGTCTGGCGAACCTCGATGACCGCTCGGGGCCCGCTGATGGCCAGACCACCGGCTATTCCTTCACCCGCGGCGAACTCAAGAAATCGGGGAGCTATTGGACGCTCAAAGATCCCATGGCAGGCACGATCGGGTTCGTCGCTCCCACCAAGGGGCCGAACAATACGTTTTCGCCGGGCCGGGCAGCCTGCCTCCAAGAGGTCGCGATTTCCTTTGTGCGATACGGGGCGGACAATGACACTACGAAGGATAGCAACGGAGTCCGCGCTAAAGACAAAGCCCAGGCCATGATGCTCTACTGCTTTTCCGTCCCCACGCCGGGGAGCATCGCGCCCGGTCAGGACATGCGCATCGCGGTGAGCGGTCTCTCGGGATTTCGCTACGTGACCGCAAACGGCACGGAGAAGCAGATCTTCCCCAATGACACCTTCAACAACATGCAGACCGATCGGGGAAATCCGGCCCAGTCACTGCGGGGATTTGGGAGGCCCGAGTGGACCATGTCCGCGCAGACAACCGACCCCGCGAAAGGTGCTCCCGCGACTGGCGGGTTGAAAGTTTTCGTCCCGCTGACCGGCGAAATGGTTCTGCCCATAAACGATGCTGACCCAACCTGGATGAACAAGACGTTCACACTGAAGGGGACCCCAGTAACGATCGCCCTTTACTCTCCGGCCTCGGCACCCACCCCGTTGCGCACATACCAGGTGACTTTCCCGGATGCGCAGGTGCTTACACCACTGTTTGGTGGGATCCCGAGTTTGACGGATCAATTTAATATCAACACTGCTCTGGGAACTCCCCCCACATACTCCATTTACGGTGACAGCCTGCTGGCCATGCAGTCGCCGACCACCGACCCGCGCTACGACGCGCTCCAGACCGGAACCATCACCAATTTCGTCCCTCATGCCCGATACGGTAAGACAGACGTCGTCGGCATGCCTCCCGGGTCCGAGTGGCAGAGCACAGCTTGGTCCCGGCGTGCATCCTTCTTTCCCTTGCCTACGGGAGGCGATGCCCCCCCGCTCGTTCTTGGGCAATTGATCGAGGGAGGGCCGACAATAAACATCACCAAGGCTCCTCTTGTCGCCAGCGCACCCGCCGGGGCGAACGGGCAATCCATCCAAAAAGCCTTTCCCCCCGGTGATTTCTCAAACGGTGTCGGATTCAACCGTGCTGGAGGATGGGGTGCCAAGAGCGACGAGGGGTCGCCGATTTGGGGGGGGAACGATGGTCAGACGTGGCCCCCTCACCCTTATTTCCAGAGTGAGATTTCGGGAGCCGAGGGGAGCGAAGGCATGCTTTCCTCGCCGAACCGGCAAATGCCATCGGCCGTTTTGTTCGGCTCCATCTGTTCCGGCGCCCCATGGCGCACGCTTCTTTTCCGGCCGGCCCGATCCTATCTCTCCGGCGGCTCCTCCCACTTTGGCAACCAATCCCCCCCCGACTGGGCGATCCTCGACTTTTTCCATATGCCGGTCGCCGAGCCCTACGCGATCAGCGAGCCATTTGCCACCGCAGGCAAGGTCAACCTCAATGCGCGGATCATCCCCTTCAGCAGCTACCTCACACGGGAAACTGCGTTGCGAGCCGTGTTGGCATCGGTTCGCCTCACGGCCATCCCGAGCACCCTCGCGCCAGTCCCCACTTTCGCCCTTCCCCTGCCTGACATCAAAACCCGCTACCCCCTGGATCCGGAGGAAACGCTGCGCAGTGTGCGTGACCGCCTGAACGGCACCGATGGCAGCGGGCGAAGCGTGTTTCTGAGCGCCGGGGAGGTTTGCTCGATGGATCTTGTGCCGCAGGGAACGACCCGGGCAGGCCTTGCTACCTGGTGGGCCGACAAGTCGAAACTCACCGGCGACAACAGCCTGGAATCCCCCTATGCCACCCTCGTTCCCCGACTGACCGCGCGCTCGAATACATTTACCGTCCATGTCACGGCCCAGTCTCTTGCGCCGGGCCCCGGTGTGGTCGGATGGCGGGAAGGCCGGGGCCGGGTCACGGCGGAGTGGCGCGGAGCCATTAGCGTCGAGCGATACGTTGACCCGAATGACTCGCGATTCACGGGTCCGAGTGCCCCCAATTTCCTTTCCGGCACCCAGCCTGTCGGCCCCTACTACCGTTTTCGTGTCCTCGGGACCAGAAGGTTCAACCCGTGATGAAGTTTTCTCGCACGCTCCCTCGTCTTCTTACTCTTACTCTTACTCTTACTCTTACTCTTACTCTTACTCTTACTCTTAATCTTACTCGGAGAGAAAATCACCAAGAAAGGCACCCCAAGCTTATGAATCACGAATCAAATGGGAAATGGATAATATGAAGAAAACTTCACAAGCCTCGCCACTTGGTCTTTTCACTGATAGCGGTTCGCTGACCGGAAAGCCGACTAATTTGCCGGTGGTTGACCCCGGGGGATTTGCCTGGGAATCCACAGTTCCGGCGGATTGCCCCTTTCCGAAATCAACCAGTCTGACGGGCATTTTTTTTACTGGTCGCCACAGCGATTATCGCTGCGGCGACACGTGGTATCCCTGCTGGGCCAGCGATGGCAATCTCTACTCGCCCTGGACCGACGGCACCACGGATGGAGTTAATTGCAATTCAGCGAGCGGCGGAACAGCCACGACCGGCCACGGCGTGATGATCGGCGATGATCCTCTGAGGCTTGAGATACACAACACCTCCCCGCCCAAGGAAGCCAGCGCGTTGCCGTATCAGGGGCGCTATCCGGCTGGGTCACTGGTTTTCAACGGCATCTGGTATTACGGCACTTACTGCCTGGGACCAGACGGGAGGTTTAAGCACAATGGATTTACATGGAACTGGCCCAATCTCGGTCCTATGCCGGGATTTCAGATTTCCCGCGACTACGGCAACACCTGGGAGCCGTCGCCACTCACGCCGGAAAAGCCCTTGTTCCCCGAACCGCGCAAGCACCTCGGTCCGGTGAAGATGGGCGCGCCGCATTTCGTGGACTTCGGGAAGAACATGGAGCATTCCCCGGACGGCATGGCATACTTGGTCGGCATGGGCGCGGAAGAGAATGATCCCAAGCCACGCCCTTGCATCAAGCTGGGAAAGCCGGGGGAGGCGTTTGAGATCGCGGAGGGCTGCAAGAGCGACTTCGCCCACGCCAATCTGAGCTGGGTCACCGCCGACCAAGTCTATCTGGCCCGCGTCAGACCGTCGCCGGAGACCATCAATGACCTGAAGGCTTACGAGTTCTTTGCCGGCCATGACAGCGCCGGCCAGCCAACCTGGACCAACGATTTCAACAAGATCAAGCCGTTGGTGGAGTGGAACAACCACATGGGGTGTGTCACCGCCACGTATGTGCCAGGCCTGAAGAAATACCTCATGTGTGTCACCGACGGCTGGCCGACCGTCGCCAGGATGACCTCCTACATCCTCGAGGCCGACGCGATCACCGGACCGTGGCGCATGGTCTCCTATATGAAAGACTTCGGCGAGCAAGGGTATTTTCTCAATTTCCCGGGCAAGTTCATCAGCCCGGACGGCCGGACCCTGTGGCTATGCTATTCCGCCAATTTCAGTTCCGGCTGGAATGGCGTGAAGTTAAACTTCAATCCTCCCGGAGGGCGCTACGGTTTGTGTTTGCATGAGGTTAAACTTCTGACACCGGAAGGACGGTCGCTGAATGTGAACAAACCGGATACAAGCGTCGACAATTAGCCGCGCCTGATCCGCAGCGTTGGACAATATACGAGCAGACATGATCGATATCCGGAAAATCGGCTTTAAGAGTAAGAGTAAGAGTAAGATTAAGAGTAAGAATGCGGAAAAAATGGACATTGAAAACCGAAAATTGAAAACTTGCGCCGCCTTTTCGCTCATCGAGCTTCTCGTGGTGATCGGCATCATCACCTTGCTGATGGCCCTGCTGGTTCCGGCGCTCAACGGACCACTGGAGAGCGGACGCCTCACCCAGGCGGCGACCATCCTGTCCGGCCAGCTCTCGCTCGCGCGGCAGAAGGCCGTCACGGAAAACCGTCCGATCATCGTCCGCATCATCCGCAAGGACTCCTCCTCCCCGTTTGACCGCATCCAGCTTGTTGCCGCGGATTCCGCCGGAAATCTCTCGCCGGTCGAGAGGGTGAATTCCCTTCCCACCGGAACAGCCATCGCGCAATCCACGAATCTGACTTCCCTGGTCACCGCCAACAACGGCGAGACTCCCGCCGGTGCCCAGGATCCCTCGGTGCCCGGACTGGGCACCTCGTATCGCTATGTTCAATTTTCCTTCCGGCCCAGGGGCAGTCTCGATCTGGATGTGACCAAACAGTGGTTTCTCACGGCTCTCCTCTCGCGCGACGACTCCTCCGCAGGCAAGGCCCCGGCAAATTTTTGCACTTTCCAAATCGACCCCATCAACGGCGGTTTTCAGATATTCCGGCCGTGAAGCTCCGAGCCGATTCTCCGGGATCAAGGCGCTTTTTCTTAATCTTACTCTTAATCTTAATCGTTTAATTCAAGCTGCTCAGAGGAGTAGGATTAAGAGTAAGATTAAGAGTAAGATTAAGAGCCATATCGGGAATGCCGGCCAACTTAGCCCCACTTCGCGGACTGGAGGGGTCGGATGGCTGTAAAACCGCTATTTTGCGATATCGACATCAAAAGGTCGGCACTACAGCCGGGCTTGATTTGAGGTTATTTGTGGCGAGTGGATTTTTGGCGGTGCTTGCTCGGG
>JAPLTF010000061.1 GCA_026398275.1 Verrucomicrobiota bacterium
CCGGCATGTTCTGGTCGCTCAAGGGGGCTCAGAACATCCTCGACCTCCGAACCTCCCTGCTCAGCAACCGATTTGACGACCTCTGGCTCGCCAGAAAAAAGAAAGCCGCTTGATCTTTGGAACTTTGGCGTCGTGCGCCCCGCCGCAGAGGCGGCGTTCAGATATCCTTGACGAAGGATTCCAGATCTGCACACCGGATCGCCGCACGGTGAAGGGCATGCAGGCGCGCGGAATCAACGATGCGCCCGATTTCCTCGCGGAGGCCATCAGGAACCCGATCAAAGCGGATTTCCAGAGCCTCGACGACGGCCTGCTGCCGGGCAAGAATCCCGCCTTCCTGCCGCCCCTCCTGCCGTAAAATGTCTGCGGTGCTCATGAATTTCTCCTTTTGTTCTGCCGGAATTCTTGACTCCACTATCTCGCAGACCTCGCGGCTTTGCAACTCGGAATGCTGAAGCAAATATCGCCAGAGGTGGTTGGCGATTTTGAGCGCCTCTTCGCGTTGGGGTTCCGCGAAGAGATCTCCGACGATCCGCTGAACCGCCTGAAATTTCATTTCTCCAGTGCGCTCGCTTTGCAACGCTCCCATCACCGCACGAGCCAAGCACCCATCGGCCAGCTTTTCCCATTGAACGCCGGATAGCTCCACCAAAAAGAATCCGCAGTCTGGGACGAAGGAGGACGCCCATTCGGCGATTTCCGCAGGAATCTCGATCAGATCCCGAAGGCGGCGCACAGCAGTCCACTTGCCAGGACCAGAATAAATGACAACGGGGATCACGAGCGGAAGCGTGCCTCCGGCTTCAATCTCTACACGATGGCTCTGCCAGATGAGCCCGATGTATTCATTCACGCGCAGGGGCATGATGCGCACAGGGAAGCTCTGGTGTTCAAAAAGGATGTAGAAGCTGACCGGTTTTCCGGCCACTTTGATCCGATAAAGGACATCCTCCCGACGTTCGGCCAGAGAGACGTTGATGCCGGAAATCCTCTCGACATGAAGCGATGACCAATCAACCAGCGGAAGGAATGCCGCAGGCATCCACGTTTCGAGGAACTGGCGGGCGACCAGCGGCAGAGACATCGCATGGCGGAAAATGCGGTCGTGGGAATGTGGGTTTTTCTCCTCGGACATGCGCCGGACAATGGCAACACCCCCGCGCAGAAACAAGCTCGACATTCTTTCGGCGCAAGGAGAGCGCGGGCACGATAGGCCCATAAGTTTCTCTCAACCTGTAACTGCCGAATGGAGGGTTTTTGTGACAGTTTTGTGACAGTGGAATCGCCGACTTTGTCACAAACTGCCGTTTTTGAACTTTGTCGCCATCCGCCCGCAGAGGCTTTGTAGAGGCTGTTTAGATGGCAAAAAACGCCATTTTGAAAATGGCAGCGCGTACGGGATTTGAACCCGTGCACCAGCCTTGAGAGGGCTGTGTCCTAACCCCTAGACGAACGCGCCAACGTGAATGGTGATAATACCACTTGGCGGGTGGCTGGCAAGTGTGGAAAGTGTCCTGATGAAACTCTACATCAAACCCTGGTGCCCGTGGTGCATCGAGGCGGTGGAATGGATGACGAGGCGGGGCCTCGAATTCCAGCCGGTGGACGTGCTTTCGGATGCGCGAGCGTTCGAGCACATGAGGAAGATTTCGAGCCAGTCGCTGACCCCGACGCTGGAGATGCCGGATGGGAAGGTGCTCGCGGATTTTGACACCCGCGAGCTGGAGCGTTTTCTGGAGGGGCCCAAATCCTGATGCTTTCCGTGGTCATGCTGGTTGTCGGCGCCGGAGTGTGCTCCGTTGCGCTGAGGTCGTTCCGTCATCCCGCGCTGTTCCGTGCTGGGACGTTTGGATTTGTGCTGACCTCATTCCTTGCCGGGTGGCTCATCGGCGGCAGCGTGTGGACCGGCCTTGCCTTTGCGCTCACGTGGTTCCTGCTTCCATGGCTCCTGATCACGTGGAATTATCCCTTTTCCTACGGCTTGCATCAGATGCCGAACACGGTGCTCAACCGGGCCACCGGGGAAAAATCCATCCCGGATCTGATCCGGATGCACCGGGCGTTTTTGGAGAGGGAGGGAGGGGCGGGGATTTGTCCGATGGTGGAATCCTCGCTGCGGAGTGAACTCCAGGATGATCTTCGCGGGCAGCTCGAGCACAACCTCGCCTGCGGAATATTGAAAAGGGCCGGGAGTTCGACGATCTGCTACACGGTTCGCGGGATGTTTTTCTTGTGGTTTCAGTTCCTGCGGGATTTTGTTCGTTTCTCATGAATATTGCCCGGGCGATCGACCACACGCTTCTCAAGCCGGATGCCACGCGCGAGCAGATCCTCACGCTTTGCGCGGAGGCGAGGGAATTCGGATTCTTCAGCGTTTGCGTGAACAGTTCGTGGGTTGCCGCGGCGGCGGGGGCGCTGGAGGGCTCGGGGGTTGTGGTGGCTGCGGTGACAGGATTTCCGATGGGAGCGATGGACAGCAAAGCCAAGGCTTTTGAGACCCGCCGGGCGGTTGAGTGTGGAGCTGGAGAAATCGACACCGTGCTTGCGGTCGGCCACCTCAAATCCGGGGAGGTGTCCTGCGTTCTTGAGGATCTGCGCGGGGTGGTCGAGGCAGCGGGGGCCGCGCGGGTCAAAGTCATTTTTGAAACGTGCCTGCTGACCGATGAGGAGAAGCTGACCGCCTGCAGGATTTCGTGTGAGGCCGGTGCCGCATTTGTGAAGACGTCCACCGGATTCAGCACCGGTGGAGCCACGATCACGGACGTCAGGCTGATGGCTGCTGCGGTGGCCGGGAAGTGTTCGGTGAAAGCGTCCGGCGGGATTCGCGATGCGGCAGCAGCGATGGCCATGCTGGATGCCGGGGCCTCGCGGCTCGGAACCTCCAACGGCATCGCGATCGTGCAGGGTGCCCCAGCCGCCCAAGGCTATGGAGCGCCTCCCGTTCGCCCGGCCGCATGAAAAATGAACTGGAAGCAACATCCGGATTTCGATAGGTATTCAAGCAGCAACCAACACACCATGAAACACGTCCTCCGCACAATAAAAGGCCTCGCCATCATCGCTCTGCTCACCCTCGCCGTCGGCTGTGCCAGCGAGCTCCAGAGCAAAGAGAATCTCGCCATCGCGGCCGGATTCAAAACGATCACGCCGACCAAGCCCGACCAGATTGCCCGCCTGAAAAGCCTGCCTGCGGACAAGGTCACCCGGGTCACCCACAAGGGCAAGACCTACTACGTCCTGCCTGATGTCGCAAACAACGTCGCTTACGTCGGCGGCCCCACGCAGTATCAATCCTACCAGCAGCTCCGTCTGGCCAGGAATATCAGCAACCAGAACCTCGAAGCCGCCGAAATGAACGATGACGCCTCGATGAACTGGGGGGGCTGGGGCGGATGGGGTGCATGGCCGGCCATGGGCTGGTATTGAGGTCGTTCATGCAGCGGCGCTCTGCGGCCGTCGCATGATTTTGCGACGCGCATAGAGCGGCTCTGTATTCCGCGCATGCGCGAATTACTCTGTGTTTTCATTTTGAGCGGTATTTAGAGAGAGTGCGCCGATGCCGACCGCCTTGCGCTTACTGCTCCTGATCATCGGCGCCGTCGCGCTTGTCACCGGAGGGATCGCCTGGTGGGCAGTGCAGCCTCCGGCGTGGGAGATTCCTGTTTCCAGCGTTCTTCCCGGTGAACTGGTGAGGCGGTCGGGATTTCCTCCCGAACAAGCCGGGGCATGCAAGCGCTGCCATCAGCAGGAATTTGAAGAGTGGAGCCAGTCGCAGCACGCGCACGCCAACCGCCTCGTGAATCCGTTGAAGGATGCCCCGGCGTTCAATCCCTCCCGCACGTTTCGCGAGGGGTTGCTCACGACCGAAGTTTCTGAGAAGTGGGGACGGTTTATTGTCCGGCAGACGGGATTGGAAGGCGTGCCGTCGTTCCACCGTGCCGTGGCCGTCATCGGCGTCGAGCCGCTGATCCAATACCTGACCCCGTTTCCGGGCGGCCGCCTGCAGGTCATCAATCCGGCGTATGATCCAAAAACGGGCGACTGGTTTGACATTTACAAAGGCGAACCCCGCGGGCCGCACGAGTGGGGGTTTTGGAAAAACGGGGGGATGAACTGGAATTCGCAGTGCGCGTATTGCCACACGACCGGGTTCGAAAAAAACTATGATTCCGCAAACGATTCGTTCGCCTCGACCTGGAGCGCAATGGGGATTTCCTGCGCGCAGTGCCACGGTCCGCTGGACGGCCACGCAAAGAATCCCAAGGTTCCGGTGCGACTGAAACCGCCGCAGGCGATGGCATCCTGCGCGGCCTGCCACTCGCGGCGTGAGGAACTGACCGGAACATTTCATCCGGGAGAAAATTTCGACGACCACTTCCGGGTGACATTGCCTGATCTGACGGACATCTACCATCCGGACGGGCAGGTCCGGGACGAGGATTTTGAATACGGATCGTTTCTCACCAGCAAGATGGGTCACGCGGGGATCACGTGCCTCGATTGCCACAACCCTCACTCGGGAAAGCTCAAGCTGCCGGTCGAGAACAACGCGCTGTGCCTTTCGTGCCACGCGCCGCCCGGTCAGCGCGGGGCGATCCCCATTCCCGATACCGCCGCGCACAGCCACCACAAATCCGACAGCACCGGCAACCGCTGCGTCGAGTGCCACATGCCGCCGACAACCTACATGGCCCGCGATCCGAGGCGCGATCACGGGTTCACGGTCCCGGATCCGCAACTCACCAAAGAGCTCGGCATCCCGAATTCCTGCAACCGCTGCCACGCCGGCCGATCAACCGACTGGGCGATCGGGTGGATGGAAAAATGGTATAAAATGCAGCGCCCTTCACGGGACCGCGCCCGCCTCATCGCGCGGGCGCGCGCCGGTGATCCGACGGTTTCGCAGCCGGTCATGGGATTTTTCAAATCCGAGCCGAATGCGGCGTGGCGGGCGACGCTCGTCTCGTTGCTCGAAGGGCGCGAGCAGGATCCTTCCGTTCAGGAATTTCTCGCCACAGCCGCAGCTGACGAGAGCCCGCTCGTCCGGGGGGCGGCCGTTCGCAGCCTCGACCAAACCAGACCCGACGTTCTGCAGATGGCCGCCTCCGATCCTTTCCGCAGTGTCCGTCTGGGGGCCGCGTGGCATCTACTGATGAACCGCCAGCCGGTTGCGGGCGGCCCGAGAAGTGAGGTCGGGGCCTGGCTGTCGAACAGCAGCGACGGAGCCGGCGGCGCCTTCCTGCAGGCCCGCCTTGCCGCTGTCGAAAAGCGCCTGCCCGAGATGGAGCGATGGATCGCCCTCGCTGTCGCACGCGATCCCTCACCGGGGATGTTCCAGCAGGCGGCCCAGCTCATGTATCAAGCCGACCGCCTCCCGCAGGCGAAGGCGTTCTTCGACAAATCTCTCGCAGCCGATCCGAAAAACCCGGATGCCACGTATTCGCTCGCGCTCCTCGAAGCCGAGCTGGGCAATTCCGCCCGCTCGCTCGAACTGCTGCGGACCACCGTCTCGCTGTCCCCGGATTTCGGCCGCGCATGGTATAATCTCGGCCTTGCCGAGGCCGCCTACGGCGACCTGCCCGCCTCCGCCAAGGCGCTGGAAAAAGCGGAGTCCCTCCTGCCGCACAGCCCGGACCCCCCATTCGCCCTGGCCACGGTCCAGCTGCGGATGAATGACCCCGCAAAAGCCGCGGAATCCGCCCGCCGCGCACTTGCCATCGCGCCCGGTCATCCCGGTGCCCAGGGTTTGCTTAGACAGTTGAGGGAGGCAAAGTAAGAAAAAGAAATTGTCGCGCACTTCCTCCGCGAACAAACTGAAGGCTCTTGCCGAAGGATATCCTCTCCGCCGCCCGCCCGCTCCAGCTCCGGGTGCTGGACCATGTCATCGTCACCGATGACTCGGTTTTCAGTTTTTCCGACTCCGGGCTGCTGGATGAACTGGCCATCGAAGCGGGAGTCGTGCAGGGTTATTTCCCATTTGCGCGACCGCCGGATTCATTTTCGATTGGATGCGAGCCCGCTTCCGGCCTCTTGCTGTTGCCAATGTGCCAATGGAAGCATTCCAAGGTTTCTGCCGCGCCAAAACGAACTTCTACGTTTTCGAGAAGGTCGAGCGCCCGCGTGCGGGCAAAGTCGTGTCGCTCAATCCTGCGACGTGCGGCATCTACAAGGGAGGCGATGTGCGCTTCAAACTCTCTGGAAAGCGTGAGCCTCGGCGAGCTTTTGGACGCGAAGATTTTGCGTGTGCGCGGTGGGCATGGCAGCCCTTCAAACGACCGGCGCAGTGGAACCATACCCTACATCAGAGTGTCAGATATTCGTAGCCTGCGCATGAATGTGAACCCAACGAATCTTGTCACGGAAGCAGTGGCGGAGAGCTTTTGGGGAGGCAAATCGAGAGGACTGTGGCGGACGCTGGCGCGAGGTATGCCTGCCCAAGCCCAAATCGGCAGACTGGGCGCGCCAAGCATCGGTGGCGTTCCGCAACTACTTCACGACCATCGGCACAGCCAAGACTCACTTCGTGGACGCTGCGAAGGCTTCCGGCTTTGACTATATCGCCAGCGTGACAGCATCGGAAACCATGCCTGTGGCCCCCTCCGATGAAACTGAGATCATCACCGAATAGACGGGAACGGTTGGCGGTCTGTCAAAATCCCCTGACGAGATCACATTTTTTTTGGCCAAGTATTGCGCGGTCAGCACAAAACCTGCTTCATTTGAGGCATCCATGAATTCGGCATTCGACACCCTGCGTTCTTTTGACTCCGGCTCCAAGGAGTCCGGCATCCTGCACTCCCTTCCCGCGCTGGAGGAAAAAGGCATCGGACCGGTCTCCAAACTTCCGGTCAGCATCCGGATCGTCCTGGAGTCGGTCCTTCGAAATTGCGATGGCAAAAAGGTTCAGGCGAAGGACGTGGAAGTGCTGGCGAACTGGAATGCCAAGGCTCCCGCGGAGGAGGAGATCCCGTTTGTGGTGGCTCGGATCGTCCTGCAGGATTTCACCGGTGTGCCGCTCCTCGTCGACCTCGCCGCGATGCGCAGCGCCGTGAAGGGCCTCGGCGGAAACCCCGCGATCATCGAGCCGCTCGTGCCGGTGGACCTCGTCGTCGATCATTCCGTGCAGGTCGATTTCTACGGATCGGCGGACGCGCTCCGACTCAATCTGGAAATGGAATTCAAGCGCAACCGCGAGCGCTACCAGTTTTTGAAATGGGGCCAGCAGGCATTCAAAACATTTGGCGTCGTTCCTCCGGGGATCGGCATCGTCCACCAGGTGAATCTCGAGTATCTCGCCAAGGGCGTGCTCAAACAGAAATGGGATGCCGGGAAATCGGAAATTTATTACCCCGACACGCTCGTCGGCACCGACTCGCACACGACGATGATCAATGGTCTCGGAGTCGTCGGCTGGGGGGTTGGCGGGATCGAGGCGGAAGCCGGAATGCTCGGGCAGCCGGTGTATTTCCTGACGCCTGAAGTCGTCGGCGTCCACCTCACGAACCGGCTCGGCGAGGGCGTCACCGCGACCGACCTCGCGCTCCATGTCACCCAGCTTCTCCGCGCGGCGAAGGTGGTTGGGAAGTTTGTGGAGTTCTACGGCGAAGGGGCCGCCGGCCTCCCGCTTACCGACCGGGCCACGATCGCGAACATGGCTCCGGAATACGGGGCAACCATGGGGTTCTTCCCTGTCGATTCGGAATCCGTGAACTACCTGGCCTCGACCGGACGCACCGATGCACAGTGCCGTGCGTTCGAAAACTATTTCCGCGCGCAGAACCTCTTCGGCATGCCGCGCAAGGGGGAGATCGCCTACAGCGTCGACATCGATATCGATCTGGCCGCCGTCCGGCCGTCGGTCGCAGGACCGAAACGTCCGCAGGACCGGATCGAACTCCCAGACCTCAAAGCCACGTTCGCCAACCTCCTGACCAGGCCGGTCTCGGAGGGCGGCTATGGAAAGGCCGCGTCCGACCTCGGTCGCAGCGCGAATGTGAAGCGGAACGGTGCGTTGCCCGCGGACGAGTCGGAAATGGTGGCCGACCGCCCGACTCCGGACAGCGTGAAGGATTTTCCAACGTCTCCCTTTCACGAGGAGCACAGCACGCTGCGCGATGGTTCGGTCCTCATCGCCGCCATCACGAGCTGCACGAATACCAGCAATCCGAGCGTCATGCTCGGGGCCGGCCTGCTCGCAAAGAAAGCGGTCCTGCGCGGGCTCCGCGTGGATCCCGCGGTGAAGACATCGCTCGCGCCGGGATCCCGTGTCGTGAAGGACTATCTGGAGAAGACCGGCCTGCAGCCCTACCTCGATGAGCTGGGATTCCAGATCGTCGGCTATGGGTGCACGACTTGCATCGGAAACTCCGGCCCGCTCAACTCCGAAATCGAATCCGCAATTGTCGGGAATGACCTCGTGACCGCCGCCGTGCTCTCCGGCAACCGGAATTTCGAGGCCCGCATCCACCAGAACATCCGCGCGAATTTCCTGATGTCGCCCCCGCTCGTCGTGGCATTCGCCCTCGCGGGTCGCGTGGATATCGATCTTTCGCGCGAGCCGATCGCGAAGGACAAGGACGGCGTGGACGTCTATCTCAAAGACATCTGGCCCAGCCTGGAGGAGATCCGCGAGGCCATGCAGGCCTCGCTCAAGCCGGAGGTCTTCCAAAAGCTCTACACCGGGTTTGCGGATCAAAACCCGAAATGGAACGAGGTCCCGGCATCAACCGGGCAGATCTACGAGTGGGATGGATCGAGCACCTACATTCAGGAGCCGCCGTTCTTCATCGGCTTCGGCATGGAAGCCGGAACGATCACAAATATCACCCGTGCCCGTCCGATGGGTATCTTCGGAGACTCTGTCACCACCGATCACATCTCGCCCGCCGGTGCCATCAAGCCCAGCTCGCCGGCCGGAAAATACCTTGTCGAGAACGGCATCCCCGCAGCCGACTTCAACAGCTACGGCAGCCGGCGCGGCAACGACCGGGTGATGACGCGCGGGACATTCGCGAATGTCCGCATCAAAAATCTGATCATCCCTCCGAAAGTTGACGGAACACGGGTCGAAGGCGGGCTTACCGTCCACCAGCCCTCGGGCGAACAGATGAGCATTTACGACGCGTGCATGAAATACCAGGGGGAGGGGATCCCGCTCATCGTCTTTGCAGGTCAGGAATACGGAACAGGCTCCAGCCGCGACTGGGCGGCCAAGGGCACCCGGCTTCTCGGAATCAAGGCGGTCGTCGCCCGCAGCTTCGAGCGCATCCACCGCTCAAACCTCGTCGGCATGGGCGTTCTGCCACTCCAGTTCCCCGACGGGGTCAGCGCCGAAACGCTCGGGCTCGACGGCACGGAAACCTTCGATATCACCGGCCTCAGCGATGACATCCACCCGAGGCAGGATGTGACACTCACGATCACGCGAAAGGACGGCAAGGCCGAATCGCTGGCCGTGAAGCTCCGGATCGACACCCCGATCGAGGTCGATTACTACAGGCACGGCGGAATCCTGCCGTTCGTCCTCCGCCAGTTGATCTCGGAGAGCTTGTAGTCGCCCCGCTCTGTCGGGGCACAGGATGACCTGCCGGCACGGCGACAGAGCGCCGTGACTACAAGGCTTGCGCCTATCTCCCGATCTTCCGGAGTATCCGGCCCGACATCAGGTTCCGCTCGATCTGCTCGAGCGAGATCCCCTTGGTTTCCGGGACGAAGATCACGAAGAAGATGATGAAGAGGGCATTCAGTCCGCCGTAAAGCAGGAATGTATTTCCGCCGCCGAACGTCGCCAGCATGGTGAGGAACGTCTGCCCGACGATGGCATTGCTGATCCAGTTTGTCGCCGTGCTGCAGGTCACTCCCAGATCTCTTCCGGCCAGCGGATAGATCTCCGAGCAGATCACCCAGATGATCGGCCCGGCGCTCATGGCAAACCCGACGATGAACACCAGCAGGGCACCGATCGCCGGATATCCGAGACCCGGATTCTTCTCGATGTCCATGTTGAACAACAGGCCCACGGTCAGGAGCGCAAGGCCCATGACAAGGAATCCGGCATACATGATCGGCTTGCGCCCGAGCCTGTCCACAAAGGCGATGGCAATGAACGTGGCCAGCACGTTCGTGATGCCGACAATCACCGTCCCCCACATCTGCTCGCTCACGTTCTCGAACCCGGCCAGGGCAAAAATCTTCGGGGCGTAATACATGACGACGTTGATCCCCGTGAGCTGCTGGATGATCTGGAGCCCGATGCCGAGGCCGATCGCGCGGCGGAAGTTGGAGTTCTTGAGGAACATCTGAAAGCCGTTCTGCTTGACCTTCATGCTGTCTTCGATCTCCTGCACCTCGGCGGCGATCTCCACATCGTCAAGGTGCATGCGCTTGAAAACGTTCACCGCGTGTTCCTTGAACCCTTTGAGGAAGAGCCAGCGCGGGCTCTCCGGCAGGAAGAGGACGCCGGTGAACATGACCGCCGCGGGAATCGCGATGATACCGAGCATCACCCGCCAGTGGCCGCCGGTCACCCCTCCGAACGTGGCGTAGGAGGCGAGCCATGTGTCGCTCAAAAACGCGAGCACGATGCCGATCGTGATCATGAGTTGATACATCGAGATCATCGATCCGCGGACCGTCCGGGGGGCAATTTCCGAGAGGTAGAGCGGGGCGGTGAACGAGGCGACGCCCACCGCGATGCCGAGGAAGAACCTTGAGATGATCAGCGTGTGCTCATTGTGAGCCATGGAGCAGGCCAGCGAGCCGATGACGAAGATCACCGCGCTGACGAGAATCGTGCGGCGCCGCCCGAAATGGCTCGACAGCACGCCGCTGATCAATGTTCCGAAAACCGCGCCCCACAGGAGCGCGCTGACGATGATCTCGATTTCCTTGTCGCCGATTTTAAAGTCCTGCTCAATGAAGTGCTGTGCGCCGGATATGACCCCCACATCCAATCCGAAGAGCAGGCCGGCGAGCGCAGCTGTGAAGCCGATGAAGTAGACGATAAAGCTGACCTTTTTTGGAGCGGGAGGATTCGGCATGAGGGGAAGGTTGTTGCAGCAGAGTATCCTCCGGCAGGCATTCCGGCACAATCCTTTTTGCGTTGATCGCACCCAGCGGCAACCCCGTGAAATCCTGCCGAAAAAATCCCAGTTGACGGGCCGTGCGATGGACCGATAGGGTGCCCGACTGCCCACGAACGGTCTTCGTTGTCGCGGGCGGGTTCAGAAAATATTCATGGCCGAAGAGCTTTCCTACGTTCTCCTCACACCCTATTCGCTGCGCAAGTCGCGAACAGGCGGGATCATATCCCGCTTGCTGGCGAGGACGGGCCTCGAGCTGGTGGGCGGCAGGATGTTCTCTCCCGGGACGGAACTGGCCAACTCGTATGCTGCGGTGGCCGCCGGTGAATCGGACCCGAAGCACCTGGCCACGCAGGAACTCATCCGGGATTACATACGGAAAAATTTTGTCACCGGCCCCGACGGGATTCCCCCGCGGGTTCTTCTTCTGGTCCTGCGCGGCGAGGATGCGGTCGCAAAAACCCGGATCGTCACCGGCCACATCGTTGCGGCCCGCCCCAGGGGGGAGACGATTCGCGACACCTACGGCGACCACATTGTCGAGGGCGGGAAAGTCGTCTACTTCGAGCCGGCCGTGCTTGCCGCGCCGGATTCCGACAGCGCCCGGGCCCACCTGGCACTCTGGGCAAGGCATTCCGACAGCGACGGCGGAATCCTTGAGGACAGCGTGATTTTTCCGGCGGGGGAGAACATTGAGACGACGCTGGTCCTGATCAAGCCCGACAACTTCCGTTTTCCCAACGCCCGTGTGGGCGGCGTCATCGACATCTTCTCGCGGAGCGGGCTATCGATCATCGGTTTCAAAGTCCACCACATGAGCGTGGCGGAGGCGGAGGTTTTTTACGGCCCGGTTCTGGGTGTCCTGCTCGACAAAATGCGCGAGCCGACCGGCAAGCGCGCGAGGTTCGCCGTCGAGGAGGAACTCGGCGTGCCTCTCGATCCCGCAACCGAGGCCTCGATGGGCGAGCTGCTTGGCCCGATTGCCGGCCGCGCCCACTGGGAATCAATCGTTCAATTCATGGCAGGCACCCGCCCGGCCCAATGCCCGCCCGGGCAGCGCGACCTTCCCGGCTCGGAAAAATGCGTGGCATTGGTTTATCGCGGCATCGATGCCGTCGCAAAAATTCGAGAGGTGCTCGGTCCAACCGATCCCTCGAAGGCTCCCCCCGGATCCATTCGAAAAGAATTCGGACAGACGGTTATGATCAATGCCGCGCACGCGTCGGACTCCCCGGAGAACGCGCGCTGCGAGATGGAGATCATCCGGATGGCCGAAAACAATTTGAAACCGCTGCTTGAAGCGCACGGCCTGCGCGTCTAATTACAACCTACTCTACATTATGGAAATTGCGTCCCGACTCACTGAACTCACCCCGTCACTCACCCTTGCCATCGACAGCAAAGCCAAAGCCCTGAAGGCCGAAGGCGTTGATGTCTGCGGATTCGGAGCGGGAGAACCCGACATGGACACGCCTGAGCACATCAAGGCGGCCGCCATCGCCGCTCTCCAGAGCGGCCACACGAAATACACCCCGAGCTCGGGCATCCTGGAACTCCGCCAGGCGATCTCGAAGAAATTTGCTGCTGACAACGGCCTCGAATACAAGCCCGGCCAGATCGTCGTCAGCAACGGTGCCAAGCAATCCTGCTTCAACGCGATCGCTGCGGTGGTCAACCCCGGCGACGAGGTCGTCATCCCCGCCCCGTTCTGGCTGAGCTATCCGGAGATGGTCCGCATCGCGGGCGGCGTGCCGGTGATCGTCCAGACGAAGGAGGAAAACGACTGGAAGATGACCGCGGAGGAATTTGAAAATGCGATGACTCCCTGCACGAAGATGGTCATCATCAACTCGCCCGGCAACCCGACCGGTTCGGTCTACACCCGCGACGAGCTGCGCAAGATTTCCGAGGTTGCCGCCGAGGAGGACATCTACATCCTCTCCGACGAGATCTACGAGAAGCTGACCTATGATGGTGCTGAGCACGTGAGCATCGGTTCGCTCACCCCCGAAGCCTACGACCTGACGATCACCGTGAACGGCTTCAGCAAGGCCTACGCCATGACCGGCTGGAGGCTGGGCTATCTCGGCGCGCCTGAGCCCATCGCCAAGGCCATCGACTCGATGCAGAGCCACATGACATCGAACCCCTGCTCGTTCGCGCAATACGGCGGGCTGGCAGCGCTGACCGGCGACCAGCAATGCGTCACCGACATGCGCGAGGAATTCGACATCCGCCGCCAGTATATGTTCGAGCGTCTCAACGCGATCTCGGGGATCAAAGCGGTCAAGCCGCTCGGGGCCTTCTACGTCCTGGCGAACGTGAGCTCGTTCGGCCTGAAGTCGCAAAACTTTGCGGACCGCCTCCTCAGCAAGGCGAATGTCGCGCTCGTCCCGGGAATCGCCTTCGGCGACGACCGCACGGTCCGGCTCAGCTACGCGACGAGCCTCGACATCATCAAGACCGGGCTCGACCGCATCGAAGAGTTCTGCAAGACGATCTAAAATGTCCGTCCTCATCGTCGGTTCCATCGCGCTGGATGACATCAAGACCCCGGTCGAGGAGCATCCCAACCTCCTCGGCGGGTCGGCGTCCTACGCCGCGGTCTCCGCATCGTATTTCAGCCCGGTAAACCTGGTCGGCATCGTCGGTGAGGATTTTCCCGAGGAGCACATCGACCTTCTCAAGAGCCGCCGCATCGACCTCGAGGGGCTGCAGGTCGTCCCGGGTAAAACCTTCCGCTGGTCGGGCGAATACATGTGGGACATGAACACCCGCGAGACCCGCTCGGTGGACCTGAACGTCTTCGAGCATTTCACGCCGACGCTTCCCGCGAGTTACAAATCCACGCCATTTGTACTCCTCGCGAACATCGCGCCCGACCTCCAGCACCATGTACTCGAGCAGGTCGTGAAGCCCCGCTTCGTCATCGCGGACACGATGGACCTCTGGATCAACATCGCGAAGGAGTCGCTCATCCGCCTCCTCGGCCGCGTGGACATGCTGATCCTCAATGACGGCGAGGCCCGCCAGCTCACGAATCAGACCAATCTGGTCAAGGCGGCGAAGTCGATCCTCGCGCTCGGGCCAAAATACGTTGCCATCAAGAAGGGTGAGCACGGCTGCCTGCTCTTCGGGGCGGGCGGGGAGTTTTTCAGTTGTCCGGCCTACCCGCTGGAAGACATTCACGATCCGACTGGCGCCGGCGATACCTTTGCCGGCGGCCTCGCCGGCGTGCTCGCCCGCGAGAACGACTCGGGGCCGGTGAATTTCGGGTCCCTCCGCCGCGCGGTGGTCTTCGGCACCGTCCTCGCCAGCTTCAACGTCGAGGCGTTCAGCCTGGAGCGTCTCAAGACCGTCGATGCCGCGCAGATCGAGGATCGCTCCCGCCTGCTCCGGCTCATGAGCCAGTTCGAATCCGACTAGATCCCGCTTGACGCCTTGCTGGATGCGGGCAAAAGTAAGGCGTGCATCTCAAAGTCACCAGCAAACGACAAGTGACGTTTCCCAAGCGGGTGATGGAGTCGCTGCGCATCCGCCAGGGGGATACTCTCATACTCATGGAAACGGACAATGGCCTGCTTCTGAAGTCCCGCCGCTTTGATGTGGAGAAACTGGCACCCCTGCGCGGAAAGTTTTCTCCCGACTTGCCCGCTCCCGATCTCGATGCCATCCGCCATGCCGCCCAAGATCCAAGCCTTCGGGATTGACACCTCGGTATTTCTTCGCCTGCTGACCGGGCATCCGGCGTCCGATTTTTCGGCGACTGTGGCGGCTTTGAAGCGCTTGCACGACCAGAGTTCCGCCGTCGAACTGTTTGTGTCGAACCAAGTGATCGGCGAGACCTACATTGTGCTCCAGCATTTTTACGGGATTTCCAAGGGCGATGCACGGAGTGCCATGCGGGAACTATTTTCCTCAGGAAACCTTTCGCCTCTCAACGGCAGGCCCGTTATCGATCTCCTGCTGGCCAAGGATGGGGCCGGCCTGTTGGATCGACTGATCGCGCAAGGATATCAACATGAGGAGCTGCCTACTCTCACTCGCGACAAGAAAATGGCCCGGCTTCCGGGAGCGGTCGCGCTCGGGCTTTGAACCGCATGGCCATGTGCGATTTCATTATCTTCAGGAGCTGGCGGTTCCGGGGCGCTCCCTCCTATTCCTGAGCACTTGTCACCATGCGCGTCGCCCGATACTTCATCTATGGTCTGCCGGTCTTCCTGCTTCTGCTGATCGCTGCCAGCTTTCTGAACTCCGCGTTTCTCTCGACCGGGAAAAAGAATGAGATGTCGATCGGGGTTCTCGGCGAGCCATCGACGCTGAATCCCATCCAGCAGGCGGACTCGGCCGCTTCCCAGGTTTTCTCGACGATTTTCAACGGCTTGTTGAAGTATGACGAGAACCTCGAGATCATCGGGGACCTCGCAAAATCCTGGGAGCTCAGCCAGACGACCACGGTGGTTTTCAAGGATTCCGCCTCGTCCGCCGCCGCATTGAAAATGGTGGAATCCTGGCGGTCCGAATGGGATGGCTGGAAGCTAGAGGCGGTGCGACTGGAGGGGAACTTCCTTCTGCTCTCATTCACCGAGCCGGGCATGAGCGCATCCGGGACGATTTTTTCCCGTCTGCCTGTTGAGTCCCTCCAGCCGCTCGTCACGATCCGGGTTCAGGTGAAGGACAATGCCAGGGGAATCCTGAAAGCTTTCCGTGAGGCCAGTCCGACGGCGCGCATCGTCCGGGACTGGGTGGAATCTGGTGGCGCCTTCGAGCTGACCGCCGTCCCGGAGGTGAAGGGCGAGGTCGAGGCCTGGCTTTCCGGCCATGGAGGAGGGGAGGTCACGCTCGGGGATCCTGTCCCGTTTCTCGCCGAGCCGCTTGTTGTTTTCACCCTTCGCGATCGCGTGCGCTGGCACGATGGCAAGCCGTTCACATCGCGCGATGTGGCGTTCACCTACGAATCCATCATGGACGACGCCTTCGCCTCGCCGCGCAAACCCGACTTCGACCTCATCCAAAAAATCGAAACGCCCGGGCTGCGAACCGTCCGGGTGACCTACCGCAAGCCGTTTTCCCCGGCGCTCACGAGCTGGATGATCTCGATCCTTCCTGCCCACCTCCTTGAAGGGAAATCTCCCGACTGGTGGGCGTCGAATTTCAACCGCGCCCCGGTCGGCACCGGCCCGTTCAAGTTCGGCGAGTGGAAGACGAACGAGTTCATCCGGGTGGTCCGGAACCCTGACTACTTCGATTCCCCCGGACCATGGCTTGACGCGATTGTGTTCCGCGCCCTCCCCGACCAGCTTTCGCTGCGCCTGGCCTTCGAGACCCGACAGGTCGATTTTTGGACCGCTGAGCCATGGACGGTTTCCACCTTTGAAAAGGATCCCCGCTTCGACGTGTTCTCGTCCCCGTCGAGCTCCTACACCTACATCGGATGGAACCTGAAGCGCCCGCTCTTTCAGGACCTGAGAGTCCGGCAGGCGATGGCACATGCGGTGGATATCCCGGCGATGGTGAAATACATCCTCTACGGCTACGGCCTCCAGAGCACCGGAATTTTCACGCCGCAGATGTGGTTCTTCAACCAGGAGGTGACGCCCTTCACCTACGATCCCGACAAGGCCCGTGCCCTTCTCGATGATGCGGGATGGGTGCCCGGACCCGATGGCATCCGCGTCAAGGATGGCCAGAGATTTTCCTTCACGCTCATGACCAACAACGGCAACGAAATCCGCCGCGATATCGCGACCCTCGCGCAGGACGGATTCAAAAAAATCGGCATCGAGATCAAAGTCGAACTTTACGAATGGGCGGTCTTCCTCAAGAACCATGTGAATAAGGGCGATTTCGACGCCATCGTCCTCGGGTGGAGCCTCGGAAACGACTACGATCAGTTCCAGATCTGGCATTCCTCGCAGACCAACCCGGAGCAGTTGAACGTCGTCGGCTACAAAAATCCCGAAGTGGACAAGCTGCTCGAATCGATCCGGCAGGAATACAGCCGCGACAAGATCATCTCCATGGCAGGCCTGATGCAAAGCATCATCTACCGCGAGCAGCCCTACCTCTTCCTCTATGTTCCGCAGGGGACCACGGTCATGTGGAGGGACTCCTACCGGATCTGCCGCCCGGACGGCAAGGGCGGCTGGATTCGTTCGCCGGTCGAGATGACGAAAGCCGGCTGGAGCTACTGGTCGGACTGGTTCTACCGCCCGGAATTCAAAGACCGCCTGCCCGCGGCCGCGCGAAAGTAGGGAAAACGAACCCGCAGAGCGGGGGCGCGGAAAAAAGTTTCCGGGAGCGCGGGCATCCTTGCCTGCCCTCGCCGGCATCCAGCCGGGGAGATAGAACAAACCAGAGAACCAGTCAGCAGGATGCCGACTGGAGCAGGCAAGGATGCCCGCGCTCCTGCTCCATACCGCGTCAATAGACCGTCATCGTGAAGCGATTGTCGTGCTCAGAAAAACCGCGAGCCGGCGTAGACGTAGACGACAAAGATCGCTGCGGCGATCGCGACCCCGGTCGCACGCGCGAGATTGTCGTTCAGGACCGCATTCTTGAGATGCGTGCAGGCCGTCGCGAAGGCGATCCAGACAAGCGGCACGCAGAACAGCCACAGGCCTTGGTGGGCGAGTGTCAGCGCGAGCGGCGGAAATGTTCCCGCCACATTCGGGGCGTATCCGCCGGCTTTGAGGAGGACGTTCAGGGCGAGCATGCCGAGGGCGAGAAAAACAAATTGCGTGCTGGCGATGGATATGATCATGGGAGCGATGTGAGCGCCTGACGCATCACGTCGAGCGGCGCTGGGCGGTTGAACCAAATCTCGAAGGAAAGGGCTCCCTGGTGGAGCAGCATGCTCAGGCCGTTGGCGCAGCGGGCACCGGCTGCCGTGGCATCTTCCAGCAGGCGGGACTTTCCCGAAGCATAAACCGTATCGTAAAACATGAGGTTCGGCGTGATCAGAGCGGACGGAATCAACGGCGGATCCGTGCGCCGCATCCCGACCGATGTCGCATTGATGACGAGGTCGGCATGGGCGAGCTGCTGGCGGAGCGCCGTCTCGTCGAACGGGATCGCCTGGATCCGGTCAACCGGTCCCACGAGGCGGTCCGTCTGAAAGGAGGATGCCAGCTCGGCGGCGAGGGCCTGCGCTTTTTCCAACGTCCGGTTCACAAGGACCAGGCGCTCGCAGGATTCCATCGCGCACTGGACGGCGATGGCGCGCCCCGCCCCGCCTCCCGCGCCGAGCAGGACGACACGGAGGTCGCGGAGGTCCACGGAAAACTCCTCATGGATCGCCCGGACAAGCCCGGGCCCGTCGGTGTTGAAGCCCAGCAGGCGTTCCCCCTCAACGGCGACCGTGTTCACGCTGCCGGACCGGCGGGCGTAGTCATCGGCCTCGTCCACCGCGGCCAGCGCCGCTGCCTTGTGAGGGATCGTGACATTTGTCCCCAGAAATCCGGCCTTCGGGAGCGCCCGGAAGGCCGCCTGCGCCTTCTCCGCAGGAACATGGATCCGGACGTAGCCGACGTTTATGCCTGCAGCCCGGAGGGCGGCATTGTGGAAAATAGGCGATTTTGAATGAGCCACCGGATCGCCGAAAACGCTCAGCCGGGCGGGCGGGTCCATATCGAAAAACACCTCGCCTCCGCCAATCAGATCATCCGCTGAGTAAACTTCGCCCATGGCTGTCTCTCAGAGAAGCAGGGAGGGGACCCTGCGGCAAGTCGGCATCTCACCCCCCCTAATCCGCGCGTAACGCCAACGATGGGAGGGCGAACCTCCGTGTGAGCCCATGGATTATCCCGGCTCGGACGGAGCCTCGCCCTCCCTCGCGTTATCGACAGGTCGGCGATCCGTTTCCCTCTCATTTCTTTCCTTACGCGCGGATTTGGGTCACCCGTGGACCCGGAACGTGTCCTTGTCGGAAAGGCTGGCGATGAATGCTGCGGCCAGGCGCGCGGCCGATTCGACGTCCTTCATGGAAACCATCTCCACCGGGGAGTGCATGTATCGCAGCGGGATCGAGATCAGTGCGCAGGGGATCCCGTCCAGCGACGTGTAGATGACATCGGCATCGGTCCTTGTGGAGCGGGAGATCGCCTCGTGCTGGAGCGGGATCTTTTCTTTTTCGGCGACTTCGATCAGGCGCTCGACAACGAGCGGATGGTTGGCGGCACCGTGCGCAACAGCCGGGCCTTTTCCGAGCTCCACGAGGCCATGTTCCTTGGCCGGGATGCCCGGGGTGTCGGTCGCGTGGGTGACATCGAAAATGATGGCGATCGAGGGGGCGAGGCGGTGGGCCGCCATTTTGGCTCCGTGGCTGCCGATCTCCTCCTGGACGCAGTTTGCCGCAAGCGCTGTCGCGCGCGGCCGCTTCTTCAGCGAGCGAAGGCGGCCGAGCGTGAGCGCCAGGATGAATCCGCCGATCCGGTTGTCGAGTGCGCGGCCGACGATGTTGTCCCCGTGGAATTCCGTGGATGCCGAGTCAAAGATCGCCGGATTCCCCACCCGGATGCCGAGCTTGGCGACTTCCGCGGCGGAACGTGCGCCGACGTCGACGAAGTGGTCTTTCCAATCCGGCACCTTGTCCTTCGCCGTGTCTCTGAGGTGGATTGCCGTGTTTCCGATGATGCCCGGCACCAATCCCTTCGAGCCGAAGATGGTGATGCGGCGGGCGGCCACGAGGGTTTTATCCGAACCGCCGATGGGGCCGATCGAAAGGAATCCCTTCTCGTCAACATGCCGCACAATGAAGCCGATTTCATCGGAATGCGCTTCGAGCATGACGCGAGAGGCGGATTTTGAGGAGCCGTCCAGCTCGGCCCACGCGTTGCCATAGGCGTCTGTCTTTACGCGGTCGGCGACCTTTCCGACCATGTCCATCCACTTTGACTGTCCGGCCTTCTCCCATCCCGAGGGGGAGGGGGTTGCCAGAATATCCAGAAGAGTTTTCCTGTTCATGTGGCCAGTCTTGCAGGCTCCCGTTCCTGTTCAACAGGAATCCGTTGCGCGAAGCCGGTTTGAAAAGAACGCGAGGGGCGGGTTGACAGGCGGCATTTGCCTCAGCATAGTCCGGCCCCGCCTATCAGCGGCTGACTCTATGGATAAAATTCGTAACATCGCAATCATCGCCCACGTTGACCACGGGAAGACCACGCTCGTCGACCAGCTCCTCAAGCAGGCGGGAACATTCCGTGCCAACCAGAAGACCGAAATCCGCATGATGGATTCCATGGATCTGGAGAAGGAAAAAGGCATCACCATCCGCGCCAAGAATGCCGCGTTCCGCTGGAACGGCTACCATGTCAACATCGTGGACACTCCGGGCCACGCGGACTTCGGCGGCGAGGTCGAGCGGATCATGAAGATGGTGGACGGCGTCCTCCTGGTGGTCGATGCCTACGACGGCCCGCAGGCGCAGACGAAGTTCGTGCTCCGCAAGGCGATGGAGAACGGGCTCAAGCCGATTGTTGTGATCAACAAGATCGACCGTGAGAACGCGCGCCCGCACAAGGTTCTCGACATGGTCTTCGAGCTTTTCCTCGAGCTCAATGCCAACGACGAGCAGCTCGATTTTCCGCACATCTACGCAAGCGCCCGCGACGGCTACGCCAAGCGCGAGCTCGTGGACCCGAGCGAGACGATGGTCCCTCTCTATGAGGCGATCGCATGGCACATCCCCGCACCGAAGGCTTCGGATGCCGGATTTTTTCAAATGCTGGTTTCGAACCTCGACTACAGCGACTACCTCGGACGAATCGCCTACGGCCGCATCATCAGCGGTTCGGTCAAGGTCGGCCAGAGCATCGTTTGCATCCATGCCGGCGGACGCAAGGAACGCGGCAAAGTCACGGCGCTCTTCGGCCACGAGGGATTGGAGAAGGTCCAGATCGAGGAGGCGTTCTCCGGCGACATCATCGGCCTGACCGGCTTCGAGGAGGTCTTCATCGGCGAAACCCTCACCGATACCGAGGACCGCGAGGCGCTGCATTTTGTGGACATCGACCCGCCCACGATCGCGATGAAAATCTGCGTCAACGACTCGCCGCTCGCCGGACGCGAAGGAAAGCTCCTCACCGCCCGCCAGATCCGCGACCGCCTGATCAAGGAAACCCGCACGAATGTTTCGATCATGGTGAGCGATACCGAGATCGCGGGACATTTCGATGTGAAGGCCCGCGGTGAAATGCAGATCGCGATCCTGGTCGAGCAGATGCGCCGCGAAGGGTTTGAAATCCTTGTCTCCCGTCCCGAGGTCATCTTCAAGCGCGAGGAAGACGGTACGCTTCTCGAGCCGCTGGAGACGCTGTATGTGGATGTCCCCACCGACAACCTCGGCGACATCCTGCAGTCGCTCGCCTCCCGCAAGGCCGAGATCACGAGCATGGAGCACAAATCCCACAGCGTGCTGGTCCAGGCCACGATCCCGACCCGCGGGCTCATCGGATTCGAGACCGACCTCGTCAACGTCACCAAAGGCCACGGCATTGCGAGCCATCTCTTCAAGGAATACGGAGCCCACAAGGGCGACATCCCGAGCCGCAACAACGGCGTCCTCGTTTCCATGGAAGGCGGCATCAGCATGGCCTACGCGCTCGATACCATCCAGGAGCGCGGGCGGCTGTTCATCGGGCCGCAGGAGGAGATTTACGAGGGGATGATCATCGGCGAAAACGCGCGGCCGGACGACATGCCGGTCAACCCGTGCAAGGCGAAAAAGCTCACCAACATGCGAAGCCAGGGCGATGGAAAGGGGATTTCCCTCGCGCCTCCGCTCGTCATGAGCCTCGAGCGCTCGCTGGAATACATCTCTCCCGACGAATACGTCGAGGTCACTCCAAAATCCCTGCGTTTAAGGAAAAAAATCCTCGACGCCAACGCGCGCAAGCGGGCGGCGAAGAGCTAGCTGATCTACCCCTCGGCAGCCACGCCGAGCGGGACAGCGGACTGATTGGCCGGGGGGTAATGGTCGGCCACTGTCCGCACCCGCCGGATCAGCCAGATGCTCAGGAGGCTTGTGCCGACGGCCAGCCATCCGAGCCAGCCCACATGCAGCAGGCCGCCTGATGTCTGCACAACCACTCTTCCCGCAAGCATCGCCGCCAGCCCGCTGCAAAGGTCGCGGGTGCAGGCGGTCAGGCTCATGAAGGCACCCCGCCGCACGGCAGGCACGGCGGAGGTCAGAACCGCCTGTGCGGGCACATACCGTCCGCTGGCAAATACAAAAAACAATCCGGTGATGACCAGCGTGGCCGACACCGGGAGCGGGCCGGCGTGGGTCAGAATCGAAATGATCGTTGCCGCCACGATGACCAGGATGGTGAACACCCTTGCCCTTCCGAAGCGATCCGACAACCGTCCGATCATTGGAGCCGTGACGATGGTCAGAACTCCGCCGACGACGTAAACCAGCGCGAGATGGGACTCCGGGTATTTCAAGTTGGACACCAGATGGGGCGATAGGAACGGGATGATCGTGAAGTGCCCGAACACCAGCGACACCATCAGGAGGATTCCCCTCCACGCGTTGGAATCTGAAAGCAGGGTCGCGAAGTTTTTTAGGGATGGCGGAGGACCATCGGCCAGGTGCCCGCGGACATGCGGCAGCCACAGCATCAGCAGGATTTCAACGACCAGCGCGATTCCGACGACCAGGTAGAATGGTGTTTCCCAGCGGAACCGCTGCGCGAGGAACAGCCCGAACGGCACGCCGAACGCCGCAGCTGCCGAGAAGGAGGTCATGATGATCCCCATGGCCGCACCCCGGCGTATCGAGGGAACAAGATCGCCGACAATGGCGAGGATCGTCGCATTGGAAATCCCTCCGAATGCACCGCAGACCGCGCGGGCGAGAAGCAATTGCCCGACCGACTCGGAGGAGGCGCATGCATAGGTTCCCAAAATGAATCCCGCGTAGGAAACGAGCAAAACCATGCGCCTGTCGTAACGGTCGATAAACGGGGCCGTGAGAAATCCGATGACTCCGGCCGTCATCGTGTAGGCGGCGATCAGCAGGCTGAACTGCGAGGCTGAGATCGAGAGCACGCGCATGAGCTGAGGTCCCAACGGCATCATGATCATGAAGTCCATGATATGCGTGAACTGAACCGCCGCCAAAAGCAGGAGAAGCGCCCTTTCGGGCAGGCGGGACTTGGAAGCGGTGATCACGGAGAAAATGCTGGTTCGAGCGGGATGATATGCGGATTGGTGGGATGGTCGCCATCGAACTCCGCCGTGGAAGACTCGGGTTACCTATCCCGGTCGGCAGTATCGTAACACAATCCCGTCTTTTCACGGATATTGTTTACAAACAACTGCATGGCGGGAACGTGCCTTCAGTTTGCCGCGTTGGACTCCCAAACATTCCGTTGGGAAAATCCATCAATACTTCTCCGCGAAGTTCGGGAAGCTTGGGGCAGAAAACCGGACACGAGCCTCCTGAAATGATGCCCACCCGGTTGACCGGTCGAAGAATGTAGCGGCAGTCTGTGACTGTCGGACTTATGCGGCGGTGGCACACCGCCGCTACAACACACTGCGTTATCTCGCGACCGCGACTTTCACCCTCTTCAGCTGTCCGTGGTTCTTGACCCGGACGCGTCCGCTGTCGAAGAGGTCGACCAGCGCGGCAAGGGTTTCCTTGCTGTCGCGGGCGCAGGAGCCCACTATGGAGACGAGGTCGCCCAGCGAGTAATGGCTGCGATTGATTTTGCGGTAATAGTTTTTCATGCCGTTTATACCGCATTAGACAGGCCGCTGGGCGGGACGTTCAAATTCTCTTTGCGAGCTCTTCCCACCGTTCGTAAAGGCGTGCGACCTCGGCCTTTGTAATAGCGAGTTTTTCAACTAAAGCCGGCGCTTCCGCGGCCCGGGAGACAAAGAATGAGGGATCGTTCAGTGTGGATTCCATTTCCTTGACGGAGTTTTCCGCCGCGAGAATCGTTTCCTCCATCCCGTCGAGTTCCTGCTGTTCCCTGTAGCTCAGCCGCTTGGGCTTTGGTGCGGGCTTTGATGGATGGTCGGGAGCGGGGAAGGCCTTGAACGACGACTGCGCCTGCTGGGTGCGCGCCTTCTTTTTTTCGAGATAATACGAATAGTTGCCGGGCTGAACAAACACGCCATCGTCTTCGAAGGCAACAATCTGGTCGCAGATGCGGTCCAGAAAATACCGGTCGTGGCTGACGACGAGGATCGTCCCGTCAAAATGCGCGAGCGCCTCCTCCAGCATGCGGAGGCTGGCGAGGTCGAGGTCGTTTGTCGGTTCGTCGAGGATGATGACATTGCCTCCGCGGCGGAGGACCTTTGCGAGCAGGAGGCGGGCGCGCTCGCCTCCGGAAAGCTTGTCCACGCGCTCCTTCACGCGGGATTCCTCAAACAGAAATCTTCTCAAATATGATCGCGCGGTGAGCATCTGGTCCCCGAACGCGACCATCTCGCCGGAATCCGAAACCTCGTCCATGACCGTCCCCTTGCCGTCGAGTTGCATCCGCGACTGGTCGATGTAGTTGAAGACGACGCGCTTTCCAACGGTGGCTTTTCCCTCCGTCGGTTCCAGCTCGCCGAGGCAAAGCCGGAGGAGAGTTGTCTTGCCGACGCCGTTCCGCCCGACGACTCCCGTGCACTGGCCGGCCCTGAGCGACAGGTTCAGGTTCCGGAAAAGCCATCGGCCGGTCCCTCCGGCGCGAACACCCGCACCGGCGAGTTCCACCGCGGTGTTTCCAATCTCGGGCGCCGGAGGAATCAGAAGGTCCATCTCGCGCTCCTCGGGCGGCGCTTCCATCCCGGCAACCTGATAATACGCATCCAGGCGGTTCTTGGATTTTGACCTCTGCGCCCGCACACCGGCGCGGACGTATTCCAACTCCGCCCGCAAAAACCTCTGGCGGCGTCGCTCGGATTGCTCCGCGATCTGTTGTCGGAGGGCCTTGGCTTCGAGAAACGCGGTGTAATTTCCCGGATGCGAAAACGCGCGCCCGTCTGAGATCTCGATGATCCGAGTGGCGATCGTCTCCAAAAAATACCGGTCGTGCGTCACAAAGATCAGCGCACCGGGAAACTCGCGCAGGAAGTCCTCCAGCCAGCGGATCGTCTCGGAATCGAGATGGTTTGTCGGCTCGTCGAGGAGGAGGAGATCCGGCTGTGAGGCCAGCGCCCGGCAGAGCGCGACGCGGCGCTTTTCCCCGCCCGAAAGCGGACCGACCAGCGCATCCAGCGGCGGGGCGGCCAGCGATCCGGCTTCTGCCCGGATCCTTGTCTGGAGGTTCCATCCGTCCGCATGCTGGATCAGTTCGAGCAGGTCGTGCAGTTCGTTGTCATGCCCGTCGCCCTCCTCATATCGCCGCATCCATTCCACGAGGTCCGCCGCGCCGGCCTCGATGTTTTCCAAAACGGTCTTTGCGCCATCCAGTTCGAACTCTTGCGGCAAATACCCGACACGAACCCCGCGCCGCAGGGAAAGCTCTCCGGCATCCGGCTCCGAATCCTTCGCCAGGATCTTGAACAGGCTCGTCTTCCCGCAGCCGTTGCGGCCGACGAGTCCGACCTTCTCGCCAGGGGCTACCGTGAGCGAGACCCCGTTGAGCAATACCTGGTTGCCGTAGGCGAGCTTGAGGTCCTTCGCGGATAATAGAACGGATGACATTCCGGCAATCGTAGGCGGTCGGACGATTTCGTGAAAGCCTCACCATGCGGCAATTTTCCGCGCGTGTCGGGTGTTCCAGTTGACCGAGGGGGAAGTGTAAGCTATCTTCTGCTGCTGATTTCATGGATCTCCCCAGATTGATTTTCATTGTTGTTTTGTCGCTTGCGGTTTTTCGGCCGGAGCATATCTCTGCGCAAATCTACGCCGATGTCACGGTGAGCGGGGGGGTCAATGGTAACTTCACGATCACCCTCGAGGACACGAAAGCTCCCATCACGGTAGCCAACTTCATCGGCCTTGCCACGGGGCAGAAGGGCTGGCTCGACCTCGTAACCGGCGGCATCCGATACGCCCCATTTTACAATGGCGTCACGTTCCACCGGGTCATCGCGGGCTTCATGTCACAGACCGGCTCGCGCAATGGGAACGGCACTGACGGCCCCGGCTATACATTCCGCGACGAGATTGATCCCTCGCTGAATCATCAACCCTACACCGTCTCGATGGCCAACTCCGGCCCCGATACCAATGGCTCCCAGTGGTTTATCTCGCAGGGAACGCCATCTCATCTTGACGGCATACACACGATCTTCGGCAAAGTAACCGACCCGGCCAGCCAAGCCGTCTGCGCGGCGATCAATGCCGCAGCCACAGATTCTTCGGATCGTCCGATTACCACTGTAACCATCAGTTCGATTGCGGTCCGTGGTCCGTCGCTTGCCGGCTTCAATATCAATCCCACCGGTCTTCCCAAGGTTCTCAATGGAGGGACTGTGATGAAGGTCGCGGGAGTAAACCATGCGCTCGGGTTCGATCATCAACCCTATAGCGCGTATTTTGGGTTTCACACACCAGACCTCACAAACTGGTCTTCCATGTTCGCGAATTCGTATTTCCACTCAACCGCTCCTGGCGCCGGGGATATCGACGTCACAAGTCTGGCCATCGGCAGCAAGCATTTCTATCGCATCGCGCGTGTTGATTACAGCTCGTGCGTTAATCCGATTATCCCCTCCTCCATTGCGGGGAAAACGCTGACATTTCCCGGACTCTTCGGCTCGGATTTTATACAATTGGTCATTGATCCCTCTGGATCGACTGGCAGCTACACAATGGTATTCTCTGGAGGAGTGCCTAGCACTGGAACGATCACTGCGGTTAACTACCAAAACGCAGTTTCCCCCTACTCCCCATCCCTCCGTGTTATCCTGCGATGGAATTTCGACATCGATATCACCTTCAGCATCCTGAACTTCCGAACGGCAAGCAGTGGAAAATATCGAGGACAATCGAATGTGAGTGGTGCCGAAACCATCTCCGGAGCCTTCACCTCCGCACCGTAGAGGCTGTCAAATTCTCCGCTTGCCTAAGCCGCCCGGCTGCGCCCATTCTTTTTCCCGATGAACCAGGTGAAGGACACGCTCCGGGCGACCGTGCGGCTCGGGTATGACGGGCGTGTCCACAAGCAGTTCCGCGGGCCGAAGGCGGAGGAGCGGTTTGCGACCGAGGTGAAGGTGCTGAAATATCTGGAGGAGCGCGGGTGTCCGTTTGTGCCGCGCCTGCTGGAGTCCGACCCGGAGGGCCTGAAAATTGTGACCACGAATTGCGGGAGCCGGGTCGACCACCTTGACGACGAGCGATGCCGCGAGCTGTTCGACGAGTTGCTGGAATACGGTGTCCGGCACGATGACGCGGAGATGCGCAATGTGACCTACCGGCAGACGGACGGGCGGTTCTGTTTGATAGATTTCGAGTTTGCCACCATTCTGGATCCCCCGCATGTCCCCTGAAGATAGTTCGCCCTATTCCCTGACCTGGTCCGGCCACACGGACCGGGGGCGGGTTCGCAAGAACAACGAGGATGCGTTTCTCGGCCTGGCCATCGATGCGCAGGAGGTCCGGCATCTTGGAAAGATCGGGGATGCCGGCGGTCAGGAAGCGGACTTTGTTTTCGCGGTGAGCGATGGCATGGGGGGGGCGATGGCGGGCGAGTTTGCGAGCCGGATTGCGGTGGAAAAAATCACAAGGATGCTGCCGCCGCTGTTCCGGCAGAATGCCGCCGGAATTTCCTCCGGCTTCACGGAGGTGCTCGAGCAGCTCTTCGACGAAATCCACAAGGCGCTTCTCTACCTCGGTGCATGCTATGAGGAATGCTCGGGCATGGGCGCGACCCTGAGCCTCTGCTGGTTCACGAGGCGCTGGATGTATTTCGGGCACATCGGCGACAGCCGGATCTATTATCTTCCGGCAGGAGGGGGAATCAAGCAGCTCACCCATGATGACAGCCACGTCGGCTGGCTTTTCCGCAACGGGCAACTGAATGAGCGCGAGGCAAAAAACCATCCCCGCCGGAACGTTCTGCAGGCTGCGCTTGGCGCGGGGCACCAGTTTGTGAACCCGCAGGTCGGCGCGGTGGGCTTCGAGGCGGGCGACCGGTTTCTTCTCTGCACCGACGGGGTGACGGATGCCCTCTACAACGACCAGCTGCCCGGCCTGCTGGACGAGGGAGCGAACGCCGCCGACCATCTGGTGCGGGAGGCGGTCGCCCGTTCCGGCCGCGACAACTCGACCGCGCTGATCATCCGGGCATCGGATTGAACCCGAAAACGGGGTTGGGAAATTCTTTCAGGATGGAAAGCCAGGCCTCGGACGCTTCGCATCCTGCGTTGCAACCTCCAGAAGGGTCGCCGTTTTCAGATTGAACAAACCCCGCCTGCGCCACACAGGTTGCAAGACGGTTCCGTTTTTCCGCTCTACCATCCCCCCCCGCCGCCCCCGCCCCCGCCGCCACCCGACGAGCCGCCGCCCCCGCTGCCGGAGCTGGAGCCGGGGGCCGTGGACGCGGAGGAAATGGCGCTGTTGAAAGAGCTTGTGAAGGCGGATGCGGCAGCCAGAGGCAGGACGAGATTTGATGTGTTGCTTCCGGAGTCCGGAGAAAGCGATGCGGCTGCGAGCACATCGGTGAACTGTTCCGACCAGGCTTGTTCGACCCCCAGGGCCAGCGCGTAGGGGAGGAATTTCTCAAAGAGCTCGGGGGTCCGTTCCGGAGGGTTCTCCAAGCCGAGCCGCTCGGCTTCGGCGACGGACAGGTATTTTTTGAAGCCGAGGATTTGATCGCGGATTTTCTGCCCCTCCGGTGTCGGGCGTTTGAGGAGGTGCTGAAAAACCACGCAGAGCGCGATGCCGCCGGCGTAAAGTGCGCAGACCCACGGGGAGGCGAGCTGGAGGAGCATCCACATGCCGAAAAACCAGCCAATGAGAAAGGGGATCGAGAAAAATGTGAGGGCGATGGCGGCCAGTTTGTTCGAGGATTTCCAGGCTTTGAAGGCCGTCATGGAAAGCGCGCCGCAGCCGAGCGACCAGATCGTCAGCCAGATGATGAGGAAAAAGGATCCCTCCTTGCTCTGCGCATCGCGCAGAGAGATGGCGAGGGGGATGAGTGTGGCGAGGAGGCCGACGACCCAGACAAGGGTGTTCCGGGAAAACAGGCGGCCCGCCTGAACGGCGAGATCCTTCGCCATCACCGTCCGCGCGGCTCCCAGACGGGCGTGGTTCGTCTGCATGAGAGCAAGCGATGAGCCGCCTGCGAACAGCGCATTGAGCAGGCGTCCGGCCGCTTCATCGTGAACAACGGCGTCGTTGTTTTTGACCAGGTCGTAGACGCCTTTGGAAAGCTCCTTGATCTTGAGAGCGCGCTGAACCGCGAGATGCAGGATGGCCGCAGAGAGGCTGGTGTTATCGCAGGTGCCGAGCCCGTCGAGATACCGCACCTCCTGCGGGGTGAATCCTTCCGGCGGAGCGAAGAGCGGGATGGTGACTCCCCGTTTCGGATCCCGGCCAACGAGGATCCAGCTCACCAGAAAATATCCGAAGCCGGCGAGCAGGCCGATGGCACCCACAGCGATGCCGCGGTTTGCGGTGACGGCGGCGCGGAGTTCCTCTCCCGGCGGAGGCGCTTTGACGAACCCCTTCGGCCAGGTGACGACGATCGTCAGTCCCTCTCCGGGGGGTAGGGGTCTTGTTGTCTTTATGGAGACGTCACAGCCCGCTTTCCCGGTGATCTCAAAGTCCGTGCCCTTGCTTCCCTGCGGGCCGGTGTAGGCCTCGATGGAGCGCGGGCTGGCACCGGGCGGCATGTCCGCGCAGGCGGATGCGGAGAGGATCGGGAACGACCACCCGTTGCCGGTGACATTCCAGTAGAGCTCGTCGAATCCCTCGAAAAACCCCAGCTGCCGGCCTGTCCGATATCTGATCGTGTAGGTCGTCTCCACGTGCGGCAGGAAGACATCCGCGCTGCCGAGATAGATCCTGAGCCCGTTCGAACGGTTTTCCGTGTGCCATGGCTCCTGGTTCCCATCGCGCAGGACATCCAGAATTTGGAACGGGACGCTGGATTTGAGGCCCCATGTTCCGGGATGCCGGGTCGGGAAATCGCGGTAGATCCCGCGCTTGATCTGGTTGCCCTCCGGCATCACGCGGATGGTTTCGGTGACGATGAGGTCCGAATCCGGCAGGACCTCAATCCGGCTCGAGAAACTCCGGATCTCTTCGGCGGCGAAGAGCCGGGAGAACGGCCCGGAGATAGCAATAAGAACTAAGATCGCAAGGGCTGCCGGCTGGAAAACTCCGAGGCATGGGAATCCTGCCCATGCGAAAAAAATATCAGACATGGGCAGGATGCCCATGCCACGAGCGGCTTTCGATGGCCTCATTCTTTTCACAGCCTGACTTCGGGGTTGGCCCGTTCGAGCGCGGATTCCACCTCAAAAAATGCGCCTGCCTGGAATCCGAAGATGCCGGCGATGAGGTTCGCCGGAAACGATTCGGTAAGGTTCCGGTAATCGCGGACCGAGCCGTTGTAGTAGCGGCGGGCGTATTGGAGGTCGTCCTCGATCGCGACGAGCTGGCCCATGAGCTTGCGGAAATTTTCCGCGGCCTTGAGCTCGGGGTAGGCCTCGGCGACGGCGATGAGGCTGCGGAGTTCGCGGGTGACCTCCGCCGGCTGGCGGGCGGCGGCGGCATCGCGGAATGTCTGCGCCTCGTGCGTCCGGTAGGCGGAGACGCATTCGACAAGCGGGGGAACGAGGTCCGATCGCTTCTTGAGCTGCACATCGACGCCGCTCCACGCCTCGGCCTGCTGGTTGCGGGCCTGGACCATGCGGTTGTAGGCCCACGTGGCCCAGCCGAAAAAGAGCAGGACCGGAACGAGAACGATCAGAGAGCTCATCGCACCTCTCCCGGAAGAGTAATCTGAAAAACCGTGGCCCCGCCTTTGCCCGATCCCTCATGCGGTTCGAGGCCGAGGTCCTGATACGCCTGCTCCAAAGCTTTCGGGTCGAGGCGCAGCTCCGGATACAGGCGCTTCAACCGTTCCTTCACCCAGCGCTTCGCGATCCGGCGGTCCATCGGATGCAATGGCGGCTCTCCCTGGAGCTTGTTGCGCAGGAATTCGAGGATCGTCATCTGATGAGCATGGCAAAGTTTGCGGCAAGGAAAAGGGCATTTGCGGCCAGCCAGGCGATCAGGCCGGGGCTCCAGCGGCTGCGCCGCAAGCGCGAGTCGGCCGGATAGGCGAACGCCAGCGCGAACGCGGTCGCGCCCAGAAAGACGAGTCCGAACGCGCCCCGCGCCAGAGCATTGGGATCCTGCACCGGGTTCCATTTCCACCAGATTCTGTCGGCTGCGAAAAATCCGAGGCCGTTGACAATCGAGAGCAGAAATCCCGCCGCCGTGGCGAGGGCGAGAGCGACACGGCCTGCTCCGGGAAAAGCGGAGGCGGCCGCATGGCCGCTAGCGGTGAGCAGCGAGAACGCCAGGAGCGGAAGGACCAGCGGGAGCGTCCCGCCAATCTGGAGCCCCGCATGCGCGGTGAAGCGCAGCGGTCCGCACGGCCATCCGGTCAGACCCGAGAGCCCGAGCAGGACGGCCATCGCGATAACGACGACGCCCGAGGAAAACCGTGCGGAAGAAAGACCCGCAGCAGCGGCGAGGTCGTAGTAAACCGCCACAAAGAAAAAGGCGATCCATGTGGAATCCCACCACGGCCAGGAGCAGGGCGGAAGGAAGGGCAGGGCCATTCCCGCCGCGGTGGCTGCAAAAAACAGGATCCAGAAAAGCCGTTTCATGGGGTTTGCTCCCTGGCGTGGGCGAGGCGTTTCCGCTCGCGGAACTGGAGGAGGGACAGCATGCCGGTATAGGCGAGAAAGGCGGCCGGGGCGGAAACGAAGACGGATCCGACCAGCAGCGGCAGCCCGACATGGAAGAACGTCGTCCATTTCAGCATGTCCTGAAGGTGAAAGTGGTGCATGTCGATCTTCGGAGGAAGCTCGTTGAAATGGCCGAGGATCCAGGCTCCGATATCGTATTCCACTTTGAGAAGAAACGGCCAGAACGGCGTGACGACATCATGGAGGGACACGGCAATCACGGCGGCGATCGGGTTGCAGCGGAGCAGGTAGGCCAACCCAAGGCACAGCAGGGTCTTGATGCCGAAGAGCGGGGTGAAGCCGATGAACATCCCGATGGCCACGCCCCCGGCGATCGCATGGGGGGTATCCCGCAGAGCCAGGAGCTTGCGTCCGAGACCGGCAAAGTAGGCGGGCAGTCGTTTCATGTCGCGGCATAATACCCGTCTGCGATGCCCGCTGCAATTCGTTGTGACACCGGCCAAAAAATAACTGATCAACCGATGACAACCCGGCCGGTTTTCCGCTAGAACTCATCCACCACATGCCTGGCCGTACGCATTCCCTGAGAAAATTTCTGGCCATCGCGTGCGCCGTTGCCGCCATGTCCGGATTGCAGGCGGAGACCCGCCACGTCTCCCCGGATGGCAGCGACACGGGGCCGGGAAGCGAGAAGTCCCCCTGGCGAACCATCCAGCGCGGGCTTGATCGCCTGAATCCCGGAGACACGCTCATGGTGCACGCCGGCACGTATCAGGGGCCGGCGGAGATCCGCAAACCGGGAACCATGAAAAAGCGAATCACCATCCGGGGACTGGAGGGAGCCTCGATAAAATCCCCGGCCGATGCCCCAGCTGTCGTGGTCCCGGGGACCTCATGGATCACATGGGAGGGATTTTCCGTCGCGGGAGAGATCGCGGTTTCCGGCAACCCGGAAGGGCTTGTTGTGTCCGCCAACAGGCTGCGCGGGGAGGGGACGGGATGCGGTATCCGCCTCGCCAATGCGCGGTCCGCATTGATCGAGAGGAACATGGTTTCCGGGTTCGAGCAGGGAATCGTCGTTGCCGGTTCCGGCGTCATCGTTCGCAATAATATCGTGCGGCAAAATTCCCGTGCGGGCATCGTGCTGGGAAATCTTCATCCCGCGCTGGACACCCTTGTCCGCAACAACACGGCGGTGGCGAATGGCGGGTCGCCAGATGCGGCGGGAGGACTCTGGATCCGCTACGCGCGCAATCCCACGATCGAGAACAACATCATCGTATCGGGGCCCGGCCGACGGCTGTTTACCGCAGAAGGCGATGATTTGGGCGACCGGTTCCTCCACAACCTGTATTTCTCCCCGAGCGGCGCTGAGGGTGCGGTATTCTGCCGGTCCGGGAAAATGGAAACCGGATTTGTGATGATCCGCCTGGCCACACGGGACCCGGGCGCGGTGTTTGCGGACCCGGTCTTCTCCGATGCCACCGCCTCGCTCCACCGGTCGTCGCCGGCGATCGATGTCTCCCCCGCGCAGCCGTTTCCCGGAGAAAAAGATTTTTTGGGCAGGCCGAGGAGAGCCGGGCTCGGGACGGACGCTGGAGCGGTGGAGTTCGAACATGCGACCGGGCTGCGCCGCGAGGGGACGGAGCTTGTCCACCAGAACAATCCGGTCCGGCTCCGCGGCGTGGGCATTGGCGATCCGGTGCTCGAACGCCGCAGCGAATCCCTGTCGCACTACGAAGTCCTGCGCCAGAAATGGAACGCGAACGTCGTGCGAATCAGCGTCCACTCCTACGTGTGGCGAAACGCCGAGCTCTTTGGCGGACGTGCCGGGGTGCTGGATCAAATCCGCCGGGAGATCGGCACCGCAACCAGGGCCGGGCTATTCGTCATTCTCGACTGGCACATCACCGGATGGCCGGATGGCTTTTCGCGACCCCCGGATCCCGGCGAGCCGGCGGGCTTCCACGATTCGAGTTTTGCCCTGGCCTGCGACTTTTGGAACGAGGCGTCCCGGGTCTTTGGAAAGAACGGGCTCGTGGCATTTGAGATCTGGAACGAGCCGGTGCGGGGGCCGAACAACTGGCAGCCCGAAGCTGCCGAGTGGCGGCTGCTCCGTCCCTTCTGGGAGCGGTTGATCGCCATCATCCGCCGGAATTCCGACAACCTGATCATTGTGGCGGGCGGGAGCTGGGCGTATTCGATGAAGGGGATCCGGGACCTGCCGCCATCCGATCCCAACATCGCGTTTTCCTGGCATGTCTATGCGGGCAAGGAAAATAACGACGAAGCCCGCTGGGCTGCGGCCTTCGACAACCTCTCGAAGGATTTTCCGGTGATCGTGAGCGAGTGGGGATTTGAGGAGACGGGGGCCCCGTATTTCAAAGGTGGCGTGGAGGATTTCGGCGCGAAATTTGCGACGAACTGGCTGGAGGGCCGCGATCTTCATTGGGTGGCCTGGTGCTGGCACAGCGAGATCAAGCCCGCCATGCTCCGGCCGGACTGGACCACTCCGACGCCGTTCGGCGCATTTGTCAAATCCCTCCTCCGGCTCAATCCGGTGTCCGAACCTCCCAATCCGAAGTTCCTGTTCGCCCCGGCCGCGCTTCCTCCGGCATCGAGGCCGGATTTTTTAAGATAAATCTTCCTACTCGTATCGCAGGGCGGAGATCGGGTTGAGGCGGGAGGCCCGGAGCGCGGGGTAGATCCCGGAGAGGAATCCGGCCAGAATCGCGAAGCCGACACTGAAGAGGATTCCGCCGAGGGTCATGATGGGGGCATTTTCCGTCGGGGCGAGCATTTTGAGAATCTCCATGAGCCCGATGGCGGCGAGCACCCCGAGCAGGCCGCCGATGAACGCGATGGCCACGCTCTCGACGATGATCTGGATAAAAATATCCCGCCCCATGGCGCCGACCGCGAGGCGGATCCCTATCTCCCGGACGCGCTCGGAGATGCTCGCGAGCATGATGTTCATGATGCCGATGCCGCCCACCACGAGGCTGATGGTCGCGATGAGGCCGCCGCTCAGTTTCGTGGCCCGGATGCTCGACTCCATGCGGTCGAACCATTCCTCGCGGGTGTCGAGATCAAAATCATCAACGCCCCGGTGCGTGATCTCCAAAGCCGCCCGGATCTGGTCGAGGGCCGCACGGAATTTACTGATGTCCCCGACCCGCACGGTGAGCCCGTCCAGGCGGACCGACTCCATCGAGTCCAGCGGAAATGCCCCGGCGCGGAACTCGTAGAACATCGTCGAGAACGGGATCAGGATCGCCTCATTTTTTCCCCGGAACGGATCCCATCGGCGGGACATCTTGCTCGGTGTCTCGACCTTGCCCGCGTCCCTCCGGCGCTTCTCCTCATCCCTCTCATACTTTGGAAGAACCCCCACCACCTCGAACGGGCTGTCGTTGATGCGGATCTGGCGGCCGACGATGTCCTCCGCCTTCAGCCCGGGCCAGAGAATCGAGGCGATTTCATCCCCGATCACAGCGCTGCGGAGGCCGCGTTCCACATCCAGATCGGTGAGGAAGCGTCCGGCCTTGATCTCGTGGCGGCCGACAACAAAGTAGTCTGGGAAGACCCCGCGCACGAATTTGCGGTCCGAGTGATCCTGCGCGGCAATCACGGCACCCAGGCCGAGTTCGGGGGAGACATGTGAGATCAGCGGGGCCGTGGCCTTGATCGCCATCGCATCGCGCAGGGTGCGCCCGGGCGAGAGGTTCCAGAACTCGAACTTCGCGCTGGAGATTTCCTTATTGACGATATTGACGTATTCGAGCCCGCCGACCTGCTGCATGAACGCCCGGGTGCCGCGCTCGATGCCGGTCGTGAGAGCGAGCGTGGAGATCAGGCTGCTCACGCCGAGCACGATGCCCAGCATCGAAAGGACGCTGCGGAATTTGTGCGCGGCGATCTCGCGCAGGCCGATCTGCAATGCCACAAAAATATTCATGGGGCATATTCCCGCAGGATTTTGCCATCGCGGATCTCGATGACCCGGCGGGAGATTCCGGCGATGTCGGGGTCGTGGGTGACGAGGACGATCGTTTTTCCGCCGGCGTTGAGATCCTTGAACATCTGGAGAATCATCTCGCCCGTGGCGGAGTCGAGGTTCCCGGTGGGCTCGTCGCCGAAGACGATGCGCGGGTTGTTGACGAGCGCCCTGGCGATCGCGACGCGCTGGCACTGTCCGCCGCTGAGCTGGACCGGCCGGTTGGCCAACCGGTCTCCGAGCCCGACATCCCTTGCCGCCTTCTCCGCGCGGGCGCGGCGCTCGGCGGATGGGAGCCCGGAATAGACGAGCGGGAGCTCGACGTTATGGATGACGTCCAGCCTGGGGAGCAGGTTGAAAGCCTGGAACACGAATCCGATCTCGCGGTTTCTGACCGACGCGAGCCGGTTTTGCGACGCCTTGCTCAGGTCGTTGCCGCAGATTTCCATGCGCCCGGAAGTCGGGGCATCCAGGCACCCGAGCAGGTGCATCAAGGTCGATTTTCCACTGCCGCTGGGACCGATGATCGAAACGAACTCGCCCTCCTCGATGCGCAGGTCGACGGAGTCGAGAGCGCGGATTTCCTGATCCCCGACCTGGTAAAACTTACTGACCCCTTCGAGATGGATGAGCGACACGGGAAACTCAGGATTTTCCCGGCCGGACGGCGGAAGGATCGACGAGGAGGATCTCCTCGCCCTCTTCGAGTCCGGATTTGATTTCCGCGCGCGACATGTCGGTCAGCCCGACCGAGACGACACGCCGCGTGACCTCCGCGCCTTTGCGAACATACACGACCTTCTGGTCCTTTTCCTTGAAGACCGCGGCGACCGGGACGGTGACGACCTTGTTTGCGTGCCCGACCGGCACATCCATGCTCACCGACATGCCCGGCTTGAGGCGGTGCTGGTTGTCCTGGATCACCGCCTGCACCTCAAATCCCTTGATGTTGTTCTTCACCGTGGCGATGGGGGCGATGAACTCGATGTTGGCCTTGATCTTGTCCGCCTCGTCGTCCGAGAACCGGATCGTCATTTCCTGCCCGACCGTGAGGCGTCCGGCATCCATCTGGTTGACATGCGCGTTGATCAGAAGGCGGGACAAATCCGCGAAGAGCAGGAGGACGGTGCCCGAGTTCACGCTTGCCGCACCGACAACCACCTGGCCCTCGTTGACATTGACGTCGAGGATCGTGCCGGTCCCCGGCGAGAGGATGCGGGTCTTGTTCAGCTTGTCATCGACGGTCTGCAATTTGCGCCGGGCCTTCTCCAACGTATTTTCGGAGATTTTGAAATCCGCCTCGAGGTTGGCGAAGACCTCCTTGCTGATCAGCTTTTGATCGAAGAGGGCGTGGGCGCGGTCGTAGTTGCCGCGGGTTTTTGCCACGGCGAGATTCGCTCCCTCGATCTCGGTCTGTGCGGAGGCTTTCTCTGTCAGGAGGTCGGTGTCGTCGATGGTTGCAAGCTCGTCGCCCTTCGAGACGGTCTGTCCTGGCACCACCGAGATTTTTTTCACCTTGCCGCCGACTTCGGATTTGACGTCCACCTGGAACGCGGGGGTGATTTCTCCGGAGAGCAGCAACTTCGGCTCCACGTCATCCAGCGTCGCCGTCGCGCTGGGATTCTCGGATGCTTCCGCCTTGGCCGCAGGAAGGTGCAGCCATCCCTGCCATGCTGCGAACGCGGTGAGGGCCATCAGTATTCCTGCAGCTATTAGAACTTTTGATTTCAAGCTTGGAGAGAGTTTCGCTCCTTAGTCGGATTTTTCAACCCATAACGCGGCCGCCGCCGTGTATCCGTGCACGGCGTTCCGTCCGGCAACGGGAGCGATTTCCCCGTTGCAGAAGAATCCGGCAAGAGGGCTTTTCCCCGCCGCCGCGAAAAAGCAGGATGCGTCGTGGTTCGGGCTCCCGAAAAATCTTTCCCCCCTGCCCAGGCAGGAAAAGAGGAGGGTTGCGAACGGGCGGACTCCGTGGAGCGCTCCCGTTGCGAGCACTCGCTTGAGGTCCGCCTTGGCAATGTCGCGATCCCGGAGCTGGTATTGCAATGTCTGGCCGGTGCGCGGGATTCCCCCGATGACCACAGCCCCCGAACCGGGGTCCGCCCCGATGATGTTGCGGATCAGGAAATCCCCCGGCTTGAAGTCGTCCAGGTATTCCGTCCCGGCGAGCCCGGCGAAGAGGTTGCCTTTGGCGACGGATTTTTCGGAATCGCTGAGGGACTCAAACGCGGTCTCGAGCACCTCGTAGGCCGGCTGGCCGCCGAGGGCGTAGACGATATTGTGCTCGGCGCGCGTGACGGTCAGCGGCTCTCCGATCGGGCGGCAGCCCTGGCTCACGAGCGGGAGGATCGTGGTGCGCCCGGTGAGCGGCAGACAAACCGCGTCCACCAGCCGGTCATTGAGGAAAACCGCGAGGTCGCTCTCGTCTCCGCCGCTGGCGAGCCCGCCAACGGCCGCAATGCCCGGGTATTCCCGGTTCCAATGCCGGAGCCATTCGTCGGCCTCGAAGCAGAAGGGGTTTGCCAAAAGAATCGAGGCGTGCGGGCGGGGGCCCGGAAGAGGGCATGAATGGTCGCATCCATTGAGAACCACCGGCTCGCCGACATCGCAGCAAAGCGCCAGGATCGAGCACCCCGGACCTTTTTCGACCTCGTGCCGGTCAACGATCCGGCCACCGGAGGTGCATCCCGCGACATTCAAAATATGGCCGTCCACCCTGAGCGTCTCGACAAATTCCGGAAGGTGCGGAAGGTAGTCGGGACTGACGAACGCCACGGCAATCTGCGCGGGCCGGCCGAGGTCATCCCGGATGCGGAGAGCGGCGTCCCTGACGGACCCGGGCTCGAATGGTCCGGGGATCTCAAGGCTGACTGCGCGTGGTGACTGCATACCTCCATCATCGCGCGAAGATGGCGGGAGTCAATCGCTGGTGATGATTCCGCCCTACTTTGCTCCGCTGCCGAGCAGCACGACGGGGATCGTCCGGATCAAAATATAGAGGTCCAGGAACACCGACCAGTTGTCGATATACTCGAGGTCCATGCGGACCCAGTCCTGGAAGTCGGTGACTTTGTTCCTTCCGCGGATCTGCCAGAGGCACGTGAGCCCGGGTTTCATGCTCAGCCGGCGGCGGTGGGCGGCGGCCTCGAATTTTTCCACCTCATAGACCGGGAGCGGGCGGGGCCCGACCAGGCTCATGTCCCCTTTCAAGACATTGAGCAACTGGGGAAACTCGTCGATGCTTGTCCGCCGGAGCCATGCCCCGAGTTTGGTCACACGCGGATCATCCTCGACCTTGAAGACCGGCCCTTTCATGAGGTTGCGCGAGGACAGCTCCCCGCGGAGATCCTCGGCATCGGCACACATGGTGCGGAATTTCCACATATTGAAGGGGTGCCCGTGAAGCCCGGCCCGCTTCTGACGGAAGAAGACCACTCCCGGCGAAGTGCATCGGATGGCGATGGCGACTATGACAAACAGCGGGGAGAGCACCACGAGCCCGATCGCCGCCAGCACCCGGTCGGAGGAGGCCTTCACGAGCATCGCCCAGGAAAGCTCAGGGGACGCCCGGAAAACCAGCATCGGCCGCTTGGCGAGAACTTCGTAGGATGGCCTGGCGACGGAGGTGTGGATGAAATCCGCATTCAGCCATGCCTCGACCCCCTCGGTCTCGCAGGCCTCGATCGCCCTCTGGACCTTGTCCAGCTCCATGCGGTGGAACGTCAGCACGACGCGGCCAACCGCGTGGCGGTGGAGCGCCTCGACCAGGGTCTCAATGCCATTTGTTTCGAGGTCGATCGCCGCGACAACCTGGACCTCCAGCTTCTGGGCCGGGGTGAGGGTATTCATCAGCTCGCCCATGCTTTTGCGCTCGCCGGCGACGATGATCCGTTCCCCGACTGCGCCCTGGCGGAGCCTCCTCACGTAGTGCCAGACATAAATCCGCTCCCTCAGAAGCAGGGCGATGGGGGCAAAAATCGCGAACAGGATCAGAACCGACCGGCTCGGCACATCGAGCCGCAGAAAGATGACCGCCGACCCCAGGAGCACGAACAGCCACAGTCCGGCCGCCGTCATCTGCCGCACTGATTTCCAGGCTGACTTCTCCAGCGGATAGTTGTAGAACCCCTGCATCTCGAGAAGAAACGGGCCGAACGGCATGATCACCGCAAGAATCCAGACAAACCTGCCAAACCCATCAATCGTCCACAGGCTGTCCAGGATGATCAACCCGTTAAAGCGGATGAAATGCGCGAACCAGAAGACAGTGCCCAGCAGGACGGCATCGATGAACTGGTTGAACTGGAGATTGATTTCGTGTCTGCGTGCAATCATGGAACGGGGCCATGCGACCGGCTGGCACATGGGGGAAAACGAGTATATATAATGTAGCCATGCGTCAAAAAAATAAACCGCAAATATCGCCGGTGGTCGGCATCGTGGACTCCTCCGCCGCGCTCGCTGCGGCCCTCAAACTCCCGGCGGGAAGTGTGGATTACTTGGAGTGGCGGGCGGATTGCCTGCCAGCCCGTCCGCAGATCCCGCCGTCCAGGTTCCCGTGGATCCTGACCGTCAGGCATCCACTCGAAGGCGGGAGCGGGAAGCTGTCTGCGGCGCGGAGGCGGGAAATGTTCACCGCCCTTCTCCCGGCGGCGGAGATTGTGGATATCGAGTTGAGGTCCCTGGCCTCACTGGCCGGAATCGTGGATGCCGCGCGCGGTCAGCGCACCCGGTTGGTCGCCTCGTTTCACGACTTCAAGAAGACCCCCGCGCCCGGCAGGCTCCGCGACCTTGCCTTGCAGGCGCGCGATGCAGGCGCTGACATTTTTAAAATTGCAACGCGGACGGAACGCCCCGCCGATGTCTGCCGGCTGCTGGATTTGTTGCAATCCTCCCCGCTGCCCGCCGCGGTGATGGGGATGGGGACGCTGGGATTCGGCTCGCGGGTTCTTTTCGCGCAATGCGGCTCGGTTTTGAATTACGGCTGGCTCCACCGCCCGAACGTTCCCGGCCAGTGGCCGGCAGTGGAGTTGAAGAGGATCCTCGCTTCGGGGTGAGGGCGGCCCGCACTTGCGCTCCGGCGGATTATCCCCGATATGTTCAACGGTATGACTGAACTCCGCCAACGGCTTGCATCCGGAAATCCGCTGACTGCGGAGGAAATCCGTATTGCGTGCGAGGCTTTGTTTGACGAAGGGGTGCCGGTCGAATCGCGTGCGGAATTTCTCAGCCTGCTGCACAAAAGGGGGGAAACACCGGAGGAAGTTGCCGGGTTTGTGTGCGCTCTTTTGGACCGCGCCAGGCCGGTGCCGTTTTCCGGCGAGGGCTGCATGGATGTCTGCGGAACCGGCGGCGACAAGGCCGGGCTCTTCAACGTCTCGACGGCGGTCATGCTGGTGGCCGCTGCTTGCGGGGTTCGCGTGGTGAAGCACGGCAACCGTGGAATCACTTCCAAGTGCGGAGGAGCCGACGTCCTTGAGGCCCTCGGCGTCCGCATCGACCTTCCGCCCGAGAGCGCTGCGGCGGCCATGGAAGCCGCGGGGTGCTGTTTTCTTTTCGCGCCGCATTACCACCCGGCCTTTCAGGTGATTGCGCCGGTGAGAAAGTGGCTCGCGGAGAAAGGCGAGACCAGCATCTTCAACATGCTCGGGCCATTGCTCAATCCCGCGCGCCCATCGTTCCAGCTGGCGGGGGTTTTTGACGGGCGCCTGCTCCCGGCCTACTCGCAGGCGTTCGCGCTGCTGGGGCGAAGAAGGGCGTGGGCCGTGCACGGGACAGGACCGGTCGCATTGGATGAGATCTCACCGCTGGATATCACGAGGGTATTCGCATGGGAGGAGGGGGCCGCCCGCGAATTTTTCATTGATCCGCGCGAACTCGGGATCGGCGCGATCCAGGCGTCCGACCTCGCCGGCGGAAATGCGGCCTTCAACGCGGGAATCATCTCGGACGTCGTGGCTGGGAATCTCCGCAACGGGGCGAGAACGATCGTCCAGCTCAATGCCGGCGCGGCCGTGGTCATCGCCGGGCTCGCGCCCGACCTGTCCGCCGGATGGAAGCTTGCGGGCGAGGCGATCGACAATGGCGGAGCCCGCGATGTCCTCGACCGCCTCCGCGCGGCGCGGTGAGTTTGAAGACGGTTTTCCTGTAGCGGAACATGGAACATGTTTCGCGGCCCATCGCGTTCAACCCGCGGACCCGATCCCTTTCTTCGGGCTGCGCCGCACGCACTTCATTTGAGAACCACGGCTCCGGGCTCCTGCCTGGGCCTCTTCTCATTGTTGCCAACGTCAGTTTTTTTGTTCATCCCACCACGACGCTGTCGTCGCAGTCCGTTTTGTTTAGCTCTTTTTGTTTCCCTCAAGTTCCATAACTGCTTGGGCTTGGTGAATAGAAATGCCTTGATGCCTCAAAAAAATCTTGCGTGCTTGTTTGACAAGGTGGCCGGGAACCTCCATTCTTTTCGGTTCCTATTAACTATCCGATGAAAACTTATTCAGCAAAATCCGAGGAGGTCAAGCGGGCCTGGTGGGTCATTGACGCCGCCGGCCAGCCTCTCGGACGCGTGGCCGAAAAGGCCGCGAATCTCCTCCGTGGGAAAAATAAAACCATTTTCACCCCTCACGTGGACACCGGCGATTTTGTCGTCGTGCTCAACGCCTCGAAGGTCACGGTCGGCGGAAAAAAAGATGTGTCGAAAGTTTACACCAGCTTCTCCGGCTTTGTCGGCGGACACCATTCCGAGACCTTCAAGTCCCGCCGCGAGCGCCATCCGGAGCTTCTGATCGAGCGCGCGGTCCGCGGAATGATCCCGCACAACCGCCTCGGCCGTTCGATCTACACCAAACTGAAAGTCTATGCCGGCGCGGAGCATCCGCACACGGCCCAGAACCCGCAACCCGCCTGAGATTCCACTGAATGAGCACACCTGATCCCATCCTCGCCACCGGCCGTCGCAAAACCTCGGTCGCCAGCCTCCGCATGCAGGCCGGAGCCGGCGCCATCAAAGTCAACGGCCGCGACTTCGTGGATTTCTTCCCGAGCCTTTCGCTGCAGAACCAGATCCTCCGCCCGCTGGAGATCGCCAACGCCGTGCATTCCTACGATGTCGTGGTGAAAACCACCGGCGGCGGCATTAACGGCCAGGCTGGAGCCCTTCGCCTGGCCCTGAGCCGCGCCCTGATCCAGGTGGACGAGAAGCTCCGCGGCGCACTCAAGCTGGAAGGCCTGCTCACGCGGGATCCCCGCATGAAGGAGCGCAAAAAGCCCGGCCAGCCCGGTGCCCGCAAGCGCTTCCAGTTCTCGAAACGCTAGGCTTCGTTTTTCATTCCGTGGCTCCTGCAAACCATTCACCTGGTCGGGAGGGCCACGGAACGCGCGGGTTTTTGAACGCGGAAAACCAGCGAAGGCATTTCGCTTCTTTTCTGCGGTTGTCCTGCCATGCATAGGATACCCATCAAGGCTTCCCTGCTCGCATTCCTGTTGCTCGCGCTTTTTGCCGGTGCCGGCAGATGCGAGGAACCGCAAAAAGTTCTGCGCATCGGCATCCATGAGAAGCCGCCCTACGCCACCAAGGACAACTCGGGCGAATGGAGCGGCATCGCGGTGGACCTGTGGAACAGCATCGCCGTCCAGACGGGCTTCCGCTTCGAGTTCGTGGAAACCCCGTATCAGGATATCCTCCCCAATGTTTCCAGCGGAAAACTGGACGCCGCGGTGGGCGAGATCGAAGTCACGACCGAGTCCGAAAAAATTGTGGATTTCACGCAGCCTTACCTGATGTCCTCGATCGGCATCGCGCTCCAGAACCGGGCGTGGCATCCGGATTGGGTTTCCATCGCAAAGGAGTTTTTCAACTGGACGCTTGTGCAGGTCCTGCTGGCCATTATGGGCGGAATGCTGATCGTGAGCGCCCTGATCTGGTTCGTGGAGCGCAACCACCATCTGGGGCACTTCCGCGGGGGGATGTCCGGATTCGGATCGGCGCTCTGGTTTGCCGCGGTCACCATGACGACGGTCGGGTATGGCGACAAGACACCCTCGACGCTTGTTGGCCGCCTGATCTCCTTCGTGTGGATGCTGGCGGGAGTTCTTCTGGTCGCAAGTTTCACCGCGGCCGTCGCCGCCAGCGTGGCCGCCGCGCGCGTGAACGAGATGGTCACTCGCCCGAGCGATCTTTACCGGGTTTCGTGCGGGGTCATGGCCGATTCGGTTCCGCAGCAATACCTCCGGAAGCAGGGAATCCCGGCCCGCACATACAACTCGATCGAGCTGGCGCTCCAGGCTCTTTCGAGAGGCGAGATCGAGGCCGTTGTGGCTGACAAAATCTCACTCCGATACCTGGCCAAAAAGATGACGCAGGACGACTCTGGAGTGCGCTTCAGAGTTTCGCCCGTAACATTCCAGGACATGTTCATCGGAATCCCCGTGCACACGAAGCGGCCGGAATTCGAGGCGATCAACGTGGCATTGTTGAACACGACCTCGAGCGAGAAATGGCAGGACACCCTCCGCCACTGGCTGGTCCGCGATCAGGAATAAGCGCATTTCCAGCATTCGTTTCTTGACGTATTGGGGTGCTTGCGGCATGCAATCTGTTCCGCGTCGGGGCAGAATGCCCCGTTTGCTGCCCAAACCATGAGCTTTTGCCGATCGTTTTTCCGAATTCACCTGCCGATTTTACTGCCGGTGATGCTTGCCATCCTCCTGCAACCTTTGAACGCCCAGACCGGGCCGGGGCCCGTGGTCAAAGAAATTGCAGTCGAGAATGTCGGGGCCCCGAGCATCTCCAAGGATCGCGTGCTCGCCAACCTCGCCACGAAGGTCGGCCAGCCCTACAGCGAGCGGGCCGCCGAGCAGGACATCCGTGCGCTCTATGCCACGGGCGGCGTCTCCAACGTGCGAATCTTTGCGGAGCCCCTCGGCGACGGCGTCAAGGTCACGGTTCTCCTGCAGGGCCGCCCGGTCATCGAGGAAATCCTCATCGAGGGAGCCGAGCAGATCCCCATGAACCGCGTCCGCCGCGAAATCGGAACGAAGGTCGGAGATGTGGTCAGCGAGGAAAAAATCGAGGATGACCGCCAAAAGATCATCAAGCTTTACGAGGACAGAAACTACTCCGAGATCGACGTCCAATATAAAATCCAGGAAGCCCCCGGGAACAACCGGTCCAAGGTGATCTATTCGATCAACGAGGGCCCGAAGCTGGTCGTCAAGCGCATCACTTTTGTCGGCAACGAATCCGTGCTCTCCAAGGACATCCGCAAGGTGATGAAGACCAAGCCTGAGAACATCCTCTCGTTTGTCACAAAGAGCGGACGCCTCATCCCCGCACAGGTCGAGGAGGACCGCGCCGCGATCAAAACCCTCTACCAGAACCGCGGGTTTGCGGATGTCGAGGTCTCGGATATCCAGACTCAGCCGGTTGAGCGCAACGGCGTGGAGATGATCGTCACGATCGTCGAGGGGATGCAATACCGGCTGGGCACGGTCAAAGTCGAGGGCGTCAATGTCACCTCGCAGGATGAGGTTCTTGCCCGCATGAAGATGCTCGGCGGACAGCTCTTTACCCCCAAAGGGATGGGCGACGACCTGAAAGCTCTCCGGGATTTCTACGGGAGCCGCGGCTATGTCGACATGGTCGCCGCGCCGGAAGTTCTTCCCGCAGGGCCGGGGGCGGTCGACGTGACCTACAGGATCGACGAGGGCGTCCAGTCCTATGTCAACCTGGTCAACATCCAGGGCAACACCCGGACGCAGGACCGGGTGATCCGCCGCGAGTTGGCTGTCAAACCGGGCAACGTCTTCGACACCACGCTTGTGGATGTCAGCAAAAAGCGGCTGGAAAATCTCAACTATTTCTCGCGCGTGGACACGGCGCCCTCCGACACGATCGTTCCCGGACGCAAGGACCTGAACGTCATCGTGGAGGAAAAGCGCACCGGATCGTTCAACTTCGGCGTCGGCTTCAGCACGATCGACAGCCTGCTCGGCTTCGCGGAACTTCAGCAGACGAACTTCGACCTCTTCAACTGGCCGAGCTTCACCGGCGGAGGGCAGAGGTTCCGGATCCGCGGCCAATACGGGCTCCAGCGAAGCGACTTCGTGGTCGCCCTGACCGAGCCATGGTTCATGGGACAAAAACTCTCGGTGGGAGTCGAGGGATATTACCGGAACGCCAATTTCCTGTCGTCCGTCTATGACCAGTCAAACCTCGGCGTCGCAGTCCAGGCCCGCAAACAGATCTGGAGGGCGCTGTCCGCCCGCGTGGAATACCGTCTCGAGCAGATCCGGATCTACAACGTCGACAATACCAACAACAACAACGACTACTTTTTCTTCAACGGATACGGCGACGGGTATACCGGCAACGAAAATGCCGGGCCGGTCATTGAGAATTCCGCGGGCACCTACGTCAAGAGCGCCTTCACCGGATCGCTCACGTGGGATACGCGCGACAGCCTTTTCCTCACCCGCAAGGGCGAGCTGGTCGAGCTGACCGGATTTATCGCCGGCGGTCCCCTCGGAGGTGACGTGCAGGATTACGGCATCTCGCTGGAGGCCACGAAATATTTCTCGCTGCCGTTCGATCTGATCTTTCTCGTCAAGGGCCAGATTGCCATCGTGAACGGATGGGGGAACGACAAGGCATCGGTGGATGGCGGCTATGGCAACGGGGTCCCGATTTTTGACCGCCTTTACCTCGGCGGCGCGAACAACATGCGCGGCTTCAACTTCCGCGAAGTCGGGCCGGTGGACCAGTATGCCAACCCGATCGGCGGCAACTCGCTGGCCTATCTGACGTTTGAAATGACCTTCCCCATCGTCTCCCGCGTCCGCGGAGCCGTTTTCAGCGACATGGGATTTGTCAACGTGCAGCCCAACGATTTCAGCACGAGCAACGCCAATGTGGACATCGGCATCGGCCTGCGCCTCGATCTCCCGATCGGCCCGATCCGCGTGGATTACGGCATTCCGGTCATCTACGACAGCTGGAACGGGCCTCCCGGGAAATTTAACTTCAATATCGGCTACCAATTTTGAACAAATCGGCGCGGCCGCGGTCAAAACTTGACCAATCCATTCCATAAGTCACACTCATCCACTCTCATAACCAACAAACCAACATGCTCAAATCCATCCTCTCCATCACCATCCTGGCCACGGCACTCTTCGCCGTTGCTCCTTCTGCCAACGCCCAGATCAAAATCGGCACGTTGGACATGAACGCCATCTTCACCCAGTATTACAAAACCAAGGATGCCGAGGCGAAACTCAACGAAGCCCGTGCCGCCGCCAAGAAGGAGCTCGACGACCGTCTCGAGACCCTCAAGAAGGCCATGGACGAGATCAACAAGATCAACGCCGACCTCGAAAAACCCGAACTCAGCAAGGACGCCAAGGACAAGGCCACGAAGAACCGCGACGAGAAGGTCAACGACGCGCGCAACCTCGACCGCGAAATCACCGAATTCCGCGGCACCCGCGAGCGCCAGCTCCAGGAGCAGTTCGTCCGCATGCGCAAGGACATCATCGACGAGATCATGAAGGTCGTGAACGACAAGGTCAAAGCCACCGGGTTCGACATCGTCTTCGACAAATCCGGAATGAGCATGGGCCAGATCCCGGTCCTCGTCTACTCCCGCACCGACCTGGATTTCAGCAAGGACATTGTTGATACGCTCAACAAGAACGCACCGAAAACCACCACCGCCACGCCCTGAAGAGCATGACGCTCGGTGAGGTAGCCGCCCAAACGGGCGGCTGGGTGGCTCCGGAAGCCGCCTCGCAGGAAATCTCCGGATTGGCGTCGCTCGACGATGCCAATCCCGGGGATCTTGCATTTTTTGCAAACCCGAAGTATCTCAAAGCGCTTCGGAAATCCCGTGCCACGGCGGTCCTCGTGCCTCACGGGTTCGGCGAGAAAATTTCTCCGGTTCGGATCTGGGTGGATGATCCCGGGGTCTGCTTCGCCAGGCTGCAGCCCGCGTTCATTCCCCCGGCTATCGAGTTTTCCCCGGGCGTTCACCCGAGCGCGGTTGTCTCCCCGGAAGCCGCGATTGGCGAGGGCGTTTTTATCGGCCCTTTCGTCGTTGTCGAACCGGGCGCAAAAATCGGCGCGCGCTCCATCATCGCAGCCCACTCGTATATCGGCCACGGCGTCCAGATCGGTGAGGAGTGCCGGATATATCCGAACGTCACGATCTACGAGCGCTGCACGCTCGCAAACCGGGTGTTCATTCATTCGGGCGTCGTCATCGGAGCGGATGGGTTCGGGTATGAGTTCCGCGACGGGGCGCATCAGAAAATCCCCCAGACCGGGATCGTCCAGATCGAGGACGACGTGGAGATCGGGGCGAACTCGACCGTCGACCGCGCGCGCTTCGGCCGCACATGGATCCGTCGCGGCACGAAAATCGACAACCTTGCCCAGATCGCCCACAACGTCACGATCGGGGAAAATTCCATCCTCTGCGCCCAGGTCGGAATCTCCGGCAGCACGCGCATCGGAAATTTTGTGACCCTCGCCGGAAAAGCCGGTATCAACGGCCACATTGAAATCGGAGACGGAGTGCTCATCGGAGCCATGTCCGGGGTCACGAAGAGCGTGGCCCCGAAGGATATTTTCTTCGGCGCCCCTGCGGTGCCCGTGAAGGATTACATGAGGAATTTCGCCCTCATGAAAAACCTCCAGAAGCTGTTCGACCGCGTGAAAAAGCTGGAGGCAGACCAAGCCTCCCGGGATTAGCCGCCAGGTGGGCTCCGCCCGGTCGGGGACTATTCAGACCTCTGATGAGTAAACGCGAGCGCATGGCCCGTTACATCCGGGCGCATGGTCCGAGGGGCAGCTACCCGCCCGAATACGAACTCTTCTTCGCGCTCTTCAATGCAGGCGATTACTTTGAGGCGCACGACGTCCTCGAGCAGCTCTGGCTCGATTGCAGAAACTCCAACGCCATTTTCTACAAAGGCCTCATTCAGATCGCCGGAGGCTTCGTCCACCTGCGCAAACATTTCCTCCGCCCCGAACACCCGACGGATGGCAAAAGACTCGCCCCCGCCTGCAGGCTGCTCGTTCTTGCAGCCTCAAACATCCGCACCTTTCGCCCCGAGCACATGGGGCTCGATGTGAAAAAACTCTGCGCCATGTGCAGAAAGCTCGCCCGGGAAATTGAAGCCTCCGGATTCCAAACCAATCCGTGGCACCCTCAGGCCCGCCCGATCGTCAACCTTTCGGTTTCCAAATCGCCGACACTTCAATAACACGAGGGAGGGTGAGGCTCCGTCCGAACCGTGAAATATATGGGTTCGGACGGAGCTCACCCTCCCATTGTTGGCGCAGCTCCGCACGCTCCGTGGTTTTTCTCTCCTCTTTTGCCCGGCGAATTTTTAGTGTCTTCCTGTGGTTCAAAATGCCGAGCGCCGGATGAGACTTCTTGTTGTCGAGGATGACCCGGGAATTTTGGATGTCCTGGAGTATTCGCTGCGCGGAGCGGGATTTGAAGTTTGCAAAACCTCCTCCGGCAGGGATGCGGTGCGGATGTCCGGAGCCTCTGACTTTATTGTGCTGGACATCGGGCTTCCGGATCTGGACGGGTTTGACGTCTGCCGGGAGATCCGCAAAACGTCCTCGGTCCCGATCCTGTTCCTCACCTCTCGCACCGACGAGATTGATCGCGTGGTGGGTCTGGAGCTCGGCGCGGACGATTATCTGGCGAAGCCATTCAGCCCCCGTGAACTCGTGGCAAGGATCAAGGCGATCGCGCGCCGCTCGAACGGCCATCACGAAGCTCCGCCCGGCGGGCTGACCATCGACCGGGACTCCTTCAAGGCCTCCGTGGATGGACGTTCGCTGGACCTCTCGCGCACGGAGTTTGAAATACTCACCCTCCTCGCCGCCCAGCCCGGCAGAGTCTTCACCCGCGAGCAGATCCTCGACGGTGCCTGGACGGATGGTGGGTGCGTGACAGACCGCACCGTCGATGCCCACATCAAATCCCTCCGCAAAAAACTGCTGCCTGCGGAGCTGATCGAGACGGTCCGAGGGGTCGGCTACCGCTTCAAGCCGTGATGCCCTCCCCCGCTCCAAAGAACGGATCCCCGGGGCGCGCGGTCATGTTCATCCAGCGCCTGATCAGCACCATCGCACCGCCGCTGCACAGCCTCCATTGGAAAATCTTCCTCCTCTGCCTCGCCTCGATTTTCCTTCCCGGCGTCTATTTTGCTTGGAAAGTCGGCCAGGTGGTGGGATCGCTGAAAGACCTCGCCATTCCCGCCCTGCTGGCGCTGGCGCTCGCGACCCTCGTCTCCTACGCGCTCTCCACCTACCTCACGCGGATCATCACCGGCCTCGCCCGGCAGGCGGAGCGGGTGGCGGACGGGGAGCCAGGGGTCCGATTGGAAACCTGGACGAAGAGCGAGCTGGGCGACCTCTCCCGCGCGCTGGAAAAAATGCGGCGCAGGCTCGAGGGAAAAGCCTATGTCGAGGAGATGGCCCTCACGCTTTCTCACGAAATCAAAACGCCCCTCGCCTCGATCCGCGGTGCCGCAGAAATCCTGGACCAGGGGCCGGACCCGGATGTGCGGAAAAAGTTTCTCGGAAACATTTTTGCCGAGGTCGACCGGCTGTCTGCGATCGTGACGAATTTCCTTGCGCTCTCCCGCATCGAGAGCGCCCCGGCAAACCCGACCGCACGGGCCTCATTGCCGGAGGTCGCCGCCCTGGTTGCTGGCGTCTTCCGCAGCCGGGCACAAACGATTGTCTTTGAAACCAGTCTTTCCGACGAGCCCTGCTGGATCGGAATGCCCGCCGACCAACTCCGCCGGTTCATGGAGGCACTCCTCGAAAACGCCTTCCAGTTCACGCCACCAGGGAAGAAAGTCACCTTCTCCACTTCCGGTGCCAACCTCTCGGTCCGGGACGAAGGCCCGGGGATCCCCGCCGAACTTCAAACAAAAATCTTCGATCGCTTCTTCACCACCGTGAATCCGCTGACAGGCCGTCGGGGCACCGGCCTTGGCCTCGCGATCGTCAGATCCATCGCCGCCCGCTACAATGCCCGCATCGGGCTCGAAAGCGCCCCCGGAACCGGAACGACAGTGGCCGTGCATTTCACGGAAATTTCATAATCGCTTCATCAGGGTTTCACACGGCCCGCGCATGATGCGGGCATGAAATTTCTACTCCTCTTCGCTGCAGTCTCGCTCGGCTTGCCACTGCGCGCCGAAAACCTTTCCAGCGCAGCGGTCACGCTTCCCTACCCGGAACTGCGCGCCCTGATTGAGGCGGGGAAGAAGCCCTCCCCGCCGGAATACCCGCTCCCGTTTGCGATCCTCTCCGCCCGATACCGCCTGGTCCCGGGCGAGGCGGCGCTTTCCGGCACGGTTGAATTCGATGTCCGCTCCTTCCGCGAAGGCGGGCTGCTGGTCCCGCTGATCGCCGATTCCCTGCTCGTCTCCGGCATCGAGCCGGCGGAAGCGGCGATCGTCGTCAAAGATGGCTACTACAATCTGCTCGTTGAGGGACTGAAGCGGCAGAACGTGGTTCTCCACCTTGACTGGAAGGGGAAGAAGGACACAGAGACGACCGCGTTCCTTTGCGGGATCCATCCGGCGGCCATCTCCAATCTCGAGATCTCGCCCGTTCCTCAGGAAGTGGACGTGGACGTTGCGGGAGCGGTGCAGGATCCGAAATCCGGCGCCTGGCACCTCGGCACCGGCGGCAATTTGGAAATCCAGTTCGCGCGCAAATCCCTCGAAAAGCCGGCCGCCGTCGTTGCGATGCCGGCCGTGGTGAAGGAGGCGCATTCCGCAATGCGGATCGTTTCCGACGGAACGTTCTTCAACGCGACCTCGTGGAAGATCCGGCACAACACGGCGGTCGCGTGGCGGCTGGCGCTCGGCGATGACACGCAGGTGGTTTCCTGCCTGGTGGCGGGGCGGCCGGCCGCGCCGGTTCTGGTCGGCAGCAACACCATCGAGGTCCGGCTGCCGGAGTCAAATTCCGATACCTCCGTCGAAATCGCCTACACCGGGAAGTCGGCCGCGTTCGCACCGGTGCGCGGAGATTTCCAGGTCTCCCTGCCGTCCACCGACCTGCTGGTCGAGCGCTCGGATTGGGATCTGGTCCTCCCCTCCCCGTATTCCCCGCTCGCGGTCGAGGGAAACTGCGAATTTTTCCCGGGCGAATCAAAAAGCGACCTCCGCCTCCGCAAGGAACTCTGCCGGGGAGAATCGCCGTCCGTCCGCGTCTTTTACCAAAAACCTGAAACCACCAAAAAGCCATGACCGTCCTCCGCCTCTTCGCCATCCTGTTCATCACCGCCTGCACGAGTGTTGCCTGGTTCATCCTGGGAACCGCGCTCAACGTGCGCACCAGCCAATCCGGCATGAGCACGGCCCAATCCGTGCTCGGCGGCTGGGGCCCACCGATCACGCAGGTCCATCCGCAAGCCTGGTATCAGTCGCCGGGAGCAGGCGATGGAAAAGCCCTGATCCGCCCCTCGGGCAGCAAGATCGACATCTCGCTGGGCTACGAGCCGCGCCAGAAGGGCCTCATGTGGTATCGCATGTTCGCTGCGGGGTTTCGCGGCGAATACACATTCACCAATCCCACGCCGATTCCGCAGACGATCTACGTCCAGTTTTCCCTCCCCTCACCTGAGGCGGGATACAACGAGTTTTTGTTCACTCTCAACGGCAAGTCGACCACGGCCAACGTAACCGGAAAAGAGCCGATCACCGATGCGGTCGTCGTGGAGGCCGGGGAAAGCGCCACCCTCGTCGTCGGCTACAAAACCCGGGGCCTCGACCGCTGGACCTACAGCTTCGGACCCGAGTCCCGCGTGCAGAACTTCGCGCTCCACATGACGACCGACTTTCAAGATGTCGATTTCCCCACCGGCTCCCCCACAGATCGGAAGCGCGCCAGCAAGGGCTGGGATCTGTCCTGGGCCTATCCCGACGAAATCGGAGCGCGTCCGGTGTCGATGGAGATGCCGAAGGTCTTGAACCCCGGCCCAGTGGCTTCCCGAATCACCTTCTTCTCTCCGGTCTCGCTTCTCTTCTTCTTCAGCGTCCTGGTCGTCATCTGCCTCATCCAGAAGGTCGACCTCCATCCCATGAACTTCTTCTTTCTGGCGGCCGGGTGCTTCGCGTTCCAACTCCTCTTCGCCTACCTCGTCGATGTCATCCCACTGGGTGTCGCATTCGCGATCTCATCCGCTGTGTCACTGGCCATGGTGTCGGGATACCTGCTCCTCGCAAAGGGCGCGAGGTTCGCAAGATTTGCGGCAGCCGCACAGTTCGCCTACATGGTCTTGTTTTCCTACAGCTTCTTCTTCGACGGGCTCACCGGGCTCACGATCACTGTCGGAGCAATCATCACGCTCGGCATCCTGATGGTGACAACGGCAAAGGTGAACTGGTCGGAAAAGTTCACGCGACGCTCGGTTCCGCCACCCTTGAACACCTCCGCCTGATTGCAGCATGAACTGCCCCGCAGAGGTCGCCCTGCTGACGCTCAGGCGCGGAGCAAATCCGCCCAACCGCCGGGTTTAATGAACCGGTCCCCGTGACAAAATCGTCACAATGCAGGCTTTGTCTTCCTTGTCGCCTTGCCGCATTTCTGAAAGGAAGGGGAAGCGACTTTGAAAAAAACCGTTCAAGAGTATATCGACGAGACTCCGGTCTGGTCGGATGGAACCACGATTCCGCAGGTCCCGATGACGATCATGCAGTGGCAGATCTGGGGGCTGGCCACGGCGGGCAAATTTTTTGAGGGGCTGGTGGTCTTCATGACCGGTGTTGCGCTGCCGCTCATCGCCATGGAGTTCAACCTCGGAGACGCGCAAAAAGGCATGGTCGGATCGGCGACGCTTTTCGGGATTTTGATCGGAGCCACTGCGCTGGGCAGCCTGGCAGACCACCTGGGAAGAAAGCAGCTCTTCATCGCGGAGATGATTTTGTTTCTGGTCTTTCTCGTGGCGATGACGTTCAGCCCGACATTTCCGCTGCTCCTGCTTTTCCTGTTCGGCATGGGACTGGCGCTCGGCTGCGACTACCCGACCGCGCACCTGGTGATCTCCGAGAGCATCCCCAGCAACTGCCGCGGCCGGCTCGTCCTGAGTGCATTCGCGTTCCAGGCGGTCGGAGCCTTGTTCGGAACCGCGGTCGGCTACATGATCCTCAAATCCCACGCGAGCCTGGCCGACTGGCGCCTCATGTATGCGACGGCAATCCTCCCGACAATCCTGGTCGTGATCGGGCGCTTTTTCATCACCCAAAGCCCGCAGTGGCTGATGTCGCGCGGGCGGGTTTCCGAGGCGGAAACCGCGATCCTGCGCCTGCTCAGGCGCGAGCCTCCGTATCCCCTGAAAATCTCGCTCAAGGAAGTCCCCGACGATGAGCCGGAACACGAGCGCCACAAATCGAAGTTCGCCAAGCTCTTCAACAAGAAAAACCGCCGGGCCACGGTCCTCGCCTCGGTGCCTTGGTTTCTTCAGGATCTCGGAACCTACGGCATCGGCATCTTCACCCCCACCATCCTCGGCACCATCCTCGGGCACTCGAATCTCCGCGAACCCAATCTCGCCGCAGTCATCCACAACGACATGATCGCCGCGAAGGGCGCCGCCTTCCTGGATATCCTCCTTCTGGTCGGCATCATCTGCGCGGTCTTCCTCGCGGACAAACTCGGTCGCATGAAGCTCCAGGTCTTCGGGTTTTTCGGCTGCGCCGCCGGACTTCTCCTCGCCGCAGTTTCCACCGGCCTGGCACCCGGGCTCTCCCAGACGGCCCTGATTTTCGGAGGCTTCATGCTCTTCAATTTCATGACGAACCTCGGCCCAAACGCGATGACCTACCTCATCGCCGGCGAGGTCTTCCCGACAAAGATCCGCGGATCCGGGGCAGGCTTTGCAGCCTCGTTCGCCAAGATCGGCGCCGTCATGACAGCGTTCCTTTTCCCCATCCTCCTGAGCGATATCGGAACGGCCACCCTGCTCTACATCCTCGTGGGAACATCCATCCTCGGCGCATTTGTGACCTGGCGGTTCGGCATCGAAACCATGGGCGTGAACCTGGAAAACATCGGACGCCTGAAAGCCCACGGACACACCGGTGCCGGAGAACCGGACCGGACCGAGGAGCATCCCGCCGGCGGAACTGCGGGAGGGCCGTAGCCCCATCGGTCAGTCGGCGATTTCGGCGTAGCGCTCGCGGGCCATGTTGAGGCTCAGCTGCTGGATCGCCGCCGAATCCTCCATCGTAAGGGCAGTCCGCACCAGTTCCTCGCACTGCGAGGCGTCGAGCGATTGGACCGCCTTTTTCACCCGGGGGACGATCGCGCTCGTCGCGCTCAGCTCATCCACCCCGAGCCCGATGAGCAGCGGGGTGAGCAGGACGTCGCCCGCCATCTCGCCGCAGACGCCGGTCCAGATCCCGTTGGCATGCGCAGCATCCACCGCCATTTTGATCATCCGCAGGATCGCAGGATGGGTCGGGTTGTAGAGGTGCGCGATCCGGTCGTTCACCCGGTCCACCGCAAATGTGTATTGGATCAGGTCGTTGGTTCCGATGCTGAAAAATGCGGCCTCCCGGGCCAGATGGTCCGCGGCGAGGACGGCGCTCGGGATCTCGATCATGATGCCCACCTCGATGAACGGATGGAACGGAACGCCGCGCGACGCAAGCTCCGCCTTGCTCTCCTCGAGGATCACATTCGCCTGGCGGAGCTCGTCGATGCCCGAAATCATCGGATACATGATCTTCACATTCCCGAACGTCGCGGCGCGGAGGATCGCCCGGAGCTGGGTTTTAAAAATCTCCGGATTCTGCAGGCAGAACCGGATCGCCCGGCATCCGAGAAACGGATTCTGCTCCTCCGGCAGGTGGAGGCTCTGCGTGGATTTGTCACCGCCGATATCCAGCGTCCGGATGATGACCCCGTTGGGCTTCGACCTCTCCGCAGCGATCCGGTAGTGCTCGAACTGCTCCTCCTCATCCGGAGGCTCCATGCGGTTCAGGTAGAGGAATTCCGTTCTGTATAGCCCGATCCCCTCGGCTCCGTTCGCAGCCACATCGCCGATCTCCTCGGGAAGGTCCACGTTGGCGGAAAGCACGATGTGGCGGCCGTCGCGCGTGGTCGATGCGGTTTCCCGGATCAGCTCCAACCGCTCGACGACCTCTTCCTTTGCGGATTCGATCCGGCCGTATTCTGCCAGGGTCTCCGGGGACGGATTCAGGATCAGCGTGCCGGTGTAGCCGTCGAGCAAAACGTCGTCGCCGCTCGTGAGCTGCTGGCAGATCCCGTGCAGCCCCACAATCGCGGGAATCTCCAGCGAGCGGGCCATGATCGCCGTGTGGGACGTCTTGCTGCCGGTCTCGGTCGCGAACCCCAGGACCAGCTCCCGGTTCAGCTGGGCGGTGTCCGACGGCGTCAGGTTGTGCGCGACGATGATGTGCTGGCGGTCATGGGTCGCGGGGTTCCGCGGAGCCTTGCCCAGGAGGTGGCGGATGACTCTCCGCGTCACATCCTCGATATCCACCACCCTCTCGCGGAGGTAGGGATCGTCGATCTGCGCCAGTGTCCGGCAATATTTTTCGGCCACCTGGTGAAAGATATACTCCACGTTGGCCCGCTCCCGGTCGAGCTTGCGGAGGACCTCGTCGATCAGGGTCCGGTCCTCGACGACCAGCAGGTGCGCGTCAAAAATGCTTGCGTCATTGGACCCGATGGCATTCGCAATCCGCTGCTGGATCTCAAGGAGCTCCGCGCGGGTGGCGATCAGTGCGGACTCGAACCGGGCGATCTCCTCCGGGAGCTCGTGCGGCTCGATTTTCCGGAGGGCGATTTCCTCGTCCTCCTCCCACTGGACCATGACCGCGCAGTGGGCAATTCCGGGAGCCACGGGAATTCCCGTGAATCTCTGTTCGTTCCCGGTCGCGGTTGGTGCCTCCATGAAGGATCACACCTATCAGGAAAAATTCACTTAGTAAATGCCTCTGCTACTCTTCCCCGAAACGCGTTTCGACCAGATTCTTGATCTCCGCCACGGCCTTGTCCGCATCCGCGCCCTCGGCGATCACCTGCAGGCGGGATCCCTTGCCGGCAGCCAGCATCATGAGCCCCATGATGCTCTTCCCATTCACCCGCTCGCCGTCCTTCTCGACCCAAACCTCCGCGCGGTAACGGCTGGAAATTTTGACAAACATGGCCGCCGGGCGGGCGTGAAGACCGTTTCGATTGTCGATCACAACTTCCCCCGTGCAGCGCTGCACATCCTCATTCGGCTTTTTTTTCGAGAGTATTCCCATTAACGGCTCCGGCGTTCGCTGATCATATGCAGCAATCTTTGGTTGAATTCAACTGCGCTGTTCTCACCCATCTCTTTGAGTTTTTGGTCCAGGGCCGCGACTTCCACAAGGCGTGCCAGATCGCGGCCGGTTCGCACCGGCAGCGTGACATGCGGGATCTTGATTCCAAGGATCTCGTAGTTTTCGCGGTCCAGCCCGATTCTATCCACATCCTCGAGCTCGTGCCAATCTTTCAATGTGACCACAAAATCCAGCCGTTTTTCGGCGCGCACAGCCCCGGCCCCGAACATCGAGGCGATGTTGATGATCCCGATCCCGCGCACCTCCATGTGGTAGCGCGAGAGGTTGTCGGACATCCCGAGAAGCTCGCGCCCCTCGATCGAGCGGAACCGGGTGACGTCGTCGCTCACGAGGCTGTAGCCGCGCTCGATCAGCCCGAGCACGCACTCGCTCTTCCCGATCCCGCTGGCCCCGCGGACAAGCGTCCCGACGCCAAGGATGTCCACCATGCTGCCATGCTCGGAGCTGTGCGGGGCAAAATCGAACTCCAGCGAGATCGTGGCCGCGTTGATGAACTTCATCGTGATCATGCTGGTCCGGAAAACCGGCGTCTCGAACTCCCCGGCCGCATCGAGCAGGGCCTCGGGCACCGGCGCGTTCCGGGCCACCACAAGGCACGGCATGTTTTTTGAGAAAAGCGAGCGCAGCCGCTCGCGCAGCTGGGGCGCTTTCAGGCTCTTCAGGTAGCTCAGCTCCGCGGCTCCCAGAACCTGGATCCGCTTCACGGCAAAGTAGCTGAAAAACCCGCAGAGCGCGAGGCCCGGACGGTTGATGGTGGGTTCGCGGATCAGCCGGTTCAGCCCCCGCGAGGATCCCTCGAGCCGCAGCCCGAGCTTCTCCGCGTGGTTGGCATAAAAATGTCCGACCGTGATATGCGGCACGCGGTTGTCGGAGGTCTTTGCGGAGGACGGTTGGGGCATCGCTGTCTGAGGGGGATACGGGTTACATCGTGAACGATTCGCCGAGATAGAGCTTCCGGCTGATCGGGTCGTTCAGAAGAAAATCCTTGTTTCCCTGGCTCTCCACGCGGCCCTCGTAGATGAGGTAGGCGCGGTCCACGATGTTGAGCGTCTCGCGGACGTTGTGGTCGGTGATCAAAATCGCGAGCCCCTGCTCGCGGAGGTCCTGGACGATCTGCTGGACGTCATGGACCGCGATCGGGTCCACACCGCTGAACGGCTCGTCCAGCATCAGCAGGGCCGGGTTGGTCACGAGGGACCGGGCGATGGTCAGGCGGCGCTTTTCGCCACCGGACAGCGTCAGCGCCTGGTTCTTCGCGATATGTTCGATCCCGAACCGTGTCAGGAGTTCCTCGCAGCGCTGCTTCCTCTCGGACTTCGTAGCCTTCGTCGTCTCGAGGATCGCGAGGATATTCTCCTCGACCGTCAGTTTGCGGAAAATGGATTCCTCCTGCGGCAGGTATCCCATCCCGTGCCTGGCCCGGCGATACATCGCCATGTCGGTCACATCGGCCTCCTGGAAAAACACGCGGCCGCCATTCGGGCGGATCAACCCCACGATCATGTAAAACGTGGTCGTCTTTCCGGCGCCGTTCGGTCCGAGGAGCCCGACGATTTCGCCACGCTTCACATTGATATCCACCCCGTTGACCACGGAGCGTCCGTTGTAAATTTTGACCAGCCCGTCCGTGCGCAGGAGGGGTGCCCCTTCCGGAACCGGCTTGCGGTCTGCAAATTCGTCGCTCATTTCGAGGCTCCCGCTTCGCTGGTGTCGGAGATCACTGTCTTGCTCGCCCCCTTGGTCTGGGATTTGCCGCTGCGGTTGAGGATCATGACCGTGCCCTCCTCGGTCGCCACCTGGTTGTTCATCCCCTGCTGGACCGACGGCCAGCCCTTGAGGACGACCTCCCCGGTTGCCGGAACATATGTCGCAAACCCGGCCCTGCCGATGGCCTTGCTCGTTTGCCCGCCCTTGTCGGTGTTCTCCTGGACGATCACCACATTGCCGGAGGCCTCGGCCAGCTCCATGCCCTTGCGCGTCTTGCTCAGCGTCACCTTCAGCCGGTCGCATGTCAGCGTGAACTGGGGGTCGCGCACGATGACGTTGCCGGTGAACTCCGCCACGCTCGCCGCGTTATCAAATGAGGCCTCCTTGTTCGCCGTGATCTCGGTTTTGGCATCGGCGGGCCGGTCTTTTCCCAGGCCGGCGAAGCCGTTCGATGCTGCGGAGTCCTGCTTGCCCCCCCCGTTCATGGAAGGGGTCTGCTGGGCGTTAGCGGCACAGATTCCCAGAAACAGGAGGGCGATGAGTGGGTGGATTTTTGTCATTTGTCTAAATTGGCCGATTGAATAACCATTCGGATTTTCCCGCGCAAGACCGCATACCGCGTCTTGGTGTTGAATTCGACGGAATCCCCGGTGACCTCGAAATCCTCCCGGTGGATGAACGCGTGCTTGTCTCCGGTGAGGATCCTGGTGTCCAGGTTGAAGATCGAGTGAGGCAGCTCGATGTTGATCTTCTTTCCATCATCATCGAAGGACTCGATCTTCATGTTCTCCATCTCGATGTGCTGCTCGTCCAGCTTGGTGGCGACTTCCGCCTCGATGGTCATGATCAGTTTTCCCGCCTCGTTGCGGTGGGGGATTTTGATGCCTTTGACTGGCATGTTCAAGGGCATGGGAACATCAAAATCATGATCCGCCGCCTGCTTCTTCTCACCGGGCGCAGGCTTTGAATCCGCGCCGAAAAGCGGCTGCAAGGCCAGACAGATCAGGATGGGAAACAGCTTAGACCACCGCATCGCGAAGGGCCCTGAGTTGTGCAAGAAGCCGTGGCAGATCCCGCAGGGGGATTTGGTTTGGTCCGTCGGAAAGGGCTTTTGCGGGATTTTCATGTGTCTCGATAAAGAGGCCGTCACATCCGGCGGCCACCGCTGCGCGCGCCAAAATCGGGGCCAGCTCGCCGTCACCGCCGGTCGTTTCCCCGGCTCCTCCCGGGCGCTGGACCGAATGGGTGGCATCGAAAACAACCTGACAATTCAAGCGTTGCATCCAATAGATGGATCGCATGTCGGAGACAAGGTTATTATAGCCGAATGTCGTTCCGCGTTCGGTGAAGAAGAACGACTTGCAGCCGGTCGCCACGAGCTTTTTGGCCACGTTGGCCATATCCCAGGGAGCCAGGAACTGACCCTTCTTCACATTGACCACCCGGCCGGTTGACCCCGCGGCAACGATCAGATCGGTCTGCCGGCAGAGGAAGGCGGGGATCTGAAGCACATCCACGGTCTCCCCGGCGATTTCGGCCTCCTGTGGCGAGTGGACATCGGTCGTCACCGGCACTCCGAGCTCCCCGCCGATCTCCCCGAGCAGCCGGCATCCGTCCCGCACGCCGGTGCCCCGGAAGGATTTGACCGAGGTCCGGTTCGCCTTGTCGTAGGACGCCTTGAAAACAAAGGCCGCACCCTGGTCATCGCAGATCGCCTTCAGCTTTTTCGCCATCCGGCGCGTGAATGCCGCCGATTCGATCACGCACGGGCCCAGGATAAACAAGAGCTCCCGGCCCCCAAGTTTGTGGGGACCTATTTTGACAACTGGTCTTCGCGGCATCCCCCCCACATTACGCAGCAGCTCCGGTTCCGCAAGCCTTGGAATCCCGGCGAATTTTCACGGAGCTCAGGAAACTTCCACTGCGGTGCCATCCGCCGGGATGGCGACCTTTTTTTCGAGTCCGGCAGCGGAGAGCCTGCTGCGGAGCATGTCGCGGGTGGTCGGGCCGTGGTTGAGTGCTTCGAGGTGGTTGGCGACGACCCGGCCCGGGGCGAGGCGGACGAATTGGAGTATCTCGTCAACCGGCATGAGGACGGTGCCTGCTGGAGCGGCGGGCCCATTCGATCCGGATTCACGCCCGCCGGCGAGGTCCTGCTGCGCGAGGCGCGGGAGCTTCTCCTTCACGCCGACCAGGTGCTCGATCGGGTGCGGGCCGGTGAACCCGGGGTGAGGCTGCGGGCCGGCTACGCGCCGTCCCGGTATGGTTCGCCAATCGGCCGCATCGCGCGGATCAGTCCCCCCACTCGTGGCGTGACAATCCGCCGCCGCTGTCGATACTTCCGGCATGCAAGAGTTGAGTTTATTGGGGGTGGCGCTCGGTTTGGCGAGCCTGGCGGGGATCAACCTCTACCTCACGGTTTTTGTGACCGGGCTGGCGATCCGGATGGATTGGGTGACGCTTTCTCCGGCGCTCCACGACCTGTCCGTCCTTTCAGACCCGATCATCATCGGGGTGGCCGGGTTTCTCTACCTCATCGAGTTTTTTGCCGACAAGATCCCATGGATCGACACGGCGTGGGATTCCGTCCACACGTTCATCCGGCCGGTGGGAGCGGCCGCGCTGGCGGTGGCGGCGCTCGGGAATACGCATCCGGTCTTTGAAATTGTGGCGGCGTTGCTGGCCGGCGGCATGGCGCTGACCGCGCACGTGGCGAAGGCCGGGACGCGCCTCGCGGCGAACACTTCGCCCGAGCCGTTTTCCAACATCGGGCTCAGCCTCGCGGAGGACGGCGTGGTCTGTGCGGGGCTCGGCCTGATCGCGTGGAATCCGATCGTCGCGCTGGTTCTCGCGGTGGTTTTCACCGGGGTTGTCGTGACGATCCTGCCGAAGCTGCTGCGGGGGATCCGGGCGAAGCTCTGGCTGGCATGGCGGAAGCTCAACTGCCCGCCGGAGGATGACTTGGAGACCGTGCCCGGACAGCGACTCTCCCGCCACGGCGAATTGCAACTCCGCAGGTCCCACGCCAGCACGGCGGCCATCGAGTGGGCGGTTCCCTGCCTCAGCGGCGGCGGTCCGCGGATCGGGGCGAATCTGCCCGGTTCGCTGGTCTGCCTCCAGGGCGAGACGGACCGGCTGTTCTTTGTCGCCAAAAGCCTGTTCGGAGGGGTCGTCCTCGAGATGGATATTGCCGGGGCGGAGGTTTCGCACAAAGCCGGATTCCTTTACGACAAAATCGAGATCATCCACCGCGATGGCTCGCCGAAGCATCAATTCCTCTTTGAGCGGGGGCTCACGAAAGTGGCTGCAGAGGTGGCTGGGCGGATCCAGGGGGTGGCCGTCACCCCGGCCCAACGCGTCGAGGGCTGAAATTCCTTGCCGGGGTTTTCCCGCAACCGCTAGGTTCCCGGGATGAATATTCTGGTGACCGGCGGTGCCGGCTTTATCGGCTCCCATATCTGCCGCCGGCTGTTGTCCGAGGGGCATGCGGTCACGAGCATCGATGATTTCAATGACTATTACGATCCGGCCATCAAGCGCGCGAACGTGGCGGCGATGGGCGGGGCGGCGAAAGTGGTCGAGGGGGATATCCGGGATCGCGGGCGGATTCAGGAGCTGTTTGCGGAGGGAAAATTCGAAACCGTCATCCATGTCGCGGCGCGCGCGGGCGTCCGTCCTTCGGTGAAGGATCCCCAGCTCTACATCGACACGAACATCACCGGAACCCACCACCTGCTCGAGGCTTCGCACCAGAACGCGGTGGGGAGATTTATTTTTGCGTCCAGCTCGTCGGTCTACGGGCTCGCGAAGACGGTTCCGTTTTCCGAGGACCTCGCCCTTCCGCAGACACTCAGCCCGTATGCGGCCACGAAACTGGCCGGCGAGCATCTCTGCGGGAATTACTCGCACCTCTTCGGTTTGCGCACCGTGTGTCTCCGGTTCTTCACGGTTTACGGGCCCGGGCAGCGCCCGGATTTGGCGATCCATAAATTTACCGACGCCATCCACAAAGGGCTTTCGATCCCCCAATACGGCGATGGATCGACGCGCCGCGACTACACCTACATCGACGATATCGTGCAGGGGGTCATGGGGGCACTGCAATACAACGGGCCGCTTTTTGACATCTTCAACCTTGGGGAAAACCAGACGATCACGCTCACTGAACTCATCAGGGAGATTGAGAAGGGCCTTGGCAAAAAGGCCGTGATCGAGCGGATGCCCGAGCAGCAGGGCGACATGCCGCTGACCTCCGCCGATATCACAAAGGCCCGCGCGTTGCTCGGCTACAACCCGCAGACGAAAATCGCCGACGGCATCCCGAAATTCATTTCCTGGTATTTGAACCGATGACCGCCTCCGACATCGCGCGCGAACTCGTCAGGATCCCGAGCGTCAACCCGGACGGTGATCCGGGGACGCCGCTGACCGGCGAGGCGGCCTGCGCGGAATGGCTGGCGGAATTTTTGTCCGCCGCGGGAGCGGATTCTGAGCTTCGCGAAGTCCTGCCGGGGCGTCCGAATGTCGTGGCGAAGTTTCCATCCGACCGTGCCGGAAAGCCCCGAATTCTATTCGCCCCGCATACCGACACCGTCAGCGTCACGGGCATGACGATCGAGCCGTTCTCGGGGGAGATTCGCGACGGCAGGCTGCTCGGGCGCGGCGCGACGGATACCAAGGGGCCGATGGCCTCGATGCTCTGGGCGTTGAAGGAGGCCTCGCCGCTGATCCCCGCCCTGCCGTATGAACTCTGGTTCGCGGGGCTGATGGGCGAAGAGGCCGGCCAGCACGGGGCCAAGGCACTGGCCGCGCAGGAGGAATTTGCATTTGTGATCGCCGGGGAGCCGACGGATTTGAATGTCGTCCATGCCCACAAAGGCTCCGCATGGCTCTCGCTCCACACGACCGGTGTGGCCGTCCATGCGTCGAAGCCGGATGCCGGAGTGAATGCGATCTACAAGATGTGCGATGCTTTGGATGTCATCCGGCGTGAGATCATCCCCATGTTCGGGGAACTTCTCGACCCTGTCCTGGGGCATCCGACGGCAAGCGCCGGGACCATCGAAGGTGGTTCAAAAACCAACATCGTTCCGGACTTCTGCCGGGCGAATGTCGATATCCGCACGATTCCCGGGCAGGATGTTTCTGTGATCGAAAAGTTGATCCGGGCAAAAGTCCCGGACATCGGGATATCCATGGCCGGCTCACTGCCCCTCTTTACCGATCCCGCCCATCCGCTCATTCAGTTGCTCCAGCGCTGCGGGGCCGGTCTTGTGGGTGCGCCGTGGTTCTGCGATGCCGCCGTTTTCGCTGCAAACGGCTGCCCGGCCATCGCCATGGGCCCCGGCTCGATCGCCCAAGCGCATACATGCGACGAATTCATTTCGCTGGATGACCTCGAGAAAGGGGCTGGGTTTTTCCTCGGTTTCCTGCGCTCGCTCGATCCCGCCGCGTAGGGACTTTCTTTCCTGCCCCTCGCGTTCCGGTTATGTTTGAATGCGGGAGCAACTGATATGAGCCAGCCCGACGTCCGCTGGATTCAGCGCTTTGAGAACTGCCGGAAGGCGCTGTCCCGCCTCGCGGTGGTGGTAAACTTTCGCGGGAGCGCCCCCTCTCGGATCTCGAACAGCAGGGGCTGGTGCAGGGGCTTGACGGCCTGCTGCTCGGGCGGATCGAGAGGGAGTTGGACGGTCTGCTGCTCCCCTGCCGAATCGTCTTTCCGTATTCTCCCACATCACCCATGCCGGGCTGCTTGATCATATCGCGAGGGTGGGCCGGGTTCTCTACGAGCGAAGACACGACCGCAGCACCGCTCTCTGATCGACATTTTTACGAATTCCGCTTGTATTATCAGCAGGGGAAAGTAAACGTTTGAGCTTCCGCGTTTCAACGCAAAAAATCATGGCCATGAACCTTGCATCCCTCCTCGACATTCGCCGCGCGATGATCGGTCGCCTCTCGATTCTCGCTGTTGCGGGTTTATTCGCGGAACCAAGTCCTGCTGCTGTTATCGACCAGCTGGCGGTTTCCCGCACGGTGGCAAAGGTGACGCCCGGGGTTTTCTCCGGGGATTACACCGGGATTGTCGGCGACCCGGTGAAGTCCGCAAACGCCTGGGCGATCCGCAAGGAAGGAGGGGTGGATCTTCTGGAAAACACGGCAGGCGGGGAGGAGATCAGGAACATCCTTTCCACGGGGGATTTTACCTCCATTGCCAGTTGGCCGGAGGTTCCCGGTCGTCTCTGGCAGACTACGGACGAGGGGATCGGCGTAATTTGGGATGTGGAAACGACCCACGGCAGCATCTATGCGCAGACGCTGGTCATCGGAAGCTTCTCCAAGGTCGCCACGGCAGATGGTCAAAAGGCTTACGCCCTGGGCAAGAACGGGAACGTCTATCTCACGACTTACTTCGAAGGTTGGACGGCAACACTGTTAGCGGAGGGGCATTTTATTGACCTCGCCACGAACTGGCAGGATCCCAGGCAATGCTTTGTTTTGGATGCCGGGGGGATCAGCCTGTTGACGTGGTGGCCGGGAGAGGGGCCGACCGGCTGGAAGTGCTCCCCGGTGGTTTCCGGCTCTTACTCATCAATCGTGGGCAACCCCGATAAGACGATTCGGGGGGTCTATGCTTTCCGGGCCGACGGAGGGATTGATCTGGTTTATTTTGATAACGGCAGCTGGATGGTCGAGCCCGTCAGCGGACTGACTTCGCCGTATCGTTTTGGCGGGGAAAACTTCAATCCCGGCGCATTGGGTCTTTTTGCGGCGGTGCGCGAACCCGATGCCGCACCGTCTCCCGCCGCGGAGGCGGCGGGTCCAGCGCTCAAGTTCAGTCGCGAATTTGCCCCGCAGGAGGGTTGGGTCGCACCGGTTGAAAAGCCGTTTCGCGAGGAGATCTGCCTGAATGGTCTCTGGCAGTTCCAACCGGTGGCAGCGGGTGCAGAAAAGTCGAACCCGCCGCTGCCCGCGCCGCGAGGCGACGCCTGGGAGAAAACTCCGATCAAGATCCCGTCGCCGTGGAATGTGAATGCGTTCTGCGCCGGCAATGGGCCGAAGGTTTTTTGTGGCTGGAACGTTCCGAACGAGATCAATGACGGCGGCGATTTCCGAGCCTACCCGAGCTATCCGAAGTCGTGGGAAAAGGCCGACATGGGCTGGCTCAGGCGATCTGTCCGCGTTCCGGAAACCTGGCGGGGCAGGAGGATCCTCCTGCGCTTCGAGGCGGTTGCCGGCGACTGTCAGGTGCTCGTGAACGGCCGCGAGGTCGGGCGCAATTTCGACATCTTCATGCCGCTGCAAATCGATATCACCGACGCGGTCCGATTCGACGAGCCCAACGAGATCCTGGTTGGTGTGCGCAAAGCGAGCCTTCTCAACGAACCGGGCAAATATGGTCCGTTGACCTATCCCAATGGTTCGTTTTGGGGCGATTTCATCGTTGGGATCTGGCAGGATGTATTCCTGGTGGCGGCTTCGCCGGTCCGAGTGGAGAACGTGTTCGTCAAGCCGCTGGTGGACAAAAGCCGCCTCGAACTCGAGGTGGGCCTGATCAACAACACCGCAACCGCCCGAAACGTCCAGGTGACGGCCCGGGTCTATCCATGGATCAACCTGGCCCAATCCGATATTCTCCATGCTCCGGAGCCCACCTGGAAGCTCGGAGACAAACCCGCCCTGGAGCTTGCCGCATCGGGACAAGCCCTTGCCCCCGGCGGCCAGTTGACAACCCATCTGGACGTGGCGGTTGACGGCAAGCTGAAATTCTGGTCGCCGGACTCACCCCAACTTTACGGCGCGGTCGTCGAGATTAGCGAGAACGGCAAGGTGATCGACCGGAAATATGTGCGCTTCGGCTGGAGGCAGTTCGGCATTGCGGGTTCGCAGTTCACACTCAACGGAAAGCCGATTCAGCTCTTTGGCGATGCCTGGCATTTCATGGGAGTGCCGCAGATGACCCGTCGCTATGCATGGGCCTGGTTCCGGGCGCTGAAAGATGCCAACGCCAATGCCGTCCGGCTGCACGCTCAGCCCTATCCAAGTTCCTATCTGGATGTCGCGGACGAGATGGGGATCCTCGTGCTCGACGAGAGCGCCATTTGGGGAAGCCACGCCAACTTCAACTTCGATGCCCCTGTCTTTTGGGAGCGTTGTCGCGCGCATGTTGACGCCCTCGTCCTGCGCGACCGCAACCACCCCAGCGTGTTCGGCTGGAGCGTCGCCAACGAAGTGTTCGGGGTGGTCATAAAAACACCGCCGCCCGAATTTGTTGATGGGTTATACGACAAAATCCTTGTGCTCGCCAATAGTGTCAAGGAACTCGACCCGACCCGGCCGTGGATCTCCAGCGACGGAGACAAAGACATGAATGGCCGCCTCCCGGTCGTGTTGTATCACTATGGAGACATCGCGAAATACAAGGAAATGGCTGCCGCTGGCAAGATCTTCGGGGTTGGCGAGGGGAGCATCGCGTATTGGGGCACCCCGAAGGAGGCCGCGAAGTTCGCGGGGGACCGGGCTTACGAGAGCGTCGAAGGGAGAATGGATGGCGTGGCAGTGGACGCCTACAACCTGATCGCCAACGGCCAGCGCCCATCCGGGGCGGCCTACTGCTCGATCTTCAACCTGGCTTACTATGGCATGCAGCCGCTGCCGCTCGGCCTCGGTGACCAGCGCCGCAGTTCCACGTTGGCCGACGGTGTTTTTTTCGGCGATTACGTCGAGGGCAAGCCCGGAATGCAACCGGAGCGACTCGGCCCGTATTGCACGACGCTCAACCCGGGGTTCGACCCGAAGTTGCCGCTGTATATCCCATGGCCGCTGTTCGATGCCGTGAAGGCCGCCTACGCGCCCGGCCGGCCAGCTGACTGCAAATGGGCACACCCGCCCAAGCCGGCATCCGCGAAACCGGTTTCTGCAGGCAAGATCGACCGCATCGCGTTCCTCGGCGAGGCGGGAGGACCGCTGCATGCAAGCCTTGACAAGGCCGGGGTGCCGCTGGCCGATGGCACTTCCGCCGATGACCCGCAGCTGTTGGTCATTGACGGCTCCTCGCTGAAAACCGACACCCTGCCGGCGGTGCGCCAGCGGATGGAGAATGTCACCAAGCTTGGCGGCACCGTGCTGCTATGGGGAGTCACCAGACGCAATCTCGACGCGATCAACGGACTGTTACCGGCACCGGTGCAGCTCACCAAGCGGCAGGCTGTCTCGCTCGTCAAACGGGGCGATGACCCGGCCACCCAGGCAATCACGCTGGCCGACCTCTATTTTGCCGAAAGCCCATCGGGGCAGACCATCCTCGAAGCCGGCCTGGCCGGGCCGTTTGTCGAGAAGGGGAACGTGTTGCTGGAGGCCTGCAATACCGACTGGCTGCGCTGGAATACCCGGCCTGAAAACATCAAGACCGCGAGCGTGATCCGTTCGGAGCGCGAGGCGAAACCGGGCGGCGCGGCGCTGGTCGCGATGCCCGCGGGCAAGGGACGGATACTGCTTTGCAACCTGGAGTCGACTGTTCCCACGCCACAGCATGTCGAGCTGGTTCGCAGTCTCATGGGCGGCTTGGGTGTCAAACTCGGAGAACCACGTTTGACGACCGGGAGCGCGCTGGCGGCCGACGGGACTCTCCAGGAGGCGCTCGTGATCGGCGGGTTTCAGGGAACGGACTTCGACAACGCCTTGGATCAGGATTTCCTCGGCGCGGAGGGGAGCGTAGCTCCCAAACCCGGGGAGAAGGTCGGCGACCTCACCTGGGCCAAGCGCGCCGCCGGCGAGGGCGGAGTCTTCGATCTTCAGCCATTGGAGGTGGCCGGCCCGGCATCAAACCGCGCGGCCTACCTGAGCTTCTGGATCTATAGCTCGCGGCCGCTGGACGAGCTTCTTGCCCAGCCCGACGTGCCCCAGATCAACGTGACCTTCGGCGCCGGAGAGGCCATGAAGGCCTGGTTCAACGGCAAAGCTCTCGCGGAAAATCGGACCCGGGGCCCGATCGATTCAAACCGGCAAACGTTCAACGCCCTGCCTCTCAAGAAAGGCTGGAACCATTTCCTGATCAAGGTCGCCAAGGGCTCGGAGGCCTGGCGGTTCTCCGCCCGGTTTGCCTGTAGCAACCCGCAGTTCCTGGGCGAACTGCAGTCGGCCAGCGAACCGCCCCCCGGCAAATAATACCAGTTATCATGAATCATGGGTATAAACCACGAAGGACACGAAGCGCACGAAGGCTCAAAGGTTGTATTTACAGAAACCTTCGTGAGCTTCGTGGTTGAATAGACCGATCTTCATTCGTAAATGGTATAAGACATCCCAGTAACTCTCTCCCTCTTAAAATGAACATCCCCGTAACTCTCCCGCTCTTTGCCGTTGTTTCAACCCGCATGGAAGCCCTCGATTGGCTGGCGATCGGGATCTACTTCTCCATCCTGCTGGGCGTGGCCTGGTGGGTGGTGAGCAAAAGCAAAGACACGGCCGCCGATTACTTTCTTGCCGGGCGCAACCTCGGATGGTGGGTGATCGGAGCCTCGATTTTCGCGTCGAATATCGGGTCGGAGCACATCGTCGGGCTGGCCGGTTCGGGGGCGAAGGACGGCGTGGCCATGGCGCACTACGAACTCCATGCATGGTGCCTGCTGGTGCTGGCGTGGGTGTTTGTGCCGTTTTACATGCGCTCGCAGGTGTTCACGATGCCGGAGTTTCTCGAGCGCCGTTTCTCGACCGGGTCGCGCTACGTGCTCTCGATCGTTTCCATCATCACGTTCATCCTCTCCAAGATCGCCGTGGGCATCTTCGCGGGCGGCGTGGTCTTCGGGACCCTTCTCCCGGAGTTGCAGATCCATGTCGGCGGGGTTGTCATCGACAGCTTCTGGATCGGCTCGATCGCCGTGGTTCTCCTCACCGGGCTTTACACCTCGATCGGCGGCATGCGGGCAGTCGCCTACAACGACGCCGTGCAGGTCGTCGTCCTCATCGGGGGCTCCGCCCTCCTCACATTCTATGGCCTGCACAAATTGGGCGGATGGGGCGAATTGAAAGATCTCTGCGGCTCCGACATGTTCAACCTCTGGAAGCCACTCATCCCCGCAAACATGACCGGCACATGGGCGCCGGTCAAAACGAGCACGGAGATCGCCTGGTATTTCAACGACCAGTTCCCCTGGCTCGGCATGGCGATCTGCGCGCCGGTCATCGGCCTCTGGTATTGGTGCACCGACCAATACATCGTGCAGCGGGCGCTCGGTGCCCCGAACGAGACGGTCGCCCGCCAGGGCAGCATTTTCGCCGCGTTCCTGAAGCTGTTCCCGGTCTATCTTTTCATCATCCCCGGCCTGATCTGCTACGCGCTCGTCAAGAAGGATGCCATTCCGGAGCTGTCCGCCGAGTTTGCCGCCAAAGGCTCGCAGGGGGCCTTCCCGATGATGGTGCAATATCTCCTGCCTCCGGGCCTTCGCGGGATCGTGGTCGCTGGCCTGCTCTCCGCTTTGATGGGCTCGCTCGCGGGCGTGTTCAACGCGTGCTCGACCCTCTTCACGGTGGACATCTACGAAAAATTCCGCCCGAAAGCCACGCAGCGCGAACTCGTGCACATGGGCCGCCTCGCCACCGTGGCGATGGTGGTGATCGCGCTGCTCTGGATTCCTGTCGTCAAGGGGGCGCACGGTCTCTACGGCTATCTGCAATCGGTGCAAGGTTATCTGGCCCCGCCCATTTTCGTGGTTTTCTTCCTCGGTGTTTTCTGGAAGCGGCTCAACGCAAAAGGCTGCTTCTGGGCGATGGTCGTCGGCTTCGGAGGCCGAATAACTTACCATAGTAAATTGCCAAAAATTGACTTTGTCGCAACTCTGTCGCAAGGTTTTTAAATGCCCTCCGAAAACGACGATCCGTGGACGCTCCGCCAGGTTGTGGTCCACAAGAAGTCCCTTCACGCTGCTGAACGTTGGGAATTGACGGGAGGAAAACGTGCATTTGGAAAGTCGGTTCGCCGATACTTCATCAAAAAAACCGATGCGGTCAAGAAGGCGAGAGAGCTCGTCGCCGAATACCGCGCTCACGGCAGCAGGGCCAGCGAGCTCAGCGACACGCAGCGGGTGGATGCCGTAAAAGCCATCGAGCTGATCGGGGAGAAAAAACTGACTCTTCAGTCGGCCGTAGCCTTCTTCCTCAAGCACGGACCGAAGGAGAAAACCGGTGATGTGAAGTCTGCGGTGATGGTGTTTTTGTCGACCCGGGGGGTGTCGCAGAAAGAATTTGAAAACCCTCGCAAGCACCGCTGCCTGGAAGCCAGGGGCAAAACTTATATGGGCTACAGCTGGAAGCACCGGGTGGACCTCTCCTACCGGTTGCGCCCCTTTGTCAAAAGGTGGGGAGGGGAGACGCTGGGCATCATGACCCTCCAACGCATCGAGCTTCAAAACTGGCTCAAGGAGGAGTTTGCGAACCTCACGACCCTCGACAATCACCGCCGAACCATTCACAGCTTCTTTTCCTGGGCGATCTCTGAAAATCTTGCCGTAGAGAACCCCGCCACGCGTTGGCGGGAGCTTTCCAGGCAACTCAAGGTGGAAAGGACATCCAAAAAGCCGGGCATCCTTTCGGTCAAAGACCTGCGGACTTTGCTCCAGGCGGCTCAGGCGGGCGACCGCGAACTCATCGCCTGCTTTGCGATCGGGGCCTTCTCGGGCATTCGCACGGAAGAGTTGGCGGGCTTGGAGTGGGGCATGATCAAAAATGAATTCATCCATGTTCCCGCCTCGCTTGCAAAAACGAGTGATGCTCGCGATATCCCGATCCACCCGACGCTCAAGACCTGGCTGGACCTGCTGCACAGAGGGAAGGAAACAGATCGCGTGCTCCCGGCTGATTTTGAAAAGCGGCGTCGGGCCCTCTGCAAAAAGAAAAATATCAAATGGCCGCCCAATGCGCTTCGACACGGTTTTGGTTCGTATCGCTATGCGGACACCGAAGACATTGCGAAGACCTCGTTTGAGATGCGCCATGAAAACCCCGAAACTTTCCGGCGTCATTATCTGAACCGAGGGATTTCCAAGGAAGAGGCTCAAAAATACTGGGCACTCAAACCACTCAAGCGTGGCGAAAAGGAGTAATGAACGTCTTCGGTTTCGAATCCCGTTAGGGTCGCCATATTCTCCTCTGAAAATGGCCATTTCCTCTGTAGAGAAAAATCGTTTGGTGGCCCTTGGTGATCAAAAGGTGCCGTTTGAGGCCGTTTTTCGCTATGGAAAAATAGGGAAAGAATTTTTTGAAAATCACATGAATTCCGCCAATAAAGCGGCATGTGGTCCAGCTCCTCACAATTCCCGAAGCCGCTGAACGCCTCCGAGTCGGCGTCAGCACTCTTCGTCGTTATTTGAGGCGGCGACTTTTGCCTCGGGTGATTTTGCCCGGTGGCGACCAGCGTATCCGGGAGCGGGACCTCGAAGCCTTCGTGGATTCCCGCACCGTGAAATCCAAGAACAATCCATGAATACCATTTCCACGATCGGCTGTAATATCGATGCTGCCTACGACGAAGCCGGGAGAATGCAGGGGGCGTTCGGGGCTTCGCTGCGTATGGAAGTGAATATGTCGGTATCGCGCTCCGGTGTCATGCCGAAGCGGCAGCGTGGCGGACATGAGCTGACAGCGTTCTTCGGATGTTGCTAGATCCCGGTGACAATGACCCGGAGGGAGGCATCACCGATAACGACTGGGATGAAGGGAGCGTTTCCACGCCACGAGCTCGGCGAAAAATTCTGGAGGATAGAGGGTGGATCCAAGCGAAATGATCAAGGGGAATTGATGCGGCTTTCCAGATCCGCCAACACATCGAGGATTTCATTCCACGGAAGCGGGTCACGAAAAAACATGTCGCGCATCGCGGTGTAGTCGCGAGAGAGAGCCTCCCGACGGTCCGCTGGCGGGATGAGGCGGAAGGTTCCCCGCACGGCGGTTTCAGAATGCGCCCAAGCTGCCGGGAAAAACACCATCTTGTGCGCGATGACGCGGGCGCGAAGGTCGTCGAGTTCCAGCGCCCTCGCGCAATACTCGCTTTGTGCCAGTGCGGCCATGTCGGCGTAGTGCCGGGAGTAGCGCTCGGGAACTGCTTTTTCCTGCGGGCGGTGCGCTTCGGCGTGAAGGATGGAAGCCTTCTCCCAGAACGTCCGCTCAATACTCAACACAGGCAACGTGCTGGCGCTATCAGGCAACGCCTCAGGAAATGCCTCCGCGACGTAAGGTGTGACAACTCCCTCCGCGACAGGCCATCGGTCGGAGCGGGCACCGCACTCGATCCTGACCACCGGACGCACATACATCCCGGCGATGGGGTCACCAAAAGGCAAAGAGGAGGGTTTGCGCGTCGTCGGGACCGCTCTCCAATGTCCAGCTACCCCGGCCAAGCACAGCGGAAAAGACGTCCAGCAAAGCGGGGGTCACTTCCATTTTGAGCCGCTTGGCACAGGCAGCGGAAAGCCGCCGCTTGATCCAACTCCTTCGCCAGTCGCCTCCGGTTATTGCCGTCGGCCGTCGTGCCGGGCGGCACATCGCCCAATTGATCGGGCAACTCCATGCGAACGGCAATCGCCTCGACATGACCGCGCGGGGTTAGTTGCGTTGGAGGATGGGGAGAACGGCACCGTATGGGAGATGCGGTGAATAGGCTGATCTTTCGCCGCATTTTCCGCGGCGATTATTGCCATTGCGGTGAAAAGATGCGATATTCACCGCATCCGATGCGACGAATATGAGCTACATCCATGAAAATCCAGATTGGCCGGGCCTCAAATGGGCCGAGGCCAAACTCTCTCCGTTGTTGGCCGACGTCCGTCACAGGCAGGGACGTTTGTTGGGGAAAATGGAAGGGCTCGGTTTCCTGCTTCGTGCCGAGGCCAATCTGACGACCCTCACCGCCGATGTGATCAAGTCGAGCGCGATTGAGGGTAAGCAGCTAGATGCCGAGCAGGTGCGTTCCTCGATTGCGCGGCGTCTTGGCCTGGATGTGGGCGGTGCGGCGCCTTCGAGTCGGGCTGTCGACGGCGTGGTGGAGATGATGCTCGATGCCACACAGAAATATGCCGAACCGCTGACCGCCGAACGCTTGTTTGGCTGGCACGCATCACTGTTCCCAACGGGGCACAGCGGCATGCAACGAATCACCGTCGGCGCATGGCGTCCCCTTGAGGCTGGCCCCATGCAGGTCGTGTCCGGCGCGATGGGCCGGGAACAGGTTCATTTTGAGGCACCGTCGGCTGAACGGCTGGAACATGAGATGGCAACTTTCCTCAAATGGTTTGGAGGGGGCAGCGAAGTCGATCCCGTTCTGAAAGCCGGGATCGCTCACTTCAGGTTTGTGACCATCCATCCCTTCGAGGACGGAAACGGTCGCATCGGCAGAGCGATTGCAGACATGGCGCTTGCACGGGGGGATGGAACGCCGGAACGCTTCTACAGCATGTCGGCGCAGATCGAGGCGGAGAGGAAGCAGTATTACGACATCCTTGAGCGGAGCCAAAAAGGAGGCATGGACATCACATTGTGGCTGGAGTGGTTTTTGGTCTGTCTTCGCCGGGCCGTGGACGGAGCGGAAAGCAACCTCGCGGGCATATTTCGGAAGGCGAGGCTCTGGGAGCAGATCAATCTGGAGCCGGTGAACGAGCGACAACGCACGGTGATCAATCGACTGTTGGACGGATTTGAAGGCAAGCTGTCCTCATCCAAATATGCAAAGCTGGCCAAGTGCTCAAACGATACGGCCTTGCGGGACATCAAAATCCTGCTGGACCGTGGAATTTTCACGCAGGAAGCGGGAGGAGGAAGAAGCACGAGTTACCGACTGATCGAACAGCCCGCCAATCAGATGTAAATCAGTGAAGCAATCGTCGGGAATTCCTGAAAATTGGTCAGGTTTGTTTTTGGGTTGAGTTTGGCTGTGCAGGTGACCCCGGCGGAAAGTTGCTGAACCACGCTTCGGCGTGTTCCTTGGTGACGAGTTCGCGGTAGTGCTGCATGAGCATCTGGACCGATCTCGTCCGCCAGAGCGTGGGCCTCCTCCTTGTTGGAACGCGAGGTGCTGCGCAGCTTTCCGCCTTCGCGCCATTCGATGCGCCAAGTCACATACTCCTGGCCGTCCTTGAGCTGCGCTCGGCGCGTGATAGGTAAAATCTCCGATTTTTAAAAATAACTGGCGTCGACCTCTTCCAATTTCTACGGACCGAAGGAAAATACGATCAATCTCCTGTTGGGCATTGTGATTTAAAAAGCCACAACTTACCGCGCGGGGGAGCGATCATGAAATCCGGAACAAGCCAACAGTCCAGCGCCACCATTCCCGCCGTTTCAAACGGCGGTGCGGATCTGCGCGGGGCCGTATTGCGCATCCCGCGCGATGGGGCGTTCGCCATTTCGTTCACCCCTGCCGCGGTTGAAATTGGCATCAGTGCAGAAGCGGTCGCAGAAATCAGAGCCTCGCTGAAGGGACCGACCCCATTCCGGGAATACCACACGGTTGCGGAGGAAGCCGAGCGGATTGACCTCTCCGAAAAGACCGTCCGAAAGCTTCTCAAGGAAAAGCGGGCTCCTCATTACGTCATTGGCTCAGACATCCGCATCGATTCAGTTTCCCTGGCTCAATGGCTCGACAGGAAATACGCAGTCGGCAACCCGAACCCCAATGCCTCTCTCCCAACTGCCAGAATAAACCGCCACCAATAAAAGGATATGAAAAAAAAGACCGAACCCGCCAACCGTAACGCGCAATCCAACTCACCGCTCCAGGATCGAGTCATTGCGATATTGCAAAGGAACCCTGAGGGAATCCATGTAGACGCCGTCGCCAAACGAGTCGGCTGCACGATAGAAGATCTGTTCGTGTGGTATTCAAATCGAGGCAAAAACCTCCCCGGCGTAACAAATCCAAAAAGCAGCACGCTGGGCTGGGATCAGTGCGCGGCGGTTTTTGCCAAGGAATCCGAGGTTGTTGAGAAAGATAAAACCAACGAGAGGCGCGAGTAGGTCGCCGCTAGGAGCGAGCCATTGCGCATATTATATCGACAGTTACGGATGAGGGTTGTTGCTTCCAGCGCCGGCGAGGTCGCATCCAGACTCTGCGACCTTGCCAACACGGAATCGCGCTCCGTCATGGAATTCAATGTCAGACTACTACGTCAGCACGATTCGCCCCTTGCGGTGCCGGAAGGGGGGCTGATGACTTCGGCCGGGGCATCGCGGGACCGGGTCCCGCGGATTTTGGCCTTCCCAAGGCATGACGGACGGAGATCGCGGCCGCACAGGAACGTGCCGCCGATCGGGTCGCACTCACCAAACGTCGCGCCGGGCGCAAAATGGGCCGACCGATCCCATGTGCCCCCTTTAGGCGCCGGAAGGGGGGTCTTTTTCCGTTCCCCCAAAAAATATTTCAGAAAAATGCTTCGAGGCTCTTACCAAGCGCAATCCGGCAAAGGATATGATTGCCATGGACGAGAAATCTTCACACCGGAAAAATCCACCACAAACAGAACAAAATACCCTGCTCTCCCTGCAGAGCGGCTTGCCGCCGGATCTGATCTTCTTCGAGACGGGACTGGCGATCCCGGAGGCCACCGATGGAACCACGCTCAACGAAGCGATCGTCAAGCTCACCAAAATAGGCGCCTTCACCGTCTGGGCCTACGCGGACATTGCCGTATACGCCGCCAAACACGGCCTGCGCGAGACAAGGGAGGCGCTGATCAGGGCGACCGGTTACAGCGCCAACCGGATGGCCATGTTCGTTCGCGTCGCCGAGGCGTTCCCCCATAAGACGAGGAAACCGACACTGTCCTTCGAACACCACCAGTCGGTCGTCGAGCACGAACCGTCCCGCGTATCTGGCGACCAAGCGCTCTGGGAAGAAAAATCGTCCGGCTGGTTGGATGCCGCCATGACAAACGGCTGGAGCGCGAAAGAACTGCTTGAACGGATCGCGGGACCACAGAAGCGGAAACGCCAGATGCTGGCCCTCGGGTTCACCCCGAGGACGAAACATGGCCAGCAACTCGCCACCGCGCTCATGTCCCTGCTTGAAAAGCACTTCCCAACGGAGAACGAAAAACTGTTCGCAGGGGACGTGCTGGCCGACATTGGGGCGATCGCGGGACTCCTGAAATCCTACCTGGAAGGAGGGGATCAGCCGGCCGGGGCGGGACGGCGGATGGATCTGAGCCTCGAGGCCGCGCTCAAGGACGTCATGGGAGGCAAAGAGTTCGGGCAGGCCGCACGCGACCACGGCCTAAAGGTCAGGGCGCTCGGGCTCTACCGCCTCGAGAAGGCTGCGGAGATGAAAGATACCGGGGTCACCTTCGAAACCATCAAGCAAAGGCTCCGCGTGAAGCCGGACAAGCTCCGCGAATACATGAAGAAGCGCCCGCAGGGCGATCCCTCTCCCCCGGCGGCAGCGGAACCCGCGCCACAGCCGCCCGATCCAGCGACCGAATCCCCCATGACCACCTCCTGCCCACCGGAAGCGAACGGGCCCGGCTGTGGCGGCGGACCCGCCAGCATCTCCTGCTGTCCCTCCGAACTCGCGGCGGCCCTAGCGGACATCATTAAGGGAAAAACACTCCCCGACGCCGCCCGCGACCACTCGGTCCGGCGCACCTGCCTGATCAAATTCCGGCGGGCGGAAGCCGAGAAGCTCTATGCAGAATGGGGCTCCGTCAACCGGGTCGCCGCGCAACTCAGTATGGATTACAAAGATCTCCGGAAATATCTGGCCGGGCGCGGTCTCCTGAAAACGGGTGGGAAGGGAGGTAGCTAGCCATGGCACGCCATTCCTATAAGGTGGTCGTCCGGCTGACCGTCCCGGACCAGGCCGGCAAGATCCCGCTCGGCTCCGAGGCCCGCGCCTATATCCGCGACGAGATCGAGAAGCAGGTCGGGGCGCTTGTTGGCGAAACCAACCTCCACCGGCTCCACGAGCGCTACCACGCGCACGCCCGTCACCTCGCCGCCGAGGCCCGCCGGGAGCTGCTGCCCAAGCGCGCAAAAAAGGTGCCCGCCGGATTACCGGACTCAGCGGACCCAGCGCCACCCGCGAGCGACCGTCCACCACTGCCCGGTGACGGGGCCGGTCAAGCGCCTCTCCAACCGTCACCACCCGATCCATCCGGCGAGACCGGCGGCGCAAAAATTACGGCCTCCCTCGAGAGCGCTGGGGCAGCCAGCATTGATTTTACCCCCGGCAAAAGGCCGTCAGACTGATCGGAAAGCGATAATTCAGACCGATAAACGCACACCCATGAGACGAAACCATGAGATCACGTTCGCTGCCAACGACGCCGAGAAGGCGGCGATGGAGCGGATCTACGGCACAGGGAAGGCCGGGAAGGCCCGGATGCGTCAAGCCCTGCTGGACCCCTTCGAGGTGAAACACACCGTCCCCGCAGGGAGATTAGTGGCCCAGCTCGAGGACATCCGGCGGCGGCTGACCGCGAACGCGGTGCTGCTCGAATCCCGGAGCTACGACCCTTCCGAGGAATTGGTGCTCACCCTCGCAACCATGATCGGCCTCTGGGAGAGGCTCCTCAAAGATGCTCGCAAGATTCTTTCCACAAAGTGATTCCCGCAACCCCCTCGATCCGGGCATCTCGCCGGCCATCGATTACGTCCTGGGAGATACGGACGGCAAGGGGCTGGAGCGCGAGCACGTCCCGGTAGTCGTGCGGGGCGACCCCCCGTTGATGCGGTTGCAGTTGTCGATCGAGACGGGGAAGTCGCCCTACGTGAGCGGGAGTCTGAATTTCTCGGAGGACCGCAGTTCCCGACCTGCGTCGGCCTGGAAGGCCATCTCCTCGTCTCACGCCGAGGTCGTGTATCCTGGGATGGGAGGAGACGCCCCCCACAACCTCGGCGTCGTGCATGAGAAAGCCGCGGGCCTGGGGTTCGAGGAACACTTCATCGGGCTGTGCAGGGATCCGGTCACCGGCAGGGCCATGACCCCGTTCGTGAAGACCAGAGACGGCAAACTCCTGGTCGCTTGGACGCAGTTGGTGAACCTGAACTGCGGATTGACCTCGCCATTCGACCCGGCGCGGGCGCGCCTGATCTCGATCGCCAGGCGGCACCGCAAATCTCAGAAACGTGCATTCTACGAGGGGCTCTCCGGGCTGATCCTCATGGAGGTCGAGCAGGGCAGGATTTTGGACCGGCGGGGGATCTCCGTTTGGCTCGGAGACCAAGGGTTCGAGGTATCCATCGATGACAGCGGCGGCGAGGGTGCCGCGGTCATCAGGTTCGTCAGGGGCGGCGTTGATTACGAATTCGGGGGATTTCTGTGTTCCCCGGACTTCCGCGGCCCGGAATCCATACAAGAATTCCGGGAGCATAAGGCCCGCCGAGCAGCGCCCCTCCAAGATATCGAACGCGTCTTCCCTGTCGTGGCCACCCTGCTCCTCCGCCGGGCGGCGGCCTTCGGGGCGCGCTACCGCGGTGACCACCGCCTGATCGGGAAGCTGCCCAGCCGTCCCGCCGGCAAACGGGATATCGAACATTTTGCCGCTATCGACCCCCACCTGCCCGAATGGCGGGAGGAACTGATGGCGCTGTTTCCAAAAACCCTGAACATATATGAAAACCAGCAGCACAATCATGGGGGAAATGAGAACCCTCCTGAACAAGGAACTATCGAAATTAACACTTCCCCTCGAGGACCGGATCAGGGAGCTGGAAACAAGGATCGGGGAAATCGAGGGCCGACCCCAATGCCCGTGCGGCGACCACGGGAACCGGCTGTCCCGCCTCGAGGGGGAGGTCTCGGTTGTCAGCAACCGGATGGAGAAACTCCTTGCGCGGCTCACGGAGATCTCGGAGACCTCGAGCGGACTCTTGAAAAGTTGCGGCGGGCTCGAGAAGATGCGGAACGAGTTGCAGGAGACCTCCAGATCCTGGAGCGCGCTAGAAGACACTTTCGCGTCGTTAACGAACTCGATCAAAAAGTCCTGAGGGCTACCACCTGGTGGCTCCCCAAAACGACCGCCGCAAAACGCCCCGGGGCCAAGATGGGCAGTCGCAAACCCGCCCCTCCGGTCATTCCTACCTCCCCGACCACCCCCGGCGAGCTCTAGGGGGGCGGGCCGGGGATTCTGAAAAATATTCGCCATTCGCGAATAGCATAGATCTATTGTTTCGTGATCACTGGATGTTTATGTTCCCGCAAAACTCCTTACAGAGAAAGGGAAGCGTTCGTATTCAGTCGTGGCGCGCGAAATCGGAATGAGTGCCTCAGAAGTGCATGCCGCCATCAGGGAACGACTGGAGCGCCTTGCACAACTTGGAGAATAGGGGAGAAAACCTGCCCGCAGCAACGCGCACCCAAAGTCACAGAAGATTGCGTGCAAGGGCGGGCTCTCTGGCGAGCCGATCTCAAAAGCGATTCTGATGAGGAATTTAATTCCGGCACCCGGCGGCCTGCAAAGCGGCGATGCGGTAAACGCTGTTGGAGGTGAGGATCTCTCCAGAGCTCGCGATCTCGCGGATGGCCGTCGAAAGGAACATTCCCTCGGTGGAAACGCCGTTGCGCCAAGTGCGGTAGACCGAGATCGGCTCCCCGACTCGGATGGGGGCGAGAAGCACGCCGCGCAGTTCGTAGTCGACCGGAAGCGAGCCCCGGTTGCCCCAGCCTCCCGGCACCCAATCCGCCCAGGAGCCCGGACCGACGGCGGCCCCCACGCAGGCACGCACTTTCTGCACGCGAACCCAATCCCCGGGGCGCAAGGCGAGGCGGGAGCTCAAAGCCCAGGCTCCTTCCTGCGGGGAGCGGTCTCCTGCCGCTCCCGAGTAAGGGCTTCGAGGAGCAACCGCTCGGCCCACCGGCAGCCAAGGCCTTGCTGAACAGCCTCTCCGATAGAAACCTCGCCGGCCACGCGAGCGCGCGCAGCCAACCTAGCGGGCAGGCACTTGCAGAGTTGATCGAGCAGGCGGCGGTATTCAGGCTCGCCCAGAGGAGGTAAAATCAAGGGAGGGGTAACAAAACGGTTGGCGATTTCCGCCGGGATGACCGACGCGAGTTCCTGCTGCTCGGGGACGCAGGTGCCTGAAGGCAGGGCGCTCCCGAACCCCATGCTCTTGACGTTCTTGGCGACCCAGAGGTCCTGGAAGGCCCCGCCCCCGACAATAAACATGTGATTAGAGAGGATGTTTATCGCGTGATCGCGGCATTCCTCGGCGTCGGCATGCTCGCACTCGTCAACATCCCAAGACAGATTGACGGGCATCGTGCGGTCCAAAGCCGCAAAAATTTCTACGCGGAGATGGTTCATCCATGACGAGCGCTCACCGAGTTTGTCCACCTCGTCGATGAAGATAATTCCGCACTGGTGATCATGGCAGAATGTGGCGATCTGCTTCCATGTGGGAACGCCCGCTCGCTCCGTGCATCCGAACGGGATCCATGTCGCGCTGGCGACCTCGAGCATCGGGACGCTGAGCTGCAGGGCGAGCCGCCTCACCAAATGGGTCTTGCCCACGCCGGTCGGGCCGATGAGAAGCCGCGTGAAGCGCGGGGTGACGCCGAGCTTGCGCCAGTCGCCGTGGAAAAACACTTCGGCTGTCGCGAGCAGGCCGTGGTAGGCCGCCTTCTGGTGGGCGAAGAGCGGGCTCACAAATCGGAGAGACGGTTGAAGCCGGAAGGGTCGAGGGGTTCGATGCACAGAGCAAGGATGTTAGCCGCCTCACGAAGATCCTCCGTGCAAATGAGCATCCAGACTTCCACGGCGCACGGATCAACGGTGTGGTCGGCAGCGGGAACTTGGTCCGCATCTGGCCAGCCCCCTCGGCAATCAATGTGGCCGGTTGCGAGCTTGAGGCGGCAGCGCCTGAATGGGTGGCGGAGGCGGATCCATTCCCCATCTCTGGACCATCCTTCACAATAGCCGCACCGGAACCAGATCGCGCGCACTCGGAAGTGGATGGCAAAGACCATCTCATCTCCAGGGCCCATGATTTTCCTCCTGGTCGAGTTCGCGCACACGGGCCTCAACCTTGTCGGCAAGAGCCAAGGTCAGAGCGAGAATGACCTGGCGGCCAAAGGAGCGGTTGACGGTGCACTGGGCGGTGCGGATCACGGCGTGGGCCAAAAACATCTGCCTGCAAAGCAGGTGGTCTTGGTAGCGAGGACGCAGTTGGTCGCGCCAGAATTGGGTCGATGCGGCCACCGCAGCCTCGAATTGCCCGTCCTCCTCGGTCAAAACATGGAACTGACGACGCTCGTCCTTGGACAGAGAAAAGAATGCGGCGTAAAAGTTCACAGGCATAGAGTTACACCTCCGGGTTGAGGAACAAACTGGTAGATGCCCTGCGCGATTTTTCTCACAAAAGGGTCGTGGCGGTTGGTGAGATGATCTCCGACCTTGGCCTTGAGAGCGTCGTCGATCGGCACACCGCGCTTGCTCGCCACCAGCGCAATGACCTCGGCCCTGCGCATGGCCTTGCCAGCGCTTCGGAGGATGTCGTGGATATCCCCGCGCATGGAGCCGGGTTTTGGCTCCCGCATGGGAGAGCGCTCCTGGAGCCCGCGTGGCTCAAGCCCCGGAGTCGGTGGTGGCGGTGCGATGGGCTCCGGAGCGGGCGGAGTATCGACCCGGGTGCGCAGGCTGACAATATCGTCGACGACCTGCTGATAGGTCTGGAGCTCAGGCCACGGCAGCAGCATGAGTTTTGCGAGGTGTTGGGGCGTATTCATAGGTATTTTCTGACGAGTGCTTCGAGGCTGGGTTTGAGGTTGTAGGGCGGTGGCGAGGAAAGGCGGGCGGGCGAGAGCCGGATCTCATGGGTCTCGGTTTTGCCGTGCTGCGGGTGCAGAAAAAAAAGGGTTTGCGCGGGCGGAGCCGGAAGGAAATTCATCCCGAACCCGTCCACCCCCACGAAGGATCCGTTGACCACGAAGGCACCGGTTCCATACGGGACCGAGGCCGAGAAATGTTTGTCCCCCATGATGTAGTAATCGATGGCCTCGCGCCCGGCCTGGACGTTGCGCAAAGTGGAGTTGTGAACTTCACGGTTCATCCCGCCGCTGCAAAAATTGCCCCCGCGCACTTCATCTCCGTGGAGAAGCTGGAGGCGGAATTTTCCGGTGTCGATCTGGCGGCGGGAAGAAATCCTTTCGTCGAAGGCAACGTTGCTGAGTCCCGAGTGCAGGCAGACTGCGGAAAGTGAGCCGTAAAAGATGGTGTCGAGATTGCTCCATCGCCTGTCAGTCGGCATCTTGCGCATCCCTGGCCAGCGGCCGTGGTTGCCGGCCACGCCGTGGATTTCTATCCGGGGGACCACCTTGGAAAGCCCCCACACAAATGGAAAGAAAAGGTTAAGGGCCAGATCCGCCTGGAGGGCGATCGGGACCGTGAGGTCATCCTCCAGAGTGTGACCGAGTTGGCCATGCAAAATGTCGCCGCCAAAAAGAAGCAGAAGTTTTTCGACAGAGCGCTCGCGCAGGATCCGGATCGCCTCCAACTCGAGATGGCGGATGCGGGCGAGCGAGATCGCCGGATTGTAATTGCCCAGACCTTCGGTTTCGTCAGGGTCAATCACTTGCCCGATGTGGGCGTCAGAGACAACAAGAACAGCGGTGAGCGGGGTGGCGGCGTTGGTCGACTGGGGAGGTGGTGAAAACGCGAACCCGCGCGGCAGGTCGCAGAGGGTGCGCCGGAACTCGTCCACGATCCGTTCCTCAAGGATCTCTCGTTTGGCGTCCTCGACCTTTTCCCTCTCCTCCTTCCTGCGCTCACCGAGCTCGAGCTCGCGGCGAGCGCGAAGGAGAGTTTCCTCTGTCGGATCAGAGGCACGGCCGACCGTAGGCTCTGGCCCTGGCATCGGTAGCGGTGCGGATTGGACGGAAGAATCACAAACCAGCCGCCGGGTTGAGAAGCCGAGACTTAGGATTTTATACCTCACGCTCGCCTCGGTACGCCCGAGCATCTCCGCGATTTCGCGTGACGGATAACCGCGCTCGTAGAGTCCGAGGATCCTCTCCACATCCTCACCGGTCCACCTGCTCGCGTTCATGGGGTCCCCCTTTCGAGCTGCGGGATCACAAAGGCCGTGCCGATGGCCATGGCTGCCGCAGCAAGCCCCACGAGTTCCTGCAGGAGGCGATCCGCATCCTGCTCCCCTTCACTGCGCGTCATCTCCAATTCCAATCGGAGCAGGTGAAGGCGGATTTTTCCGAGCCCCTCGGTCAGTGAGCGCGGCGTCTCTCCTTCTTCAAGTTCCTCGGCGACAAGTTCAAATATCGGATCTCTCATCGGGGTATAACGCCTTGGGAGGCCCTTTGGTAAAGGCACAATCTATTTTTTCTGGCGGCTGGTGCCGTCCGTTTTTGTTTCGGAGGTGGTCGGTCTGCGGGTTTCCCCGCGCCCGTCACCGTAAAAATGGGTTCTGGTGTATGAAGACAAAGAAATTCATCGCATCAGCCGCCCCGGTAGGGTCGGATCACCTCGTCTCGGCCTGGCTCGCTTTTGCCGCCACGCCTGACGACAAGCGAAAACTCAACGCCCTCGCGGATCTGCTGGAAGGAGAAGTGCGCCTGCGACTGCCCGACGACTCGCTCGGCAGCGGATTCGGCAACGAAGCCGACATCCGGCAGAAAACGTGCCTGCGGCTGCTCGAAAGCCACCTCGCCGGGAACAGAGAGCTCATAGCCGCCACCCAGACGCGCAGTTACGCCAAGATGGCCGTGCAAATCGTTTACTCGATAAGCTCAGCTCTTAGGATCGAGCGCAAGCGTGCGATCCGAAAAACCGCAAGGGAACTCAAACGGACGAGAGAACTCACCGAGCATAACGGCGGCACCTGCTCCCATCCCGCCGGGCAGACCTACTGGGAACTGCCCTATGAAATCCAGCGCGAACTCGCCCTCACCGCACTCACTCTCGCCGTTTCGCAGCGCCTCCTGACCAACGCAAATGCAGCGATCGCCAGGAAAATGATCGAGGATGATCTCACTGAAGCCCAGATAGCGCGCCAACTCGGCGTGTCCAGGCAGGCCGTGAACCAGCAGCTCAAAAGGGTCCGCAAGCACCTTGCCAAGGTCGTCGCCACACAGGAGCTCCCGCACACGTGAAAACAGAAGACGCCTTCATTACAGCCGGGGCCGGGAAAACCAACCCGACCCTGCGCAGCCTGTCCGAACACCCGATGCTGTATACGGATACGAGCGGAAAAACAAAAAGGATGGGCGAGATCGTTTTTGTCACGACTCGCCGCGAAATTCAAACCCGCAATATCAGGCGATTCGTCTCCACCTTCGGACCTGAAGTTTCCAAGCGCAAGCTTCGGCGCTTGCACGGCCGAATCATTCTCACGGTGGACGGATTCGATGCGGTGAGCGAAGAAGTGTTCGAAATCCCGGAGGTCAGAAACTACTACGCTCTTCTGCACAGAGTCTGGCCATGCTGGCTGTTCATCTCCTGCCTCGCTTCAGCGTCCCTTCGAGCGATTGCGCTTTCTGTGATTCCCAATCTCGACGTTGTCCGGTCCAATAATGTGTGCCGGATTCAGATTCCAGGATCGGACCTCCGGGATTTTTTCATGCACTCGCTGCCTGCGGCTGCCGCCTTGCACCATAAAGCGGGAATCCCGAAACGCTATGGCATCGAATATCTCCAACATGTCGCGAGCTATCTGGGCATCCCAGAAGACTGATCCCAGGGCTTGGTCCTGTCGTGGAGGCGGGTCCTTTCGGCCCGTCTCATGGACGGGAGAAGGATTTTCTCTTCTGTGAAAGTTCCAACCAAACCATGACAACTATTCTCGCGATCTGCGTCGGCCTCTGGCTTGCCAAAGCCGCCTCTGACATCTGCATCGGATTGCTCCGAATCCTTGCCTGCCTTGCAGCCTTCTTGATCGGGGCGGCGCTCTCTTTGCTGGCGCGCGCTATAGAAGCATTCCGAGCGCTCTGGCTGACGGCCTTTCCAACAAGCGATTGACTCACCCAAAAACACAAAATGAAACTTATCTCCCAAACTCACTCCGCCTCCACAGGCAATATCCTCTCAGATTTCCGCGACACCGATTTTCGAAATTCCGTTGTCGGCTACGAAATTTCGCGTTTCGAAGTCGAAAATGGTCTCTCGGACCGGCTTGTGCACGACCTCCGGATCGATCCGACAAATCCTCTCATCCATGCCGGACCCGGAATGGTAGTCTTTTTGGTGTCGGGTTTCGACGACGACCCGAGAGAAATCTACGATATTCCCCAGTTCGTAGAATTTATCCGCAGGGCAAACGAATCATCTCCCTGCTGGATGTATTTCGCAGCACCGGAGAGCTATTGGCTGCATACCGTGGCATTCTGCGTCACGAAGAGTGCCTACGTGTCAGGCTCCCGCCCGGGATTCCGCACGCTCGCATTTTCCCCGTATGAGGCTGCGGGTTTTCTGGATTCGCAACTAGACGACTGCTGCGAGCTTTCCATCATTGCCGGGGTTTCTGAGAAGAGCTCCAGAAAACATCTCAAACTTGTCTTCGGATGCTTCGGCATCGATTTGCCATGACCCCACGAAGACACTGCCCTGCTGGAAGATCACCGCGATATTGCCGCTTTCGGCCCCAGCCCTAAAGCACCTGTCTTCGTCATCCTAGATTTGGAGGACTCGGTCGGATTTGCAGTCGCATCAAACTACCAGCCCAACTGCGCAGCGAGGCGTGACGCGATCAAGGACAGCGGGGCGTATCCGGCATTTACGCTCGCCCTCACGGTCAAAGACGCCAACACGCTGCTCGCCCACGGCTGGCCTAACGCGAAGAAGATCGGCGTCATCCCCGAGAGCCGGATCCCGGTGATCTTGATCTCCGAAGAACGATGCGTTGTGGTTCTCATACGGCGGCAGTGTCGGGGATCATGATGCGAAAGCGGAATCCTGGAAACATGCCTCCCGAAAAAATCTACTGATCGCAAGCCCTGGAGATTTCATGTCCCGATTTAGCGCTGAAAGCTTGGGGCTTGCTCTATGCGAGGAGGCAAGCCGACGGGAAAGGGGCGGTTGGGCGGGATTGCTTGAATCAGGAATCCTGAAGGTGCGAATTCATGGCATGCCGCTCGATGATATTCGCCCATTGATGACCGCCTTCATTGAATCCATACAAAGAAATGGGGCAACGGTATCCTTAATCGAGCAACAAACCGGGGCGACCCCTCTTCCAACTATCCATGCTGGAGAGATCCCTTGGGGAACCGTGATACGGCAAAAGCTGACCACAAGACTCCTCGATCTGCTTCCAGAGGGCGCTTACCTCGTATTGAATTCATACGGTAGTGGCGGGGAGGGAATTTTCGCTGAACGTCTGGGCGGAGCAGATACACGTGAGGAGGTATGGCGGCGGGCTCAACTCACAGGAGCAAGCAACAGGCTCTGCCGTCTTGTCTGGACTGAAGTCGACAGCGGAGTGCCGGTGCGGGGACCGGAGGGCCATGCGGTGGCCGCCCTCACCACGTCCGAGTTGCGTTTGGTGGGCCGACATGGCCGTCCGTCGGATCTCCTTGCTATCCTCCGGAGCAAGGCCGGACGGATCGGTTCCCGCCTTTGACAAACCCGGCTTCCAGGGCTGAGTTCATTCAGCAAACCTGAATCGTTTCCAGGCCGAGCAATTGTCCGAGCTTCGTGATTTTGTCGGCGATATGACCGACGCCGACCGCGCAGTGATGGGCGGGGCCGTTGGCGTTCCAGCGGTTGACGAAGTCCCGTGCGCCGCAGCGGAAGCGGTAGCGGCTGTTGGTGTTGCCGATTTCGAGAATCGGGCCGGGAACGGACTCGGCCTCGGCGCAGAGCAGGGCGAGTTTGGCACCGGGACGCTCGATCACCGAGAGCAGGGTGACCGGGCCGTGCTTCACTGCCATCTCGACCGAGACACCACGGCCCACTTTGCCATGATAAACTTTGAGCGGGCGGACCTTGGTTTTACCTTCAGCGATGGCGAGATGCCCGGGGCCGTCGTGGCCCATGAGCACGACGTCGTCCGCAAAATCCATCGCATAATATTCGGTGAACGATCCGCCGGCACCGAAGAGGTCCATGATCTTCATGGCCTGCACGTTTTTCACTTCGTATTCGCCGGCGACCGGCACGCCGCGACCGGTCAGTTGGGAGGTGCCGAGGATGATCGATGCCAGAGTGGTTTCGTTGTCTGAAACCCCCGTGCCCTTGTAAAAATAGGCCATCGAGCCAAGGCGGTAATCGGCCACGAGCCGGTCCAACGCAACTGCCGTGCGCGCGGCCTCCGCCAAATCAGGGGCGGGGCAATCGGGTTCGATGGCAAAGACATCGTGGAACTCGGTCATCCGTGACTGCACCTCGGAATCCGTCACGTCGCGGCGGCGCGCGGCCAACTCATCCACTTCCAGAATCTCGACGTGCGTGCCGAAGGTGGCGCATTGCAGGGTCACATCGGAATAGATGTCGAGCATGCCACCATAATAATGACCCATGAGCCCGAGCCGGTTGTTGGCCATGCCATGGGCGACCCGCGCGGCCTCGACCCAGGCGTCCACCTCGTTCCAACAGACCGGATCGTCATCGAGCACACCGGTGATCTGGTGGAACGGGATGCCGGACCGCTGAAACACGTTGGCGATCTCCGGCACCGGGCAGGCGGAACAATAGGCGAGCCAGTCGCCGGTCATTTTCGTCCGGTCCTCCAACGCATTGAACGTGGCGTAATCGATGGATGGTTCCGGAGCCAGGTTCAGCACGATCACCGGAACTTTCGCCCGGCGCACGACGGGCAGGACAGTCGATGACAGTGCGTAGGTGGTGACGTGCAGAAAAATCAGATCGACATCGGCGCAGCGGAATTCCCGCCCGGCAGCGTAGGCCCGGTCGGGATTGTCCACGAGCCCGAGATTCACGATTTCAATACCGGGTCGCCCGAGCTTTTTGGCAACGCGGTCAAGGTAACCTTCGAGGCGTTCTTTGAGGCCGGCGAACTGCGGCCAATACGCGTCAAGCCCGATGCCAAAAAGTCCGATGCGAAGAGGAGGAGTGCTCATGGAGTTGTTGGGGCGGCGATTCCGGCCCATGGGTCCATCGTGACCGCCTGGCCCTGGGATTTGGCCCAGTCGAGCGTCGCCTGATATTTGGGAACATCAGAAGGTTTGGTGTCGTAGTATTCGGCCAACCCCCAACTGCCGTATCGGCCCCATTTTCCGATGGAATAGTAATGGCAGTGGAGATCGCCTCCGGCCGCGGTCCATGCGTCGTAGTATTTTTTATAAATCTCGCCCATCCGCTGGGCCCCGTTGGCCTTCACAAACAATGCGGTCATGGCGGCATTGTTTTCGCCGCCACCAATGCCGACCATGTGTTGTCCGCCCTCGTAGGCCATCATCTTAACCCCGTATTTGTCGGCTACGGCTTTGCAGCCCTCGATCCATTTGATGCTTTGAGGAAGTGCCTCGTTCTCCATGAAGTCCATCACCTGCTCCTCCGTCCATTGGCTCACTTCCGCAGCATTCGGCGCGGGGGGCTGGGACTCTGCGGGGACGTTGACGGAAATGTAAGGTGCGATGGCAATGGCATCCACATCTTCAGCACCCTTGGTTCGGGCCAGCAACTGCCCGTCAAGCCAGAAGGAATCCGAGCCTGCCTGCCATGCGAGGATACTCACCAGCCGGTCCTTGCCGCCAAAGACCTTCTCCCAGATCTTGAAGATCTCCAGCGAGCGCTCGACGTAGATCTGGGCGCCGCCTTCCCACGGGCGATCCGCCGGTCCGATGCCGCCTTCCTTGGCCATACGATAAGCCCACTGGGTCTGAGGAAACGAGCCGTTCCACATTTCATTGGAATACTCGATATGAGGCTTCAGCGAGGGGTCCAGCTTCTCTTTGACCAACTTGGCGAAGTTCTCGACGTAATCGTTGTTCGCCATGTGCGGAATACAAAACCAGGGATCAATTTTCAACCGGTTCGCCATGTCGATCAAGATCTCGATCGGAACCCCGCTTTTTTGCGCATAGCTGGCATCATTGACTTTCGTGCGATCGGCCCACTTCACCTGGGTGGAGCCATTCGTCCGCATCGCGTCCATGAAGCGCAGGCATGCCGTGCCCTTCCAGCGATTCAGATACACCGGATGAAAAGGCTCCTTCGCGTAGGTGTCCTCGAATCCCGGCATGATCACCCGGATATTGCGGATGTAGTTGTTCGGATTGGTCTCGCGAAGACGGAGAAAGAACGCTCCATTTCCTCCGACTTCAACTTGCATGCGGCCCGGTTCGGCGGAGACCACCTTGGCATCGCCCAATGCCACCTCGAGTTTTCCCTCGCCATCATAGAGGATCGTGTAGATCCCAAGCGGGCAGTGGCCATTCAAGTCCGTATTCATCGGGCTGTCGGCATAGCAGTCGCCCTGGTCGGAAAGCCTCTTGATCCACCCCTGCTCGTCCAGTTCGAGAGCCGGGCCGTTTCCCCAGCCCTTGCCCTCCTCCTGACTGATCCACGGTCGCGAGGATTTGAAAATATCAACAAACGGAAAATCGGTGGAGTAGTCGGCGGCACCACCCACGTTCATGCCCAGGCGCGGCTTGGAGGCGGAGGAGGTGTCGGCGGGAGCAGCAAAAACCGTGACAGCAATTACGCACAGCAGGAGGGGAAACAATCGCATGAGCAATGCCATACCTTCTTGGAGTGCCAGGTGCCATGGGGAAGAGTGTAAAAGGCTTAACGTATTCGACGCCTGAACGCCTCCGGAATCTGCTTCATGCTTTTGTGTCATGACGAACAACACCCGGCGCCTCACGGAGGCGGAAATCCACCAATATCGCACCGAGGGCTACACGCTTCCGCAGGGCGAAGTCTTTGCACCCGATAAATTCCAGCGCTTGCTGGCCCACTTCGAGAAAAAGCTAACCGAATGGCCGAAAGATCAGCGTCCGGAAGCGATGGATACACCGCATTTCGGTGATCCCTTGCTCAACGAATGGGCGCTTGCTCCGGAGGTGATTGACCTCGTGGAGCCGCTGCTTGGACCCGACATCCTCCTCTTCTCGACGCACTTCATCTGCAAGCCGAAGGGTGACGGTCGTCGCGTTCCGTGGCATGAGGACAGCGCGTATTGGAAAAAGCTACTGAACCCGATGGAAGTCGCCACGGTCTGGCTCGCCCTTGATCCCTCCACCAAAGTCAATGGCTGCATGTATGTGATCCCGCGAAGCCACAACACGGGAAAAATGGGATTTTCCGACTATGTGGACGTGGACACCGCAAAGAGCGTTTTTGGAACTGAGATCGTGAAGGCGGACCGCCGGGATGAGCTTGCCGTGCCCTGCGAACTACAGCCGAACCATTGTTCGCTCCATGATGCCCGCACCCAGCATGGCAGTGCGGCGAACACGTCCGAAATCCGCCGCTGCGGCTGGACGCTGCGTTTCATCCCGGCCACCTCCCGCCTCAATCCCGATTACGCCGACCGTCAACTTCTCTATCATGCACGGGGAAAAAACACCCTGGGCCAGGACCTTGCCGATCCCTCCAAGGATTACAGCCACGTGCTTGCAGAGCGCAAACGCCAAGGCTTCAAAGCCCATTGATCAGAGCTCACTCCGCCCGGAGAGCACCGTTTTTGTATAGGCATCCACGGCATTCATCCACTCCCCGTCGCGCAGGCGGTCGTGGCGGACGCAGTGTTCGTCCCAGACGGCGCCCCAGGGCAGGCTGCGCCAGTCTTCAAATAGCGAGAGTCTTCGCGCGTCATCGCCGGAATTTTCCGCGGCGGTGAGCCGTGACTGCGGGGCGAGCAGACCGAGCAGGACCGCCTTCTGCGTGTTGCGCGTGCCGATGGTCCATGCGGCGATGCGGTTGATCGAAGCGTCGAAAAAGTCGAGCCCGACATGCGTGCGCGGCAGGAATCCTCCGACGACAACTTCATGCAGCATCTCGCGGGTGGGGTCGTCGAGCATCACGACATGGTCGCTGTCCCAGCGCACGCCGCGCGAGACATGGAGCAGAAGACGCGGGACATGGAGCATGACGGCAGAGATTTTGTCGGCCACGGATTCGGTCGGATGGAAATGTCCGGCGTCGAGACAAAGGGCGACCTGATGACTCGCGGCGTAGCCGAGATAGAATTCATGGGAGCCGACGGTGTAACTTTCAACACCGATACCGAAGAGCTTGCTTTCGACTGCGTCGATGTTGAACGCCGCAGAGGAGCCGAGGTCGGAAGCAAAGATCGCATCGAGCGATTCCGCGAGACGCTCGCGCGGACCGAGGCGGTCGGCGGGCCGGTCCTTCGTGCCGTCCGGGATCCAGATATTGGTGACGACCGGATTATTCAGCGCCTCGCCGAATGCGGCGGCGATCCGGCGGCTGGCAATGCAGTGGTCGATCCAGAACTTTCGCACGGCCGGGTCCCGGTGGGAGAGCGTGAAGCCGTCAGCGGCGAGCGAGTGACCAAAGCAGGTCGGGTTGAAATCCACACCCCACCCGCGGTCCTTCGCCCAGTCGAGCCAAGAACCGAAGTGCGCGATGGTCAGTGCATCGCGATCCGCCTTGGCGGCATTGTCGGTCGCATAGCTCGCGTGAAGGTTGATCCGGAGCGGGCCGGGCAGGAGCGAGGCGACCTGCTCAAGGTCACTGGTCAACTCGGAAAAATTGCGCGCTTTGCCGGGATGGTTGCCCGTGGCCACGCAGCCGGAGCCGGCATTGCCGGAGGCATTCTCGAAGCCGGCCACATCATCTCCCTGCCAGCAATGGAGGGAAATCGGGGTGGCATCGAGGGTGGTGAGGGCGGCATCGGCATCAATGCCCCATGCGGCGAAGCGTTCGCGGGCGCTATCGTAGGGTGTCATAAGGTCGTGGAGTTGGCGTCTGGTTGGGTTTTGGGTTTCCGTGTCGAGGGCGGGGTAAATCGTGCGTGACCTTCTCCGGACTCGAGAAGCAGGTAGAGGGACGGATGATGGAGACTGATTTGCGCAGCGGCATCCTTTTGAATGACCGGGACATTACCCGCCGGCATGCCATTCGCGTCGAGCAGGGTTGCCTTGGTCAGATGGGGATTGTTGAGAGCGAGGGTGCCTTCCAAATACGCGATGGTCCACGGTGCGGTGCCGGTCTGAAGGATTTTTTCCCCGGCCAGCACCTGTCCGTCGGGAAGCTTGATTTCGGCTGGTTCGGTGACGAATCCCTTCGGGCGCACGAGCGAGCCCAACTGGATCAGCACGCGTTGCGATTCCGCGAGGGGCTTTGCATCCAGGCTGATCGCAAGGACGGTGCCGTAGGGCGAAGTGGACTCGATCCGGAGGTCGCGCGTTTTGACCGGTCCGGCCTTGGCAAAGAATGCGGCCGCTCCCTGGGCGCTGGGAGTGTCCACGGTGAAGACATTGTTTTTCCAGTCGAGGGTCAGTTCCTTGGTCGAGCTGCGTGCGAGGCCGTCGGTGGCGTTTTCGGAAAACGGCGGGGGGGCTTCTTGGCGGGAGGAGAATCCGACTTGGACGGGGCCGCTCAGAAATTGAACGGCGGCGGTCAGGTTTGCAGTCGTTTGCCCTTGGTCTTTCGCAGCCGGGTTGGGGTCCATGATGGTGGATTCCGGGACGGCGGGAAGCTCGCGGTTCCAGAGCGAGGAGACGGTGCGTGTTTCCAGGAACGGGGACTCCCCCCGCTTCACATCGCCGCGTCGGAAGAGCAGGGCGTCGCCGGGGAATTGTCCGAGAGTATCCGGCGTTGCAATGTCCCACTTGGCAAGGCCGGGATTGTAACCGTTGGCGGATTGCGGCGGGCTCCAGTCATCATCCTTTGATGCGAACCACAGGAAGCCGTCAAAGCCGATGAGCGCGCTGTAGGCTGCCACCATGAGTGGCCCCTCCGCCACATAAGCATTCGGTGCGGTCCATGAACTTTCGTTCATGACAAACGGCCGTCCCTCCACCTGACGGATGTTGAGCGGAAAGGCGGCCGGCTCGCGCAGCACGGAACGGTTGAAAAAGAGGTCGTCACGGCCAACCATCCAAACGGATTGCAGGCCCTGATGGACCGCGCCGAAGTAGCGGTTGAAGCCATCAATCTCCGTGGGCCCATAAGCAAAGCGTTCGGCATCGAACATCGTGGGCTCGGACAGCGGACGCCAGTTGCCGGCATTGATCAGAGGTTTGAAGCCGATTTCCTCGCGTAGGAACTTCGTTGTTTCGGCGTAAAACTGGCGCATCGTTTGGGTGAGAAATTCCGTCTGGTCGGCACTGCGGCAGGCATTGGCGTTTCCCGTGGGCAGGAGCTGCCATGCGGGCAGAAAAGCAAAGTGCGTTGCCGTGTCGCCAGGGACTTTCTCATCGCTCCATGCTGATCGGACCCCGTCCGGCGATCCGTATTTTTTCTCCAGCCAGCCGGTGAACTGCCTCGCAAGGAGTGCGCGGTTCTTGTCCTTGATTTTTTCGAATGTCCAAAAGAGCAGGCTGTCCTCATGCACGAGGGTGATGAAGGCCACCGCAGGATCTTCCGCCAACGACAGACCGGTGTGGGGGTTCTTCTCGGCAAAGAGTTGCTTGAGCCAGCTGCGGTAGGCGGCCTGCATACGCGGTTCGAAAAAGAGGAGGCCGTGGAGATCATCGGTGCCAAGGTCCCATGCCGGGTTCACGCTGGCATGGGCCGGCCAGTAAAACGTGATCGTGGTGTAGATCCCTTCCTTTTTCATCGCCGCCACGGTCTTCCAGATCCACTCGCGCTCGTCGGGATTGATCGCCCCCAGCGGCGCATCCGGCTGGGTCGCGGGATCCGGGTGAATCGCCGCGAGCACCTTGACAAGATTCACGCCGCGCTTGGCCAGGAAGCGCGCATGATGACTCGGATCCGCTTCTGTCTGACGACCCAGCGGTTTGGCGACAAATTCGGGCTCTCGCCCGACATAGGTCGTGATCCCCCAGAATCTCGCGGGTTGGCCGCTGCCAAGGACGAAGTCTCCCGCCTTGTCCACCCGGACAAAGCCGTCCTGCCCGGCCACGGGCTCGTTCAGCGTGCGCCAATCAAACGCCGCCGCCGGATCGAAGGTGTCGCGGGACGGTGCAAATTCCCACGTCTCCTGAGCCTGTGCGTAGCATACGCCCCAGGCGGCTAGGAACATCAAGCATCTGATCATGTGCAATGTGTCAGAAGACTTTCTTGATGGCCCGCAGGCTGGTGCGGAGTTCGTCGGCGAGGCGCGCGTCCGAGTAGTCGCGGCCGATTTTCGGTCCCATGATTTCCAGGTAGCCGACCACATCATCCACCGGCCAATCGGCCGCGTGCCGGTCACAGAGCGCCTTGAAGGCGGCGAGATCGACCGTGCCTCGCTTTTGCTCATCGGCGTTGAATCCGAATGTCGAACTGAAAATGGCATCGGTGTTTTTGAAATGGAACTCGCACATCATCGGGAGGCCTGCCACGAAGAGGTCGATGTTGGAAAACAGGACGTTCTTCTGCGCGTCGCAGAGGCCGTGGCTGATGTCGCCGCAGAGCCAGGTCGGAACGGTCTCGTCCGGATGTGCGGCATGGTCGGCCTGCATTTCGCCGATGTAGTCGCGCATCTCGTCCGGCGTGGTGGGCGGCTCGGCGAGGCAGGACATCGGTTCCATGGTGAGCGCTTTGATTCCCAGCGAGCGGGCCTTGCGGGAAAGTTCCTTGAGGTGGCGGAGATAACAGGCCGTGCCGGCGGCTTTGTTCGCGGCCTGGTCGCGATAGACCGCGCCGGGATTGGATCCCACGTAGTCGGCTCCGACCAGCGCGCCAACCTCGATCAGGCGCTCAAAGCCGCGCCGCGCGGCGCGCTCCATGCGGGCATCCCCGACAAAAAAGCCCCCGAGTTCCCGGTGGGCGGTAAAAACGCTCTTGATCCTCAGCCCGCGAGATTCCGCCTTCGCGCGAAGGTCGGTGAAGTAGGAATCTTCCAACACGTAAAGTTCAAAAAACGAACCGAGCTGGATGTTCTGGATTCCCTCGTCCACGAGGAGGTCGAACAGCCAATCAAAGCTGTAGCGGGTTTCGATGCAGTCCGTTTTGAGACCGAGTTGGATTTTCATAAAAGGTCCGGGCTCACCCGGAAGATGACCTTATTATGGTAGGACTTCCTCTCCCGGATGCTGGAAAATATGGCAGGCCCGTCTTCCAAGGTCGGGGTGTCCGTGACCAGCGGTGCGATTTGCAACTGACGGTCCATGTATTTGAGGACCGTGGACCAGTCGTCGGTGCCGCGCGGGACAACCTTGCTGTTCCACGTGCCATGGAGGGTGAGCTCGCGGCGCAGGATGCTGGAGAATGCCTTCTCGCCGAGCTGAAACTCGCCGTGCAGATTGCCCATAAAAACCACCTCCCCGAACGTCGCCGCGCAGGCGATCGCCTGGGCAAATGTCGCCGGCAAACCGCACGCCTCGATGACCCGCTGGGCGCCGGTCCCCGATGTTCGCTCCATCACCTGCTGCACCGGGTCGCCAGCTTTGGAGTCGATGGCCTCGAACCCCATTTCCTCTGCCAGCTTGAGCTTGCGCGGATCCACATCAGCGATCATCACGCGCGCGCATCCGTGGATGCGGAGCCATTGCGCCGCCATGTTGCCGATCGGTCCGGCACCGATGACGAGCCCGGTGTCGCCTGTGGCAATGCGCATCTTGCGCACGCCATGAAGCGCCACGGCGGCGGGCTCGGTGCAGGCCGCGTGCAGGAGCTGCACTTCGGGCGGTAGCGGAAAAAGATTGGCAACGGGAACCCGGAGAAACTCCTGCATGCCGCCATCGCGGCGCGAACCGAAATAGTCGTAGTTCGTCGTCTGCGCAAAGTCCCCGGTGTCAAAGCCGGGCTGACCGGGTTTCGGGATCAACGGAAAAACCGCCACGCGGTCACCCCGCCTCACGCCGGGGCCATCCTCTTCCACCACGGCACTGAACTCATGCCCGAGAACCAGCGGATACAAATACGCCCCGCCGGGATCAAAACCGCGCGGGATGTCGCTCCCGCAGATGCCGCAGGCGGCGACGCGAACGAGAACGGAATCAGATGAGGGATTTTCAGACGGGACCGGACGGTCCGCATGGAAGACGAAGTGCCCGGGTGACTCGAGGACGAGGGATTTCATGGGTGGTCAAAATCGATAATGACTTTCAGGCTGTCGCCATCGGCGGCGCGTTGAATGGCCTCCAGAATTTGGGACGGGCGGAATCTCTCCGTCACGTTTGTCATCAGCCCCAGCTTTGGCAGTTTTCCGCCTGTCAGGAGTTCGTGCGCGAGACGGATTCCGTGCATCGAGGAACCGTGAGTCGCCTGAAGGCATTGCAGCTTGTAGTGAATGTCATTGTTGAGATCGACCTCGTGGGTGATGCGGGGTTTGCCTCCGGCTCCTTTGACCCCGGCGTGGGCATCGAGCACGCTCCCGTAGCCGAGTAGTTTCACCGAGAGTTCGTATCCCTCGCGGGCCGGGACGTTCATCATCACAAAATGCGGTTCGTTGAAGGGTTGGCAGGCGGTAAAGACGTTCTCGACGACTTGCTCATCCCAGCGGATGCCGACCACACGCTCGTCGCCAAAATCCCGCAGCACCCGCTCTAGCCGCTCGGCCCCTCGGTTGACCAAAATGATTTTTCGCGCCCCCATCGCTTGTGCGCACTGGAGGGCATAGGTGCTTTGCGAACCCGCACCGATGAGCACCACCACGCGGTTCGTGATGCAGTTGTTCACCCGCGTCATCCCCTCGAGACAACACGCGAGCGGCTCAAGTTGGCAGGCGTGATCGGGATCAAATCCCACGGGAAATTTCATGATCGGTCCCAGATCCACAAACCAGTCCGGCAGAATCGCGTGGGTCCGCGCAAACCCCGGAAATTCGTGTCCGGTCGCCTGCGTGTTCGGACAACAGGTCCAATCACCCGTTCCTTTGTCCCCACAGTAAAGGCAAGCCCGGTCGCCACACGGGATGTCGCATCCGATTCCGATCAAGTCTCCGGGCGCAAATTTCGTCACTCCTGCGCCCACCGCCTCCACCGTCGCGCTCACTTCATGCAGGATCACTGCCGGCCAGCTCTTGATGCGCGGCAAGCCGACACGCTGGATGACCACGTCGCTCTGACAAACCGAAACGCGGCGGGTCCGGACGAGCATCTCCCCCGGCCCCGGTTCGGGGAGTTCCTGCTCCACTGCGGAAAACGATCCGCCCGGCTTGTCTAACAGATAGAAAATCGATCGCATGATTGAAATATGATTGACCTTAACCGTCGCTATAATCATATATCAATCATATTTCGTCCATGAAGCAAAAAATACAGATCTCTCCGTCGATGATGTGTGCCGACCCGCTTGCGCTCGCGGACGTGCTGGCGGCGTTTCAGGCGGGCGGTATTGAGTGGCTTCACATTGACGTGATGGACGGCCGCTACGTTCCGAATTTCACCCTTGGCCCGGATTACTGCCGGGCGCTGGCGGCGGCCTGTCCGATCCCGCTGGATATTCATCTCATGGTCGAGGAACCGGATCGCCATGTCGGGCTCTTTGCCGGATTTCCGGGGGCCCGCATTTCCTTTCACCCGGAAACCGTCCGGCAGCCTGTGCGCCTGATCGAGCGGATTCGTGAACTCGGCGCGTCTCCTGGCATCGCGCTGGACCCGGCGCTGCCAATCGCGTCGTGTTGTCATCTCCTCCCGCTCGTGGATCAGGTCGTCGTGATGACCGTGAACCCCGGTTACGCCGGTCAGAAGCTTCTCCCCTTCTGCCTTGATAAAATCACCGAATGCCGCGAATTCTTGGGACGATGCAAAAACCCGCCGGACATTCAGGTCGATGGCAACGTGAGCTGGGAGAATATCCCGCGCATGGTGGCCGCGGAGGCGAATATCCTGGTGGCAGGAACCTCCTCGCTCTTCGTCAATGGTCGCGTCAAGGTCGAGGACATTGCCCGGATGAGGGAAACTGGCGGGTGAGCCCATGAGGCCGCTCGAACGTCAGCGGGCGATTGTGACCCTGGTCGAACGTCAGGGAGATCTCACCGTCGAAGAAGCCTGCCGGACCCTTGGGATTTCCCCGGCCACGGCCAGACGCGATTTCGTGGAACTGAGTGCACGCGGGGTGGTGGAAAAAACCTGGGGAGGACTCCGGCGATCCCAGACCGGACCTCCCGCCTCCGACATGGTGCCCAGCAGCGTGCGCGAAAACCTGAATTCCTCCGAAAAAGAACGCATTGCGCGCGCCGGGTGTGAGCGGGTGCAGGACGGCGATGTGCTCATCATTGACGGCGGGACCACCACACTTTGCATGGCCCCCTTTCTGGCAAACCGTCCGGTCCGCATCCTGACCAATTCCATCCTTATTGCCCACCGCATCGACACGCTGCGCTCGGTGAACTCCGGGGCCGAGGTCTTTCTCACCGGCGGCTTTCTCTATCCGGGATCCGGGCTCCTCGTCGGCCCCGAAGCCGTGCAAAGCCTTGCCCAATACCATGCGCGCTGGGCGTTTCTTTCCGTTGGCGGACTTGACGCCGAGGGCGCCACAAATACCAACCACCTCGTTGTCGAGAGCGAACGCACCATGATCCGCATGGCCGAAAAGATCGTGGTGCTCGCCGACAGTTCCAAGTGGGAGCGCAAAGAAATGGTCCGCGCGTTTACCTGGAAGGAAGTCTCCCACCTCGTCACAGATTCCCCGCCGCCAACCGGGGAGGTGGCCCTGACAGTGGAAATTCAGGTCGTCTGACCGCACATTGGGTGTGCTGCACCCGACGCAACCGACACTCCTGCAACAACTGGCGTGGGCGATGGTGACAGCTCACGCCACGTCCGGAGTGGCCAAAGTCGGCGGTGCCAGTCTCCCTGAGAACCTGTGAGATGCGCGCCCAGGGATGGGCGTAAATTTTCACGCTCCGGCGAGTTTCATGAATCGGTTGGCGATCGCCAGCGCGGGATCGAGTGGAACCTCGGCGCGCTGCACATCTTTTGGGATGCTGATGGACGGAACCGGGCGCAGCGTTTTTCTTGCGAATTGCGGGAGGTATTTCGCTTCGGCCTGCAGCATCTCGGCAACCATGTCCCGAATTTCTTTGAGCGTCAGCACCGAGGCGGTCAAGGGATCGAGGGCGACCGCATTCATGACGAGTTCTGGATCGCCCGTGAAGCTGGCTTCGACGGTGAGGCCCTGGACGAGCACGTTGGTCATGTTGAGCGCGGCACACTGGATCGGCAGGTTGCCGACAACCGTCGGGTGCAGCCCCAATCGGTCCACATAGATCGGCACCTCCACGCAAGATCCGTTGGGGAGGTTTGTGATGTAGCCGTCGTTGCGGACATTACCATTCAAACGGAACGGGACGCCGGTCTCCAGCGCCTCGATGATGTGGGAGCAATACTCGGCGCTGCGCGGCCCGAGCTGAGTGGTTTCCAATGCCAGCGGATCGGTCGTGGCAAATTTTCCGGCCAGCATCTCGCAGTATTTGTAGTAGGCCCCGCTCTCGCCGCCGAAGGAGGGTTCGTCGCAGTAAAGGTCGAGCGCCTTTTTGTTTTTGCGGAAATAGGGCAGATACTCGGAGAGATGCCCGGTGCTTTCGGTCATGAAATACCCGAAGTGCCGCATCACCTCCGCCCGGACTTTTTCATTCACGTAATAACCGGGCTTCTCAAAATTTTCCTTCAGGAGCGGGTAGAGGTCTTTCCCTTGATGTTGAAGCCGGAGGAACCAGCCCATGTGGTTGATGCCGGCGCAAAGATAGTCGATCTCGTCTTTCGGCACGCCGGTGTAGCTGGCGATGAGGTCCATCGTCGTCTGGACCCCGTGGCACAGCCCGACAAACTGGAGGCCCTGGACGCGCCCGAGCGCCCAGCAGCACATGGCCATCGGGTTGGCGTAGTTGAAGAGGATCGCATTCGGACAGACCTCGCGCATGTCGTTGGCGATTTCCAGCAGCGCCGGAATATGGCGCAGGGCGCGGAAGACCCCGCCCGGGCCCATCGTGTCGCCGATGCACTGGTCCACACCGTATTTGAGCGGGATTTCGTAGTCCTGCCGGAACTCCTCGACCCCGCCGGATTGGATCATGACCACGACGTAGTCGGCATCTTTGAGCGCTTCGCGACGGTCGGTGGTGGCGACCACGCTGGCGTCGATCCCATTGTCCTTGATCATCCGCTTCACAAACGCCTCCATCTTGTCGAGCCGGGTGTGGGTCAACGCCATGAGGCGGTATTCGCTTCCCGCCAGAGCGAGGGTGGCAAGGAAGTCCGACATCAGGGTTTTGCAGAAGACGAGGCTTCCTGCGCCGATCATTGCGATTTTAGCCATAGGAATTTTGTGAGGTGATGGGTGGAGACGGGGTGAATAGCGTTCTAATGCCTACGCAAAATCATGAGGGCTTCGGTGTCCCTGTTGGATTTCGAACCACCACCACGGCGCAGTCGCCGGAAGGAATCTGGATTTCCTCATCCTGGCGGACAGCGATTGGCGGATGCAGAATGGAGTGGAGCATGGCAGGCAATGGATTTTTCCACCGCAGGCGGGCGGCGAGTGGCTCTTTGGAAAAATGGTTGAGGACCAGCGCATATGTTCCGGGCTCGGTTCGGCTTTCGTGCAGGGTGAACTTGACCTTGGGGTCGGCCTCAACTTCGACATGAGGCACGGGATCGATGATGCGGCTCATCCATAAGACACCCCACAGCCCCCGCCGCAGAGCGAGGGCCTCGGAGACGAACTCCCTCATGAGCGGCTCCTCCGCAATGCTGCCATGCAGACAATTGGCCTCGATGTTGATGATGTGTCCAAGCCGGATGCAATTGGCAACGAGCGCAAAATCGCTGCTGCCCGTGACACAACAGGTTTGACGGAACTCGGGAAACGTGACCGCAATGCTCTGGATCGCATCCTCATGCCAATGCCGGGCAAAGCTGGCCTCCACATAGGGAAACAAGCGGTCCCAGTGGGTCTCGGAGGCAATGCCATAATCTTTGCGCCGCGTGTCGGTCATCGCCCGGTGCTTGGCAAACGCCTCGATCACCGGTGCAGTCACGCTCAAGTCGGGGGGCAAATGTTGCAAATCCGGGTGACCGTCCATTCCAGCCATGCCGCAGTGCACCTTGTCAACCTGAGTGCCATCGGAACCAAGATCGATAATCCGCTCGTATGCATTCTGCATGATGCGGGCAAATTCCGGATGCGAGGGATTGCAAAATTGCATCCGAGGCTTGGTGTTTCCCGTCAAGCCAGCAATGGTGTTATATTCCCAACCTATCGAATATTCTTCATGCCCCCGGCTGTCACGAATGGTGTAGCGGTGCAGTTCATTCGCGAACCATTCGGTCTCTATATTCACCACGTGCAGATTTGAGAATAATAGCACGCGCACTCCCATCGCCTGGCAGGCGCGGATGGCGGCACCCAGTTCCTCCACCGTGCCCAGCCGCGGATCGGGCACATAATGCGGGTAATCGCGGTCAATGCCGCCCTGATCCCATCCGGCGATTTGCAGAACGCGGATCCCGGCCGAAAGCGCTGCCTCCGCGAGCTTGGGCAGGTCAGCAAAGCGATAGCCGATAGTATCTTCGGGGTAACTAATGATCGTGCTCTGCCAAGCGTCTTCCTGGTCGAGCCATGAGTTCCGGCGGTCGATGGTGAAGTGACGGTCATACCATTGACGGTAAACTCGCGCGGCCTCGAACCAAATGCCGTCATGAAAGCGGACGGCAAAGGGCGCAGAGGCCCATTCGTTGCCCGGCGCGACATGGGCGAAAGCGGTCCACGCCAAAGTGAGGCCAACCGGACGATTTTCCACGGAGGGATCCGGCCAGACATAGCTGCTTCCACCCCAGTTTGCAGACGGATTGATTTGGAACACCCAACTGCCAAACCTCGGTTCGGGGTCTTCCTGGCAGAAATACACGCCTTTGCGGGCCTTGGTGTGAGACAGATCCAGCCAGGGCATGGCTGCAGCGCCAGGATAACTGATCGTGTCTGTCGGATTGGGTGGCCCAAGATAAACGCTGCGGCATTGTCGATAAAAAGTCCAAGGGTAGGCCAGCCCTAGAGATGTCGCGTAATGCAGTTGCCAATCATCCGCCTCCGCTTGGTTCGCCATGCCGCCCAATGACGGTGCCCAGACTTCTTCAACAGGAAATTCCGAGTGGTTGGTCAGCGAGGCATGGAAGAGAACGGCGTTGTCTTGGATGGAAACCTTCAACCGGAACTCGATCGCAAAAACGCCCCGCTTAGTGTGCAGATCGCGCCACATCAATTCGGCCTCAGCCTCGCTGACATGGCATTCGGCCAGCTTTTGTTCGCACCCGATAATGTAGTGTCCCCGCCAATCGGGAAGCGGGACAAGGAGCCTGAAATTCTCGGCCAGACGTTGCTCGCCGACAAGCTCGATGTTACGCCTCGCGTCCCGGATCGAAAGCAGAGTTCCGAAGACAGGATCAATGGTTACCTGGATATCTCCGTGCTGCAGCCGGTAAGGCTGGGGAGTTGAGGCTGCCGTGGTAGTTTTTCGAGTCTGCATACTGAGTGATTATTGGCGGGACATATTTGTTAGTTTAGATCCCTTCGTTGAAGAACACGCAGAGGCCGTCTTTGCCGGGGGCGATGATATCGAGGCGGCCGGTGCCACGCAGGTCGGCCAGGGCAAACTGGATGCCGCACCCTTTGCCGACTCCGGGAGGTCCATACGCGATGACTTGTTTGGTAAAGCCTTCGCCGGTCCATTTGAAGTAGTAGATCCCGAGGTCGTCATACTCGCCGGGGTCATGGCCGCAATGGGCAAGGTAACGTTTGCCGGTGATGAGCTCCGGCTTTCCGTCGCCGTCAATATCGGCCCAGTGGAGGTCGTGATACTGACTGTTGGACGGGTCGATGACGTGCTTCGTCCAGGAGCGTCCGCCATCGGGCTTGGGTGTTTGTTTCCACCAACTCAGACCGTAGCTGTGGCTGTTGCCGACGATGAGTTCGTTGACTCCGTCGCCATCGACGTCCACCACCAGCACCGGGATGCTGGCGTCCCAGCAAAGATCGAATTCCTCGCTAAAGGTCCACTCGCCCGAGAGTCGGCCTGCGGTCGGGGCTTTCAGAATTCCCTTGGGCGTCACAAACTCGCCCTGCCCGTCGCCGTCAATGTCGCCGAACCCCAGCCCGTGGCCGAGACCTTGAGGATAAAGGACATGCCGCTTGAACTCGCCGGGCCCCACAAGCTTGTAGGCACAAAGCGCCTGCCCCGGAGTGTTGGGCACAATCTCCAACTGCCCGTTGCCATCGATATCCCATGCTCGCGTGGTCTCGATATTTCCGATGTTCTCCGCAATCACCCGTTCCTCCCACGCGGCCATGCCCCAACCGAATTCGTGTTTGCCGGGATTTTTGCGCCAGCGCAGGGCCTCCCCCCACCAGCCGCCAGTGATGAAATCGGGATGGCCGTCGCCATCAATATCGAGCGGGATTACGGAGAACTCGTCATAATAATCCCGGTAGCGGGTCAGTTTGTCCGCGATGACAAACTTCTCGCGGAAGTCGGGCCCCTTATACCAATAGCCTCCGGTCACGATGTCGGGCACGCCGTCACCATCGACGTCGAAAACGCCAACCGCTTCAAATGTTTCGGCAGAGATATACTTGCGGATAAATTTAACGGGCATGGCTCAGGCTCCTTTCAAGAGGCGGATGTATTCGCGGGCGATACGGATGTCTTCCAACCCCTCCGCTGCCAGGCACGGCGCGGGGGCTTCGCCCCGGACAGCTTTGATAAAGTTCAGCGCCTGGTTCCGCATGGCGTGGACCCACGGCAGGGTTGGGCGAATGGTCGTCGGCACGGCTCCGTTTCCGGGATCTTTGAAGATTTCGACCTGGCCTGGGCGGTTGTAGGCAACCGGCGCGGGCAGTTCGAGTTTCACGTAACCCTTTTCGAAGGCCACCAGCGCAGATTCCTGCCAGTCGATCGTCGTGTTGTAGGCGGCCATCTCGATCGTGCAGGGAACCCCGCTCGCGCTGTGCGCGACAAACAGAACCTTCGCCGGGTCGGCATAGCTCACCGTGTAGGATTCGCCGAGCAGATGGCGCAGCAGGTTCACCTGATGAATATAATAATTCACGAAGGCTCCGTATTCGCCCGCTGTGGCCTCATCCATGTCGGCAGGCGCGGGATCCCACTCGAGGCTGCCGGTCGGCTCGCTCGAATTGATGAAATCATTGAACCCGGACGCGATCCAGTCCCCCGGCGGCATGGCCAGGCGGATGTAATTCATCTTGCCGCATTCACCGGACTGCTTCCACTCCTCGATGGCCAGTTTGGCATATGCGGTCGCGGGATCGCTCCGCTTGTGGTAGCCGAGCATGAGCCAGGTCTTGTGCTCCTCGAGCGCGCGAACGATTTTTTCGCCGTCCGCGATCGAGCCCGCAATCGGCTTTTCCGTGAAGATCGGGAGACCGGCCTTGGCCAGCTCCGGAACGAGAAGGCCGTGCCGGGCAAAGGGTTGAGAGGCCACGATGGCATCGAGCTTCTCGCTTGACAGCATTTGTTCGTGACTTTCATAGACACGCGGAACGCCGTAGCGCGCCGCCACCTCGCGGGCGAGCCCGGGGCGGATTTCCGCCAGGGCAACGACCTCGCATTCCTCAGAGAGGCTGGGACTGGCATAATTCCGCAAGTGGGCGCACTGGCCCATCCCGCCGACGCCGACGAATCCGATTTTTACTTTTTTATGGTTCATGATTGATAACAAACTTCTTTGATTTGGTTCGCTGCATATTGAAAATTGTCCCAGCTCGCGTCCGGGGGAATCAGGTGGTCGAAACCGGGGATATAGCGGCCGAGCTTGACCATCTCGCGGGCTCTGGCCACCTCGCGGTCCACGTGTGTCCTCGTGAGGGCGAGAGCCCGCTTGTCGAGTCCGTGCATGATCCCGATCGTCGGATACTGCCGGCGATATTCGAGAATGTCACAGCCGGCCTGGACCTCGAACGGAAACATCATGTTCACGCCGTGCCCGATCATCACCGGCACGAGCTGATAGCAGTCGCCATCGGTGTCCACCGACACCACCCGCACGCCATGGCTCCGCGCGAACTCTGCGATCCGGTCGTAGCACGGCATCATGAACTCCTCCACCATGGCGGGAGAAATCAGCGACCCCTGTTTGCCGGCCATGTCCTCCCAGATGTGGATGTGATCGATTTGCACCTCGTCGGCCACCCGCTCCCAGAGGGAAATCCACAGGGTCGTCAGGTGCTGCATCATGTCTGCCATCCATTCCGGATCATCGTAGAATGTCACCAGCATCTCCTCGACCCCGATCAGGTCGCGCACCGTCCCGAAGACCCCCCACGGAAACTCGCCAACCTGCACCGCCTCACCGGTCTCAGCCAGGCGCGCACGAAAGGCCTCCCAATCCTGCCGGATCCGCCCCGGAGTGTCCGGCTGCAACCGCTCGGCCTTGAGCCGGTCCCAGTCCGCACGGCACTTGATCGGATACTCCAGAAACTCGGGCATCGAGCCGTGATCGCGACGGTTCCGTTTGGTGATGCCACTCCCGTCGCGGGTGATGATGTAGTCGTCCGTTTCTTCGATGACAAGATGCTCGAACTGCGGAAAGAACCCGCTTTCGATCTCCGGGATCGCGAAGCTCAAGTCATATCCAAAGAACTTTGCGGGATCCAAATCGGCGATCCCCGACTCCTGCCGCCACCGCTCCGTTGCCTCGCCCCACGGATACCACCCCAGCCCGACGCCGAACGGAATCTGGTCCACCGGATGCCCGGTGAGGCAGCGAATCAGCCGCTCTCCGGGCGGCAGGGAGTTTCCGCTGGTTTTCATTCGAGGAAACGTAGCGGAATCGAGGATTGCCAACAATGGCCTGCATTGCCATTATTTGTCATTTATTGCTCATGAAGTTCAATCGAATGAAATTCCTCGGCTGTGGGACGATCCTGCCGGATCCGGGCTGGCGCATGCGTCCGCACTTTCACCCGTTTCATGAACTGATCGCCATCAAGAGCGGCTCAATGCGCTTAAATACAGAGTATGGTGCCGTCCTCGCGCAGGCTGGAGACGTCCTTTTTTACGAGGCCGGCCTGATCCACGAAGAAATCTCCGTGCCGCAAGATCCCGTCAACACGCTCTTTCTATCGTTTTCTTCCGATCAGATATTGCCCGCCCTTCCGCTGCGGCTCCAAGACCCCGAACGGCGTGTGCTCGAACTCCTTGGCTGGATGCTCCGCGACCAGCACGAGGGGAGACCGACTTCGGATTGTCTCAAGCTTCTCGACGCCATCCTTCAAGAACTGCAGTGGATCCTTAGCCGTCCGAGCGATGCCTGGCTAGCACGCGTCCGCGATAACATGAAAACCCGCTACGCCGACAAACTTTCGCTTGCAGACGTTTCCCGTCATGCAGGCATGAGCCGGTTTGCCTTTGTGCGAAAATTCAAACGTCTGACCGGAAACACGCCGATGGAAGAATTGCGGAGAATCCGCCTGCACGCGGCACGCAATCTCATTTTGAGTAGCGATCTCCCGATGAAGGCCATCGCGGCCAGCGTTGGGATCGGCGACGAATACCAACTCTCCAAACAATTCCGCCGCGAGTTCGGGGTCTCTCCCAGCCGGATCCGGGATCGTCCATCAGCCATCTGAAGCCCATAGGTGCGCTCCGCTCCGGTAGCTTCGGGCGTCGAGGCCGCCGGTAAATTGTTTGAAGACCCTGGCGAAGTATTGGCTGCTCTCGAATCCGCAGTCGAGGGCGATGCGGGTGACGGGTAGCCCGGTTTCGCGCAGCATCCGGCACGCCTGTTGAACGCGCAAGCCGTTGAGGAATCGGACCGGCGTGTCTCCGGTTAATTTGACAAAGAGCGTCGAGAACTGGCTGCGCCCGAGTTTGCAGGAGGTCGCGAGTTCCGTCAGAGTCCACTTTTTGCAGGGATCGGCCTTGAGTTTCCCAATGAGGGCAAGCAGGCGCATCTCGACGGCGGCACGGGCGCGGCCTGTGGTCCGGTTGCGGTCCCCGGCCACACTCCGGACAAGTTCGATGATCACTGCGGCGGCAAGATGCCTCACCTTCGCACAATCCAGTGCCCCGGGATCGTGCGTCTCGCGCACCAACTCGGCAAGAAGCGGTCCGAGCGCGGATGTGGCCGGGAAGGCATGGCGTTTCACTCCGGTGAGGCGGGAAGAAATCTCGCGGGCCTCGGCGGCAGAGAACGGAAGATCGCGGGGCCATGCCAGCCTGCCATTCCGGGTCAGGCTCGCGGAGATGATCGCATAGGTCCACTCATGGCCCGGCTCGAATTCCCTCGCGCTGCCATGGAGTTGGCCCGGCAGCGTGAAGTAGACCATGCCGGGAGTGACCGATTCCTCGAGGTCCTCGGTGCGCCAGGTCAAATGACCGCGGCGGATATACACGATCTCAAGACCGGGATTCCGGTGGGGCGAGAGCCGGCGCATGCTGCCGCTTCCGGCTTGAACGATGAGGGGCGGCATGACGGAACCGTAGCGTGATTGGGGACGGCTGGCGATTCCTTAATGTGCACGATTTACCAGTGGATGACCCTGCAAGCCAAATCCGCCCACGCGCCTTACCGTCGGGAATCATGAAACCCCAAACCCCTCGCGTTGCAGCTGTCATCGGCTGCGGAAAATTCACTCCCGGCAAAGAAGGCTGGGCGATCGGCCATGCCCATGCGGAAGGCTACAAGCTCGCTGATCCCGGCGTCCGCCTGCTCGGCGTCGATCCCAGTCCGGAAAACCTGGCGGCTTTTGGCGAGCGATTCGAGGTTCCCGCCGGGGATTTGTTCGCCTCCACAGAAGCGCTGTATGCAGCCGTCACGCCCGATGTTGTCAGCGTCTGCACCTGGCCGAAACTGCACGCGCCGCAGGTCTTGGAAGCCGCTGCTAAGGGTGTGCGCGGGATCATTTGTGAGAAACCCATGGCGCTTAACGGACGGGAAATCGACGCCATGCTCGAAGCCTGCGAAAAATCCGGCTCCCTCCTCGCCATTGCGCATCAGCGCTGCCACAACCCGAACTTCAAACTCGCCAAGAAGCTCCTCCTCGAAGGAGCTATCGGCGCCGACTGGGTTCTCGAAGCCCGCGTCGGGGACGGATGGGACATGCTTTCGTGGTCGGTCCATTGGATGGACATGGCGAGTTGGCTGTTTGATTCCACCCCGGTCTCCGTGCTTGCCGGTGCGAGCCACAGCGGACAGCGCGTTTACCAGCACGCCATCGAGGACGGGTCGGTTGTTTTTGCCGAGTATCCCGAAAAGCGCCAAGCCATCTTCATCACCGGTCCGAATCATTACCAACACGGTGAGATGGTTTTTGTGCGCGGCTCGGAGGGAATGATCGCCATCAACGAAAACCTCGAGCACCCCCTCCGCGTCTGGAATCAGGCGGATGGCTATCGCGAAATCGCGCTGCCGGTTGGTGAACCGCTGGGCGGGCATGCTATGGCGCTCGAGATGTTTGCCGCGCTCGATTCCGGAGCCCCGATGCAGCTCGACGCATCACGCTCGGCCCTCACGACCCGGATGGCTTATGCGGCCCACGAATCGGCCCGCCTGATGAAAAAAATCGAGACCCCGCTGACCACCGGATTTGCGCCGCTGGAAATCCTGCAGCACCCGCCCCGCCCATGCATTCCGGACGGACGCATCGTCCTCTTCGCCGATGAACACTTCGGCAGCGGCGGGCGCGAGGGTATCCTCGACGCGCTGGAAAACGCCACCGGAACCCGGCCCGACTTGATCGAGGCCTCAGCAGGCCTCACCCAAGAGGACCTCACCGATGCCGCCGTCCTCCTCCTTTACCACACGCAAGAGGAGCCGTCGCCGGAAACCAAGGCCACGCTCACCGCATGGATCGAGTCCGGCAATCCGACCGTCTTCGTCCACGCGGCCCTCGGAGGCTACAAAAACTGGACGGAATACCACCAGTGGGCCGGTAAAATCTGGGTCTGGGGCACCTCCGATCATCCCTACGTGGAGACCCGCTTGGTCACGACCGATTCCCGATTCGTCGCATGGAAAGAAGCCTGGCTGCCCAATGACGAAGTCTTCATCAGGCTCGGCGAAATGGCCGACGTGGACGTGATCGTCGAAGCGACCATTTCGCTCGGAACCTTCCCGGTGGCATGGATTTTGAAATCGCGCCCGAATGTCGTTACATGGGTTCCCGGCCACCGCCGTGAAATGTGGTCGGTGCCCGCGATGTCCTCCGGCCTTGTGGATATGATCCGCATCGCCTCGAAACCCTGATATCCACGCCGAACAATTCCACCACCATGAACATCGGTTGCTTCGCTCTCAATACCCCCTTCAGTCCGCTCGACGTCCAGCTCGCGCAGATCGCGGCCTGGGGGTTCAAATACGCGGACGTCACCGACAACTGCGACGGAGCTTCGCTCGGTGTGGAGTTCGGCTTCGCCGCTGTCGCGAGCCTCGACGCGAACCCGCATGACATCCGGCGGAAGTTTGCCGCGCACGACATTGAGATCACCTGCTGGTGCGCGCACGCCAACCTCCTCGATCCCGCCGCGCCGTGGCGCTTCGGCACCGGGCAGATCATCAAAGCCATACGGGCCGCCGCGCTCATCGGCGTCAAACACGTCATCACCACCGAAGGCGAACCCACCACTCCCTTCGGTCATGCGCTCACAACCGACGAGCAGATTTTCAGCATCCGCGAAAAGCTCAGCGAGCCTCTGCGCCTCGCGGAGGACCTGGGCGTTCAGGTTCTCATCGAACCCCACGGTCCAGTGACGGACAGCATCGCCCTCACCGAGCGTGTGCTTGATGCCTGCAACTCCCCCGCCCTCGGTCTCAACCTCGACACCGGCAACCTCTGGCTCGGAGGTGGCGACCCGGTCGCATACGTCAAAAAATTCGGATCAAAAATCGCGCATGTTCACTGGAAGGACATGCCGGCCGAAATGGAGGCCAACCGCGGGAAAGTCTTCGGCTGCGGCATGGCCACCATCGCACTCGGCGAAGGCGTTGTCGGTATCGCCGAGGTCGTTTCGGAACTCCAGCGTGTTGGATTCTCCGGCCACACCACCCTCGAAATCGCCGGCGAAGCCGCCGTGCTCGCCAGCCGCGATTTCCTCAGCCGCCACGGCGTCGGCACCAGATAAATTTGGGGTGCGGTGGGTTGCTGGGTCTCAGACTCTCTTTGGGCTGCCTTCGGCAGGCTGTCTCCGCTCCGCTCCGGCTGACACCGCCTTGGCTTCGCGGATTCATCATGCCTCAAGCCACGTGAAGATTTTTTCGTGCATTCGGCTGATCGCGTCCTCGACGGGGAAATCCGCTTTCGGAAGGTATTCGATGGAGACGAATCCTTGGTAGTCTCTGGCGCGGAGCGATTCGATGACCCAGCGGAGGTCGTCCTCGGATTGATCGGGCGGAGCCTGAAGGCGTTCTTTCGCGCAACCCCGGAGGTGGACGTGGCTGGCTCCCGCGAGCAGGTCGGCCGTGGTGCGGACGTCTATGCCACGCACAATGAAGTGGGACGGTTCGTAGGTGTAGGGCAGTTCGGGGAACTCGGAGAACAACCGACGGGCCGCATCGGGATTTTCAAAAGGGGTCTGGAAGTGGATTTCCGGCGCAAGGCGCAGCGACCGACCGGCGATGGCGGCTTGAATGTCGCGCAGGCTGGCGAGGGTGTCGGACCAGACGCCTTCCGGGTCGTTTTTCCAATCGGCGATGTATCCTGGGTAGTGCGCGCCGATGGCGATGCCGAGGCGCTCCATCAGGCGGGCAACGCCATGGACCTGGGCGATGCGCCGGGCATTGCCTGCGGGGTCGGAGCGGTCGTTCAGGTCCGGAGAAAATGCGCTGTTGAGCGAGACGGCGCGGAGTCCGTGTTTTGCAAGAAGTCTCTCGATGCGGGCAGCCTCGCTCTCAAAGTCGGAGGCCAGGGCCTCGACGTCGATGAGGCCCCAGCTCTGAATGGCCAGGAGGTCAACTTCGCCGAAGCCAAGAGCCTTGAGGCGGGTGAGGGCTAGGTCGAGGTCGTCGTTCCATGCGGCGGTGGAGGCGATAATTCTCATTGGGGTAAAGTGAGGGGAAATTTTTCCAGTGCGTTGACCGCTTCGACAGCAACCGGCGCGCGCGTGATGCCCGACTGGTAACCTGCGGTGATGACATTTTGCACCGTGAGCGTGCGCCGTCCGTCCAGCGGGTGAGGTGCGCCTGTGGCCAGGGAGGCAACGATCTGTTCGTAAGCGGCGGTAGCGCCGTTGATGGAATTCAGTCCGCCGCAGTCGAATTCCCGCCAGAGCCCGCCGGTCGCGACCGGCTGCGGGTAGGTGAACCACAGCTTCGGATCAAACGCGGCCGCGTGCGTTCCTGGCTGACCATCGGAGATGAACCAGTTGGGAGCTAGAATGTCTCCGGCCCGCCAGAGGCTGCCTCTGGAGCCGATCACATGGTATTCCTGATAGGCCCGCCGGGCGGCGAAGGAACCCGTTGCAACGCTCACTTGGACCGCATGGCCGGCCTGAATCTCCAGATGCGAACCGGCCTCGACCGGGTGTCCATGGCGGAGCCCGACGTGACTCAGATCCAGCGCCCCGAGCACCTCCGTGACTTCCGGATCGCCCGCGACCGCGAGCAGGGAGTCGATCACATGCGTGCCGTCGCCGAGCAAATCACCCGCACAGTAGCCGCGCAGTTCCACGAGATCGCCCAGACCGCCATTCTTAATAAATGTGCGGACCGCCGTCACGTCGGCCATGCGCCGCTGGTGGTTGATCGTGAGCAGCACGCCTGCATCTTCGCTGACCGACACCATCTCACGCGCATCCGCGGGATGCACCGCCATGGGCTTTTCGCAATGCACGGCCCGGGTGCCGCCACGCGCCGCCATCAAGGTGAGCCGGGCGTGAGAGCTTGTATCCGTTCCGACCGTCACAACATCGGGACGGATGTCGGCAAGCAGAGCCGTCAGATCGGTGAAGCCGGGCACCCCGAGTTCGTCCGAGCATTTGGCGACGAGGTCGGGATTCAAGTCGCACACGCCCGCCAGTTCGACGCCACGGGCTTTGGCGATGGCAAGGAAGTGGAGTTTGCAGATGCCGCCCAGGCCGACAACGGCGACGCGCAGGTTGGGATCGGATAGGGTCATTGTTAGAATTTCTTTTGCTTCACGGGAAAGAGGCCGCCCGAGATTTTCTCGAGGTGCCGCTTCGAGTCCGCCAGGCACTCGCGCGGGTCGCGATCCGGGTCGGGCACCCACTCGATCATCATGCGGATCCCGGCGGGGTCCGGGTGGAGCGCACACATCCGCTGGAAAATCCGCTCCAAGCCGACATGTCCCGCACCGAGCGTGGCACCGGTCAGTTCGAAGTGCAGGGTCGCCGGATTCGGTTTCACGAAATGATCTTTCCAATGTGTGGCGCGGACCAGCGGAAATGCCTCGTCCGGGATGAGGTCGGGCCGCTCGCCAATGAGGAAGCAATTGCCCGTGTCGAGCATGATCTCGAGGCCGGGTGTCTGCCGGCACAGCTCCACCAGATCGGAAACGTAATAGTCTCCGTGGTTCTCGATGGTCGCCGGAAGTCCCGCCTCGCGGCAGCCCCCCACCAGCGGAGTCAAGCCCGCGCTGAGGGCTTCCAACTGACGCTCCAACGGGACCGTGCGATCAAACCGATGGCCTCCACCCGTCACCACGATCGCAACAAAAGCCACCGGCACCTCGTCCCGGAATCGAAGCAACGTCGCAAGCCCGGCTGCAAGGCGCTCGTGAGTGACTTTGACCGGATCGCAATAATCCAAGCCCACGTGCACGCAATAGCTCTGGCCATGGGACTCTGCCAAGTCTCGCAGGATCGTCCTGTGCGCGGGGTCGGTGAGATCGCCCACGCCAATGCCGCCGCCCGAAAATCCCTGCTCCGCCACGAAGCGGTGCTGGTTCGCCCACTGGTCGCCCTTCCAGAGGTTCAGTTCGCCGGGAAACACTCCGGCCATGCCCCAGTGCAGGGGAACGCGATTTGCGGGGATTGGATTCATGATGTTTGTCTATTGTATCCCCTTGGCGGCGGTTGAGGAATGGGTAGAGTGATAAAAAGCATGTCAAAAATGATCAGCGCATCGAAAACGGCTCCGCCGGACATTCCCGAGCCGGTGAAGGCGATCTTCGGGATCGACGAACGGTGGGGAATGGTCTCGGCCGCACGGGTTGCGTCCGAGCCCCGGAGGGCCGAGCGGGCATGGGCGCGGCAGGCGCAGTATGCATGGAATTTGATCGTGGAAGGCCGGGGGACCTTGACCGGGCCAAACGGATCGTCGTGGGACTTGGAACCAGGCGTCGCCTATTGTCATCTGCTCGACAGCACGGAGTGGCGTGTGGCATTCAATGGAAACGACATCGTGATTGAGTGGTATGTCATTCTTGACCGTGGAACCCACAACCGCCTTGCCTGCCTGGGTCTCTTCGATGGCCCGCCCGTTCTGGCGTTCCGACAGCGGGCGCAGGCCGAGGAAATGATGCGGGATTTCCAATCGGCGCTGGGAGATCTGGCCGATCAACCGCAGCGACTGGTGTTCCGGCGCACGCTGGCGGTGACCGTGCGGTTTTTTCAGAGGTGGTATGAGGCCGCGCTTGCACCAGATGAAACCGATCCGATGGACGCGCTGGTGCTTCGCGCGCGGGACTGGCTCGATGCGCACCCGCTCTCGCGCGAGCCATTGCCTCTTCTGGCAAAGCGGCTCGGGGTTTCGTATCCGCACCTTCGTCGCGGATTTCTCGCTCATTCCGGAATCACGCTGAACCAATACCGGATCGCACGCCGCATCGACGAGGCCCGCGCCTTGCTGCCCCACCGTGGGATCGCCTTCACGGCCGACCGGCTCGGCTACCCGGACGCGTTCACGTTCTCGCGTCAGTTCAAGGCAGTGACAGGGATGACCCCGTCGGAATTCCGGCGGCGGGGTTAGCAGGCAACCCAAGCCAAATCGGTCAAGCGCTTCACATTCTCGCTTCTGGCAGAGGGCGTTTCGCTGCCGGTAGGTTATCGACTCTTCATGATCACTCCCCCATTGACCCGGTTGTTCGTCGTTTGTTCGTTCGTTTGCACCATACTTCCCGCTACCCCCCTCCATGCGGCGGCGTTTGCGTGGCAGTCGGACTACGCCAAAGTGGTGCCGACCGGCGAACTGGTTTACTCCCCTCTACCCTTTCAATACGAGGCGGGCGATTCGCAGCGGTTTATCAATTTCGATGGTGGTGACGATGCCGCTGCGGGAAGCCGCGAGGCCCCATGGAAGCACCATCCGTGGGATCCCGCGGCCACGGGGCAATCCCGGGCGGCGGCTTCCGAAGTTCATACCTTTGTTTTCAAAGGTGGCGTGCAGTATCGCGGGCGATTTATCATTCCTGCGGGAACTGGCGGCACGGCAGCGAATCCGATTCGGTTGACGCGCGACCCGTCGTGGGGAGAGGGGCCTGCGGTCATCAATGGTGCGGAGGTTGTCGGCGGGTGGACGCATCAGGCTCATGCCAAAATGCGCGATGCCGGCAAGGTCTGGATGGCGGAAGTGGGTTTCCTGCCGCGCAACCTCTGGATGGTTGACGGGACGAAGGCCCCGGTGCGTCTGCAACTCGCACGCTGGCCGAATTGGAAGGAATCGGATCCGAATGACCTCATGTCCGAGTGGCCCACCTGGGATCAGCCCGAGTGGTGGAAAGACAAGAATGTGACGAAGGTCAACAACGTCTCCAAGCATGTCGGCATCGCCAAGTCCCTGCCGCGTCCGCTGGAGGATTTGGTCGGCGGCACGGTCTGGAGCGAGTGGGGGATCGTCATGGGCAGCCCGTATCCGGCGGAAATCGAAGCGGTTGACAAGGAGAAGGACGGCATCGCGTTTCGCGGTCCGTGGACCTACGAGGCGCTCGAAAAGATCATCACCAGGAACCGGTATTATCTGGAAAATCTCCCGCAGTTTCTCGACGAGGCGGGGGAATTCTGGGTGGAGCGGACGGGCGAGTCGTCGGCCCGGATCTTCCTTCGTTTGCCCGGAGATCGAGATCCGAACACCGTCACCATCGAAGCCGCCAGGCACACAAATTTCTTCGAGGGCAAGCGGGTTGGTCACATTCATTGGTCCGGCCTGACCTTCCGCTTTGGCAATGTGGGCTGGGACTACAACCACCCGCGTTGGGCGCGTCAGGACCTCCAGGTTGGCGCGATCAACCTGAATGGGGCGGCGGAGGAAGTCGTGATCGCGAACAACACGTTCGAGCATGTGCCCATGCCGGTCCGCATCCGTGTGGGGGATGCCCAAAGCCGGATCGATGCGGTGCGCGTGCGGGACAATGTCATGACTGATACCGATCAGGGCGCGGTTTTTATCAGCAATTTCAACGCCCACGACGGGCCGCGCATGGGGCATCTGGGCCATGTGGACTTTTTGCGAAACCGGCTCGAACGGATCGGCATGAGAATCCTCAGCGGGGAACATGGGCACGCGGTGGATTTCCAATTTCCGGAGACTTCCCATCTGGCCGGGAACTTTCTGCACCGGATCGCCGGTTGGGGGTTGTCGGTCTTTGGAGGCAAGCCCAGCGGCGAAGCCCAGATCGGGTTGGAGGCACCACTGAGCCGTCATTTGATCCATCACAACCGCGTTGAGGATGTCCTGTTGAAATCAAACGACTGGGGCGGAATCGAGACATGGCAGGGCGGGAGCTTTTACGTTTTCAACAACATCGTGATCAACGCGATCGGCTACAAAAATTGGCTCTATTCCAATGACGACAACCAGAAGGCTAGCAGCTTCGGTCACGCCTATTACTTGGACGGCAGTTTCAAGAACTACCTCTTCAACAACATCGGTCTCGGTCGGAACAATGATGTGACGACCAAGAGCGTGAACCTCACCGCCATCCAGAACATCTTCAGTTTTGAAAATTGGTTTTTCCACAACAGCTTCCACCGCTTTGTCGTGGCAACCCGTCAGCAGGCACCCGATGCCGGAAGATTTCGCTACCTCGGCAATGCCTTCAGCGATGTTACCGAAATGCTCTACCGTCATGCCGAACCCCTCGATGGCGAACCCGACCCCAACGCCTCGCACTACACGCAGGGAGGAACCTTCGATTACAAAACTCTGGCCTATGACAAAAATGTGATCCATGGATTGGCTGGCAGCGTGGGCGTCTTTGAAGAAACCGGCGTGGTTTACAAAAAGCCCGGGCAGTTTTCCGAGGCGCTTCAGCGGCTGCGCGCCCAGGCCGATCAGTCGGTCAAGCCCATCACGGGCCCACCATTTCAGAATCCGGATGTGATGGACTGGCGGCCGGCCGACTCCCTTGCCGGCGAGAACGGTGCCCGCATTTTTGTTCCCTGGGGATTGGCGCGCACGGTGGGCGAATGGCAGTTCACCCGCAACAATGCCAACCCTAATGAAATCATCGATGAGCATTGGTTCATGGGCGCGGGCTATGGGGATCGCAGCAAATACAAAGACACGCCGCGCTATCCGTTGATCGGACGGGGACTCGTCAAGGAGAGCTATCTCGCCGGCGGAATGGAGGATTGGACCGAAGGCGTGTTGCGCCTGGATGGAAAAACCCAATGGCTGCGTGTGCCCAACGACACGCTCAAGCCGGAGGCCCGCACCGTGAATGCTGAGAAAACCAGTTTGCTGGTGGAGGCAATGTTCCGCGCCGGGGATGCGAACGGCGTCCTTGTGCAAAAATTGGGAGATGGTGCCGGCTACAGCCTTCGGCTGCGCGACGGAAAAGTTTTCTTTGCAGTCAACGACGGCACCGCACGGCTGGAGGTTACCTCGGACGAAAAACTCAACGATGACCAGTGGCATCATCTGATCGCCGAATTCGACCGCCCGGCCCGGTCCGTGCGTCTTTATCTGAACGGGAAGTTGGTGGCCTCCCAATCCGGGCCAGAGCTTGAGGGGTCGCTCGGCAACACCTCCGACTTTGTGGTGGGAGGCATGGAGAATGGCGGGGCGGATGACCAACTCGCTGTCGATCTTGATTTCCTGCGGATCTCGCTCAGCTCATTCGCGGAATCCAAGACCTCCATCGAAGAACTGCACGCGTGGCAATTCCACGGACCGCAGCAACGCGACTTTGCAGGACAGAAGCGGGATGCTAAAAGCCTCCCCGGCGCCCTGACTGCCCCCTCCAGCAAGTAGCGGGGGAGACCTGAAATGATTTATGACGAATTCTGAATCCATCGAAAACGTCCGCAACTTCATCCGCGAATCCTGGCCGAAGACCTTTTGTCCGCCTGCACCGACTGAGCCCGGGAAGCTGAATCTTACACCTGCGGCTTATGTCGTTCCCTGCGGAGAAAACGGATTTTTCCGGGAGATGTATTATTGGGACCTTTGGTTCACGGCGTTGGGATTGATCCCGGATGGCCACCTCAAGATGGCGCGATCCAGCGCCGAGTGTTTCATGCACACGGTCGAAACGATCGGGTTCATTCCGAATATCCTCCAGGATGGCATTGACCGCACCCAGTTGCCGACCGCGGCGCGGCTCTACCGCTTGGTCTATCAGCAGACCTGCGATAAGATCTGGTTGCGCCGGGCCGCAAACGCCGTCGAGAAAGAGCTGGGGTTCTGGCAGGCATTTCGTGGAGCGCCCGATGGACTCAACCGTGCCGGGCATCACAGCAATCCCAAAGGGGTGGAGACCTTTTATTGGGGCCAGCGCGACCGGATCAAAAACCTTCCGCACGAACACGGTGAACGTCAGATCGCCCTGGCCCACCTCATGGCCGAATGCGAAATCTGGGATTATACTCCGCGCTTCGAAGGCCGCTGCATGGATTTTTCGCCCATTGACCTCAACAGCGAACTCGTCGAAGTGGAAGCGATCCTCGCATGGATGCTGGGCGAACTCGGCGATGCCAACGCGGACCGCTGGCACAAACGCAGCAAGTCACGCATCGCCACGATCGAGCGCCTGATGTGGGATGAAAAAACCGGCTGGTATATGGACTGGGATCACGTGCATCAAACGCTCGGCACCGTTCCGAGCGCTGCCGGGTTGTGGGCGCTTGCCTCCGGCGTGGCCTCGCCCGAACGCGCCGCGCGCGTGCGGAAAAACCTCGGCCTCGTCGAGCGGGATTTCGGGATCACCACCTGCGCGCCCGGCCCGCGTCCGCCCGGGCAGATTTACCAATGGGACGACCCGAACTCCTGGCCGCCGCTGGTCTGGATCGCCGTCCTCGGCCTCGACCGCTACGGCTTCCGCGAGGACGCCGAACGCATCGCCCGCAAGTATGTGGAGTCGGTGACGCGCACCTTCGCCATAACCAACAACCTCTGGGAAAAATACAACGCCCACACCGGCGGCCTGGAGGTCGCTGACGAATACCCCATGCCTCCCATGCTCGACTGGACCGCCGGAGTCTATATCGCCTGCTGCGAGAGAATCGGTTTATGACACTCGAAACATCCGTTGGAACCTTTCGCTGGATTGAAAACTGGATCACGATCCCTGACTCCCCACTCGGGCGGACCAATGGCCGCACGCATGGCGTCACGGTTTTGAAAAACGGGGAGGTCGTTATTTTTCACCAGGCAGACCCCGCCGTGCTCTTCTATTCGCCGGATGGGAAGTTATTGAAATCATGGGGATGTTTCCCCGGTGCCCACGGGTTGACGCTGGTCGAGGAGAATGGTGTGGAGTTTTTGTGGCTGACCGATGAATCGACCAAGGATGTCGTCAAGATGTCACTGGAAGGAACCGTTGTCTCCCGACTCGCGCAGCCCTCCCATCCCGCCTGCGCGGATGGCTCCTGCATTCCGACCTGGGTGGCCGTGGCGGAGGAACGCTTCGGGGGCAACGGCGACGTCTGGGTCGCCGATGGTTACGGGTGTTCGCTCGTCCACCGTTTCGACCGCGATGGGAATCTGCTTGGCACGCTGGATGGAACCGAAGGCGGCGGCCGCTTCCGTTGCCCCCATGGGCTGGCGCTCGACACTCGTCGCCCGCAGCCGGAGTTTTACATCGCGGACCGCGGCAACCGACGGTTCCAGGTTTATGGAATGGATGGCGCCCACCGCCGCACGTTTGGGGAGGATTTCCTCAACAGCCCGTCGCTGCGCTTGGTTTCCAATCCGGCGCGGACCAATTTCCGGGTTGGCCGAATGAAAGGAAAGGGGTTAAGGAGGGTCTTTTCAACAGCCCGCATTCCGCAGTCGCCGATGCCGCCGGCAATATCTACGTGCTCGAATGGATCACCCGCGGCCGCGTCACAAAACTCGAGTGTTTGCCTGGGGCCGGGTGATGGTTCAGCATTGAGAGAATCGGTTGGATATTCTTAGCTCGGAGGTTGTTTCCCGCGAACCGTTTCCCCATGCGAACAGTCAATCTGCCGCGCACTTGATGAATACATTTCTTCCGTCTCTTAACAAAACCACCTCGGTCGGAGGTTTTGGACTGTATCGCGAACGCGAGCGCTCGGAGACTTATGCTCTTCCCTCGTGTCACTGGAACGGCGGGGTTTTTGCCGCCTACGGTTCGTGTCAGCCGCTCTTTGCCCCCGAATTGCCGGATGCATTCCGGCACGAGATCCGCGACCGCTCTTGGACGGGCCTGACCGCATGGTATGGCGAGGGGGATTGGTCGCTTTCCATCGATGTGCGGACGACGCTGCCGGGGCCGCGGTTTGTCGGGAGCGACCCGGTGTTCCATCTCCGGTGGATGCAGGGGAACGACGCCCGTCAGGTGCTTTTCGACGATGGGCGGCTGATTGATGCGCTTTCGGATCACGACCTCGGGGGGGCGGGCTTCCTTGCTGTCCGCGCCGAGCAGGGGTGGTTTTTGTTGGTGACTTCCGGTCGCATGCTGCGGCTGCGAACGGTTTCGGCGCGGCATTGGAAAATCGAATTTGACGATGCCTTCACGCCGCTCATGGTGGTGCCGTTGCCGCAGGGTTTCGATCCGGCGGGAGCTTTTGCCCACGGGACGATCTGGCGGGAATTGGTCGAGCGCCCGCCGCTGGAGTGCTCGGAGTCGTATGCTTTCGAGGGAGACGTCCTCCATCTTCGCCAGGATTTCGGCGATGCGGCATGGGCCCCTCTGCCGGCCTTCTTCAGCTTGTGGGGCGAAAGGGGGGGGCTGTTGGCGCTGCCGGATTCCGTTGAATTGGTCCCCACCGTCTTTGGTCCGTTCCGGGTGGTGTCGGGCGGCTCGTGGCAGGCGACGGTCCAAACCGGCTGGATGCGTGCGCGCTTGCACGTGACGAAGATTGCTGTGGGTCCGCTGGAGCCGCTGCCGCGGGAGCTTCAATATGCGGGGGATTGGACATGGGACGAGTCGAGCGTCATGGACCGCTTGTATTCTTTGCGCACCTGGGCCCCCTTGGTCGGAGCGGTTCCTGAAGAACTCCGCGCAAAACTGCTCGCGCGGCTTGCCGTGCCCACGGTTGAGGAATTTCAGGCGAAAGTGTTCCGGACGCGCGAGCCGGTTCTCGGGCGGGAGTGGGCTCGGGATTTCGACGGCTGGCGCGAGCGCGGCGACATTGTTTACGATCAGGATTGGTATATCGGCTTCATCATGTCCGGCCTCTGGCGTGCGACGCAGTGCGCCGACCCGGGCATCGCAACTGCGGCAAAAAAGCTGTCCGATGGGATCAAGGAGGAACGCGCGGCCTATACGCGCTACTTCGAAATTTATCACGAATGGATGATCGGCTGCGCGTGGAGCGATCCGCGGGGCGATCTCTGGCTGCCGGACTGTGCGCATTGCGGCATGGAGGGGCTGCTGGCCGAGGCGAACCTGCGGGAGGCTGAAGGTGATCCCGGCGGGGCGGGTTTTCTCCGGGTGCTGGCCGCGAAATCCGGGGTCGCTTTCCTGGCCGCCACCGCCTGGGCGGAGTGGCTTTCGCGGGTTGCGCCGAAGTTCCTCCATCAGTTCCAACCGGGAGACAATCCGTTTCTCGAATCAGACCACGACGACCGGCTTTTTGGCATCAATATCATTTTTGTGCCGAGGCAGGTTTTCCCGTCCACCGCCGCCGTGCGCAATCCCTACCAACTCGCCGGGCATTTCCCTGAGTATGCCGCGCTCTTCAAAGCCCACGGACCGGTGGAGGATTTGCGCCGGTTGTGCTCCATCTGGGAGAGCGAGTTTCCTGAGCGGTATCGCGATTGGATGATCTATTACATCAAAGAAAACTGGCGCGAGCGGTTCATTGCCGAGCGCGACCAAGAAGCCCGAGAGCAGGCCTCGGTGTTTTATAACCTCGCCCCGGAAGTTTGCAGCCGGCTGTGGATTCTGGACGAAGCTCCGGAGGCCATCGAGGCCCGCTATGCGACCCCTCTCAATCTCGCCGAGCAGCTCCTGTTAAGAGCGGATGTCCAGCTCAAGGGGCAGAACTTCAAATGGGTCAAGTGAGATTCTTGGGTACTTGGTAATCCACGTAATCAAAATACGCCGGGGTGGGGGAGTTGCTTTCTGATCCGGTCGCGTAGAGGGCGAAATAGACGCCGGTGAAGCGGCCTCCGACTTCGGTGGAGAGGTAGCGGCATTCGCCCTGGCCGAGTTCGATCCATTCGCCACCCGCAGGAGCGCAGGCGAAGGTGTAGTTTAGTTCATCCGCTGCGATGCGGAGCCGCACTTGCGCCTGCGGCCAGTCCAGAGTGTGCTCGATCTTTTGCAGCGAACCGATGCGGCGGCGGACGATCACCTGATTCCGTCCGTCCGTGCGGCGCAGGGCGACTTCGTCGTGGTGGGTGTAGTTTTGATAGACCATGAGCCCGGCTTCCCCGCCGTCGTGCTGCGGAGAAAACTCGAGCAGGGTTTCGATGGTGCTGACGTGTGCGCACTGACGGCGACCGACCAAAACCGGCGAGTGGTAGCTGTCGGGGTCGTTGGCGTTTCCGCGCAGGGTCAGCCAGCCCGGACGCTCGGTCAGCGACCATGTTCCCTCGATGGGGTTGCGGATGAAGTTCCAGCAGTCGCGCAGCTTCGCTGTATCAAAATCGTCGCGCACCGGCTCGGGCGGCCACGGATGCGGGGCAAAGGGAAACTCTGCTTCCATGACGGGTGTGATGCGGCCGCCATTCGCGACCTCCGGCCAGCCGTCCTTGTTCCAATGCACGGCGGCCAGGCAGGTCTCGCGTCCGAGCGTGTGCGCTCCGTGGTAGCCCAGCGGACGGAACCCGTGAAAGACCATCCACCAGGAACCATCCGGCGCATCCACCAGATCGGCATGGCCGACGCCCTGGATCGGCAGTCCGGTCGAGCGGTTGGTGAGGATCGGATTGTGCGGGCACGGTTCCCACGGACCCCATGGCGAATCGCCGCGCGCGAGGACTTCGGTGTGCCCGTATTCCGTGCCGCCCTCGGCCGCCATGAGATAGTATCGCCCGTTGATCTTGTAAGTGTGCGGCCCCTCGGTGCCCAGCATCCCGGTGCCCCGCCACAGCTCGCGCGGCGGGCTCAACAGGGCGCCGGTGAGCGGGTCGATTTCGCTCTGGATCAAGTAAACATCCGGGTTGGCGTGGAGGCTGATCGTGAGGTAAAAGCGTCTGTCATCATCGATGAATAGCGAGGGATCGATCGCGTGGTCGAGCAGCCGCTCGGGATCGCCGGCGGAATCGATCCAGACCGGCTCCGACCAACTCCCGAAGGGATCGTCCGTGCTCACGATGCAATGCCGCGCCGGACCGGTGGTCAGCACCGAGGTCACAATAAAAAACCGGCCCTGATGATGCCGGAACGTCGAGCCGTAGATCCCGCCCGAGGGAACCCAGACATCGGTCATGTCGAGCTGCGAAGGCCGGTCCAGCACATGGCCGATCTGCCGCCAGTTCACCAGATCACGGCTGTGAAAAAGCGGCAGCCCGGGAAAAAATTCAAAGCTCGTATTGACTAAGAAAAAATCCTCGCCCGCCCGGCAGATGCTTGGGTCGGATCGGAAACCGGGGATGATGGGGTTGGTGTATTGGGTTTTCATGGTTCAAAAAAAGTCCGGCAATTTTTAGTTACACCTTCAGGTTGTCGGCTCGATCGTGGCATTGACCACCGACTCGCCGATCGTGATGGGCTCTCCGGTATTCTTGAAAACATAGTCGCCGCTGGCCAATCGGCGGTTGTTTCGGAAGACCAGGCCGTCGATCGAATCCGCGGTCAGGACGTGGGTGGTGTGCTGAATGAAGGTGTTGTCCTCGATGGTGATGTTTTTCATGGCCGGCGGACGGGCAGCGATGACCTCCTCCGTTGTGCCGCCCAGGCCGCTGCGGAGGGCGCCTTCCCTTGGGTCGGAGCCATCGGGATATTCCGGGCAAAGGTAAATCAGATCTTCCCCGGTCGGACCAAAGTTGCAGTTTTCGAACACATTGTTGCGGATCGTCATTTCCTGCACGGGAGCGCCTTCCCACCAGTAGTTGGCGTCCGGCATGCATTCGATGGCCCGGCCGCTCACGTGGAAATGATTGTTCTCCACGAGAATCGGTGACTCCATGTTGAGCAAAAGCCCACGCCCGCGATTGGCTCCCAATCTGCAGCCCCGCACGACCACGCTGCTGTTTTCCGGATTGTGCAGGCTGAGGATCACCTCCTCGTCGCAATCTCTGACGGGTTCTTCGAAACAGATTTCGGCAAACTCTTCATTGAGCGCGGTGACCGCCCTGGCCCGGTTGAACTGAAACATTTCCTGCGTTCGCCGAAGTCGCAGCATCGCCCCATCGCCCGCCCGGGTGGCAAAGGTGCCATAGCGCTGCGGATGAATGGCCTGGCAGAGAAGGGTGTGTTTGTCCTTTTTGCTTCTGACCAAGGAATAGCTCTGATGGATGTTGCTGGCATCGTCAAACTGCCCCCTCAACTCGCAATCGATCAGCGCGAGATGCCCCTGGCAGTCCGTGAAGTGCGTGGCATCCACCCACGTCGAAAAATAGCGGTCGGCCGAAGGTGTCACATGGCAACGATCCAAGGTGATGTGGCGGCTCAATTGGGCAACGAATCCCATCGCTCCGGAATGATGCAGCGTCACATTCTCCAACCTCACGTCCTCACTGTTTTCGATCCACACGCCGGGGGCCACCCGGTTCCCGTGCATGAGAACAATCGGCGCGCCCGGAGCGGGAAGATTGCCGAAGTCCGCCTCGAGTCTGAACCTGCCTTCGCCCAGAGCGGTCGCCTTGTGCCAGCGGCTGAGCCCCCAATTTTCCGTCGTTCCCTGCACTTCTTTTTTGATGGGATCAAACGGCAGAAGATTCCAGAGAAAATCGGTTTGCCAGCGATGATGGTCATGTGCGATCAGCCGTCCGTGATCCACCCGGAGCGGATACGACTCGGGCATGGAAAATTCGATCCAGCCCTCGCCACTGTCCAAAGTGATTCCCTGACTAAAAAACGGACGCCACCAGTCGATCACCAGATTTTTCACCGTGATGTTCCGGGAATTGCCGATGCGCAATGGGCAAACCTCTCCGACACAAACGATCCGCGCTCCCTGACCGTCAAAAACAAAGTCCTGCGCCTGTTCGACATCAAACAAAAATCGCCTCAGACCGTGGTCATTGTTGGTGACATGACTAAAGCGCTCCGGGAGCAGTTGCCGGGAGACCAGATATTCGCCGGGGTCCAGCGTAAGTCGATCCTCCCGCTTCTGAATGGCGTGCGAGAGCCTGCGGTGAAGCTCGATGGCGGTTTGTGCTGTGAGTTGGGTGTTCATGAGTTTTGTGAAAGGAAAACGCGTGATGGAGGAGAAGAAGTCAGCGGGGTCGGCGATTCCGCCTCCCAGAATTTAGGGGTCCGGATAAACGACGACAACATGCCCTTGAGCCGGCGGCAGGTCTTCCAAACAGTCGATCATGTAAGAAACTCCGCGCTTCATTTCGGGATCCCCCGGGCCGATAAACAAAACACTGAAGCGAAAGACATCGCTCAGGTTCACGAGCTTGATCACCAAACGCTGACGCTGCCCGGTGAGGCGGATGCGCAGTCCTTCATCTTCGTGCGGAGCCCAGCAGCGCATCCGCTGGTCCTCGCCGATGAGCTGACCATCCAGCCACGCGCGGTAGGGGCCGCTGCGGCCAAAAAAGACATTCACCTCACCGGCCGCCTCGCTGGCACGAAACTCCCGGACAAGGTAGTAACACGCCTGCCCGCGAAACCCGCCCAGATGACGCTCGTCGATCCAGTCTTCGCCACGCTCGAAACGGAAAGGAAGTTCCTCTGGCAGATCCTCGCGCAGGAGTCTGTCCTCGTCCAGATACGGGTAGTCGAGCCGGGCGTATTGGTTGTAGTTGTCCCCGGTGCATTGGGCTTCGCCCGGGATGCATGTGCGCTCAGGATTATTATAGGGACAGACCGGAAAGCGTGCGCGGTCCCACATTTCCCAATACGGGCCGTAGGCGAGCCACTGACGCGCCCCCCCGAGGCCGAAAGTCAGCTTTGCGTCGGTGTCGGAACCTTTCCATTGCGCGACAAACAGGTTTTTGTCCGGCAGGGCCGCAGCGGGATCCGTTCGGCGGGCCTCGACGAAAAGCGAATGCGAACCACCTGCAGGCAACTCCAGATCTTGTGGCTCCAAATCCACGTGAACACCGGGTGGCGGTTCAATTGAGAGGGAGCCCCGCAAGCTGCGGGCGGCGTGATTTTGAACCACTAGTTGAATGCGGGCCGGGCGTTCGCGATACAAAACCGGCTCTTCCGGATACTCGACGCGGAGGGATACAGTTGGAGTTGGTGCGGGACGAACTGTCACGGCGGGTGCTCCGACGAACTGAATCGCGGAATTTCGTGCTGCGGCCATCTCGACCCCGAGCAGGCAGGTCTCATCCGCCAGTTCATCAAAGCTGGCATTTTGATGCTGCAGCTTGACCCCGCAAACCAGCCGATCGCCAATGCGTTTGACCCAATCCTCAGGCAGCCCGGCCGTCCCCTTCATCGCACCCAACAAAGCTCCGGCCGTGGCTGCGGTGCAGTCGGAATCCCACCCGCAATTGACGGCGATGATCATCGTGCGCTTGAAGTCTCCGCCTCCCAAAAACAAGGACATCAAAACAAACGCATGGTTGAGCAGTGCCTTGGAAGCATCGCGGTCACCATACTGACGCACGATCAAACGCCAGGCGTAGTAGCTCACCTCTGTCCTCTTCATCCGGGGTTACGTTGTTAAAGGAAGCCTCTGGGTTTACCGGCCGGGAGCGGAGAGAACGCCCTGCGCCGCTTGAAAAAATCCATCGGCGATCTTTTTGTCGCCCTGTGTGTTCGGGTGACAACCGTCCACCGTATCGGTGTTCGCAGCCTTGGGATCCCATTGCCAGTCAGCGCCCTGAAGCACAGCGGAAATCGGGGATGCCGGGGCTCCGAGTTCCTTGGCAAGTTTCTGATATGCCGCTTCGAGTTTCTGACTGCGCGGCACATCCCCGCCCGGCGAGCGAAGGACGATGGCGATCTTCGGGTTGTCGGCGCGCAGGATTTCCACGATTTCGCGCATGGCCGCTGTGGTGCGCGCGGCCCCCTCGGGGTCGGATGCCTTTTCGTCCTCGGTCGCAGGCTCGCGGTTCGTGCCAAGATAGACCAGAGCCAGATCGGCGGTCCAATCTGCGGACGTCTTCTTGATCTGATCGCGGAGCTGCTCGGTCGTCCATCCCCAGCGGGCCTCGTGGAGATTTGAGAATTTTTGCCCTTGAAAATCCGCATAGACCGGAGTGCTTTCAAACCCGGTCTTTATAGAACCCACAAACTCGATCGGATGCCCCGCCTCCACACAATCCTTCCAAAACGCATAACGCCATCCATCGGTCGGGACGACCTCGCCGCCCGAGGCGGTTTTGTTTCCACGCCCTTGGGTGATCGAGTCGCCGATGCAGACAACACGCACAGGGGAGGCCGTGGCAGTAAAAATGCCGGCAACAAGAAAAAGAAGCAGCAGGAGAGGGGTGTGGAGTTTCTGAGGCATGAGACCCTCCACCACATCAGAATAGGGCTGTTACGCAATTCCCGCTTGAGTAAATCGATTAACACTAGGCGCCGCCTCCAACCGGTGGAGATGCGAAAATTACATCGTCAACTTCGGGAGAATAGAATGAGTGTGACCATCTTCCCGTTCTTCGCGCTTGTGAGGGAGTGTTAAAACTGACTTAATTTTCACATGAGGGCAGCCGCTGCTCTTTGGCTGCCGATCCTTTCGTCACTTCTTACACTCCCATGAAAAAGCAACTGAAACTGGCACTGGGGTCCTTAGCCATGGCGACGATCACGCAGGCAATCGCAGGTCCGTTTGCCTGCGAAGCGTTCGACTACCCTCCCGACACGGACCTTAGCACCCTGGCACCACCTGTGGAGTTCAGCCAGTGGGCTGCAGGCAAGACGCCGGGCTACACCCCCGGCTCCGGCAGTCTGACTTACAGCCGTGGCGGCACGCTGGCCACATCGGGCAATTGCCTGTCCGGAGGCAGTGTCTGGAAGAGCACTGGAGCAGCGTTCAATTTTTCGGATCTGGCGTGGGATGACTATAGGGTAAAAATCGACAACCGATACACCAAGGACTCTCCTGGCGCTTCTTCCACTGTGGTCGGAAATGACGGCACGACCATGTATGTCAGTTTTCTCCTGGAGTGCAGAACCCACGAAGCGTCCTTTGGACTCCACACAGATGGCCTGGCCGCTGTCGAACCTTTCAGCCAACTGCCCGTGGGTGTCGCCGTTAAAGTGACCTCTTCCGGGGACGTCACCCTGAGAGTCAAGTCCTACAAGGGCGGCCCCTTCGATGCCCCTCAGGCGCCCGGGGCCGGCGGAGAGAGTGGAACTTCGTATGCCGTCCAGGATGTGGCCGACCTTTCCGCGGAGGGTGCCGGCACAAATTTTTATGTGCTGAAAATCGAGTTCAACGGCGCTGAAGACAAAGTATCGTTGTTTATCAACCCAGAGGTGGGCGGCGCGGAGCCTGGCGCGGCGAGTGCCTCGATTACGACGGAGGGCAATCTGGTTTTCACCACGATGGGAACCTTTCTTGGTCACACTGCGGGTTACGGCCAACTCGACGAGGTCCGGTTCGGCGGGACGTGGGAGGATGTCACCCCGGCTGAGAAGCCCAAGTGACAAGAGTTTCCTTCACGGGTGCGGTGCGGCTGCGCCGCAGTCGCAAAGAAACGCGCGAGTGGCTCGAATCCCCCGCCCCCTTCGTCGAGCGCGGCGGGTTCATCCCTTTCTGCGATCACCGGTGCCCACCCGATGTTGAGCCCGATGACTACCTCTACTATCTCGACCTGAAACGCGCGATGTTTGGCGAGCCATCAGCATAGAGCCTTGGCGGAATGCCGGCCCGGGTAAAGCGTTTCACGCTTCTTTTTGTTCACTGGGCAACGGAAGTGGTTTATATGGGGTGACGCGGTGGTCGTCGCTGGTAGTGCAACCCCTTGTTGGCCACTGAGTCCCATCACAACCATGTCCCTCCACCACAAAATCCCCTCCGGCTCCCTGAGATTTATTTTAGCACCCCTGATGGTTTTTGGGTTGATGATTTCGACCCATGCCGATGGGCAAGCCGAGCCCCAGACCATCGCCCCGCTCAAAAGTGGCGACAAGGTTCTGTTCATCGGGAATAGCTTCACCGAATGGAGCGGCCCGCTGCCCGCGGCCATCCAGTCGCTGATCAAAGTCTCGGGCTCGGATCTCGATGTGACGTTTGCAAGCAAGGTGAAAGGCATGGGCATTCTCAAAGAATATGCGACGTGGGATAGCATCGGGGCGATGGCCGCAATCCGGGAAGGCGGCTGGACCTATGTGGTGATTCAGGGATGGAGCGATGCCATTGATCGAAAGGACTCCGAAACCAATGAGGACGGAACCCGGAATCCCGATTACCTGGGCTATCCGGAAAACCAGCAAATCATGCTTCGCTACTTTAAGCTTCTCGATGCTGAAGTGAAAAAAGTCGGGGCAAAGACAATCCTTTATGAGCCCCACGTCGGCTCCCACCTTTGGGACGCCCATATGACCAAATCTGCCGAAACATATTCCATCCTGAAAAATGAGGTTTCGTGTTTCCATGCTCCTGTCATCAAAGCTTGGGATACGGTGATCAAACGTCATCCCGGTGATGCCGCGTCCCTGCTTTTTGCTCCCGATGGCGGACATCAAAACCCGGATGGAATGGCTCTCGACGCCATGACATTCTATACCATTTTCACGGGCATGTCGCCGGCGACCCTCAAGCCGGAATTTCCCGCCACGATGTTGCGGCCGGAACTCTATGAGGAATTTGCCGAGATTGCCTACCGCACCGGCAAAGAGATCCTGACCGCAAACAACAGCGCCATCGCCGACACCCAAAATCCAACAGCTCCGGCAGACCTCGCCGTGAGCAACAAGCTCTCGGAGAGCTTTACTCTCACCTGGTCGCCTTCCACCGACGATGTCGGGGTTCTGGGCTACAAAGTCTATAAAAACGACGTCCAGATCGGCACGACTTCAAGACCACAATTCGCGGTGGGCGATCTCACTCCGGAAACTGCCTACACCATGAAGATCGTCGCCTTTGACTCCGAGGCCAAGGTCTCCCCGGAGACCACGATCACCGTGACAACGGAGAAGTTTACCGCCGTGGACAATTCCGGAGCCCTTTACGATTGGGATTTCACCGGAGTCAATGGAGAGAGCAAATGGGCGGCGGCAACAATTCTGCCCGGGATGTCCGGTTCGCCACCTGCCGGAGTCGTGAGCATCCATCTTCCTCTGATCACACGCGTCGGGTTTAACAACAACGCTCTGGTGGCTCGCAACAGCGCGGCGACCACCTTGGAGGAGGCCATCGCCCAGGGGCTGTATTTCTCCATCACGATCGCGCCCCTCAAAGGAAATGTTTATTCGGTCACAGATCTTGATGTGACATTTATTTCGGAGGGTCCGCACAACTTCACCCTCATGTCCGAAAAGTTGGGATTCAAGGCTGATCAAGCCATCGGAACCTATCCGGAAACTGAACCCGTCCAGACCATCGCCATCACCGGGCACGACCAACTGACCTCGAGCACGGAGTTCCGGATTTATGTCTGGGGATCAAATAACCAATGGACCGCATTTGGCCTCAGCCGCCTGTCGATTTCGGGGGCTGTGAAAAGCGAATCCGCCGCCTCGTTCCCAAGCGGATTAGCCGCCGCCAACCTGAGCGAAACCGGATTTGATCTCGGCTGGAAGCCGGCTAAAGACGCCGTCGAATACGAGGTATTCAAGGACGGCAAATCCATCGGAAAGACGACGTCATTGGCGATGCCCGTTCGTGACGTGAAAATCAATTCGACCTACACCTTGACCGTCAAGGCGATCAACAAGGCGAAACAACTGTCGGAAGCCAGCAGCCCGCTTTCTGTCACAATTCCCGACTTAAGCAAGCCATCGGTTCCAAAAGATCTCACGGCGAGCGGCCTCGGCGCAGACTCGTTCATTCTTCATTGGAAAACTTCAACCGATAACGTGGGCGTTGTTTTGTATGAAGTCTCCAAAAACGATCAGGATGGAGGAACCACCGCAGCCCTGCAAATGCCCGAACCCTACTTGTCGCCCGACACGGTCTATACGATGAAGGTCCGCGCGAAAGATGCCGCGGGAAATTTCTCGGATTGGAGCGCACCGCTCGAGGTCAAAACGCTGCCTGCAGTAAAACAGAAGCCATAAAACTACGGTCCGCGCAGCGGGCATCTGCCGGGGCCATTGGCCCGGCATCCATTGCATTCATCAGAGGTACAAACAATCCGATCCATTCCGCCAGAGGCGGCATGACCATCGCCCATCCTCTGAAAACTCGGTTAAGCACACTATGTGCGGAAGATCCCGAAGTGGCGGGCTGCCATCTCAACCGTTTCCTCAATCGATCTGGAACCGTCCACCCAAACCACAGGATATTCCAAGGATTCAGCCGCCGCAGCCACCTCTCTGGCAAAAACAACATCACGCTGCATCCAATTCTCCAGCGCCTGCGACGGATCGCTGGTATCCGCGACTCTTTCGGGTGCCCACAGGCGTTTTGCGTAGTGGACGCGTTGAAACTCCTCGGTGGGCACCATGAAAAAAGCATTTTGCTTCGGAACATTCAGCGATGCCAAAGATTCCGGCAGGGCCACACAACCTTCTATTAGAATCGGTTTCGGCAGGGACCGGATATCCTCGATGACAAATGGAAACTCTTCCCGGAAGATCGAGAATGACAAATCAAGATTCTCTTCCAGCGATCTCATGAAAATGAATTCGCTTGTAGCGTGCCTTAACCGGGTCGACCAGGGAGTTCCGCGGGAATGGCCCCGCTCAAGATGCTCGCCGAAATAGTCGTCACCTTTGTAGTAGGTCATCCCGCAAGTCTCACAAAGCCGTTCCGCAACGCTGCTTTTCCCGGAACATGGCGAACCACCGAGCCAAAATATGTCAGTGAGGAGTGGGATCATATTCCATGCCGAACGATTTAAGTAAATGTCGTGTTTGCATATCCGGATCTGAAACGTTTCGCTTGCCCGCACAAACTCACGTAACCCAGCCGTGAATAAAAGGATTCCAATTCTGGATCGCAAACGATATCGATCGAATACATTCCGCCAAGCTGTGACTCTATCCTTCGCACGAGCTCACTGCCAATTCCGCGTTTCTGATATTCCGCTTTCACTTCCAGCAGGGGCATGAAGGCTGCAAAAACTCTGTCCGAAATCGCGGTCGCAAAACCGATGACCTCGCTTCTCTCGGAATCCCAAGCCAGGACCACCGCATAACTTTTCTCCAGAATCTCCCTGAACTTCGAAACGGAGGGCGGACTGGGCCAACCAACGAAAAAACCGCTCAACGCATCGTCGGTAATTCCCTCAAGGTTGTGACGGTATTCGATCATCGCGCAGGGCCGGAATAATAGTCGGGGGTGATACCGATTGCAGAATAGATCTCCTCGATGGATTCGCGCCCAAGGAAATGCACGGTCCTCATGCCAAGACGTTCAGCCATGTCAACAGAAAGATCGAAGATGACGTTTTCTATCTTCATGGTTGACTGTGGCGCTGTCGAGAACTGGCCTCACCTTTGATTTTGATTCGCCGCTCATACTTCGCAAGCGCCAACCTCACGGCTTCCTCCATGTCAACGCCGGTCGAATTCGCCACGCACAGCAGAGAGAACAGAACATCGCCCAATTCCTCCTTCCACCCGTTGGTCGTCGCAAACTTGGCGGAACCGTACGACGAACCTTTCAGCACTTCCTTCGCAACTTCGCCAAGCTCAGACACCGCATCCAGCAGACGATGTGCAACGTCAGCTTCCTGTCCGTTTTGACGGACAAACGCAGCAACGGATAATTGAAGATCTTTCATGATATTGCCAAGCGTCTGAGTTCAATCCACAGCGGGAGCGGAAACAAGCGTGAATTCATAAAAGCGCCAAACGCCCCGACTGGTCTGGTGCAATGACCCGTTATGCCCCATAGCGCATCTGGAAACCAACCTGGTTACCGACGAAGCCGCAGGCCTCATAGAACCCCGGGTTTTCGGGACGGTTGATCTGATAGCGCGAAAGAAACGCACATTCAATTCATCGTCCTTTTTTCGGTTCATCCGCAAAAAGTGTGCTTAGCCTTATGAAGAGTCAGGATTCTCAAGGAGAGGAACTCGAAGTCACGAAGACCGTAATGCATGCGCTGCATGGCACCAATCTTGTTGTTGATGCCTTCGAGTTTTCCGTTGGAGATCGGATAGACCCAACCGTTGAGAATGGCGCTCCGGAATCCACGCAACGTTTTGGCCAAGGAAGCCAGCAAAGGCACCCCAGCTTCTGCCGCTCGGCGGCACCAGTCGTCGAAGAACGACGACATCTGTGCGATGTCGGGAAAGCTCCACATCGCCCGCAGTTCCTCTTTGAGGTAGTAGGCCAAGGAAAGCGGCTTGTTGAGCTTGAGAGCCTCCTCCAGATCGGGCAGCCGATCCGGGGCGAGATTCTCGCGTCCTCGCAGCAAAAGATACCGGGTGCCTTTGATGGCTCTGCGTCCCATGATGTCGGCCTCGCGTTGAAGTGCGCGGCGCAGTTCGTCGATTTTTTCGTTCATCAGCTTGATGACATGAAAGCGGTCGGCGACGAGCAGCGCATGGGGCAAGTTTTTGCGCACGGCGGCGGCATACGCGGCACTCAGGTCAGTCGCCACGGCACGGATGTCGGCTTTCGCCCGCCGAAGCCGACGGAAGAAGGGTCTCAGGGCGTTCTCGCCTCGGCCCTTGGCGACGTAAAGCACCTGTCCGCTCTCCCAATCGATGACGATGGTGATGAACTTGTGGAGCTTCCCCAAATACACCTCGTCAATGGCCAGAAACTTCACCTGCTTGAGGTCCAACTCGGCTGCCTCCTTGGTCATAGCTCCTTTGACGATCCGCTTGATGGTATCCCATCCCAAACCCGTCAGGTTGGCCAAGTCCGTCATGCTCATGATTCGGAAGAGTCCGGCGACGAAACGAGCGAGTCCCAGGGTGTAGGAGCACCCTCGCGGGGCAAAAGGGGGGAGGAGTCGAAAAACTCCCCGCATTCCCGGCACTGGCATCGCGGCACATGGACCACGAACGTCATGGTTTTCAACCCCACGGGCACCCCTCGAACCCGACGCTCTCGCGTGCCGTGCAACGCGATGTGGTCTGCCCCGCATTTTGGACACCGGATCGCATCCTTTCGGGCTTTGAGATGAACTTCGGCCCCACCCCTGACATATTTGGTGCTTTGGTATTCCCAACCGTCTCCGACCCCAAAAAATCGCTTCAGAAATGTGCTTTCCATCCATCAGCATCTACCCTGTTTCCCCTCTGTAAGCACACTTTTTGCGGATGAACCCTTTTTTCCGCCACGTACACATAGGATCCTGATTGTTTGTCTGCGTACTCGCGTGCCAGCACTAGGTGGTGTTTATGAAGTGTCTGAGCGTATTGGGTAGCGCTCATGGACCAATGGGCCACCTTTACTGCATTCATTTCGCTTACGGTCTCTCCTTGCTCGCTCGACGAATTGAAAAGGAACTTGCCCCCTTCAAGAAGATGCTCCGAGACTTTGGCGATCACCGCCACCTGTTTGTTCAGCGGGAAGTGGAACATAAGTCCGTAGGCAATAACCGCATCGAAAGCCCTGCCGAACAGATCGGACTGCAGCAGGTCGGAACACTCGGCCGGTACTCCGGGAAGATTGCGAGCAAATTGCTCGATCATCCTGGAAGAGCTGTCAATTCCATAAAGGCTGAATCCTCGTTCGAATAGGAACCGTGAAATCGGAATACCGTCTCCGCAGCCCAGGTCCAGAACGGTCGCCCCATTCGGCAGCGACGCAACAAATCGGCATACGTCTTCGATCCCTGTCTGGGGGTTTCTGTGGGATGCGTACCATCCAGATCCAGCAAGTTGATCATATTCTCTCATCTTCGATCCTAATGTTACCGATCTCGCGGGTCTTCGGCATGGCCGGACAGGGCCGCGCGCAGTTCCGCCGGCGACGGGAAGTTCTTGAGGACTTCATGCGACGAACCGTCCTTGAGCTTGCGCGCCTGATAGGTGTTGCCCTGTTCGTCGGTCCGCGTAATCGGCCAGTTGCTGCCCGCCACGAACAGGTTGCCCATTACTCCACCATTTTCGTTTCGGATTCCATCGTCTCTCCATTCATTTTCCGGTTTTCGTGCGCTCACTCCTGCCTTGAGCCGCCGAAGAAGCCGCATCGTTTGTCGTCGTCCGCAGAGCCTTGTTCAACGTGTGCGCCACTGGTTGTGCCCTGGTCTTGACCCCCACCCATTTCTCGACGGTCGGAACCTGGTATGTCGCCATCTGCTCCAGCAGGCCAGCCGGTTCGTCGGCTACGAGGAGCATCCGCCGATGCTCCGGGCGCATGAAGCCTTTCGCCACCGCGCCGTCCAAGAACGCCAGCAGTGGGTCAAAGTAGCCGTTCACGTTAATCAGGCCGCAGGGTTTCGCGTGGAGGCCCAGTTGCGCCCACGTGAGAACTTCGGCGATCTCTTCCAGGGTCCCGAATCCCCCCGGCAAGGCGATGAACGCATCCGACAAGTCGAACATGATCTTCTTACGCTCGTGCATCGAAGGCACGACGCGAAGTTCCGTGAGGCCCTGATGCGAAACCTTGTCGGCAAAGGACTCCGGAATAACCCCGCGCACGATCCCGCCGGCCTTGATCACGGTGTCCGCCACCGCCCCCATGAGCCCGACATCGGCACCCCCGTATACCAACTCGTATCCACGCCCGACCAAGGTCTCTCCAAGCCGCCGAGCCATGCTCATGTAGCAGGCATCGAACCCGGGACTCGATCCGCAATTGACGCAAATCCGTTTCACCCTGTCTTTCCTCCTGGGGTATGCCTGTCGATGATCTCGGTTGGTCTCAGAAAGCAGTTGGTTCATTTAGAAGCCATCTCATAAATACTCCTTGTACAACAGCCTGATGTGTATATTCATACACAGATGGACCTGACAGAAGAGCAATGGAACATCGTCAAAGAGCATATCCCAGAAGATCCGAAACGTGCCGATGGGCGCGGAAGGC